>CAYQAY010000016.1:40371-74532 GCA_964415585.1 uncultured Reyranella sp.
CCGTCGATCACCACGTCCTCGCGGCCCTTGCGCAGTGTGGTCGCGGCCGTGGTCGGCAGCAGCCGGGCCACCGGGCCGATGCGGCCCTGCGCGGCGAGCTTGTCGTGGACGGCGTGGAGCCGGGTCATCGTCTGGTCGTGGTGCTCCTTGGACCAGGCGCCGACGGCTTCTTCGACGTTGTAGCAAAGGATGGCGTAGAGCATGGGAATAGGCCTTTCATTGCCTAGGACGTAACGGAGGGCGGACTTCCGACAGTCCGGCGGGAAGAATTTCAGTCTTCCGACGGCACCGGGTTTTCGAACGCCGTGCCGGCTTTCAGGATGCGGAAGCGGCCGTCCTGGATCTCGGCGCCGGCGACGATGCCGGTGCGGGCGCTGCCGCCGTCGAGGCCGAGCCGGTCGCCCTCGAAGGCGTGCGGATCGTCCATGCCGCTGATCTTGCGGTGCTTGTCGGGCGGCGTGTGGCCGTGCACCACCAGCGTGCCGCCGAATCCCTGCTTCCAGTCGAGGAAGCCGTGGTTGATCCAGGCCCAGCGCGCCTCGGTGAAGACCAGCCAGGGCCGGGCCAGGAATTCGTCCTGATCGGCGTGCGGGTCGAGCCCGCCATGGACGAACAGGGTGTTGCCCAGCCGCACGTGGCTGCGCATCTGCTGCAGGCGGTGTACCACCTCCTCGCCCAGTGCCTCCTTCAGGAGCGCCTGGTCGGCATGGGGTGGCGCATAGCCGGCCCGGTCGACCATCTGGTCGAGCGTGACGCGGCCTCCCATGCGCCTGGAGAGCCACATCGTCTCCGCCTTGCGGGCATGCGGGCCGCCGATGACCGTCAGCATCATCATGATCTCGTGGTTGCCCATCAGGCGGTCGACATGGTCGACGCCGTGCGCTTCCTCGTCGCGCGCCCAGAGCTTCAGCACGCCCGCACTGTCCGGGCCGCGGTTGATCATGTCGCCGAGATAGACGAGGCGTCGCTTTCCCTCGGCGTCGCCGGCGAGCCTGGCGATCGTGTTCAGCAGAGCGGCGAGCTCGGCTGCGCAGCCATGCACGTCGCCGATCGCGAACACGGTCTCGCCCTTCACCTCGAAGGGCGCGGGTCGCCACTCGGAAACTGCAACGGGCAGGTCGGCCATTGCGGCAGGTTAGACCTATCCGGTGCGGCGCTCCACCAAGGTCGGGGGCTTGCGGTCGAACTCGTCCTTGATGGTGCGGTTGAGGTCGTAGCGTACTGCGCCGGCGTCGGTGCGGTTCACCCAGAGGTGCGCCGCGAGGACGTACTTGTCGGCCTCCAGCGTCTCGACGCCGATCGCCGCCACCTGCGTGACCCGCTCGTCGCGTTCGATGATGCCCTTGAGCCTCGCGATGGCGGCCCCGACATCGTCATCGGCCGGCCGCGGCACGCGCAGGTCGATCCTGGCGGTGCCGTTGCGCGTCGGTACGCGGACGATCTCGCCCCACAGCTTGCCGTTGGGGATGACGGCCCGCGTGTTGTCGTCCATGTCGATCTCGCTGAAGAACAGGTTGATCTCGCGCACCGTGCCGGCGACACCACCGGTTTCGACGCGGTCACCGACATGGAAGGGCCGGAACACCACCAGCATGATGCCGGCGGCGAGATTTGAAAGGGTACCCTGGAGCGCCAGGCCGACGGCGATGCCGAGCGCGCCCAGCACGGCGACGAAGCTCGTGGTCGCGATGCCGAAGGTCGTGAGCACGGCCACGAAAGTGAAGATGAGGACGGCGTAGCGCGCGCCGTTGGCGAGAAAGAGCGCAACGGTGAGGTCGATGTGCGGCGACTTCCTCAGCAGACCCACGACGGCGGCGTGGAGGAACCGCGAGGCCATCCAGCCGCCGATCAGGATGATGACGGCGCCCACCACCCTGAGGCCCCAGGTCGTGATCATCGCCACCAGCACGTTGGCGGCGTTGGTCCACTGTTCCTCCATACCCATCGCGGAAGAACGTGCCGACCGCAGCGCGGGTTCCACCGCGGAGGTTAAGCCCCTATGCTGGCGCCATCCGGCGCAGATCGGACCAGATGGAGGACAGGGATGACGAGACTGAACAGGCGGCGCGTTCTGACGACGATGATGGGAGGCGCGCTGGCCGCGCCGGCGCTCGTGCAGGCGCAGGGCACCTGGAAGCCCGACAAGCCCGTCACGATCTACAACCCGCTGGCAGCCGGCGGAGTGGCGGACGTACACCTGCGCTTCCTGGGCGAACGCATGGGCCGCAAGTGGGGCACGCAGGTGATCGTCGACGTCAAGGCCGGCGCTGCCGCCACGCTGGCGGCGGCGCAGATGGTGAACACCAAACCTGACGGCTACACCATCGCCTGCATGACCATCAACAGCCTGCGCTATCCGCACTATCAGACGGCGGCGTGGCATCCGCTGCGCGACTTCTCCTACATCGTCGGCCTGTCGGAGTTCACCTTCGGCGTCGTCGTGAAGGCCGACTCGCCCTACCAGACGATCCAGGACCTGATCGAGGCCGGCAAGCGCGAGCCGGAGAAGCTGAACTACGGCACCAGCGGGGTTGGTGGCACCGGACATCTGCTGATGATCGAGACCGAACAGGCGACGGGCGCGCGTTTCACCCATATTCCCTACAAGGGCGGCGCCGAGTGGATGCCGGCCCTGCTGGGCGGCCATATCCAGTTCGTGCCCGACGGTGCCGCCTGGGCGCCGTTCGTCGAGAACGGGCAGGTTCGCATCCTGGCGATGGCGACGGAAAAGCGCTTCGGCAAGTATCCCGACAAGCCGACCCTGGTCGAGAGCGGCATCAACGCCGTGGCCGTCAGCCCCTACGGGCTGGTCGGGCCGAGGGATCTGCCGCAGCCGGTGATCATGGCGCTGCACGATGCGGTCAAGGAAGCGATGGCCGACCCCGGCCACCAGGCGCTGCTCGACAGGTTCATCCAGGAGCCGTGGTATCGCGATCCGGCCGCCTATCGCGCCTTTGCCGAGAAGTATTACGTCGACGTGAAGCCGATGCTGATCAAGGCGGGGCTGGCCAAGGCCTGACGATCGCGCTTGACGGATCGGCAGGATATGTATAGGATATAGACGATCTTGAGGAGGGCTCTGTTCAGCCCTCCTCGGGCGATTGCCGGAGGATGATAGGAGAGAGCGAATCGGTAACCGCAAATGTCGCAGTTCGTGCGACATGCGCTGTCGCAGCCCGGGCGGAAAAAGATCGCGGTATCAGTGACTTGATCGTCGAGGCGGCGACGGAGGCGGTCGCAGGTTCGGTTTTTTTTATTGTCGCGTTCCATGCGACTCGGGGCGGAGCTAGCGGGCGTCGTTCTCGCGGATGAAGCTGCGGACCCGCGGCATGATCTGCTCGCGCCACTTGCGGCCGTTGAAGATGCCGTAGTGGCCGACACGGGGCTGCTCCCAGTGGACGTGGCGGGCGCCGGGAATGTTGGGGGTCAGCGCGTGCGCGGCCTTGGTCTGGCCGACGCCCGAGATATCGTCGAGCTCGCCCTCGACGGTCATCAGGGCGGTCTCGATGAAGGAGGGATCGATCTTTCTGCCGCGGCTCACCCACGCGCCGCGCGGCAGCAGGTGCTCCTTGAACACGACCTGGATGGTCTGGAGGTAGAACTCGGCGGTGAGGTCCATCACCGCAAGATACTCGTCGTAGAAGGCGCGGTGGCCGTCGGCCGACTCGTCGTCGCCCTTCACGAGATGCTCGAACTGGCGCATGTGGGCGTTCATGTGCCGGTCGAGGTTCATGCTGATGAAGGAGGTGAGCTGCAGGAAGCCCGGATAGACGCGGCGCAACGCGCCCGGATAGTTGAGCGGCACCGTCGAGATGACGTTCTGGCGGAACCACATCATCGAGTTGCGCATCGCGAGGTCGTTGGGGACCGTTGGGCTGACGCGCGTGTCGATGGGGCCGCCCATCAGGGTGATCGACTTGGGCTGGCGCGGGTCCTTGGCCTCGGCCATCAGCGCGGCGGCGGCCATCACCGGCACCGAGGGCTGGCAGACGGCGATCACGTGGACGTCCGGTCCGAGGTAGCGGCAGAACTCGGCGACGTAGTCGATGTAGTCGTCGAGATCGAAGTTGCCCAGTGCCAACGGCACGTCGCGGGCGTCGATCCAGTCGGTGATGTGCACGTCGTGGTCGGGCAGCAGCGCCTCGACCGTGCCGCGCAGCAGCGTGGCGAAATGGCCGCTCATCGGCGCCACGACAAGGACCTTGGGATGCCGGACGGCGGTGTCGCGGCGGAAGCGGAGCAGCCGGCAGAACGGCTTGGCGAGCAGCACCTCCTCGTTGACCGCGACCGTCTCGTTGCCGACGGTCGTCGTCTTCAGACCGAACGCCGGCTTGCCGTAGTTCCGGGTGAGGCGGGCCACGATTTCGGCGCCGGCGGCGACCGACTTGCCGAACCAGGTATCGGCCCATGGATTGTAGGGGCTGGAATAGATCTGCTCCAACGCGTTCGCCCAGAGACGGACAGGTGTGGCGAGCTGGCGTTGCAGTTCGTAGGCTTGATAGAGCATCCGGCCGGATTGTACGCGCGGGCGGGGGCTTGTCACTTCAATAGTGCAGTGCACAAACCATGCGCAATCAACGACTTAGTCCTTGGTCACAGCAAACGCCCCACAGCGTTTGCGATCTGCTCGGCCTTGGAGTCGTGCGTGAAGTGGGTGACGAACCGGCCGTTGCGGTCGAGCAGGTAGACGATCGAGGAATGGTCCATCAGGTAGGGGCCGCCGTCCTTGCCCGGAACCTTCTGGAAATAGACGCGGTAGGCGCGCGCCACGTCGGCCACCTGCTGCGGCGTTCCGGTGAGGCCGATGAAGGTCGGGCCGAAGTTCGGCACGTAGCCCTTGAGCAGCGCAGGCGTGTCGCGCTCGGGATCGACCGTGATGAACACCAGGTTCACGTTCTTGGCGGCGGCCGGTCCCAGCTTCTCGACCGCCGTCTCCATCAGCAGCAGCGAGGTCGGGCAGACGTCGGGGCAGTAGGTGAAGCCGAAGTAGATCAGCGTCGGCTTGCCCTTGAGCTGGTCGCTGGAGAAGGGCTTGCCGTCCTGGTCGACGAGCTGGAAGGGACCGCCGATCGTCGGCCTGCCGCCCTGGGTGGCGTCCCAGGCGATAAAGCCTGCAGCGGCGACGAGCGCGGCGATCCAGACGCCCAGGATCGCCTTCATGGTCCGTGACATGGCGCGGAACATGGGCCGGCCGGGCGCGCTCGACAAGCCGGATCGCTCGTCGCACAACGGGACGTGATGTCGGCCCCCTCTCGCATCCTGGTCCTCGGCGGCGGCTTCGCCGGCCTCTGGAGCGCGCTTTCCGCGGCAAGGGCCCGACAGGAGTTCGGCGCCGAGTGCGAGATCGTGCTGGTGAACGACACGCCGTTCCACTCGATCCGCGTGCGCAACTACGAGGCGGACCTCTCCGACACGCGGGTGCCGCTCGACGAGGTGCTCGGGCCAGTCGGCGTGCGCCGCATCGAGGCCGAGGTGACGGCGATCGACGTTGCGCGACGCCGCGTGGCGTGTGGCAACGAGACCGTTTCTTACGACCGCCTCGTCTTCGCCTTGGGCAGCCGGCTTGCGCGGCCCTCGATCCCGGGCCTCGCCCAGCACGGCTTCGATGTCGACACCCATGCCGGTGCGATGCGCCTCAACGCGCACATCGCCGCACTCGGCAATCGGCCTGTGTCGACCGTGCTCGTGGTCGGCGGCGGGCTCACGGGCATCGAGGCCGCGGCCGAGATGCCGGGCAAGCTGCGCTCCGCGGGTGTCGGATCGCCGCGCGTGATCCTCGCCGACCACGCGTCGCGCATCGGCTCCGACATGGGAGAGGGCGCAGTGCCGGTGATCGAGCAGGCGCTCGAGGCCTTGGGCGTCGAACGACGCGGCGGCGTGTCGGTGGTCGCGATCGACGCGGACGGTGTCACGCTCGACGGTGGCGAGCGCATCGCGGCCGATGCCGTCGTGTGGTGCGCCGGCATGCGCGCCAACGCGCTCTCGGCGGCGTTCCCGGTCGAGCGCGACCGCGCGGGCCGTCTGCCGGTCGAGCCGACCCTGAAGGTGAAGGGGTTGGCCGCCGAGTTCGCGGCGGGTGACGTGGCGTGGTTCCTGATCGACGGCACGCACCCCTGCGTCATGTCCTGCCAGCACGGACGACCCATGGGCCGCTTCGCCGGCCACAACGCGGTCTGCGATCTGCTGGGCAAGCCGATGCTGCCGCTCGCCATCGGTTGGTACACGACCATCCTCGATCTCGGCCCGTGGGGGGCGCTCTACACCGAAGGCTGGGACCGCAAGGTCGTGTCGACCGGCATGGCGGCCAAGCAGACCAAGGAGATCATCAACCGCCGGCGCATCTACCCGCCGCGTTCCGGAGACCGGCAGGCGCTGCTTGATGCGGCGGCGCCCACGGTGCAGACACCTCCGGTGCGTTTCGACTGAGAGGATCGATGTTCTACGACACCGCCAAGCGCGATCACGGCCTGCCGCAGGATCCCCTGAAGGCACTGATCGTGCCGCGGCCGATCGGCTGGATCTCGACGGTCGACGGTCAGGGCCGCGTCAACCTCGCGCCCTACAGCTTCTACAACGGCGTCGGCGAGTTCCCGCCGATGGTCTACTTCGCCATCACCGGCACCTACGGCGACACGCCGACCAAGCACAGCCGCATGAACGCCGAGGAGACCGGCGAGTTCGTGGTCAACATGGTGACGGCGAAGATGGCCGAGAAGATGAACGTCACCACCGCGATGGTGGCCTACGGCATCGACGAGATGAAGCTCGCCGGCCTGACGCCCGAGCCCTGTCGCTTCGTCAAGCCACCGCGTGTCAAGGAGTCGCCGATCGCGCTCGAGTGCAGGTACTGGAAGACCATCGAACTGCCCGAGGAGAAGGGCCACGAGGCCAAGCGCGGCTCGATCGTGCTGGGCCAGGTGGTCGGCATCCACATCGACGACGCGATCCTGAAGGAGGGCCGCGTCGACGTGATGTCGTTCAAGCCGGTCGCACGGCTGGGCTACAGCGAGTACACCACCACCGAGAACGTCTGGAAGATGCGTCGCCCGGATGATCCCCGCTATCAGTAGGCCGAGACATCAGTGAAGTTCTATGACCTCACCCGCCGCGATCGCGGCGGCATGGAGATCCCGTTCACGGCGCTGGTCGTGCCGCGTCCCATCGGCTGGATCTCGACCATCGACGGCGAGGGCAGGGTCAATCTTGCGCCCTACAGCTTCTACAACGCCGTCAGCGGCTCGCCGCCGATGGTCTACTTCGCGACCACCGGCACCTACGGCGACAACCCGACCAAGCACTCGCGGCGCAACGCCGAGGAGACGGGCGAGTTCGTGGTCAACATGGTGAGCGCCGAACTCGCCGAGGCGATGAACGTCACGACGACGATGGTCGACTACGGCGTCGACGAGATGAAGCTGGCGGGCCTCGCGCCCGCTCCGTCGCGCTTCGTCAAGCCGCCGCGTGTCGCCCGCTCGCCGATCGCGCTCGAGTGCAAGTACTGGAAGACGGTCGAGATGCCCGCCGAGGAGGGCCGCGAGGACCATCGCGCGACCGTGGTGTTCGGCCGCGTCGTCGGCATCCATGTCGCCGAAGCCATCGTGAAGGACGGCCGGATCGACACGCTGGCCTTCAAGCCGGTCGCCCGGCTGGGGTACAGCGAGTACACGACCACCGAGAACGTCTGGAAGATGCGTCGCCCCGACGATCCCTGACCAGCGGGCCCTGACCATCGGGCCCTGATCGTCTAGCCCTTCACCACCGGCGCCACCGCGCGCGCCATCGCCAGCACGCGGCGGTCCGCCATCGCCTCGCCCATCAGCATGAAGCCCACCGGCAGCTCGCCGGCGGCATGGCAGGGAAGGCTGATGGCGCAGCGGTCGAGGAAGTTGCCGACCGCGGTGTTGCGCAGGAGAAGCAGGTTCTTCCTGGCGAAGACGTCGGGCGCGTCGACCTCGGCGATGGTCGGCGCGACGATCGCGCAGGTCGGCATGATCACGGCGTCGTAGTTCCCGGTCACCGCCGACACGCGCTTCTGCAGGCTGGTGCGGTTGTTCAACAGGGCGATGTAGTCGTGCGCCGTCATATTGGCAGCGGCCTGGATGCGCGGCGCCACGTTGGGGTCGTATTCGTTGCCGCGGCGGGCGATCAGGTCCTTGTGCCAGGCATAGGCTTCGGCGGCGGCGAAGGTGCCCTTCGAATTGATGGTCGGAAGCTCGGTGAGCTGCGGCAGATCGATGTGCTCGATCTTCACGCCCTTGGCGGCGAGCGCCTTGCAGGCGCGCTCGAAGGCCTTGCCGACCGTGGCGTCGACATCGTCGAACACATAGTGCCTGGGGATCGCGAAGCGCAGGCCGGCGAGCGGTGCGGCCTCCGGCACCGAAATCGGCTCGGCCGCGAACACCGCGTCGACGATCGCGCAGTCCTCGACCGAGTTGGCCAAGGGCCCGATCGAGTCGAGCGAGGTCGAAAGCGGGACGACGTCGTCGATCGGCACGCGGCGCGCCGTCGGCTTGAAGCCCGTGATGCCGCAGAGCGCCGCCGGGATGCGGACCGAGCCGCCGGTGTCCGTGCCGAGGGCGGCGACGGCCATGCGGTCGCCGACCGAGACCGCGGCGCCGGACGACGAGCCTCCCGGCACTCTGGTGCGGTCGGCGGGGTTGCCCGGCGTGCCGTAGTGCGGGTTGGCGCCGACGCCGGTGAAGGCGAATTCGCTCATGTTGGTCGAGCCGACGATCACCGCGCCGGCCGCACGCAGCCGCGCCACCACCGGCGCGTCCCGCGTGGCGGGCGGCGCATCGTCGAGCGCCCTGGAGCCCGACAGCGTGGTTTCGCCCGCGACGTCGCACAGGTTCTTGATCGAGACCGGGATGCCGGCGAGGGGCGACGGCACGAGGCCCGCCTTGCGCTGCAGGTCGCTCGCGTCGGCGGCGGCCAGGGCCTGGGTCCGGTAGACCTTGATGAAGGCGCGCTTGCCCTCGCCCTTGGGATCCTCGATGCGCGCCAGCGCCTCTTCGGCGAGTTGGCGCGAGGTCGTGCGGCCCGCCGCCAGGTCGGCGGCGAGCTGGAGGATCGTCGGATTCACTACTTCCCTCGATTCTTGACCAGGTCGTCGACCACCGCCGGATCGGCCAAGGTCGACGTGTCGCCCAGGTTGCTGAAGTCGTTCTCGGCGATCTTGCGCAGGATGCGGCGCATGATCTTGCCCGAGCGCGTCTTGGGCAGGCCGGGCGCCCACTGGATCACATCAGGCGTGGCGATCGGGCCGATCTCCTTGCGCACCCAGGCGACCAGCTCCCTGCGCAGGTCTTCCGACGAGTGCTCGCCGGCCTTGAGCGTGACGTAGGCGTAGATGCCCTGGCCCTTGATGTCGTGCGGGAAGCCGACCACGGCGGCCTCGGCCACCCTGGTGTTGCCGACCAGCGCGCTCTCGACCTCGGCGGTGCCGATGCGATGGCCCGAGACGTTGATCACGTCGTCGACGCGGCCGGTGATCCAGTAGTAGCCGTCCTCGTCGCGGCGCGCGCCGTCGCCGGTGAAGTACTTGCCCGGATAGGTCTTGAAGTAGGTGTCGATGAAACGCTGGTGGTCGCCGTAGACCGTGCGCATCTGGCCGGGCCACGAGTTGATCAGGCAGAGGTTGCCGGTGCAGGCACCCGAAAGTTCCTTGCCGTCGGCATCGACCATCACCGGTTGCACGCCGAAGAAGGGCCTGGTCGCCGAGCCGGGCTTCAGCTCGGTCGCGCCGGGCAGCGGCGTGATCAGGATGCCGCCGGTCTCGGTCTGCCACCAGGTGTCGACGATCGGGCAGCGGCTGTCGCCGACGACGCGGTAGTACCATAGCCAGGCCTCGGGATTGATCGGCTCGCCAACCGAGCCCAGCAGGCGCAGGCTCTTGCGCGCCGCCTTCTTCACCGGTGCCTCGCCCTCGCGCATCAGGGCGCGGATCGCGGTGGGCGCGGTGTAGAAGATGTTGACCTGGTGCTTGTCGATCACCTGCCAGAAGCGGCTGGAGTCGGGATAGTTGGGCACGCCCTCGAACATCAGGGTGGTCGCGCCGTTGGCCAGCGGTCCGTAGACGATGTAGCTGTGGCCGGTCACCCAGCCCACGTCGGCGGTACACCAGTAGATATCGCCGTCGTGGTAGTCGAACACGTACTGGTGCGTCATCGACGCGAAAACGATGTAGCCGCCCGTCGTGTGCAGCACGCCCTTGGGCTTTCCGGTCGAACCGGACGTGTAGAGGATGAAGAGCGGGTCCTCCGCGCCCATCGGCTCGGGCTTGCAGTCGGCCGGCACCCTGGCCGCGATCTCGTGCCACCACACGTCGCGGCCCGACTCCCAGCCGATCTTGCCGCCGGTGTGCTTCACGACCAGTACCTTCTTGACACCCGGCGCCTTCTTCAACGCCTCGTCGGTGTTGGCCTTGAGCGGCACCGGCTTGCCGCCGCGCAGGCCCTCGTCGGCGGTGATCACGACGTTGCTTTCGCAGTCGACGATGCGGTTGGCGAGGCTGTCGGGCGAGAAGCCGCCGAACACGACGGAGTGGATGGCGCCCACCCTCGTGCAGGCGAGCATCGCGTAGGCGGCCTCCGGGATCATCGGCAGGTAGATGGTGACGCGATCGCCCTTCTTGACGCCGAGCTCCTTCAGCGCGTTGGCCATGCGGCACACTTCGGCATGGAGTTCGCGGTAGCTGATACTCTTCGACTTCGACGGATCGTCGCCTTCCCAGATGATGGCCGTCTGGTCGGCGCGCTTGGCGAGGTGGCGATCGACGCAGTTGGCCGAGACGTTCAGCACGCCGTCGTGGAACCAGCGGATTTTGACCTGGCCGTTGTAGTCGACGTCGCGCACGGCGCCGGGGCTGTAGGGCTTGATCCAGTCGACGCGCTTGCCGTGCTCGCCCCAGAACTTGGCGGGATCCTTGATCGAGGCCTCGTACATCTCTTTGTACTTCGCCTCGTCGACATAGGCGCGCTTGGCCCAGTCGGCGCTGACGGCGATCAGCTCATCGGCCATGGATTCCCTCCCGCATGGGCGTTGTGCCCCGAATTGCCTGCGTTTTAGCGCGCTCGTACGGTCACGGGCAATTCGACTTTGGCCACGTCCGGAAGCCGCGACCAGGCCACCATGCCGAACAACAGGATGAGCAGCGGCATGACCGGCAGGTCGAGCCGGTTCAGCACCATGCCGAGGGTCGGAATGAGCCAGAGGAAGAGGTAGAGCACGCGCTCGCCCGGGTGGAAGCCCTCGGCCGCGCCGCGCCGAAACATCGCGACGGCGGCCGGCATCAGCAGCAACAGGTCGTAGTTCAGCGTGTAGGGCGAAACGAGGAACGTCGCGGTGGCCAGCACGGCGATCCGCGCATCGGTCGAGGCCGCAGGCCGGCGGAACGCGAACCAGACCGCCGCGACGGCGAGGACGGCGCCTGCAAGTTGGAGCACACCCGCGGCGGCCGACGAGAGGCCGAGGATGCGGCCGGCGGCGAGCAAGGTCGTCATGTGCATGTAGATGCGCCGGAACATGGTCTCGGCGACCTGCGGCGAGCCCGCCTCGCGCGCGGCATCGAGGAAGGACAGCCAGAAGTCGAGGCCGAACACGCCGAGGCTCGCGAGCGAGAGCGCCGCCACCGTGCCGATCGTCCAGGCGAGCGCCTGCCGCTGACGCGCCGCCAGCAGGGCGAGCGGCACCAGCACCCAGATCTGCGGCTTGTAAGCCAACATGCCGAGCAGGATGCCGGCCGCAATGGGCGAGCGGTCGAGCAGGCGCAGGCCGCCATAGAACAGCGCGACGCTCAGGAACGTGTTCTGGCCGGCCAGCACGACCCAGACGGCGGCCGGCGAGGTGATGACGGCGAGCCAGCCCCAGGGATCGCGACGGCCCTCGAGAAGGGTCGCGGCGGCGGCCGTGACGATCATGAAGACGGCGTAGGCCGCTCCGACCGACAGCAGGCCGAGCGGCAGCACCATCAGCAGCCAGATCGGCGGATAGAGGAACGGCCGGAAGAGCACGGTGCCGCCGAAGCGGTCGGCGAACAGCACGCTCTGGTACTGCGTGAAGGCGTCGATGTCGTAGACGATCGCCAGCTTGCCCGCGAAGAAGGCGCGTACGGCCGCGTCGAACACGAGATAGTCGGGGAACAGCACGTCGAGCGCCGGCCCGATGCGCGGGCCGCCCGACAGCATGAAGATGACGTAGAGCGCGTGATAGACGCCCGAGATGCCGCAGAAGACCGCGGCGATCCGGAGGTCGGTCCGCGCCCCCGGCGTCACTCGCTGAACCAGGTGGTGAAATCCTCGATCGGCGCGCGGTCCGTGATTAGGCTGTTCGGCACCACGTCCGGGTCGGCGTAGCCCAGCGCCAAGCCGCAGATCACCACCTGGTCGTCGGGGATCTTGAGCTCGCGCCGCACCACGTGCTGGTAGCGACTGAAGGCGGCCTGCGGGCAGGTGTGCAGGCCCTTCTCGCGCGCCAGCAGCATGAGCTGGTCGAGGAAGATGCCGCAGTCGATCCACTGGCCGTTGCCCATGCGCTTCTCGATGCAGAGGATCATGCCGACCGGTGCGTCGAAGAACTCGTAGTTCTTGCGGAATTGCTTCAGCATGCCGGCGGCGTCGCCGCGCGGCACGCCGAGCAGCGTGTATAGCTGCTTGCCGACCAGCTTGCGGCGCGCGTCATAGACCGGTGTGAACTCCCGGGGATAGACGTCGTATTCGGCGCCCGGTCCGTTGTCGCCGGCCTCGATGGCGTCGAGGATCGCCGTCGACAGACGCTTTCGCGCGGCACCCATCGTCACGTAGAGCTTCCACGGCTGCAGGTTGCCGTTGGACGCGGCGCGGCTGGCCGTGGAGATGATCCATTCGACGTCGGCTTTGGCGACAGGGTCAGGCTTGAACACGCGCATGGAGCGACGGGAGTTGACGGCTTCGGACACGCGCATGGATGGCTAGCTCCGGCTGAGATGGCGACGCAGGAAGTCGAACAGCTTGCGCCTCGCTGCGGCGTTCTGCTGCTCGGTGAAGTAGTGCGTGGCGCCTTGGACGATGAAGGCCTCGGCGTCCTTGCCGTGATTGCGCAAGGAGTCGGCCATGGCAAGCGATTGCGTCACGGGCACGTTCTCGTCGCGCTCGCCGTGGATCAGCAGTACGGGCGTATCGATCTGCGCAACGCGCAGTATCGGGGAGCGAACCGGCAGGCCCTCCGGCCCGCACAGGTCGTCGAGGTAGTCGCGCATGAACGGATTGGCCTCGCGCCAGCGTGCCAGGTCGGTCGGCGCATAGAAGGCGGCGACGGCACGGATCGGCGGCTTGTGCGCGGCGGCGAGCAGCGCCACCTGACCGCCCATCGAGGCGCCGACCAGCGCGATCCGCTCGCGGTCGACCAGCGGCCGCTTGGCGAGCCAGTCGACGGCCGCCAGCACGTCGAGCGGCTGGCGCAGCCCCTGGTCGTTCTCGCCCTCCGAGCCCAGCCAGCCGCGCAGCGACAGCGCCAGCGCCGCGTAGCCGTTGGCCGATGCTGCGCGTGCCAGGCCCACCATATTGTGGGCATGGCCAGCGAAGCCGTGCAGCAGGATCACCGCGGGATAGGGAGGTTGGCCGGCCTGCGGCTTGAAGAAGTAGCCGCCCAGGGCGATGCCGTGGCCCGGCACGCGCACCTGCTCGGCGTCGGCGATGTCGGGCAGCTCGTCCCAGCGGTGCATGACCTCGATCGGTACGCCGTCGGGATCGCGGAAGCCCACCGAGTAGTAGCCGGGTGCGAGATAGTCGAGTTCTTGCGGCTTCTGGATGATCTCCGCACCGGCGTCGCGCAGCTCGGCGTGGATCTGGTCGACCTGCGCGCGGCTCTCGGCCGAGACGGCGAGCCATAGAGCGCCCGGCCCGTAGGAGATGCCGTCCTTGGCCTGGCGCATCACGAAGTGGTCGTAGCCGCGCGACCACATCACGCGGTCGGGGCCGGCCCACACGCGGTGGAAGCCGAGCGTCGGTAGCCACAGGCGGTGGAAGGCGACGGAGCGCGCGAGGTCACTCACTTCGATGGCGGCGCCGGCGAAGGAGGGCCTGGGCCGCATCAGCTCGGTTCCAGCCCCAGCTCGAGCAGCTCCTCGCGCCGCAGATGCTGCTCGCCTGCGAGGAAGAACTCGTCGAGCTGCGGCGGCTTCACCGACGTGCCGGCCAGCATCGCGTGCGCCTGGCCACGGTGGTGCGTCTGGTGCTGGAACAGGTGTTCGAGCACCGAGATAACCGTGGTCGGCGGCGGCCTGCGGTCGGGCCGCGGCAACACGATCGTGTCGACGAGCGACTGCTCGGTCTGGCGCTCGCAGAAGCCCAGCAGCCGGCGGTCGCTCGCGATCTGTGCGGTGTGCAGGGACGCGGCGTCGGCGAAGTCGGGCTGCGGGTCGTGGTAGCGGTCGAGCACCGTCGGGTCGCGCAGCAGGGCGTCGATGTAGTAGGTGTCGACCCAGAGGATGTGATTCAACGTGGCGCGCAGCGAGGGAAAGAAGCTCGTGCGCTTCTCGGCGAATTCCGCCCGCGTCAACGACCCGCAGGCCGTGAGCAGGCGATGGTTCGCCCAGATGTTGTTGCGGGCCATGGCGACGACATGACCCGCGAGTCCCGTCGCCATGATCGCGTCGTCGTCAGGCCGCCTGCGCGAGATTGCGCAGCACGTAGTGCAGGACGCCGCCATTCTTGAAGTAGCCGACTTCCTCCGCCGTATCGATACGGCAGGTCAGCATGATCGTATCGCTGGCGCCGTCGGGACGGTGGATGGTGAGCGGCACGTCCATGCCGGGCCGGAGCTCGCCGTCGATGCCGCTGACGTCGAAGGTCTCGCGGCCGGTCAGGTTCAGTGTCTTGCGCGTCATGCCGTCCTTGAACTGCAGCGGCAGTACGCCCATGCCGACCAGGTTCGAGCGGTGGATGCGCTCGAAGGTCTCGCAGACCACGGCCTTGACGCCCAGCAGGCTGACACCCTTGGCCGCCCAGTCGCGCGAGGAGCCGGTGCCGTATTCCTTGCCGGCGATCAGCACCTGCGGCGTGTGCTCCTTCTTGTAGCGCATCGCCACGTCGTAGATCGGCTCGGGCTGGTCGGTGGTGAAGTGGTGGGTGAAGCCGCCTTCGATGCCCGGCACCATCTCGTTCTTGAGGCGGATGTTGGCGAAGGTGCCGCGCATCATCACCTCGTGGTTGCCGCGGCGCGTGCCATACTGGTTGAAGTCCTTCGCCGCGACGCCGTGCTCCATGAGGTACTTGCCGGCCGGGCTGTCCTTCTTGATCGAGCCGGCGGGCGAGATGTGGTCGGTCGTGATCGAATCGCCGAACTGGCCGAGCGGGCGGGCGCCCTTGATGTTGCCGAGCGCGGCCGGAGTCTTGCCCATTCCCTCGAAGTACGGCGGATTGCGCACGTAGGTCGACTTGTCGTCCCAGGCGTAGGTCAGGCTCGGCTTGGTCTTGATGCCGCGCCAGAACCTGTCGCCCTTGAAGACGTCGGCGTAGCGCTTCTTGAACGCCTTGGCGGTGACGAACTTGTCGACCGCCTTGGAGACTTCCATGTTCGATGGCCAGAGGTCCTTGAGATAGACCGGCTTGCCGCCCTTGCCGATGCCGATCGGATCCTTGGTGATGTCGATCTTCATCGAGCCGGCCAGCGCATAGACCACCACCAGCATCGGCGAGGCGAGGTAGTTGGCGCGGGTCAGCGGATTGACGCGGCCCTCGAAGTTGCGGTTGCCCGAGAGCACCGAGCTGACGACCAGGTCGCCGTCGCCGATCGCCTTGGTGACGGGGTCGGGCAGCGGGCCGGAATTGCCGATGCAGCTCGTGCAGCCGTAGCCGACCAGGTTGAACCCGATCTTGTTCAGGTCTTTCTGCAGGCCGGAGGCGTCGAGGTATTCGGTGACGACCTGCGAGCCCGGCGCCAGCGAGGTCTTGACCCACGGCTTGACCTTGAGGCCGAGATTGACCGCGTTGCGCGCGATCAGGCCGGCGCCCAGCATGACGTAGGGGTTGGAGGTGTTGGTGCAGGAGGTGATGGCGGCGATCACCACGTCGCCGTGGCCGAGGTCGTAGTCGGTGCCCTCGCACTTGATGCGCTTGCCGTCGTCCTTGCGGTCGAATTCCTTCTCCATGTTGGCAACGAACTGCTGCGCGGCCTCGGAGAGCGGCACGCGGTCCTGTGGGCGCTTCGGGCCGGCGAGGCTCGGCACCACATCGCCGAGGTCGAGCGACAGCGTGTCGGTGAAGACCGGCTCCGGCGACTTCTTCGAGCGCCACAGGCCCTGCTTCTTGGCATAGGCCTCGACGAGCTTGGCCGCCGCGCCGCGGTTGGTCGTCCTGAGGTAGCCCAGCGTGATCTCGTCGACCGGGAAGAAGCCGCAGGTCGCGCCGTATTCCGGCGCCATGTTGGCGATGGTGGCGCGGTTGGCGAGCGGCAGTTCCTCCAGGCCCTCGCCGTAGAACTCGACGAACTTGTTGACCACGCCCTTCTTGCGCAGCATCTGCGTGACGGTCAGCACGAGGTCGGTCGCGGTGGCGCCTTCCTTGAGTTTGCCGGTCAGCTTGAAGCCCACGACGTCGGGAATGACCATCGGTTGCGCCTGGCCGAGCATGGCGGCCTCGGCCTCGATGCCGCCGACGCCCCAGCCGAGGACGGCCAGCCCGTTCACCATCGTGGTGTGACTGTCGGTGCCTACCAGCGTGTCGGGATAGGCGATCGTCTCCTTGCCTTCCTTCTTGGTCCACACGACCTGCGCCAGGTACTCGAGGTTGACCTGATGGCAGATGCCGGTGCCCGGCGGCACGACGCGGAAGTTGTCGAACGCCATCGCGCCCCAGCGCAGAAATTGATAGCGCTCGAGGTTGCGCTCGTACTCGAGCTTCACGTTGGCGCCGAAGGCGGCGTTGTTGCCGAAATTGTCGACGATCACGGAGTGGTCGATCACCAGGTCGACTGGCACCAGCGGGTTGATCTTCTTGGGGTCGCCGCCGAGCTTGCCCATCGCGTCACGCATGGCGGCGAGATCGACCACGGCGGGAACGCCGGTGAAGTCCTGCATCAGCACGCGGGCCGGCCGGAAGTTGATCTCCTTCGCGGACTTGCCGCCGTTCTTCAGCCAGTCCCCGAAAGCGGCAATGTCGCCCTTCTTCACCGTCGTGCCGTCCTCGTGGCGCAGCAGGTTCTCCATCAGGACGCGCAGCGAGAACGGCAGGCGCGAGAGGTCGCCGACCTCCTTCTCGACCGCCTTCAGGCTGAAATAGGTGTAGCTCCGGGCGCCGACCTTCAGCGTCTTGCGGGACTTGAAGCTGTTGGGGTGGGCGGCGGCCATATCGATGCTCCTGAAAGGTCGGTTTTGTGCGGTCGGGTGGCAAAATAGGGGCATGGACGCAGGCAGGCAATCGGCGGATGCGGGCGTCGGGCCCATATGCCAGATTGGCGGCATGCAACGTCGAATAGTGCAGGCGGCGGGGGTTCTGTCGGCTCTTCTCGCGCTTCAGGGCGAGGCGTTGGCGCAGCGCAATGCGACCGAGTCGTGGGATCCCAGCTCGCGCGACTTTTCGGCGGGCGGGGCGACCGGGCCGGCCGGCGCGGCCGCTGCCCGCAACACCACGCTCGAGTCGCTGAACAAGATCCTGTCGGCATCGCAGCTTTCGGCGATGGACCGCTCGATCTATCTCTCCATCCGCGCCTTCCAGCTCAGCCGCCTCGGCCGTGAGGCCGACAGCCAGAAGGACATCGCCGAGATGGGCAAGGTGCTGCCGGGCGACTGGCAGCTCATCCTGTCGACGACCCTGCCGGGTCTCGCCGGCGGCGGCGATCGCGCGGCGGCCCTGCGCACGCTCGACAGCGCGCTCCAGCGGAAGCCCGGCGATTCGTCGCTGATGGTCGCTCAGGCGCAGGTCTACATGCAGATCGCCGACTTCCAGCGCGCTCTCGGCCTGCTGGACCAGGCGCTGTCAGGCCAGCAATCGGCCAACGAGCGCCGGTCAGCGCTCTATTTCCGCGGCCACGCCAATTTCAACCTCGCCAACTACGCGCAGGCGGCGGACGATTTCGACGCGAGTCTCGAAGGACGCCCGGTCTTCAAGGCCAAGCTGTCGCCGATGCTTTGGCGCTACGCCGCCCAGGCGCGCGCCCGGCGCGACGCCCGTGGCCCGCTGGCGCGCGATGTCGGTGCAGAGAGCCTGAACGAGTGGCCCGGCCAGATCGCACGCTTCCTGCTCGGCAAGGGGACGGCCGGCGAGCTCGAGGTGATCGCGGAGACCGACGAGGCGGCCAAGCGCGCCAACGGCAAGTGTCCATCGGCCTTCTTCATCGGCATCGACGCGGTCCGCCGTGGCGACAAGCAGAGAGCGCGTGAGCAGTTCCAGCTCGCCCAAGCGCGCTGCCCGACTGTGTCGGAGCTGAACTGGGCGGCGGCGAGCGAGCTGAAACGGCTGTAGTCAGCCGGCGAGCGCCAGCGGCGCGATGAAGCGCGTGATCTCCGACAGGACATAGGCCGGCTGCTGCAGGTGCGGGCTGTGCCCGCAGGCCGGCACCAGCCTGGTCTCGCAATAGCCGCCGACCTTGCCGGCGATGATGCCGAGCTGCAGCTCGCTGCCGTATTCGTCGTCTTCGCCCTGGATCGCCTGCACCGGCACCTGCACACCCGGGAGCCGACCGTCCGCATCCATCGGCTCGAAGCCCGGCGCCACCCAGGCGTCCGACCAGAGCCGGAAGGCACCGTCCGCATCGTCGTGATACCTGGCGAGCCGCTGGCGAAGGTCGCCCGCGGCGAAGGCCTCGCGCGCCGTCGCAATCGCCTCGACGCAGATCCGCTCGTTGATCGCGTGGGCGGCCAACGTCACCACCGCACGGAGAGGCTCCGGATCGGCAGCGGCGTAGTTGAGCGCGATCGTGCCGCCGTCGCTGTGGCCGACCAGCACGCAATCCTCGATCTCGAGTGCGGCCAGCAGGCGCGGCAATACGAGGTCGGCCTCGATCTCCATGTATCGGACGCCGGGCGGCGCGGGCCAACGGCTCGAGCGGCCGTAGCCCGTGCGATCGTAAACGACACCGCGGCAGCGCGTCGCGTCACAGAGCTTCTGCGGGAAGTCGCGCCACATCTCGATACAGCCCAGGCCTTCGTGCAGAAACACCAGCGTCGTCCGCTCCAGCCCATCGTCGTGCGCGGGCGCGAGCCGGCGCGTACGCAACGCCCGGTCGCCGAGATCGAGAAGGGTGTCGGAGGGAGGCATATCGTCTTTTCCGGAGCCGTTCTGTCGCGGTCAAGACACCAGCCGGCGGCTTGACCGGCCGGAAGCGGCTGTGGCTATCTGCCTGACGGAACTGCCGCGGCGCGCAGCGAACGAACGGCGGACCAAAGGGAGCGCATGCAGGGATGACGACAGGCAAGGCGACGGCCGCCACCGACAGGCTGGACACGTTTCCGAAGCGACTGGCGGAGCTGGCGCGGACCCGCGCCGACGCACCCGCCTACCGCGAGAAGGAATACGGCATCTGGCAGACCTACGATTGGGCGCGCGTGGCGCGCGAGGTCGGGCTGCTCGCGGCCGGGCTGGCCGAGCTGGGGTTCCGGCGTGGCGATCGGCTGATCGTCGTCGGCGACAACCGGCCGAGGCTCTACTGGTCGATGTGCGCGGCCCAGTCGCTGGGCGGCCTGCCGGTGCCGGTCTACCAGGACTCCGTTGCCGACGAGCTCGCCTACGTCGTCGAGCATGCCGGCGCGCGCTTCGCGCTGGCGGAGAACCAGGAGCAGGTCGACAAGCTGCTCGAGATCCAGAAGAAGGTGCCGTCGCTGCAGACGATCCTCTACGTCGATCCGCGCGGCCTGCGGCACTACCAGGGGCTGCTGTCGTGGGCGGAGGTCCAGGAGCGCGGTGCGAAGCGGCTTGCGGCGCAGTCCGACTTGGTTTCCGCCGAAGTCGCCAAGGGGCACGGCAGCGACGACGCCATCATGCTCTATACGTCGGGCACGACCGGCCGGCCGAAGGGCGCGCTGTTGAGCTACGACAACCTCGTCTGGGCGGCCGAGGCGGGTGCCCAGTTCGACGGCCTGAAGGCAGGCGACGAACTGCTCTCCTACCTGCCGATGGCCTGGGTCGGCGACCACATCTTCTCCTACGCGCAGGGCTACGTCGTCGGCCTGGTCGTCAACTGTCCGGAGTCGGCCTCGACGGTGATGACGGACCTGCGCGAGATCGGCCCGACCTACTACTTCGCGCCGCCGCGCGTGCTGGAGAACCTTATCACGCAAGTCACCATCCGCATGGAGGATGCCGGGTTCCTGAAGCGCCGGCTGTTCCAGTTCTTCATGGGCGTGGCGCGCCGGGTCGGGCCGGCGCTGCTCGACGGCCGGAGCGTGTCCGTGCCGGATCGCCTCCTCTATGCGCTGGGCACCCTGCTGATCTACGGGCCGCTCAAGAACACGCTGGGCATGAGCCGCGTGCGCGTGGCCTACACTGCGGGCGAGGCGGTGGGGCCCGAGATCTTCAACTTCTATCGCGCCCTAGGCGTGAACATGAAGCAGCTCTACGGCCAGACCGAGGCCTCGGTGTTCGTCACCATCCACCCGAACGGCGAGGTCTTTCCGGACACGGTGGGCAAGCCCGTCGGCAGGGTCGAGCTCAAGATCGCCGACTCGGGCGAGGTCCTCTATCGCAGCCCGGGGGTGTTCAAGGAGTATTTCAAGAACCCCGAGGCGACCAACGACACCAAGACCGCCGACGGCTGGGTCCACACCGGCGACGCGGGCTACCTCGACGAGCGCGGCCACCTGCGCATCATCGACCGGGCGAAGGATGTCGGCAAGCTGAACGACGGCACGCTGTTCGCGCCCAAGTTCCTCGAGAACAAGCTCAAGTTCTTCCCGCACATCAACGAGGCCGTCGCTTTCGGCCACGGCCGCGATTTCGTGTCCGCCTTCGTCAACATCGACATGATTGCGGTCGGCGACTGGGCGGAGCGACGCAACATTGCCTATGCGAGCTACCAGGAGCTGGCAGCGCGGCCCGAGGTCTACGACCTGATCCAGGGCGAGATCGAGCAGGTCAACCGCGACCTCGCCGCGGACCCGCGCATGGCCGGGGCGCAGATTCGTCGTTTCCTGATCCTGCACAAGGCGCTCGAGGCCGACGACGGCGAGCTCACGCGCACCAACAAGGTGCGGCGCGGCTTCATCGCCGAGCGCTACAAGGCGCTGGTCGACGCGCTCTACGACGGCTCGACGAGCGCCCACATCAAGGTCGACGTCACCTTCGAGGACGGTCGCAAGGGCCGCATCGAAGGGGATGTCGCCATACGCGACGTGGCACCACAGGCTGCGCTGAAGAAGGCGAGTTGAGTCCCATGAGCGCGCGTTCCCGCGTCTTCGACGAGACCCTGCTGTCGGTCGAGAACATCAGCCTGTCGTTCGGCGGCGTGAAGGCGCTGACCGACATCAGCTTCGACATCGCCAAGGGCGAGATCCGCGCCATCATCGGGCCAAATGGTGCGGGCAAGTCGTCGATGCTGAACTGCATCAACGGTTTCTACCATCCGCAGCAGGGCGCCATCACCTACAAGGGCGTGCGACGCAGCCAGATGCGCCCGCACGAGGCGGCCGAGCAGGGTATCGCGCGCACCTTCCAGAACATAGCGCTGTTCAAGGGCATGTCGACCCTCGACAACATCATGACCGGCCGCAACCTGCGCATGAAGACCAGCCTGCTGTGGCAGGCGCTGCATCTCGGCCCGGCGCGACGCGAGGAGATCGAGCATCGTCGTGAGGTCGAGCGCATCATCGACTTCCTCGAGATCCAGCACATCCGCAAGACGCCGGTCGGACGCCTGCCCTACGGCCTGCAGAAGCGGGTCGAACTCGGCCGCGCGCTGGCCGCCGAGCCCGAGCTGCTGCTGCTCGACGAGCCGATGGCCGGCATGAACATCGAGGAGAAGCAGGACATGTGCCGCTTCATCCTCGACGTGAACGACGAGTTCGGCACGACGATCTGCCTGATCGAACACGACATGGGCGTGGTCATGGACATCTCCGACCGAGTCGTCGTCCTCGACTACGGCAGGAAGATCGGCGACGGCATGCCGGACGAGATCAAGAAAAACGAGGCGGTGATCTCCGCCTATCTCGGCGTCAGCCACTGAGGTCCAGGCGATGGGTTTCTTCCTCGAAGTGTTGATCGGTGGCCTGCTGACCGGTGTGCTCTACTCGCTGGTTGCACTGGGGTTCGTGCTGATCTTCAAGGCGTCGGGCGTGTTCAACTTCGCCCAGGGCGCAATGGTGCTGATGGCCGGCTTGGCGCTGGTGCAGCTCATCCAGCCGACCTACATCGGTCTGTGGCACTTCGTCGGCATCGGCGCGCTGGTGGCCGCCGTGATCGGCCTGCTGGTCCTGCGCGTGCTTCGGGGCGGGACCTTCGCTGCCGCCAAGGGCGACTGGCAGGCCCGGCTGCCGGCATTGGTGGCCGTGGGCGCCGGGCTGGTCGGCGGGCTGCTGGCGCTGGCCGGCGGCGCCAAGGGCTGGCCGCTCTGGCTCGCCATTCCGGCCGCGATCGGGGTCATGGTCGCCGTGGCCTGGGTGGTCGAGCGCTGGGTACTACGGCCGCTGGTCAACCAGGAAGGTATAATCCTGTTCATGGCTACGCTCGGCGTCACCTTCTTCATCGACGGCTTCAGCCAGACGATCTTCGGCTCCAACGTCTATCCGCTGAATGTCGGTCTTTCGAAGGACCCGGTCTTTCTGCTCGAGGGGGTGTTCGACGGCGGCATCCTGGTGAATCAGCTCGACATCTCGGGCGCCGTCATCGCCGGCGTGTTGGTGGCGGGACTTGCCGTCTTCTTCCAGAAGACGCGCGTCGGTCGCGCGCTGCGCGCCGTCGCCGACGATCATGCCGCCGCCCAGTCGGTCGGTATCCCGCTGAACTGGATCTGGTTCATCGTCTGGTCGGTCGCGGGCATCGTGGCGCTGGTCGCAGCCATCGTCTGGGGTAGCAAGCTCGGCATCCAGTTCTCGCTCACCTTCCTGGCGCTCAAGGCGCTGCCGGTGCTCATCCTGGGCGGCTTCACGTCGGTGCCCGGCGCGATCGTAGGCGGCCTGCTGATCGGCGCCGGCGAGAAAGTGGCCGAGGTCTACTTCCCGGTTCTGACCAAGTACGCGCTCGGCACCGCCATGCCGGGCGGTATCGAGTACTGGTTTGCCTACGTTCTGGCGCTCGTGTTCCTGCTGTTCCGGCCGCAGGGGCTGTTCGGCGAACGCATCATCGAGCGCGTCTAGGGGGAGGCCGTCAGTGTTTTACCGCGAGGCCGGACAGTTCAAGGTTTCCTACAGCGCCGACATGGCGATTTTCCCGATCGCCCAGGACCGTGTTGCCGTGCTCGCGATCGTGGCCGCGGCCTTCCTCCTGATGCCCTTCGCGGCGAGCGAGTACTTCCTGAACTCGATCATGGTGCCGACGCTGATTCTGGCGCTGGCCGCGGTCGGGCTCAACATCCTGGTCGGCTACTGCGGGCAGGTGTCGCTGGGCTCCGGTGCCTTCATGGCGATCGGCGCCTATGCGGCCTACAGTTTTGCGATCCGTGTGCCGGAGCTGCCGCTTCTCGTCTCGATTCTGCTCGGCGGCGTCATCTCAGCCATGGTCGGCATCGCCTTCGGCATACCGTCCCTGCGCATCAAGGGCTTCTATCTCGCAGTGGCGACGCTTGCCGCCCAGTTCTTCTTCGACTGGCTGTTCGCGCGCGTCGGCTGGTTCACCAACTATACGCCGTCGGGCTCGGTCAACGCGCCGCGTCTGGACATTTTTGGCTGGACCGTCAACACGCCGGTCGAGCGCTACATCTTCGTCCTGACGCTGGTTTGCGTCCTCACTCTGCTCGCCAAGAACATGGTGCGCGGGCACGTCGGCCGGCAATGGATGGCGATCCGCGACATGGACATCGCCGCCGAGATCATCGGCATCCGCCCGATGTACGCCAAGCTCAGCGCCTTCGCGGTCAGTTCCTTCTTCGTCGGCGTCGCGGGCGCGCTGTGGGCGTTCGTCCATCTCGGTTCCTGGGAGCCGCTCGCCTTCAACATCGACCGCAGCTTCCAACTGCTGTTCGCCGTCATCATCGGCGGCCTGGGTTCGATCCTGGGCTGCTTCCTGGGGGCGGCCTTCATGTGGATCCTGCCGATCTTCCTCGACATCGCCCTGCCGCCGCTGGGCGAACTCGTGGGCTGGACGATGGACAAGGCCACGGTCTCGCACTTCTCGTTCATGATCTTCGGCGCCCTGATCGTCTTTTTCCTGATCGTCGAGCCGCACGGGCTGGCGCGGTTGTGGTCGATCGTGAAGGAGAAGCTGAGGCTCTGGCCATTCCCCTACTGATCGGCCGCGAAAAGTCGCTCGCCCGGTCTGGCGGGGAGCATCCGCAGCGCTTAAATTGCACAGCAGAACGGCGGGTTCACCGCCGGACGACAACGGAGAAAACAAGGAGGTTACGACCCATGAAGAAGAAGGCCCTTGGCTTGGCCGCGATGGCCCTGGCCGGTGCGATCGGACTGGGCGGCATTGCCGCCCCGGCGCTGGCGCAGAACGAACAGTTCATTCCGATACTGAGCTACCGGACCGGCGCCTATGCCCCGAACGGCATTCCGTTCGCCAACGGCATGAGCGACTACTACCGCATGATCAACGCCCGCGACGGTGGCATCAACGGCGTCAAGATCCTGTTCGAGGAGTGCGAGACCGGCTACGCCACCGACAAGGGCGTGGAGTGCTACGAGCGCCTCAAGGCCAAGGGCCCGACCGGCGCGGCGTTCTTCAATCCGCTGAGCACCGGCATCACCTTCGCGCTGACCGAGAAGGCGCCGGTCGACAAGATTCCGATCATCACCATGGGCTACGGCCGCTCGGAGTCGCGCAACGGCGCGGTGTTCACCTGGAACTTCCCGCTGCTCGGCACCTACTGGACCGCCGCCAACATCGCCATGCAGCACATCGCCAAGGAGATGGGCGGCTTCGACAAGCTCAAGGGCAAGAAGATCGCGCTGGTCTTCCACGACTCGCCCTACGGCAAGGAACCGATCCCGATGCTCACGGAGATGAGCAAGCTGCTGGGCTTCGAGCTGGTCCTGCTGCCGGTTACCCATCCCGGTGTCGAACAGAAGTCGCAGTGGCTGCAAATCCGTCAGCAGCGGCCCGACTACGTCCTGCTGTGGGGCTGGGGCGTCATGAACTCGACCTCGGTCAAGGAGGCGGCGGCCGTCGGCTATCCGCGCGACAAGATGCTGGGCGTTTGGTGGTCGGGCGCCGAGCCCGACGTGACGCCGGCCGGCGACCAGGCCACGGGCTACAAGGCGCTGATGCTGCAGCACGGCGCCGGCAAGTTCCCGGTCCACGCCGACATCCTCAAGCACGCGGTCGGCAAGGACGGCTCGCAGACCAAGCCCGAGGATACCGGCGACGTCCTCTACAACCGCGGCCTCGTCAACGCCATGCTCGGCGTCGAGGCGATCCGCACCGCCCAGAAGAAGTTCGGCAACAAGCCGCTGACCGGCGAGCAGATCCGCTGGGGCCTCGAGAACCTCGACCTCAGCGACGCCCGCCTCAAGGAGCTGGGCTTCGAGGGCGCGCTCAAGCCGCTCAAGATCTCGTGCACCGACCACGAGGGCACGCGCTTCGGCCGCGTCCAGCAGTGGGACGGCAAGCAGTGGAAGGTCATCTCCGACTGGTACGAGGGTGACGACAAGCTGCTGGCGCCCATGGTGCGCGACGTCTCGGCGAAGTACGCCGACGAGAAGAAGATCGCGCCGCGCGACTGCTCCAAGGAGAGCTGAGCGTGAACGCCCCCTCCGGTCTCGCAGACCACCTCCCCCGCGCCGCGGGGGAGGCAGGGAGGGCGGCCGTCATCGACGTCGCCAACATCGAGGTGATCTACAATCACGTCATCCTCGTGCTGAAGGGCGTGTCGCTGTCGGTGCCGGAGGGCGGCATCGTGGCCCTGCTCGGCGCCAACGGCGCCGGTAAGTCGACGACGCTCAAGGCGATCTCGAATTTGCTCCGCACCGAGCGCGGCGAGGTCACCAAGGGCCACATCCATTGCCGCGGCGAGCGGGTCGACGGGCTGACGCCCAACGACCTGGTGCGCCGCGGCGTCATCCAGGTGATGGAGGGACGGCACTGCTTCGGCCATCTCACGGTCGAGGAGAACCTGCTGACCGGCGCCTTCATCCACGGCGGCAAGCGCCGCCAGATCGCCGACGACCTCGAGAAGGTCTACCACTACTTCCCGCGGCTGAAGGAGCGCCGCTCCAGCCAGGCCGGTTACACGTCGGGCGGCGAGCAGCAGATGACGGCGATCGGCCGCGCGCTGATGAGCCGGCCGACCACCATCCTGCTCGACGAGCCGTCGATGGGGCTGGCGCCGCAGCTCGTCGAGGAGATCTTCGAGATCGTGAGGAACCTCAACGAGAAGGAGAAGGTCTCGATCCTGCTGGCCGAGCAGAACACCAACGTGGCGCTGCGCTACGCCCACTACGGCTACATCCTCGAGAACGGCCGCGTCGTGCTCGACGGCGATGCCGCCGCCTTGCGCCAGAACGAGGACGTGAAGGAATTCTATCTCGGCATCGGCGGCTCGGACGGCGAGGGCGGCCGCCGCTCGTTCCGCGACGTCAAGCACTACCGCCGCCGCAAGCGCTGGCTCTGATCACCGCACGAGCGTCGCCCAGGCGGCGAAGGCGAGGAAGGGCAGCGCGATGAGATCGCCGATCGCGATGGTGCGCAGTGCGCCGGCCGGGCTGCCGTAGAGCGCATAGAAGGCGAAGAAACCGAAGATGTTGATCGCGGCGGCCAGCAGCGCCGCCGGCCGTACCGGCGCCCACCATGCCGCCCACAGACAGAGGATACCCACAAGCCCCAGCAGGAGCGCGCGGTGGCGCATCAGCACCAGCAGCGTGTCGTCTTCGGGGCGGATGGCGTAGAGGCGGGTCAGCAGCTCCGGCACGAAGACCGGGCCGATCGGGATCAGGTGAATGACGCCGACGACGGCGAAGGCGATGGCGGTCCACATGCGGCGAACCTGCGGCATCGGCGGCCCGCCAACAATGACTTGGGAGGTAATCGCCCTTGGTCTACGGTTCGCGGCAAGAGGGGAAGGACATGTCCGGTCACTACGACACGCTGGAGACGCGCTCGCCCGAGGAGCGCGAGAAGGCCCTGATGCAGGCGCTGCCGCAGCAGGTGGCGCACGCCAGGGCCAACGCGCCGTTCTTCGCCGAGTGGCTGAAGGACGTCGATCCGGCCTCGGTCACCTCGCGCGCGGCGCTGGCCAAGCTGCCGGTGCTGCGCAAGTCCGTGCTGGGCGAGGTGCAGAAGAAGAACCCGCCGATGGGCGGCCTGATCGCCGTGCCGATGAGCAGGGTGCGCCACGTCTTCATGTCGCCCGGCCCGATCTTCGAGATCGACACCGACGAGCCCGACTATTTCCGCGGCGCCCGCGCCATGTTCGCCGCCGGCTTCCGGCCGGGCGACGTGGTCTACAACACCTTCGCCTATCACCTGACGCCGGCCGGCATGATGATGGAGTCGGCGGCCCGGGCGCTCGGTTGCGCCGTCGTGCCGGGCGGCGTCGGCAACACCGAGCTGCAGCTCGACGCCATCGCCGCCATCCGTCCCTCGGCCTATGTCGGCACGCCCTCGTTCCTCAAGATCCTGATCGAGAAGGCCGCCGAGAC
The DNA here is from genome assembly GCA_964415585.1 of uncultured Reyranella sp. Lineage (GTDB taxonomy): Bacteria > Pseudomonadota > Alphaproteobacteria > Reyranellales > Reyranellaceae > Reyranella. Next base: position 68,075 of record CAYQAY010000016.1, read on the forward strand.
GGGCAAGGACATCTCCTCGCTGAAGCATGCCTTCGTCGGCGGCGAGGCGCTGCCGCCGTCGCTCCGCCAGATGTTCCGGGACAAAGGCATGAGCTGCCTGCAGAGCTACGGAACCGCCGATCTCGGCACCATCGCCTACGAATCCGAGGCTCTGGAAGGGATGATCGTCGACGAAGGCGTGATCGTGGAGATCGTCCGCCCCGGCACCGGCGATCCGGTGCCCGAGGGCGATGTCGGCGAGGTCGTGGTGACCTCGTTCAGCCGCGCCTATCCCCTGATCCGCTTCGGCACCGGCGACATGTCGGCGGTGCTGGCGGGGACGAGCCCGTGCGGGCGCACCAACATGCGCATCAAGGGCTGGATGGGCCGCGCCGACCAGCGGACGAAGGTGCGCGGCATGTTCGTCGACCCCGAGCAGATCGCCGAGATCGCCCGCAAGCATCCCGGCCTCGGCCGCCTGCGTCTCGTCGTCGACTGGGTGAACCAGGCCGACACGATGACGCTCAAGGTCGAGACGGCGGCACCGTCGCCCGAGCTCGCCAAGGCGATGGCCGACACCGTCCGCACCGTCTGCAAGGTGGGCGGTGCCGTCGAGTTCGCGCCGCCGGGCTCGCTGCCCAACGACGGCAAGGTGATCGACGACGTGCGCAAATACACCTGACGCCGGGCGTCAGTTCACGTCGAGCTTCAGCCCTTCCTTGTCGATGACGCCCTTCCATTGCGCGATCTGCGCCTTGACGAAGGCGTCGAACTGCTCGGGCGTGCCGTAGGCGGGGAAGCCCGCCATCTGGGTGAAGCGCTCCTTCGTCTTGGCGTCGTCGAGCCACGCCTTCATCTGGGCGTTGAGCGACTCGACGATCGGCCGCGGCGTGGCGGCGGGCAGGAACACGCCGAACCAGGTCGAGACGTCGAACGGCGCCAGTTCGGGCATGGTCTCGCGGATCGGCACGAGGTCCGGCACCATCGGGTTGCGTTCCTTGGAGGTGAGGCCGAGCGCCCTGAGCTTGCCCGCGCGCACGAACTCGATCGCCGTGGTCAGGTTGTCGAAGAAGAAGCTGGTGACGCCCGCCACCAGGTCGTTCAGCGCCGGCGCGGCGCCGCGATAGGGCACGTGCGTGGCCTTGGTGCCGGTGAGCTGCATGAACCAGGCGGCCGACAGGTGCGGCGACTGGCCGGTGCCCGAGGAGGCATAGGAGACCTTGCCGTCCTCCTTCTTCAGCCAGGCGACGAACTCCGGCACGGTCTTGGCCGGCACCGACGGGTGGACCACCAGAACGTTGGGCGCGGTGATGACGCAGGACACCGGCGCCAGGCTGGCCGGCGTGTAGGGCATGTTGCGGTAGAGCGAATAGGCGATCGACTGCGGCCCGATATTGCCCATCAGGACCGTGTTGCCGTCCGGCGCCGCTTTCACCACCTCGTTGGAGCCGATGACGCCGCCGGCGCCGGACTTGTTGTCGACCACCACCGACTGGCCCCAGGCCGAGGTCAGATGCGCGGCCAGCAGGCGGGCCACGATGTCGGTGGTGCCGCCGGGAGCCGCCGGGACGACGATACGGACGCTCTGGGAGGGCTTCCAGGCGGCCTGGGCGGCCAGCCCGCGGGGCAGCAGGGTGGCGGCGGGCAGCGCGGCGGCGCCGGCCAGGGTGGCGCGGCGGGACACGAAACGGGTCAAGATATCCTCCCAAACTCGATGTTCGTTGGCCGCTGCCTAGCATGGCCGCGCTGGCAAATCCGCCACAATTCCCGTATCTATTCGCGGTGCGGTCGCCCCCGGATCGCCGGGCTTTTCCGGCGGTCCGCGCCCTCTCTCACTCTCGGGGTCCGCGCCAAGGAGGACATCTTGAAGAGGCGCACTTTCGTCGCCGGCTCGGTCGTGCTCGCCGCCGCCGGCCCCCTGGCCGCCCCGGCCCTCGCCGCGACCATCAAGCCCTATAGCTGGGATCTCAACCCGCCGACCGACACCCGCGACAACTTCATCGCCTGGGGCAAGGCCCGCGGCGAGGATCCGGTGTTCCTCGGCCAGCGCTGGGACCGCTTCCAGGCCCTGCTGAAGAACAAGGACATCTGGGGCGCCACCACCATCCGCGCCTTCCTGCTGACGCCGCGCGAGGAGTTCGCCTCGGTCAACCCGGCGATCTACAAACGCGCCTACGAACACAACTTCCTCGACATAGGCTACGGCGTCACGATGTCCGGCCCGCACCTGCAGGGCCGCATGACCAACGTGATCGACGTGAAGCGCGGCGAGAAGGTGCTCGAGATCGGCACCGGCTCGGGCGTGCAGGCGGCCTATCTCGCCAACCTCACCGAGAACACCTACACGATCGAGATCATCGCGCCACTCGCCCAGCGCACCCGCGCGCTCTACGACAAGCTGATCGACAAGGGCTACACCGAGTTCAAGCACATCAAGACCAAGAACTCGGACGGCTACTACGGCTGGGCCGACGCCGGCCCGTTCGACAAGATCATCGTGACCTGCGGCATCGACCATGTGCCGCCGCCGCTGCTGCAGCAGCTCAAGGCCGGCGGCCTGATGGTGATCCCGGTCGGCCCGCCGGGCGCGCAGCGCGTGCTCAAGGTGACCAAGACGCAAGGCGCCGACGGCGCCATCACCACCAGCCGCGAGGACATCTACGGCGGCAAGATCGTGCCGTTCGTGCCCTTCACCAAGCTCGAAGGCGACAAGATCGTCGGCACGCACAACCGCTAGTCATGGGAGCGCGCCACTCCAGTGGCGCTCTTCTCCTGATCCATGATGGCGCCACTGGAGTGGCGCGCTCCTAGGAGTCCTGCGTGACCGTCACGGTCGATCTCGATCATCGCCCGCCGCTTTCCTTCTATCTGTCCGTAGGCCTGGTCGCCGGCAGCATCATCGCGCTGCAGATCGGCATCATGCGCGTCTTCTCCGTGGGGAGCTGGGCGCATTTCGGCTCGCTGGTGGTGAGCCTGGCGATGTTCGGCTTCGGCCTCACCAGCGCCGTCATGTGCGTCGGCAAGGGCTGGTTCGAGCGCCACTGGGAAGGCTCCATCAAGTGGGCGCTGCTGCTGTTCGGCCCGCTGATGGTGGTGTGCAACCTCGCCGCCCAGCAGGTGCCGTTCAACGCCATCTTCCTGATCTCCGACCCGATGCAGAAGTGGCGCCTGTTCGCCAACTTCGTGCTCTACTTCCTGCCCTTCCTCGCCGGCGCCCTCTATCTCGGCGTGGTCTTCCTCAAGGCGCAGAAGACCTTCAACCGCGTCTACTTCGCCGATCTCGTGGGCTCGGGCCTGTGCGGCCTCACGGTCCTGCTCGCCATGTACTTCTGGCGGCCCGACGATCTGATCATGGCGCCGCTGCTGCTGTGGCTGGCGGGCGGCGTGCTGTGGTTCGTGGCGATCGGCGATCGCCGCGGCATCGGTGCCATCGTGGTCGCCGCCCTGCTGTCGGCCGGCGTGCACTATGTGGCGCCGCAGATCCTCGGCATCCCCAAGCTCGCCGTGTCGGACTACAAGGGCGTCTCCTACGCCCGCAAGTTCCCCGACAACAAGCGCGTCTACGAGCGCGCCTCGCCGTTCGGCTATCTCGAGGTCTATTCCAGCTCCTACCTGCACTTCGCGCCGGGCCTCAGCGACAACGCGGCCTTCAACCTGCCGAAGATGCCGTCCAACGCCTATCTCGGCCTCTACATCGATTCGGAAGGTCCGTCGGGCATCATCAAGGACCTGCCGGCGGAGGAGACGGCGTACTTCCGCTTCCTGCCGATGTACTACCCGTACCTGCTGAAGAAGGACCCCACGACGTTCGTGGTCCAGTTCGGCGGCGGCATCTCGACGGCGGTGGCGCTGAAGTCGGGCTCGGCCAAGGTGACGGTGGCCGAGGGCAATCCCGCGGTGCTGACGGCCTTTCGCGAGGACAGGCACCTGCGCGACTTCACCGGCGACGTGCTGAACAACCCGAAGGTCAACGTCATCGACTATGACGGAAGGCTCTACGTCGCCCATACGAAGAACCGCTACGACATCATCGACCTGTCGCTTGCGGACTCGGCGGGCCTCTCGAGCCCCGGCGGCTTCTCGATCGTGGAGAAGTACTCCTATTCGCGCGAGGCGATGGAAGCCTACATGCGGGCGCTCAAGCCCGACGGCGTGCTCTCCGTGACCTTGTGGAACAAGGAAGAGCCGCCCAAGTCGGTCCTCAAGCTCTACGCCACCATGGTGGCGGCGGCGCGCAACGTAGACGGCGGCAAGGACATCGCCAACGAGTTCTACGTCGTCTCGTCCTACCTCTCGACGGCGACCGTGCTCTACAAGCGCGACGGCTTCACGGCCGAGGAGATCGCGAAGCTGAACGCGCACACGAAGGCCATGTCCTTCGACGCGATCTACTATCCCGGCCTCAAGGTCGACACGTCCGAGCTGCAACAGATCCTGACGGACTATCGCGAGCAGTTCTTCGGCGCGCCGTCCGATCCGACCGCGCCGTCGGACAAGGAGCCCAACGACAAGCCGCCACCCGGCATGACGACAGGGGCCGCGCCGGGCTCCGAGACCACGCAGGTCAAGGAGGGTGAGCCGCCGGCACCGCGCGTGCCCGCCACCGTGCTCGGCCGGCTGGCCTGGCACTACCTGATCGAGGGCGGCTGGCAGAAGGTTGCCGACGAATATGTCTTCGACACGCGCATCCTCACCAACCACCAGCCCTACTTCGCGGCCTACATCAAGGTGCCGGACCTGCTGAAGTTCACCGACCGGCTCGAGCTGGTGCAGGACGAGTGGGGCTACCTGCTCCTGTGGGCGACCTTGGGCATCGCCACGGTCTTCGCGCTGACGCTGGTGCTGTTCCCGGTGGTGTTCGGCTGGCGCACCATCTTCAGCCACTATCCCGGCAAGGCCGGCACGATGCTCTATTTCCTCTGCCTCGGGCTGGGCTACATCATCGTCGAGGTGGGCATGATCTCCCACTTCATCCTGGCGCTCTCCAACGCCACGGTCTCGGCCTCGGTGCTGATCACCGGCATGCTGGTCTTCTCGGGCATCGGCAGCTTCTTCTCCGAGCGTTACCTCGACCGCGCGCGCAGCTTCATGCCCAAGGTGTTCCTGGCGATCTTCGCGATCCTGGCGGTCTACGCCTTCACCATCGATTACGCGCTCGACTGGATCGGCACGCTGCCCTACGCGCTGCGCATCCTGCTCTGCCTGCTGATCGTCCTGCCGCCCGCCTTCCTCATGGGCTTCCCCATGCCGACGGCGATGACGCTGCTGGGTCGCCTCGGCAAGGACCACATGTTCCTGTGGGCCTGGGGCATCAACGGCTGCTTCTCGGTGATCGGCGCCGCGCTGGTGCCCATCGTGGCCACCAGCTTCGGCCTGCCGGCCGTGGTGCTGGTCGGCGCCTTTGCCTATCTGGTGGCGATGCCCGCCTTCTTCTCGGTGATCAAGCCGCTCCGGCCCCAGGCCCTGGCGGCGGAGAGCCGGCCCCTCGGAACGGGACACGCCACCGCGTGAAGCGGCGGGCGCTGCTGCTGGGGGCCCTGCTGATGCCGACCGCCGCGCACGCCCAGCCGAAGCGACCCGCCAAACGGCAGGCGAAGCCCAGGGCGCAGCCCGTCGCAGCGGCGCCGCCCGGCCTCGGGGAGGCGAAGACGCAGCTCGTCGCCTTCGACGCGGCACCGTTCCCCTATCGCGGCTTCCTTCCCGATTCGCGCAAGCCCTTCCTCGACAAGCGCGACGGCGAGCGGCGCGGCCGCGCGAACAGCCGCGGCGACGTCTACTGGGAGGACGCGACCTACGCCGACCGCCGCTCGCTGCTCTACCTGCCGCAGGGCTTCGATCCGGCGAAGCCGGTGCTGATCCTGCTCTATCTCCACGGCAACGGCGCCACGCTGGAGCGCGATGTCGCCGTGCGCCAGGCCGTGCCGCGGCAGGTCGCCGAGTCGGGCCAGAACGCCGCGCTGGTGGCGCCGCAGTTCGCCGTCGATGCCGCCGATTCGAGCGCCGGCAACTTCTGGCGCGGCGGCCACTTCGCGAAGTATCTCGACGAGGCGGCCGAGCGGCTGATGCGGCTCTACGGCAACCGCAGCGCCGGCCGCGGCCTCAACCTCGCCTCGGTGGTGGTCGTGGCCTACAGCGGCGGCTACCTGCCGGCCGCCTACGCGCTGGAGCGCGGCGGCGCCAACCACCGCATCAAGGGGGTGATCCTGATGGACGCGCTCTACGGCGAGGAGGCGAAGTTCGCGGCCTGGTTCGCGGCGCGCCGCAGCCAGGCCTTCCTGCTGAGCGCCTATACCGACTCGACGAAGGAAGAGAACGCGACGCTGCAGGGCCTGCTGGCCAGGCGCCGCATCCCCTTCACGCGTTCCCTGCCGCGCAGCCTGTCGGCCGGCACGGCGGCGTTCGTGGCCACGGGCGGCCTCGACATGCACGGCGATTTCGTCACGCGCGCCTGGACGTCAGACCCGCTGAAGCAGGCGCTG
>CAYQAY010000017.1:0-68337 GCA_964415585.1 uncultured Reyranella sp.
AGGGCCTGCGCCCGATCAGCCAGGACGTGCTGTCGGTGTGGGACGACCTCGTCTATCACGAGTACGGCATGCCGACCTCGCAGGAGGAGTGCGACGCGCTCGGCGTGACCTGCCAGGGCGGCAACTCCGTGGTGCTGCGCAACCACGGCCTGCTGACGGTAGGCGCCACCATTCCCGGTGCGTTGCGACGCATGTACATGCTCGAGCGCGCCTGCGAGGTCGAGGTGATCGCCCGCGGCATGAACGAGGAGCCGGCGCCGATCGAGCCCGACGTCATCCGCCAGTACGGCGAACGCGCCAGGCAGCAGCGCGCCAATCCGGAGTACGGCATGACCTACTGGAAGGCCGCGCTGCGCCAGATCGAGGGCAAGGGGACGGACTGGCGCCAGTAGGCGCCAGCGCGCTCCTACTTGGCCGGCGCCGAGAGCTTCACGATCTCGCCCCAGCGGCGGAGTTCGTTGGCGAGATAGGCGCCGAGTTCGGCCGGGCCGCCGCGTCTGCCCTCGATGCCCTGGACGCGAAACGACTCCAGCGTCTTCGGGCTCTGCATGCCCTTGTCGGCGGCGCGGTAGAGCTTGTCGACGATGGGCTGCGGCGTGCCTTTCGGTGCGAGCAGGTAGAAGGCGACCTCGGCCACCATGTCGGGATAGCCCAGCTCCATGAAGGTGGGGATGTCGGGCAGCACGGCCGTCCGCTTCTCGCCGGTGACGGCCAGCATGCGGGCCTGCCTGGCATTGTAGACCGGCACCGCCGAGGCGACGGGCGTGAACCACATCTGGATGCGGTTGGTCAGCAGGTCGGGCAGCGCGTCGGTCGTGCTCTTGTAGGGCACCATCACGGTGTCGATCCTGGCCGCGCGGTTGAGCATCTCGCCCAGGAACTGTGGCACGCCGCCGACGAAGCCCGAGAAGTTGAGCTTGCCGGGCGTCTTGCGGGCGAGCTCGACCAGCTCGGCCACGTTCTTCGCCGGCAGTTCGTTAGGCACCATCATCGCGTAGAGCACGCCGCCCGCGAAGCCGACCGGCGTGAAGTCGTTGACGAGGTTCGCCGTGGCGTTGCCGGTGGCCTGGTTGATGATGTTGCTGAGCGAGGCGATCACCAGCGTGTGGCCGTCGGGCCGGGACTTGGCGACGTAGTCGGCACCGATGTTGCCGGTGGCGCCCGGCCGGTTCTCGACGATGACGCTCTGGTTCAGCGTGACGCTCATGTCCTGCGCGAGCAGGCGGGCGATGATGTCGTTGGTCGTGCCGGGTCCGAACGGCGCCACGATCGTGATCGGCTTGCCCGGCTGGAAATCCTGGGCGCGGGCGGGCGCTGCGGCCGCCGCGACACCCGCCACCGCCGATGCGAGGGCCGCGCGCCGCGACAGTTTCATGTTCGCCATGGGCGGTCTCCCGTCACTTGCCCTTCCACTCGGGCTTCGGCTTCTTGTTCACGAAGGCGTCGATGCCGGCCTGCGCGTCCTCGCGCTGGATGGCGCCGGCCATGAAGTCGGTGGCGTAGGCGTAGGCCTGCTCGACGGTCATCTCCATGTGCTTCCTGAACATCGCCTTGCCCGACGCGATCTGCTCGGGCGGCTGGGCGGCGATATGGCTGGCGAGCGCCATTGTCTCGCGGTCGAGGTCTCCCGGTGGCACGACGCGGCTCACCAGCCCGTCGCGCAGCGCGGTCGCGGCGTCGACGAACTGGCCCGTGAACAGCATGTCGAGGGCGCGCTTGGGCCCGATGTTGCGGCCGACCGACACCGAGGGCGTCCCGCAGAACAGACCGTTGGTGATTCCGGACGTGGCGAAGGTCGCCTTGTCCGATGCCACGGCGAGATCGCAGGCGGCGACGAGCTGGCAACCGGCCGCGGTCGCCACCGACTTCACCTTGGCGATGACCGGCTGCGGCAGGCGGCCGATCGACAGCATCATCGCGGAGCAGCGCGTCAGCAGGGAATGGTGGAAGGCGTAGTCGCGCGTCGAGGCGACCTCGCGCAGGTCGTGGCCGGTGGAGAAGGCGCGGTCGCCGGCGCCCTCGATGATGACGCAGCGGATGTTGCGGTCCTTCGCCAGCCTGTCGAATTCCCCCTGCAGGGCGTCTATAAGCTCGCCCGAGAGAGCGTTCATGGCGTGCGGGCGGTTGAGCGTCAGGATGGCGACGCGGCCCTCGTCGCGGCGCAGCAGTACGGGCTCGTTGGGGGCGGCGGACATGACGGCAGTCTATGGGAAGACAAGAGAGGCGTCATGCCGGTGATGTCGCCCGCCGACCTGCTGAGGTTCCTCGACGAGCACTTCCCGCAGTCCGGGCATCTCGGCCTGTCGATTGAGCATCTCGACGACAGGACGATCCGGCTGCGGCTGCCGATGCACGAGCGGCACCTTCGGCCAGGCGGCACGGTCTCGGGCCCGACGCTGATGTGGCTGGTCGATTGCGGGTTCTATCTTCTGATCCTGGGCCAGCTCGGGCCGGTGGCGCTCGCCGTCACGACCAACCTCAACATCAACTTCATGAGGAGACCTGAGCCGGCAGACGTGATCGGCGAGGGCAGGCTGCTGAAGCTGGGCAAGACCCTGGCCGTCGGCGACTTCACGATCTGGAGCGACGGCAAGCCCGATCCGGTGGCGCATGCCACCGTGACTTATGCGATACCGCCCAAGTGATAAGGCAGAGGTAAAATAATACCGCACATCTAAAACCTTGTTTTTATTGGTATATTATCGCCCGTTTGACAAACCTGAGCTCTCTCTCCATAAGCGCCCGCTCATCGGAAGAAAGAGCCATGCATACCCTTAGCAACCGAACCAGCAGTCTCAAGACTGCCGACGTGCAGAAGAAGTGGGTGCTGATCGACGCCGACGGTCTCGTCCTCGGACGCCTCGCCTCGATCATCGCCATGCGCCTGCGCGGCAAGCACAAGCCGACCTTCACCCCGCACATCGATTGCGGCGACAATGTCGTCGTCATCAACGCCGAGAAGGTCCGCCTGACCGGCCGCAAGGCCGAGCGCGAGGTCTTCTACTGGCACACCGGCCATCCCGGCGGCATCAAGGGCGAAACCCTGGGCAAGCGCCTCGAAGGCCGCTTCCCGGAGCGCGTCCTGATCAAGGCCGTGGAGCGCATGATCACCCGCGGGCCGCTCGGCCGCGCGCAGATGAAGAACCTGCGCGTCTACAAGGGCCCCAACCACGAGCAGGAAGCGCAGCAGCCCGAGAAGCTCGACGTTGCCGCGATGAACCGCAAGAATTCGAGGATCGGCTGACATGGCTACCGAACTTTCGTCCTTTGCCGAGCTGAAGAAGGCGCCGGCCGCCGGTGTCCAGGTTTCCGCCGCGATCCGCGAGAAGGAAGTCGATGCGCAGGGCCGTGCCTACGCCACGGGCCGCCGCAAGAACGCGGTCGCCCGCGTGTGGGTCAAGCCCGGCACGGGCAAGATCACCGTCAACGGTCGCGACCAGACGATCTACTTCGCGCGGCCGACGCAGCGCATGATGATCCAGCAGCCGTTCGACGTGTCGCAGCGCAACGGCCAGTTCGACGTGATCGCCACCGTTTCCGGCGGCGGTCTGTCAGGCCAGGCGGGCGCCGTCCGTCACGGCATCGCCCAGGCGCTCTCGAAGTTCGAGCCCGGTCTGCGCGGCGCCATGAAGGCCAACGGCTTCCTTACCCGCGACAGCCGCGTCGTCGAGCGCAAGAAGTACGGCCGCGCCGGTGCGCGTCGTCGCTTCCAGTTCTCGAAGCGCTAGGCTTTCGTTTCGGATATCCTCGAAGGGCGCCTCAGGGCGCCCTTCGTTGTTTGTGGAGTTGCCATCCGATGTCCGGTCTCATCGTGCCCTTCGGCGGCGTCGTGCCGAAGGTCCATGCCTCGGCCTTCATCGCGCCGAACGCGACCCTGGTCGGCGACGTCGAGATCGGCGCCGACTGCGGCATCTGGTTCGGCGCCGTGCTGCGGGCCGACGGCGTGCCGATCCGGATCGGCGCAGGCTCCAACATCCAGGACGGCTCGGTGATCCACATCGCCGCGCGCGGCGTCGGCACCACGGTCGGCCGCAATGTCACCGTCGGGCACATGGTCCTGCTACACGCCTGCGAGGTGCAGGACGATGCCTTCATCGGCATGCATTCGACGGTGCTCGACGAGGCCGTGGTGGAGACCGGCGCCATGGTGGCGGCGGGTGCGGTCGTGACGCCGCGCAAGATCGTGCGCAAGGGCGAGCTGTGGGCCGGCAATCCCGCCGTGAAGATGCGCGACATCACCGAGAAGGACATCGAGATGTTCAAGCGGTCGGCCGCGGGCTACGTGAAGCTCGCCCAGGCCTATCGCGGCGACATGCCGAAAGCCGCCGAGTAGAGGCGGCCCGCGATGATCGAGGGCGACTACGACTACATCGTCGTAGGCGCGGGATCGGCCGGCGCCGTGCTGGCGGCGCGGCTCAGCGAGGATCCCGCAATCCGCGTGCTGCTGCTCGAGGCGGGCCGCGACTTCCGCACGGCCGAAACGCCCGAGCACATCCGCATCCCCAACCCGATGCGCGCCATCGCCGACGACGACTATCGCTGGCCCAACCTGCTGGCACGCCGCACCGACAGGCAGGAGCCCAAGCTGCTGTGGCGCGGCCGCGCGGTGGGCGGCAGCTCGACCATCAACGGCCAGATCGCGATCCGCGGCGCCCCCGACGATTTCGAGCGCTGGCGCGCCGTGGGCTGCACGGGCTGGGGCTGGGACGACGTTCTGCCCTACTTCAACCGGCTGGAGACCGACGTCGATTTCGGCGATCGTTCGTATCACGGCGACAAGGGACCGATCCCGGTCTATCGCGCGCCGGTCGCCGACTGGGGCAACGTCGATCGCGCCCTCAAGGATGCCTCGATCGGTCTGGGCTACGGCTGGTGCGATGACCACAACGCGCCCGAGGGGACGGGGGCCTCGCCCTACGCGATCAACAGCCGGGCCGGCCTGCGCGTCTCGACCAACGACGGCTATCTCGAGCCGGCGCGCGGCCGGAAGAACCTCCGGATCGTCGGCGACGCGCTGGTCTCGTTGTTCAGCTTCGAGGGCAATCGCCCACATGTCAGCGGCGTGCAGGTCGAGGTCAATGGGGTGCGCTTCAGCCCGCGCGCGGCGCGCGAGGTGCTGCTCTGCGCCGGCGCCATCCACTCGCCGGCGGTGCTGCAGCGTTCGGGCATCGGCCCTGCGCCCCTGCTGAAGTCGCTCGGCATCGGGGTCGTGGCCGACCTGCCGGTCGGCGAGAACCTGCTCGATCATCCGATGGTGCCGCTCTACCTGCACCTCAAGGACGAGGCGCGGGTCGGTACGATGATGCACCGCCACACCAACTGCTGCCTGCGCTATTCATCGGGCCTCGGCGGTGCGGGCGAGAACGACATGATCGTGATCGCGGGCAACCTCGTGTCGCTGGGCGGCGGCGACACATCGGAGGGCCGGTTTGTGGTGTCGGTCTATCAGGCGTTCAGCCAGGGCACCGTGCGCATCGTGTCTACCGATGCCAAGAAAGATCCGGCGATCGAGGAACGCATGCTGTCAGATGAGCGTGACCTTGTTCGCATGCGTGACGGCGTGCGCCGCCTGCGCGCGCTCGGGCGCCACGAAAGCGTGCGCGCCATCACGACGCGCGTCGACTACGGCTCGACCGGCCGATCGATCGAGGAGGAGCTGACGCCGAGCGAGCTCGACGACTGGCTGTTCGCCGAATGCTCCGACGCCCAGCACGCCAGCGGCACCTGCCGCATGGGGGCGCGCAACGACAAGACGTCGGTAGTCGATCCCGATTGCCGGGTGATCGGCGTCTCGGGCCTGCGCGTGATCGACGCTTCGGTGATGCCGGAGGTGGTGCGCGCCAACACCCACCTCACGACGGTGATGATCGCCGAGAGGATGGCCGACCGGCTGAAGGCCGGAGTCTAGGCTATTCGCCGGAGCGGACCTTCACGTAGGAACCGGGCGCATCCTCGATCGCGGGCAGGCCGCCGGCACCAGGGACGCGGGCAGGGACCTTGGGGCCCGACAGCGCCGACAGCCACTTGTCCCAGTCGTGCCACCACGAGCCGGGAAACTCCTTGGCGCCGGCCTGCCACTCCGCGAGCGTGGGCGGGTTCTTCGCCGTCTCGTTGAGCCAATGCTGGTACTTCTTGTTGCGCGGCGGATTGACGACGCCCGCGATGTGGCCCGAGCCCGCCAGCATGAAGCGCACCGGGCCACTGAAGAGCTGCGTCGCCTTGTAGACCGAGCGCGAGGGCGCGATGTGGTCTTCCTTGCCGGCCTGCAGGTAGACCGGGATCGTGATCTTGCGCAGGTCGATCGGCACGTTGTCGATCACGATGCCGCCCGGCTGGCTGAGCAGGTTCTTCTGGTACATGTTGCGCAGGTAGTAGCTGTGCATCGCCGCCGGCATGCGCGTGGCGTCGGCATTCCAGTAGAGCAGGTCGAAGGGGAAGGGATCCTTGCCCATCAGGTAGTTGTTCACCACGAACGACCAGATGAGGTCGTTGGCGCGCAGCATGTTGAAGGTGGTCGCCATCTCGGAGCCCTCGAGATAGCCCTTCTTGCCCATCATCTGCTCGATCCCGGCGAGCTGATCCTCGTCGATGAAGACGCCGAGCTCGCCGGGCTCCGTGAAGTCGACCTGGGCGGTGAAGAAGGTGCAGGCCGCGATGCGGTCGTCGTTGCGCGCCGCCATGTAGGCGAGCGTCGCGGCCATCAGCGTGCCGCCGATGCAGTAGCCGATCGCCGAGACCTTGCGCTGTCCCGTCGCCTGTTCGATGGCGCCGAGGGCGGCGAGGGGTCCCTGCTTCATGTAGTCCTCGAACACCAGCTTGGAGAGCCGCTCGTCGGGATTGACCCAGGAGATCACGAACACCGTGTAGCCCTGCTCGGTGGCCCACCTGATGAACGAGTTCTCGGGCTTGAGGTCGAGGATATAGAACTTGTTGATCCACGGCGGCACGATCAGCAGCGGCATCTCGTGGACCTCTTCGGTCGACGGTGCGTACTGGATGAGCTGCATCACGTCGTTCTGGTAGATGACCTTGCCAGGCGAGGTGGCGACGTTGACGCCCACCTTGAAGGCATCCATGTCGGTCTGCCGGATCGCCAGCTTGCCCTTGCCGCGCTCCAGATCGGCCAGCAGGTTCTGCAGGCCCTTCAACAGGTTCTCGCCCTTGGACTCGACGGTCGCCTTCACGACCTGCGGGTTGGTCAAGGCGAAGTTCGACGGCGACATCGCGTCGACGAACTGGCGCGTGTAGAAGTCGACCTTCTTCGCCGTCTTGTCGTCGATGCCCTCGACCTGTTTCACTGTGCCCTGCAGCCAGCGCGCGGTGAGCAGGTAGGACTGCTTGAGGTAGTCGAAGACGACTTCGTCCTTCCATGCCGGATCGGCGAAGCGCTTGTCGCCCTTGGCGGGCTCGGCGACCGGATCGACCTGCTGGCCCATCATGCGCTGCGCGGTGACCTGCCACAGCTTCATGTACTGCTGCCAGAGCTCCATCTGCGCCTGAACGAGCCGGTTGGGATCGGCCAGCATCTTGGACGTGAAGTCCATGAAGGTCTGGGTGAGGTTCAGCGGGTCGGCCGGTTGCTGGCCGCCGGCCTTGTAGCGCTCGCTGAAGTCCTGCAGCAGCTTCTGGCTGCGCATGGCGATGTCCTTGAACGCCGTCTGGAGCTTCTCAGCGTCCTGCGGCGACAGGCCGGGAAGGACCTTGGGGGCGGGCGTGTCCGACATGCGTTTCCCCTTCCGAATCATTGCCTTTGCGGCGTTTCTTGCGGTACCTTGGCGCGACCGGTACCATACCTAGTATTCGTACAGCCCGGATTGCCGCTTGCCTCCAATTCGTAGGCTGCGACAAAGGACGGGTCAAATTTCCCCTCGGCCTCCGCTACACATCGCGGAACCGCCGGGATCAACAGGTGACGACGATGCAGCAACGACAGGACGCGATCGCCCCGGCCCCCGCCGGCAAAGGCCGTTGGCTTGGCCTGCTCGGCGTGTCCACGCTTGCGATTCTCGTCGGCTGCGACTGGATCGGCGGTGGCTCCACGCCGGTCGGCCCGCCGCCGCGGCCAGGGGCGGATCGTCAGGTCGCCCCGAGCGGTAGCATTCCCGCGCCGAGCAGCGGCCGGCAGTACGATGCCGGCATCTCGGCCGTCGACGAGACGCGCAGCGCCACGCCGCAAATCGGCTCGATCGTCCAGGGCAAAGGTGGCCAGAAGGCCCAGAAGGAAGCGATCGAGAAGGAGCAGGCGGAGCGCGATCGCAAGGCGCGCGAGGAGCGTCAGGAGCGCGAGGCTGCCGAGAAGGAGGCGAAGGCGCGGGAGGCGGCCAATCCGCCCGCACCGCGTGGCGCACCGCCGCCCGATGCGGGAACGATCACATCGACGCCGCCGGCGGCCGCCCCCGTACCATCGCCCGCACCGGTGTCGACCACGCCCATGGCGCCGCCGGCTGCACCGTCAACGGCAGCCGAGCCGGTCCAGCAAACCGTATCGGTGCCCGCAACGCCGCCAGCGCCAGTCGTGGCGGCGCGTCCTGCGGATCCCAACAAGGCGTTCGAGCCGCCGCCGGGCTGGAACCCGCCCGGCCAGACGGCAGTCGTGACCTCTCCCACGCCGGCCCCTGCCGTGACGCCCGTGGCCGTGACACCCGTTGTCGCGACGGCAGAGCCTGCCGCCGCGCCCGTCGTGCAACCGGCCGCGATGACGGCTGCCGCGCCGGCGCCGGCACGCCCGGCCAATCCCAACAGGGCGTTCGAGCCGCCGCCGGGCTGGACGCCGCCGGGCCAGTCCGCGCCCGTCGTCACTCAGGCTACGCCAGCTTCGGCGGTATCGGCTCCGGTCGTGCAGACGGCTGCAGTCGCGCCGGGTCCTGCTGCTGCTCCGGCGCCCGTCGTCATGGCGCCGAGTCCTGCCCCCGAGCCGGCACCGATGCCGGTTGCGGCGGCGCCCGTTCGATCGGCCAATCCCAACAAGGCGTTCGAGCCCCCACCCGGCTGGGTGCCACCCGGCCAGACCGCCGCAGCCGCGCCCGTCGTGACGGCAGCGGCAGCACCGCCGGCGCCGATGCCCGGACCGGCACCGATCGTTCAAGCGCCTCCACCCGCACCGGCGCCTGTCGTCCAGGCACCGCCGCCGGCACCGATGCCGGCTCCGGTCGTCGCCGAGACGCCGCGTCCTGCCAATCCGAACCGCGCGTTCGAGCCGCCGCCCGGCTGGACGCCGCCTGCGTCGACCCAGACGGCAGCGGCTGCGATGCCATCCGCCCCCCCGATGCCGGCGCCCATGCCGGTACCAGAGCCGGCGCCGATGGCGGCTCCCGTGGTGCAGGCGCCGCCGCCCGTATCGACGCCCGTACCTGCACCCGTCGTCGAAGCCGCGCCCGCACCGATGCCCGCACCGACACCGGCGCTGCAGATCCAGGGCAACATCGCCACCGCGCAGTCGGGGCAGGTGCCTTTCAGCGATCTCAAATCTCCGCCGTTCGGCGGTCCGATGCAGGTCGCCGTGATCCAGTTCGGGCGCGCCTCGTCCGGGCTGGGCGGCAACGACTACGACGTGCTGGCCAAGGTGGCGCAGATCCAGCGCCGCAACGGCGGCACGATCCGCATCGTCGCGCATGCCGACCAGGACGCCTACGGCGCCTCGGCCGCACAGATCGAACGCGGCAACTTCGAGGTGTCGCGCCGGCGCGCGCTGGCGATCGCCCAGCAGCTTCGTGCGCTCGGCGTGCCGCGCGACCGCATCGTCGCCGAGGCCGCGTCCGACGACGAGCCTGTCTACCAGACCAACACCGCCCGCGGCATCGCCGCCAACCGGCGTGCCGAGATCTTCCTCGACATCTAGGGCGCCGAAGGAAAACGACATGGACGATTCCGAGTTTCACCGGCTGAAGCGCCTGCCGCCCTACGTGTTCGCGGAAGTGAACGCGATGAAGGCGCGTGCCCGTGGCGCCGGCCAGGACGTCATCGACCTCGGTATGGGCAATCCCGACCTGCCGACCGCACCGCACATCGTCGCCAAGCTCGCGGAGGCCGCCGCCAATCCGCGCGCGCACGGCTACTCGTCCTCACGCGGCATTCCCGGCCTGCGCAAGGCCCAGGCCGCCTACTATGCGCGCCGCTTCGGCGTCGAGCTCGATCCCGAGAGCGAGATCATCGTCACCCTGGGATCGAAGGAGGGCCTCGCCAATCTCGCGCAGGCGATCACCTCGCCGGGCGACATCGTGCTGGTGCCCAACCCCAGCTACCCGATCCATCCCTACGGCTTCATCATCGCCGGCGGTTCGGTGCGCCACATCCCGGTGCCGGGCTCGACCTCGATCGAGCAGTTCCTGCCTGCCCTCGAGCGTGCGGTGCGCCACACCGTGCCGAAGCCGCTGGCGTTGGTGCTGAACTATCCGTCGAACCCCACGGCGCAGGTCGTCGATCTCGACTTCTACGCAGCCGTCGTCGACTTCTGCAAACGGGAAGGGATCTGGATCCTTTCGGATCTCGCCTATGCCGAGATCTATTTCGACGGCGTGCCGCCACCGTCGGTCCTGCAGGTGCCGGGGGCACGCGACATCGCCGTCGAGTTCACCTCGATGAGCAAGACCTACTCGATGGCCGGCTGGCGCATGGGCTTCGCGGCCGGCAACAAGACCCTGATCCAGGCCCTGACCCGCATCAAGTCTTACCTCGACTACGGCGCCTTCACGCCGATCCAGGTGGCGGCGACGGCGGCGCTGAACGGGCCACAGGACTGCATCGCCGAGGCGCGCAGCACCTACAAGGAGCGCCGCGACGTGCTGATCGAGGGACTGAAGGGGGCGGGCTGGGATCTGCCGGCGCCGTCGGCCAGCATGTTCGCCTGGGCGCCGATTCCCAAGGAGTTCGCCGAGCTGGGCTCGCTCGCCTTCTCGAAGCTGCTGCTGACCCAGGCCAATGTCGCGGTCTCGCCGGGCATCGGCTTCGGCGAGCACGGAGATGCGCACGTGCGCATCGCACTGGTCGAGAACAAGCACCGCATCCGTCAGGCGATCCGCAGCATCCGGCAGGTCATGGCCGATCCCGGCAAGGCGATCGATCTCTATCTGCGCGGCGTTGGGGACAACATCACCCCGATCAAGGCTCGCGCCTGACCTAAACCTGTCGTATCAGGCGGCTCCATGAATTCTCCCCTCAGAATCGGCATCGCCGGCCTCGGCACCGTTGGCGCTGGCGTGGTCAAGCTGCTGGCCGAGCATGGCCGGCTCCTCTCGCTGCGCGGCGGGCGGCCGCTGAAGCTCGTTGCCGTGAGCGCGCGCCGCAGGTCGAAGAAGCGCGACATCGATCTCTCCCGCGTGCGCTGGGAGAACGACCCGATGGCACTGGCGACCGCACCCGACATCGACGTCGTGGTCGAGCTGATCGGCGGCTCGGGCGGCATCGCGCGCAAGCTGGTCAGTAAGGCGCTGTCGTCGGGCAAGCATGTCGTGACGGCCAACAAGGCGTTGCTCGCCATGCATGGCGCTGAGATCGCGGCGTCGGCCGAGAAGAAGGGCCGCATCCTCGCCTTCGAGGCGGCGGTGGCCGGCGGCATCCCCATCATCAAGGCGCTGCGCGAGGGTCTGGTCGGCAACCGCGTGCGCCGGCTCTACGGCATCCTCAATGGCACCTGCAACTACATCCTCACGACCATGCGCGAGACCGGGCGTGACTTCGACGTCGTGCTGGCCGAGGCGCAGGCCGCGGGCTACGCCGAGGCCGATCCGAGCTTCGATGTCGACGGCATCGATGCCGCGCACAAGCTCGCGGTGCTCACGGGCGCCGCCTTCGGCGCGAAGGTGAACTTCGGGGGCGTGCACGTCGAAGGCATCCGCCGCGTCACCTCGATGGACATCCAGTTCGCCGAGGAGCTCGGCTACCGCATCAAGCTGCTGGGCCTGGCGCGCGAGACGCGTCACGGCATCGAGCAGCGCGTGCATCCCTGCATGGTCTCGCTCGAGGCGCCGATCGCGCATATCGAGGGCGTGTTCAACGCCGTGGTGGTCGAGGGCGACTTCGTCGGCACGACGATGTTCCAGGGCCGCGGCGCGGGGCAGGGGCCGACGGCCTCGGCCGTGATCGCCGACCTGGTCGACGTGGCGCGCGGGCGGCACATGCCGGCTTTCGTCGTGCCGGCCGCGCGACTTGCCGACAAGAAGGTTTCGCCGATGGACCGCCATGTCGGCGCCTACTACATGCGGCTGATGGTTCAGGATCGGCCGGGCGTGATCTCGGCGGTGTCCGGCGCGCTGGCCAAGGAGCGCATCTCGCTGGAATCGATGCTGCAGCGCGGGCGCTCGCAGTCGGGCGAGGTGCCGGTCGTGCTGACGACCCACGAAACGGAGGAAGCGGCGATGCGGCGCGCGCTCGCGCGCATCGCCAAGCTCGGGGCGGTGGCCGAGGAGCCCTGCCTGATCAGGATCGAGGCGTTCTAGCACGGCGCGAAGAGACGCCGACGGAGGAGACGATGGCCGACACAGGCAAGATGGACCGCAACCTGGCGATGGAAGCGGTCAGGGTGACCGAGGCCGCGGCGCTGGCTGCTTCCAAGCTGATGGGGCGCGGCGACGAGAAGGCGGCCGACCAGGCCGCCGTCGACGCCATGCGTAGCGCACTCAACACGCTTTCGATCGACGGCACGGTGGTGATCGGCGAGGGCGAGCGCGACGAAGCGCCGATGCTCTACATCGGCGAGAAGGTCGGTGCCGGCGGTCCCAAGATCGACATCGCGCTCGATCCGCTCGAGGGCACTACTATCACTGCCAAGGGCCTGCCCAACGGCCTCGCCGTCATGGCGATGGCCGAGCATGGCGGCTTCCTCAACGCGCCCGACGTCTACATGGACAAGATCGCCGTCGGCGGCGGCCTGCCCCACGGCGTCGTCGACCTCGACAAGACGGCCAAGCAGAATCTCGCGGACCTGGCCAAGGCCAAGAAGGTCGAGATCGCCGACCTCGTCGTCTGCATCCTCGACCGCCCGCGCCACTCCGAGCTGATCGCCAAGGTCCGCGAGGCCGGGGCGCGCATCATGCTGATCGGCGACGGCGACGTGTCGGGCGTGATCGCGACGTCGACGGGCGATTCCGGCATCGACATCTACATGGGCTCGGGCGGCGCGCCGGAAGGCGTGCTGGCGGCGGCGGCGCTGCGCGCCATCGGCGGCCAGATCCAGGGCCGCTTGCTGTTCCGCAACGACGACGAGAAGGCGCGCGCCAAGAAGTGGGGCATCACCGATCTCAACCGCAAGTATTCGATGACCGACATGGCCAAGGGCGACGTGATGTTCGCGGCGACCGGCGTCACTTCGGGTTCGATGCTGAAGGGCGTGCGCCGCTTCCACAAGGGTGCCGAGACGCACTCGATCGTCATGCGCTCCAAGACCGGCACGGTGCGCTGGATCTCCGCGCACCACAATTTCTCGGTCAAGACGGGCCTGCCGAGCTGGGCTTAGTCGCCCGGCGGTCGCGCGTTGACCTGACGGCCATGGCTTGGCAGCGTCGGACGGCCGTGTCAGCCTCGGGGCATGAGGAGCGTGCCGGTCGCTCTCCTGTTCCTGTTGCTTGGCCCGCGGGGTGAGGCCTCGGGGCAGGATGGCTGCGGCCTCTTCGGCTGGTCCCTGAGGCGAGAAATCGAGCTGTTCGGCGACGGCTACATGCCGGTCGTCGAGAGTATGGCGTGGCTGCCGAGGGAAGGCGCGTTCCGGCTGAAGCTCGATCCGGTTGCCGCCGCGTTCTATGCCGTGACTCCCGAGCGTGGCCGCGACGGCGGGTATGGCGGCAGCGTCACGCTGCAGTGGATCTCGGCGGGCCGCTACCAGATCGCCCTGTCCGATGATGTCTGGCTCGATGCCATCCAGGGCGAACGCCGCCTCCCGCTGCTCGCGAGCAGCCACCGTGCCGACTGCCCGAATATCCGCATGACGATGCAGGTCGAGGTCGCCAGCAAGCCGCTGACCCTGCAGGTCGGCGGAGCACAGGGCCGAATGCTCGACATATCGATATTGCGCGTCCGTTAGGGGACGGTCCCGGCGGCCTTCACGACCGCTTCGACATCGGTGATCCAGACGAGCTTCTGCTTCCTGATCGTCTCGAGGACGCGGCGCAGCGACGCCGCGCCCGCAGGCGTGCCGACGACGAACGGGTGGATGCCGATCGCCACGACGGTGGCGGGGCGGCCGGGATCCTTCTCGGCTTCGCCTGCCAGCTCGACGATGTAGTCGATCCAGAAGCGCTCGAGGTCGAGCGGCTCCTTGTGGCGCACCAGGTACTGTCCCATGTCGACGGTCACGGCCGGGTAGGGGATCATCGTGAGCTTGCCCGAAGGCGTCACGAGACGCGTGAGCACGTCGGAGTCCATGCCATCGAGCGAGTACTTGATCCCCTCCGCCGCCGTGGCGGGCACGGTTTCAGCGTTCGACCAGACGCTGGGGCTCGACCAGCCGGTCGGACGCATGCCCGTACCCTTCTCGATCAGGTCGAGCGTGCGGCGCACATAGGCCATCTGCGCCTCGACGCCTTTGTCGAGCGGGAGCTGATCGGTCGAGTTGTTGATGCCGTGCGCGACGATGGCCGCCTTCGGCACCGATGCCCGGAACACTTTCCAAACTTCGGGATGACGTCCGGGGAACTCGGCACTGAGGGCGATGCTGAGTGGCGCGTCCTGCTCCTTGAACAGCCGGCCGACGCGCGGGATGCCCCACTCGATCGCATACTGGCGGAAGGATTCGTCGACCAGGTCGGGGCTGCGACCGGTCATGTCGGGCCGGAAGTTCGGGCCTTTGCCGATACCCCAGGTCTCGACATAGAGAACGAAGCAGATCGCGACCTTGCGGCCCTCGGGCCAAGCCTTCACGGGCACACTCTCGCGGACGAGACCGGTCGCCCAATCCCTGGTCTGGGCAACGGCAGGCCCTGCGAGCATCGCCGCGCCGAGCAATATCGCGAAGAAGCGTCTCATGGCGCGAATGCTAGCAGGCGCCGTGCGCCAAGTCGTCCACAGCGCTCTCGCGCTAAGGTGGCGGCATGTCCGAAATCGCAAGAGCCGAACGCGCGGCGTTCCTGGGCGTCGAGCGCTCGCTGACGGGAAGGCGATGGGCGGCGCGGCTCGCCGATGAACGCGCCGCCCTCGCCATCGCCCAGCGCCACGGTCTGCCCGACGCGATCTGCCGCCTGCTGGCGGCGCGCGATATCGGGCTCGAGGCGGTACCGGATTTCCTCGACCCGACTCTCCGCAAGTTTCTGCCCGATCCCTCGCACCTCAAGGACATGGATGCCGCTATCGCGCGCCTGGTGGTGGCGGTGCAGAAGGGAGAGAAGATCGTCGTGTTCGGCGACTACGACGTCGACGGCGCGACCTCGTCGGCGCTGCTGCTGCGCTTCTTCCGGGCGGTCGGCGGCAATATCGGCGTGTACATCCCCGACCGCCGCAAGGAAGGCTACGGCCCCAACGCCACGGCGCTTCTCAGGATCAAGGAGGAGGGCGCGTCGGTCGTCGTCACGGTCGACTGCGGCATCACCGCCTTCGAGCCGCTGGCCGAGGCGCGCCGTGCCGGGCTCGACCTGATCGTGATCGACCATCACATGGCCGAGATCGCGCTGCCCGAGGCGGTGGCGGTGGTCGACCCCAACCGCGTCGACGACGACAGCCCGCACAAACACATGGCCGCGGTCGGCGTGGCCTTCCTGCTCGCGGTCGGCGTCAACCGCGCGCTGCGCGACGTGGGCTGGTATGTCGGAGAGCGCAAGGAGCCCGACCTGCGGCAATGGCTCGACCTCGTGGCGCTGGGGACGGTGTGCGACGTCGTGCCTCTGGTCGGCGTCAACCGGGCACTGGTGCGGCAGGGCCTGCAGGTGATGGCGCAGCGTCGCAACGTCGGGCTCGCCGCACTTGCCGATGTCGCGCGACTGAAGGAGCCGCCGGGCGCCTATCATCTGGGTTTCATGCTGGGGCCGCGGGTCAATGCCGGTGGCCGCGTGGGACAGGCCGATCTCGGCGCCCGCCTGCTCTCCAGCGAGGATCCGCACGAGGTCGGCGCGCTCGCCGTCCGGCTCGACGAGTTCAACGCCGAGCGCCGCGCCATCGAGCGCGAGGTGCTCGACCAGGCGATCGCGCGCATCGAGGGACTCTACGGACCCGATCGCAAGGGCCTGCCGTCGGCGCTTCTGGTCGAGAGCGAGGGCTGGCATGTCGGCGTGATCGGCATCGTGGCGAGCCGGCTGGTCGAACGCTACGGCCGCCCGGCCTTCGTCGTCGGAATGGACGGCGCGCTGGGCAAGGGATCGGGGCGCTCGGTGCGCGGCGTCGATCTTGGCGCGGCAGTGATCGCGGCGCGTCAGGCGGGTCTTCTCGTCAACGGCGGCGGCCACGCGATGGCAGCAGGCCTCACCGTGGCGCGCGATTCGCTGCCCGAGCTGGCGCGCTTTCTCGACGGACGCATCGCGCCGCAGCTCGGCGCGGCGCCCGCTGTGCGTGAACTCGGCATCGATGCGGCTCTCGCACCGGCGGCCGCGACGC
Source organism: uncultured Reyranella sp. (assembly GCA_964415585.1). Lineage (GTDB taxonomy): Bacteria > Pseudomonadota > Alphaproteobacteria > Reyranellales > Reyranellaceae > Reyranella. The sequence continues at coordinate 16,513 of CAYQAY010000017.1, forward strand.
AGGAGCTGGTCGACATGATCGAGCGCGCGGGCCCGTTCGGCGCCGGCAACGCGCTGCCGCGCTTCGCGCTCGCCGGTGTGCGCGTGAGCTACGCCCAACCTGTTGGCGAGGGCCATGTCCGCTGCACCCTGGTCGGCGTCGAGCGCGGCCGGGTCGAGGCGATCGCCTTCCGCGCCAACCAGACGGCCCTGGGGCCGGCGCTGCTCGATCCCGCGCGGCCCGTGCTGCATGTCGCGGGCGCACTTCGGATCGACCGCTACGGCGGGCGCGAATCGGTGCGTCTGCAGATCGACGACGCGGCCCCGGCAGCGGGCTCGGTGCTTGCTTGATTTCCCGGCCACGAGCCGCTACATGCAGCCGCTCTTGCGGCCTCGTCCCCTTCGTCTAGAGGCCTAGGACACCGCCCTTTCACGGCGGCGACACGGGTTCGAATCCCGTAGGGGACGCCATGCCGTGCTCGTTCCGCGGCATTGGCTCGCATTCGGCACCGCGCACGATCTTGTCTCCCATGCATGATCTGCTCATGCTGCCAGGAACAACCGCAAGGTTCGGATGTTATCGACACCGCGCGGCTGGCAGGTGGGGACGGGATTGTCGGGAACGCAAAAGTCGCCATGAAGCTCGGCGCCCATCTGTGGCAAGGACTGCACCGGGTTCTGTCGCCGTTCGGCGAGCTGTGCTGCGATATTCTGTTCGAGCGCTCGCTTGGCGATCCGCTGCCGGACGCGAAAACCGATCTCGACGTCGTGCTGAGGCTCGCCACGCCAGACGACATCGGCGAGATCAGTCGACTGTATTCCGGCGATTCGTGGCTCTTCCTCGGCGGGTCGTCGACCGCGGAAGGGTCCGAGAAGGCGGGGCATGACGCCTATCTCGACCGATTGCGGCGAGGCGAGCTTTGCTTCCTGGCGATCGGCGAGGGAAGGATAGCTCACGTGAACTGGATATGCCGGACGTGGGGGGATGCGCTCCCCGGCCATCCCATACGACTGGAGGCCGGCGAGGTCTATACGACCGACGCCCTCACCACCGCCGGCTTTCGCGGGAAGGGTCTCCATGCGGTCGTGCTGCGCGCGATGCTGGAAGATGCCCAGGCCCGCGGAGATCGACACGCCTTTACTCTGGCAAGGCTCGACCGGACCGACAGTCACAAAGGTCTGCTCCAGCTCGGATGGCGCGAGTGCGGCCGGGCGATCTACTTTCTGCGGCGCGGCAGCGAGCGTCCGCGCTTCTTGTGGCGACGGGGCAATCTCGTGCCTCTGTTTCGTCCGCGCGATGCCGCCGGAACTTCCTCCCGATGACCGTTCCTGGACGCGCTTCCGCCATCCCGTGGCTGGACCTGAAGGTTCCAGCACTCGACCTGAATGGGCCGACGGTTACCTTCCGCCGGTTTCGGGAGGAGTGGGTCGAGCGGCCGGCGATCGAGCTGTTCCGCGAAGCCGCCGAAGCCAACGCCGGGAGGATCGCCTGCGAGGATCAGGACGGCCACCTGACATACGCGCAGATCTGGGCCGCGTGCCGGCGGCTTGCCCAAGCGGTGGAGACGGCTGTGGCGCCCGGCGCGCCGGTCGGCGTGCTCTTGCCGAACGAAGCCCGCTATCCCGTGGCGGTATTGGCCTGCCTCCTGGCCCGCCGGCCCTGCGTGATGATCGACCGACATCATCCCGTCGATCGCGTCGCAAGCATCGTCCGCGACGCACGGCTTGCCGCCGTGATCCTGAGGGAGGCCGATATCGTCGACGGGTTCCTGTTGCCTGCCGGGATTCGAACCATTGCGATCGATGCGGCGATGCAGGATGGACCGATATCGGAGGCGGGGACGAGCGACGCCGCGCCGGCGGACGGGCCGGATTTCGTCGTCTACACCTCGGGCAGCACGGGGCTACCCAAGGGGATCGTGCTCAGCCAGCGCGCCGTGCTTCATCGTGCAGCCGAACTTGTGAACGCCGTGCATCTCCGGCCCGACGACAAGGTTCTGTCCCTGGCCTCGCCCAGCACGATAGGCGGCCTGCAGCAGATATTCGAGGTGATGCTGTCCGGCGCGACACTGGTGAAGCTGGATCTGCAACGTATCGGTATCGGCCGCGTCGTCGCGGCAGTCGGCGAGCGAGCGATCACCATGATGTTCTCGACGCCTGCAGTCTGGCGCAGCGTCGCAGGACTCGAGACGGCGCGCGCCTGCCTGGCAAGCCTTCGATGCATCCAGTCTTCAGGTGACGTGCTGTTGGCGGTCGACCTTGCCTTGATCCGCAGCGTGCTGCCCGCCACCTGCCATGTTCTCTCAGTCTATGGTGCAACGGAGGCGCCCGCACTTATTCAATGGTTCGTCCCTTCCGACAGGGCCGACGACGAACCTCGCGTCGCCGCGGGCTATCCGCTGGCCGGTGTGGGTTTCGCGATCCTCGACGAAGCAGGAGACCCCGTACCGGACGGGGCGGCTGGCGAACTCGTGGTCAAGAGTCCCTGGATGTCCCGTGGACTCTGGAGAGCGGGCGACGTCCATCCGGGCCCGTTCGAGAGAGAGCCCGCCGATCCTTCGACGCCGGTATATCGCACCGGCGATATCGTTCGTCTTCGGCCGGATGGGTTGTTCGTGACCCTGGGTCGCAAGGACCGCCAGGTGAAGATCCTGGGTAACCGCGTCGAATTGGCGGAGATCGAAACGGTCCTGAAGCTCATGCCGGATGTGGCCGATGCCGCCGTGATCGCTCGTCGTGTCGGCGCAGAGCCGCAGCTCTATGCGTTCGTGGTGCCGCGAAAAGCTACGCCGGAATTCATGTCGCGTGTGCGAAGCCGTCTCTCGAAGGCCTTGCCGGCCCATATGCGACCCTCGCGCCTTCTCGCCGTTGAGGAGATGCCGCTGCTGCCGGGACGAAAGGTGGACGAGGAGGCGCTCGTGGCGCGGGCCGCCCGGCAGGCTCCGCCGGATCCGGATGCGCTGCCGCCGGCTTCAGCGATCGCCAGCCGACAATCGATCGAGCGGGTTGAAAAGGCATGGCGGCGCACCTTCGGGCAGGCCCCCCGGGGGGACGATCGCTTCGATGAAAGCGGCGGCGACTCGCTCCGTCTCCTTCAGCTTCTGTTCCACCTGGAAAGACTGACCGGGCAGGCCCTGACGCTGGACCGGTTTCATGGAGAGATGCGGCCGTCGGAGCTGGCGCTCGCGCTCGATGGGGTCGCGACCCCGCAAGTCGGTGCTCGGCCGGCCGGCGCTCGGCGCATCTTTCTGATGCCCGGACTCGGCGGTGACGATCCGATGCTTGCAGCCTTCCGGGCGAGCTGCTCGGGAGCGCTCGATTTCCACACCCTGAGCTACCCGGATCTGCGCCAGCTTGCGCGCGGCACCTTCGACGACATCGTGGCGCACGTCGCTGCCGAGGTCGAGGGCGGTTGTCCGGAGGGAGCGATCGTGCTGGCAGGATACTCGTTCGGCGGTGACGTCGCCTATGCCGTCGCCGAGCGGCTGCTGCAAAAGGGACGACGTGTTGCCGCTCTGCTGATACTGGACGCCGACGCCGGCGGACACGATGACGGCCCTCGCGAACGACGCAGCTCCTTGCGCCGCTTCGCAACCTTCCGCCGCCTCGTCCGCGCCGGGGAGTGGCGGACTATCATGGAGGTCGTTCTGACGCCGGCCGCGCTGGGTCATCCCTTCGCCAGGTGGGTGCTCAGGATGGCGACGGGGCTCGGGCTGCGTGCCACGGGCAACCTGGCCTTTCATGTGGGGCGGCATTTGCGCGAGCAGCTCCTCGAAGCCCATCGCGCGAGAGGGATGAGCGGCTCGCCGGCACGGAAGCTGGACGTGCCGGTCGTCCTTTTCAGGTCGAGGCAGTACAGCGGCGACATGGGCTGGCACCAACGGACTTGCGATCTGACCATCGTGCAGGTCGAGGGAGATCATATCGGAATGCTCAACCGAGCAAACGTCACCATGCTCGGCAAGGCATTTGTCAGGGCGGCGCTCGCCGTTCCGGATTAGAGATCGCCGCAATCCGTCAGCGGCACCTGTTGCTGTTGCAGATGTAACTGTGCAATGCACTCGCTCCACATTGGCACCAGCCGAGGGACTCTCCAGGTGCAGAGCCAGCCTGCCGACATCGAGACACTGAAGCGCCGGGTCTTCGAAGCCCATGCCGAGGCACGCTCCGCGGTCCGCGCCTACAATCGCGGGACCTGGCTGCGCTTCTCGATGACCTTCGTTCCCGTGCCACTGCTGGTGCTCATCGGCCGGCTCTACTTTGTCGACTGGCACTACTACGTCCTGGGCGGCGCCTTCCTCGTCATGGCCTTGGCGATGTACGAGCTCGACTCGCGTGCTGCCGACAAGCGCGACAGGGCAGTGAAAGCCGCTAGGGAGGCGCGTGCAGCCTATCGGCAGGCGAAGGGCGAAGCATGACGCGCGCCGTCGTCATAGGCGCCGGCATCGCGGGGGTCGCGGCCGCCGCCGCGGTAGCGCCGTCCTTCGATGAAGTTGTTGTTCTGGACAAGGACGAGCTACCCGACGGACCACGCCATCGCCGCGGCGCCGCACAGGACACGCAGGTTCACATCCTGCTGAAGGGCGGCGAGTTGTGGCTCGAGCAGCTCCTTCCGGGCGCGCGAGCGGGGCTGCTGGCGGCGGGTGCGGTCGAGGTGCGGCAGGCCGTGGACGTGTCGATCTGGGAGCGCGATGCCTGGCAGGTCGCCCGCGACCTCGGTCACAGCCACTTCCTGTTGAGCCGCCCTGCCTACGAGCACGCGTTGCGGCGCTGTGTGCTGGCACTGGGCAACGTGCAGATCCGGGATCGCACGTCTGTCGAGAGTCTTCCGACGGATGCGGACCTGGTGATCGTCGCAACGGGGCGCGGCGACCGGCTAATGGGCGATGTCGACATACCCACGACAAGCCTGGGCATCGAGGTCAATTACACATCGGGGCGCTTCGCCAAGCCGGCGCGCTTCCGCGGCGAGCGTCGCTTCGTCGCCTGCATTCCGCTGCCGCCCGACGACCGCTACGGGCTGGTCTGCCCGGTCGAGAACGACGAATGGCTGATCACCCTGTGCAGCCGCTTCGACAACAAGGTGCCGGCCGACTTCGAGGGCTTCCGCGCCCATGCGGCGTCGCTGCCGGTGCCCGACATCGCCGAACGCCTGGCCGAGGCGACGCTGCTTGGGTCGCTCTCGAGCTACCGGATCGCACGCGCTGCCTGGCGGCACTTCGAGCGCGCGGCCGATCGCTTGCCGCAACGCGTGTTGCCGATCGGCGACTGCATCTCGAGCTTCAACCCGACCTTCGGACAGGGCATGTCGGTGGCGGCGGGCCACGCCGTGGCGTTACGCGAGGCGCTGTCGACAGCGAAGAACCTCGATCATGTCGCAGAGATCTATCTGCCGAAGGCGGCAGAGGTGAGCGGACAGGCCTGGGCGATGGCTGCGGCGACCGACCTCGAATATCCCCGCACCGAAGGCGAACGGCCCGTGGGCTTCGAGCGAATGGTGCAGGGCTCGGAGGCGATGCGCCGCGCAGCGGCGCTACATCCCGAAGTGCACCTGCTGCGCTTCGAGATCGGCAACATGGTCAAGCCCAATGCTGCGGCGCGCAGCGGACCGGCGGCCCGTCTGGTCGCGAAGGAGATGCTGCGGCCGCGCTAGCGGCGGGCGCGGCGGCCGATCAGCAGGATCAACGGGATCGCGGCCAGCGAGCAGGCTGTATAGAGGCCGAAGGCGTTGATGTAGCCCAGCATCGCCGACTGCCGGCCGATCTCCTTGGAGAGGCGGGCGAGCCCCTGGACGGTCTCGAAGTCCCAGCCGCCGGTCACCCAGGGCAGCGCCAGCGCCTTGTTGAACGGGTTCACCAGCTCGACCATGCGGCTGTAGTTCGCGCTGGTGGCGCGCACGATCTCGGCGACGCAGATCGCGATGAAGAAGCTCGAGCCGATGTTGCGCAGCAGGTGGTAGACCGCGGTGCCCTCGGCGAGGTTGGACGCGCTGACGTTCGAGAAGGTGACGAGGGTGAGCGGCACCCAGATGACGCCGATCGCGATGCCCTGGACCAGGCTGTTCAGCATCAGGGTCGTCATGTCGACGTTGAGGTCGAAGGTCATCAACCAGACGCCGGAGAAGGTCTGCAGCGCAAAGCCGCCGATCAGGCCGATGCGCGGGTCCATGCGGCCGACGAAGATGGCGAGGAAGAATCCGATGGTGGCACCGACGCCGCGGGCGGCGATGACCTCGCCGATCAGTGCGTCGGGGAAGCCGGCATGCTGCTGCAACAGTGGCGGCAGCAGCACCATGGGCGTGAAGTTGAGCATGCCGTAGATCAGCACCAACACCAGCCCGATCGCGTAGTTGCGGTCGAGCAGCAGCCTGAGGTTCAGGAACGGGCGCTCGGCGGTCAGGCTGTGGGCGACGAAGATCCAGAAGGCGAGGACCGCGACGAAGGCCTCGATGAGAATCTCCGTCGACTCGAACCAGTCGAGACGCTGGCCGCGCGAGAGCACGAGCTGTACGCACGCGATGGCGACGGAGAGTGAGAGGAAGCCCGTCCAGTCGAGCGACACAGGACCCGTCGGCCGGTCGTAGGGCAGGGTGAGGCGCAGCCCGATGAAGGAGATCACGCCGACCGGCACGATCATGTAGAAGGCCCAGCGCCACGAATAGAGTTCCGACAGCATGCCGCCGACCGTCGGGCCGATCACCGGGCCGATGACCACGGCCATGCCGAAGATCGAGGTCACGAGGCCCTGCTGCCGCTTGGGGAAGGTGTCGAGCAGGATGGTCTGCGACAGCGGGATCACCGGGGCGCCCAGCGCGCCCTGCAGCACGCGCCACAGGATCAGCGTCTCGAGCGAATCGGACAGGCCGCACATCATGGTCGTGAAAGTGAAGGCGAAGACCGACCAGATCATGGTTTCGCGTCGCCCGAAGCGCGCCGACAGCCAGCCGGTCATCGGCGTCGCGACGGCCGTGGCGAGGATGTTGAAGGTCATGGTCCAGGCGATCTCGTCCTGGGTCGCCGACATGGCGCCCTGCATCTGGGGCAGGAGCGTCGAGGCGATCAGCAGGGTCGTGGCGTAGAGGGTCGAGCCCAGGACCACCATCACCAGAATCAGCACCCGCCGGCCGAGCGAGGTGCCTTTTTCCTCTGGAGCGGCGGGGATCGCGTCGGCGGCGGGGGCGCTTGAACTCATGGCCTAGACTAATGTAGCCTAGGCAACAATATTCCGCGAGCCCGCATTTGAATCCCGACGACGACGAGTACATCGGCTACGTCCTCTCCGACGTGGCCCGCCTGATCCGGACGGTGTTCGACCGCCGGGTCCGCGACATCGGCCTGACGCGCGCGCAATGGCTGGTCCTGACGCGGCTCTACCGGCGGCCCGGCGCCAGCCAGACCGAGTTGGCGGAGATGCTGGAGATCGATCGCGCCAGCGCCGGCCGCATGATCGACCGCATGGAGAAGAATGGCTGGGTCGAGCGTCGCGACGACATCGAGGACCGCCGCATCAACCGGCTCTATCTCACGCCTGAGGCGCGCAAGGCGCACAAGGAGATGTGGGCGATCGCCGAGGCGACGGTCGACGACGCGCTGGCGCCGCTGTCGGCCAGCGAGCGCGACCAGTTCAGCCGGCTCGCCACGCGGGTCAAGGGCCGGCTTCAGACCCTGGCTGGAGCCGTGCCGTGAGCCGCCGGCCGGTCCCGGTGATCCGTCTGGTGCTGCTGTTCGCAGTGCCGCTGGTCGCGGTCGCCGGCGCCGGCTGGTGGTGGCTGTCGGGCGGCCGTTACGTCTCGACCGACAACGCCTATGTGAAGGCCCACATCGTGCAGGTCTCACCCGAGGTCTCGGGCCAGGTCCGCCGCGTGCTGGCGAAGGACCATGTGCAGGTCGCCAACGGCGACACCCTGTTCACCATCGAGTCGCGTCCGTTCCGGCTGGCGCTCGACAGCGCCGACGCCGAACTCGACTCGGCGCGCGCCCATGTCGAAAGCCTGCGCGGCATCTGGCGCGAGGCCGTGGCCGAGCTTGCGGACGCCGAGGCGCGCGCGGCCTACCAGCAGCGCCAGTGGGAGCGCCAGGAGGAGCTGGCGCTGAAGGGCATCACCTCGGCCAGCAAGCGCGACGAGGCGCTGAACGAGGCGAGAGGCGCCGCCGACCGCGTCCAGACGGCGCGCGAGAAGCTGCAGCGCGTGCTGGCGGCCCTGCATGGCGATCCCAAGCTGCCGGCCGAACAGCATCCGATGGTGCGCGAGAAACAGGCCGCCCGCGAACGGGCCGCACTCGACCTCGCGCGCACGACGGTGCGCGCGCCGGTCGACGGCGTGGTCGTCAACATGCGCCTGCAGCAGGGCGAGCAGGTGAAGGCGTCGACGCCGCTGTTTGCACTGGTGGTGCTGAGCCGGCCCTGGATTGAGGCGAACTTCAAGGAGACCGAGCTGACTCACGTGCGTGTCGGCCAGAAGGCCACCGTCGTGCTCGACACCTATCCCGACGTGACATGGGAGGCGCTGGTCGAGAGCGTGAGCCCGGCGACCGGCGCGGAATTTGCGATTCTGCCGCCGCAGAACGCGTCGGGCAACTGGGTCAAGGTCGTCCAGCGCCTGCCGGTCAAGCTGCGCCTGCTGCCGCATGTCGGCGAGCCGCCGCTGCGCGCCGGCATGACGGCCACGGTGAAGATCGATACCGAACGCCAGCGCAGCCTGGGCGGCATGGTGATCGACAAGCCGCAGGAAGCGCCGCCGCACGACGTCACGGCGCAGACGAAGTAGTCAGCCGTCGCAGATCAACAACGTGAGGTCAGCGCGGTTCTCTAGACTTTTGCTCGGTCTCGATTCGATCTAGTCGGGTCTGCAGTTCGCCGACGGGGAGGAAATCGAGTGCCCCGCCACCTGGGGAAAATCGAATGTAGACGTCGTCGTAGTCAAACGAGTTGAGATTCCGATAGATGCACGTGCCACGAGGCAGCTTTCGATATTTTCCGGTAATGCCGTCTACAAGCAGCTCTCCTTGGAAATTGCTCTGTTTAATATTGATCAACGCATACCGACCTCCGGGAAGCACTTTGGAGCAACGCTGGTCGAAACCGGCGCTGTAAGTCCCTTTGAGGTTTGTGCCTCCCTTGACCGAGAGTATCGGCGTTTCTGTAACTCCCCTGCCAAAAAGGCGCGTATAGCCGTCTGTCGTTTTGAAGGAGAATCCATAACGTTGTAGCCAAATCCTGCTATCGTTTCCCCAGTATGATGCGAAGGGTTTCCCTGCGATTGACGATCCATCATCGAGCAGAACGTTGTTCTCTTCGATTGATCTTGCGCCTTTAACAATCCCGTCGTGTGAGCATTTCCAGATCACGTTGCCATCACCAGGGGCGTAGTTGAAGCAGACTGCATTCTCGCCCAACAGAAAATACTGAGTCGAACGGAAGTCATGCAACCACCTCGACGATGTCGGCGGGGCTGCTATAGCCGACACGGAGCAACGCTGCATCGCGTGAAAAGCCGTAAGGTTTGTTCCAATTCTTGTCTCGAGGAATGTAGATGGCACGCGAATCGGCCGTCCACTGGAGGTCCCAAGACCTGAAGAAGGTGTCCCCTAACCGCAATGCTGAAGCATGGAGGTCCTCCCGGGTGTAGGCGCCTCTCAACACAAGCAGCGGCGGCTTGCCCAATTCCCCGATGTGGAGATTTCCCCCACTGACAATGGCCGCCTTTTTCTCGTCGGGCGACACCAGTATCGCGGAGATGATTCCATTCGACGACGTTGCATCGAAGTGAGTCGGTGCCGTTTCGTCGATTGCTCTGCCGAACCTGACCTTACCCCCGATAGAGTAGAAGAAGGGAGCCGAAGGCTCTTCGATGAATGTAGTGGGTCTAAAGCTTACGATTTGGGCGCACACTTGAGACGGCTGCGCAGCTGCCAGCGCCGCTAACGCCAGAAGTAGTTGCGGCGCAGCTTTGACAGAAAGCATCTGCTAGCCGCACGCCACCGCGTAGATGTGCTGGACCTCGCCGGGCAGCGGCATGGCCTGCCAGGTCTCGCCGGCGTCGCGGGTGCCGAACACCTCGCCGTCGTAGCGGGCGCCGATATAGACTTGGCCGGCATCGGTCGGATGCAGGCCGATCGACATGATCGTGCCGTGCACCTGGACCTTGTCGAAGCGCTTCCAGCTTTCGCCGCCGTCCTCGCTGCGATAGAGGCCCCCGTCATGGCTGGAGGCTGCGACCGAGAGGGCGGAGTAGAGCGTGTTGGTCTCGACGGGCGACACGCGGATGTCGCGGCCGTAGGTGGTGGGCGAGAAGCGGCCGACCTCCATGTCCTTCCAGGTGCGCCCCTGGTCGCCGCTCCGGAACAGGCCCATGCGGGCGGCGATCCAGACGCCGTCGGGGTCGGCGGGGTTGATGGTCACGGCATGGTTGTCGAGCATGCCTTCGGCCGTCGTGTCGCTGACGATCTTGCTCTTGAGGTGTTCCTGCTCGGCGAGCTGGATCAGGCCCGCGGCGCAGTCCGTCCAGGTCTGGCCGAGATCGATGCTGCGCATGACGCCGTTGATCTCGAGTGCGGCGTAGATCTCGTCGTGCCGCCTGGGATGCTGGACCAGCCGCATCACGCGCGATTCGAAAGGCCCCTTGCAGTGGATGTCGACCTTGGGCGTCGGCAACCGCCGCCACGAGGCGCCGCCGTCGTCGCTGCGATAGATGTCGATCGGCGAGGCGCCGGCGAGGAGGCGGTTCGGGTCGCGCGAGTCGACCAAGAAGGACCAGATCTGGACCTTCTCGCCCGGGAAATTGGTGCGCCGGAAGGTGGCGCCGCGATCGGTGCTGCGCCACACGCCGTCGTTCGTTCCGGCGAACACCGTCTCGGGATCCTTGGGATGCACGAAGACGGTATAGGCCTGGACGGTGCCCAGCACGTGCTGCCAGTCGCCGCCGGCGGTGGGGCGCCGGAAGACTCCGACGCGGCCGGGATGGTCGGGCTTCCCGAAATAGCCGGCGACGCCGACGTAGAGGTTCGACTGCTCAGCCATGGCGGGAGTTCCCCGGTCAGTTCTTCTTTTCGAGCATCGGGCAGCCGCCCTGGGCGATCGGGCGGAAAGCCTCCTCGCCGGGAATCGTGGCGACGAGCTTGTAGTAGTCCCATGGGCCCTTGGATTCGGCCGGCGACTTCACCTCGAACAGGTACATGTCGTGCATCTTGCGGCCGTCGGCGCGGATGTAGCTCGGGCCGAAGACCGGATCGTCCCACTTCAGCTCCTTGAGCTTGGCCATCACCTTGTCGCTGTCGTCGGTGCCGGCGGCCTTGACGGCGTTCAGGTACTGGAGCGCGGCGGAATAGAATCCGGCCTGCACGCTGGTCGGCATCTTGCCGTTGTTCCTCGCGGCGAAGCGCTTGGAGAAGGCACGGGTCTTGTCGTTGAGATCCCAGTAGAAGGCCTCGGTGAGGCTGAGGCCCTGGGCGCGCTGCAGGGTGAGCGAGTGGACGTCGGAGATGAAGACCAGCAGGCCCGCCAGCTTCTGTCCGCCCTTCACGATGCCGAACTCGGCCGCCTGCTTGATGGAGTTGATCGTGTCGCCGCCGGCGTTGGCGAGCCCGATGATCTGCGCCTTGGACCCCTGCGCCTGCAGGAGGAATGACGAGAAATCGTTGGTGTTGATCGGCGCCTTGACGCCACCGACCACGGTGCCGCCGGACTTCTTCACGACGTCGGAGACGTCGCGTTCCAGCGCGTAGCCGAACGCATAGTCGGCGGTGAGGAAGAACCAGGTCTTGCCGCCGGCCTTGACCACAGCCGAGCCGGTGCCGTTGGCCAGTGCGAAGGTGTCGTAGGTCCAGTGCACCGTGTAGGGGTTGCACAGCTTGCCGGTGAGATCCGACGAGGCCGGATCGGTCGCGAGGTAGATCTTCTTCTTCTGGTTGGCGACGCCCGACGTCGCGATCGACGAGGACGAGGCGCCCGTGCCGAGGATGACGTCGACCTTCTCGGCGTCGAACCAGCGGCCGGCCGTCGTCGCAGCGACGTCGGCCTTGTTCTGGATGTCGGCCGAGGTCATCTCGATCTTCTGGCCGAGGACGGTGCCGCCGAAATCCTCGATCGCCATCTGCACCGCGCTGACGGCGCCCGGGCCGTTGATGTCGGCGTAGAGGCTCGACAGGTCGGTCGCGACCCCGATCTTGACGGTGTTGTCCGAAAGCTGGGCCGACGCCGGCAGCGTCCAGGTCACAAGGCAGAAGGCCGCCGTGCCGAGCAGGCTACGTTTCATCATCGTTTCACTCCCGCAGGCTTTGTTGTTGAGGGAAGCCTAGCAAGGTGCTGGCATGGCCGCCAAGCGAGAGGAACCAGGCGCATGATCGAGAAAATACTGGACATCCCAACCAGAGACGGCGCGGTCGAAACCTTCGTCTGCCATCCGGAACGGGGCGGGCCCTATCCGCCGATCCTGTTTCTGATGGACGCGCCGGGCATCCGCGAGGAGCTCTACGACATGGCGCGGCGGCTGGGCACGACCGGCTATTACGTGATGCTACCGAACCTCTACTATAGGGCGGGCAAGGACACCAAATACGGTGCCGATGTGCTGACGCACGGCAGCGACGAGCACAAGCGCATGCGGGCCGTCCGCACCAAGATGACCATCCCGCCGGTGATGGAGGACGTGGCGGCGCTGATCGCCTACGCCGACAGTCAAAAGGAATCGAAGAAAGGGCCCGTCGGCACTCACGGCTACTGCATGAGCGGGCCATACTCGCTGGCGGCGGCGGCGCGCTACCCCGACCGTATCGCCGCGGCGGCGTCTTTCTATGGCACCTGGCTGGTGAGCGACGCCGTCGAGAGCCCGCATCTCACGCTCGGGAAAGGCCGGGCCGAGCTCTACATCTCCTGCGCCGAGCACGACGAGCTCGCGCCGCCCGACATGGTCAGGGAGCTGAGGGCGCTGTTCGACAACTCAGGCGCGAAAGGCGAGCTCGAGGTCCATCCGGGCGTCCATCACGGCTTCGCCTTCCCGCAACGCTGGTGCTACGACAAACCGGCTGCGGAGCGCCACTGGGAGCGTCTGATCGCGCTTTACCGGCGCAACCTCGGCTAGGCAGCCTTCGCAGCCCCGGGCTTCTTCGCCTGCCAGTCGTCGAGCTTGGCGCGCGCGCCGTTCTTCGCCGGATCCATGGCGCTCTCCTGGCCGGGCACCTTGGCCGAAAGCTCGATCACGTAGCCGTTGGGATCGCGGAAATAGATCGATCGGATGAAGTGATGGTCCGACACGCCGCGCACCTCGCGACCCTCCGTCTTGCCCTTGGCGAACATGCGGTCGAGGTCTTCGGGCGACACTTCGAGGGCGATGTGCAGGTCGAAATCGTGCTGCGTCTTGAAATCGAAAGGCATGTCCGGCGCCTCGAAGAAAGCGAGGCAAGAACCATCGTCGAGTTGAAAGAACGTATGCAGCACCCCGGCGCCCGTGTTCCGCCCCGTGATCGTCTGCTCGATCTTGAGCGTATGGACGAGGGGCAGGCCGAGGAAATCCTCGTAGAACTTCCGGGTCTCCTCGGAATCGCGGCAGCGGTAGGCGTTGTGATGCAGACCCTTGATCATCGGCGGCCCTCCAGGGTGACTGCCTCTGACATAGGCTGGGTTGCCGTTCCGGACCAGTGTCGGGTTGGTGATGCCGTCACCAGATCGAAAGTACCCTGCGGGCTCGAGCGGTGGGGATCGAGAAAAGGGGAAACGAAGGAGACCGTCGACAAGGCCGAGTTCGGGGAGGTTCAGACCCTATCGGCGCAGCCGGGCCGAGGTCGAGATCTGCCAGACCGCGGCCACGAGGACGAGGGCTGCGACCAGGAAGAACGCGGTGCGGTAATCGGCGACGGCTGCGATCAGTCCGAACAGGGGCGGCCCGATGACGGCGCCGGAGAAGGCCAGCGCGGTCTGTACGGCGGCAACCGCAGCGACCTGACCGGTCGGAGCAAGGGCGGCGAACTCGGCGATCGACACGCCGTTCCAGCTGATCACCACCGTGCCGTAGGCCAAAACGATCGCCCCGATCAGCCAATAGGGGGTGTCATGGGCGATCAGGCCGGTCGCGACGGCGCCGGCCGCGATGCCGATGCCGGTCCAGCCCAGCAACATCATGCGCGGGAAACGGTCGCCCAGCGCGCCAAGCACGAGGCGCTGGGCGGTGCCGCCGAGCTGCGCCAGGAAGAGCAGGAAGCCGGCTTCGGCGATGCCGAGGCGGCAGTGCTCGTAGAGATAGGTCACCAGGAAGAAGGTGAAGGTGTGCTGCGCCACCACGTAGAGCAGGGCCGACCAGCCCAGTACGCGCATCTCGGGGTGACGCATCACGTGCACGATCGACGACCAGATGCCGGTCGAGGGGCCGGAGGGGGCGACGGCGGCGTCGAGTCGGGCGCGCAACAGTTCAATGACGATCGCGCCGGCCAGCAGCATGCAGGCGGCGAACAGCGTGGCGCCGCGCCAGCCCAGGATCGGCAGCAACAGAGGCAGCAGGACCCCGGCAGCCGCGAAGCCCAGCGGCACGCCGGTCTGCTTCACGGAGAAGACGAGGCCGAACCACTCGCGCGGCACGCGCTGGCTGAGGATGTGGGCAGAGGCGGGATTGATCGGACCCTGCGCTACGCCGATCAGCGCGACGGCTGCGATCACGGCGATGACGGAAGCGGCGGCGTTGATTGCGAGGCCGGCGGCTGCGGCGATCATCGCGAGCTGACAGACCCGGACTGCGCCCACGCGCGAGATCGGCCCTGCGCTCAGCAACGCGATGACGGAGGCCACCGAATAGATGACTGCCGTGAAGGCGCCGACAAGCTTGGGGTCGATCGCTAGATCGCGCGCCACCGCCGGCATCAGGACGCCGAGCGACAGCACGGCGAGCGACACCAGCATCTGGGCACCCAGCATGGCGCCGATCGGGACGAGGGCGGTGCGCAGGGTCGGGCGCGAGCTGTCCATGGATCGGCTCGCGCCCGACCGGTCCTACAGGCCGTAGAGGTCGGCCTTGTTCAGGATCGTGTTGCGCAGGATGCGGATCGAGGCCACGTCGACCATGATGCCGTCGACGTTGATCGCGCCCAGCCCCTTCGCTTCGGCCTCGGCATAGGCCTTCTCGAGCCTGCGGGCGCGGGCGATGTCCTCGGGCTTGGGTGAGTAGACCTCGAGCGCGATGTCGATCTGCGAGGGATGGATCGCCCACTTGCCGACGGCGCCCAGGATCATCGAGCGCCTGCACTCCTCGCGGTAGGCATCGGGATTCCTGAAGTCGGCGAACGGTCCGTCGACCGGGTCGATGCCGGCGGCGCGGCAGGCCATGATCAGGCGGAAGCGGGCATAGTGCCAGATGTCGCCGGGATAACCGTCGGTCTCGCCGACGTTCTTGTTGGTGACGCCCATCGACGCCGAGAAGTCACCCATGCCGAACACCAGGCACTCGAGACGCGGCGTCGACTTCGCGATCGCATCGACATTCTGCATGCCCTCGACTTCCTCGATCAGCGCTTCGAGGCCGATGCGACGCTCGAGCCTCAGCTTCTTCTCGAGCTGGTGCAGCAGCTTGTCGGCGAAAAGGATGTCGGCCGGCGTCAGCACCTTGGTCATCATGATCGTGTCGAGATGCTCGCCGGCGCCCTCGACCACTTCGATGATGTCCTCGAAGGCGTATTCGGTGGTGAGGTCGTTGATGCGCACGCAGCGCGTCTTGCCCTTCCAGTTCAGCGTCTTGAGGCCCTCGATGATCTTCTTGCGCGCCTCCCGTTTCTGGCTGGGCGCGACGGCATCCTCGAGGTCGAGGAAGACATGGTCGGCCTTCGACTCCGACGCCTTCTGGATCATCTTCTCGCTGGAGCCGGGCGTCGAAAGCTGGACGCGGCGGGCACGGCGGGGCGGGCGTTCGGTCATCTCACTCTCCTCATATCACGATCTTCTCGGCTCGTAGCCGGGCGATGTCCGCCGCGGTGCAGCCGATATCTTTCAAGTACTGGTCCGTGTGCTCGCCCAGCAAGGGGGCGCGATGGCGCACGCGTCCGGGCGTCTCGGTCATCTTCACGGCGATGCCGGCGATCTGGACGTCGTGGTCGAGACCGGGATGCGGGACCCAAGGCAGCATCTCGCGTGCCTTGAAGTGGGGATCGGCCACGATGTCCCGCACGTTGTAGACGGGCGAGAAGGGCACCTGGCCGCCGAAATGCTTCAGCAGCTCCTGCTTGGTGCGCTGCCGCGTGAAGTCCGAGACCGTCGCGATGAGTACGTCCTGGTTGGCACGACGGTCCTGCACGGTGATGAACCGCAGATCGGCCGCGAACTCGGGCCTGTCGATCAGGCGACACAGGATCGGGAAGTGCGCGTCCGCGTGCGCGGCGATCGTCACGAATCCGTCTTTGGCGGGAAACATGCCGAACGGGCAGAGTAGCGGATGGTGGTTGCCTTCCGGCACCGGCAGCGTCCCGGCGAAGGAATGCTGGTGCATGATGCGCTCGCAGACCGCGAGGATCGCGTCGACCATGCCGACATCGACGAACTGGCCCCGGCCGGTCTTGTGGGCGTGCAGGATCGCGGAGACGATCCCGAATGCGCAGGTGATGGCTGGCACGATGTCGCCGACGCCCGGCCCGACCTTCATCGGCGTGTCCTTGTCCGGCCCGGTGATGGCCATGATGCCGCCCATCGCCTGGCTGATGACGTCGTAGGCCGGGAAGTCGGCATAGGGGCTTTTGCCTGTGCGCACGTCACCGAAGCCGCGGATGGTGGCGTAGACCAGCTTCGGATTGCGCTCATGCAGCGTCTCGTAGCTGAGGCCAAGCCGGTCCATAACGCCGCCGCGGTAGTTCTCGACGATCGCGTCGGCGCCGTCGCAGAACCTGAGGACGAGATCCCGGCCTTCCGGGGTCTTGAGGTCGATGCCGATCGACTTCTTGTTGCGGTTCACCGACGCGAAGTAGCCGCCGAACGCCTTGAGCCTGTCGTCCTTGTGGTAGGGGCCGATGATCCGCGTGTGGTCGCCGTCGAGCGGCTCGACCTTGATGATCTCCGCGCCCTGGTCGGCCAACAGCATGGTGCAGTAGGGGCCGGCCAGCATCTGCGTGAGGTCCACGATCCTCACACCATCGAGCGCACCCGCCGTCACTTGTCTCCCCAGTGGCTGCGCCGCTTGATCAGCACCGTGCGCTCGCCTTCGAAGATGTGCTTGTCGTCCTGGTTCACGCCGTAGTGCTTGAAGCGGACGATGCCGGCGTCAGTCTGGCTGGCGTCCTTTTTCTCGAGCACTTCGGTGTAGCAGTACAGCGTGTCGCCGTGGTGCAGCGGGCCCTTCAGGCGGATCTTGTCCATGCCGAGTTCCATCAAGGCGTTCTCGGCCGTGTCCTCGGCCGCGAGGCCGATGCACATGGAGATGGTGACGCCGCCGAAGCCCAGCCGCCTGCCGTAGGGCATGGACTGGGTGAGGTGCTCGTTGAAGTGCGCCTCGGCCGTGTTCATGGTCACGTTGGTGATCCAGACCTGCTCCATCGGCTCCACGGTCTTGCCGCGTGCGTGCTTCATCACGTCGCCGACCGTGAAGTCCTCGAAGTAGTTCGCCTTGCCGGTGAGCGCGGAGACCTTCATCAGTTTCTCCCTCGGCCGAGCAGGCGGTCGGAGATGATGCGCTTCTGGATCTCCGAAGTGCCCTCGAAGATCTTGGTGAGCCGCGCGTCACGCCAGTGCCGCTCGACGGAGTGCAGGGTCGTGTAGCCGGCGCCGCCGTGGATCTGCAGGCCCTCGCTGCACACCCGTTCGGCCATCTCCGAGGCGAAGAGCTTGGACATGGAAGCTTCCTTGTCGCAGCGCTGGCCGGTGTCGATCTGTTCGCAGACGAAGTAGTTGAGCTGGCGCGCAGCCTCGATCTGCGTCGCCATCTCGGCGATCTTGAAGCGGATCGCCTGGAACTGGGAGATCGAGTTGCCAAACTGCTTGCGTTCGTTCGAGTAGACGAGAGAATCGTCGAGCGCCCCCTGGGCGAGGCCGATGGCGCGGGCCGCGGTATGGGCGCGCGCCGTCTCGAGGCCCGAGGTAGCGTAGTAGAAAGCCTGGCCTTCCTCGCCGATCATGTCGGTCGCCTCGACGCGGAAATTGTCGAAGGCCAACTCGTAGGTCTTCCAGCCGAAATAGCCGATCTTGGGGATCGGCGCACCGCTCACGCCCTTGGGCAACGTGCCGCGTTTCTTCTCGACGAAGAACATGGAGAGACCGAGATGGCGCTTGCCCGGCGGCCCATCCGACGTGCGCGCGATGATGATCAGGAAGTCGGCGCCGTCTGCGAACGTGCACCAGTACTTGTTGCCGCTGATCAGGTACCCGGTGCCGTCCTTCTTGGCGCGGCAGGAGATGTTGGCTATGTCGGAGCCGGCGTTCGGCTCGGACATGGAGAAGGCGCCGAGGAACTCGCCCTTGGCCATGCGCGGCAGGTAGCGGCTGCGCTGCTCCTCGCTCATCATGTGCGAGCCGATCAATAGATTGCCGCGGGCAATGATCGAGGCGACGCTCATCCAGCCGCGCGACAACTCCTCTGTGACGAGGCAGTACTCGAAGCAGCCGAGACCCAGGCCGCCATACTGCTCGGGGATCAGGATACCGAAATATCCCAGCGCCGCCATCTTCTCGCGCAGGTCCATCGGGATGTCGCCCTTCTCGGGGTCGAGCTTGTTGGCGACGGGCAGGACTTCGTTGAGAGTGAACTCGCGCGCCTGCTCCTGGATCATGCGGCGTTCTTCGGTGATGTACGGCATTACGCGGGAGTCCTCTGGCGAACGAGATTGGTGCGTTTGAAGTCGATGACGAGCTCGTCACGCTGGTTGAAGCCCTTGGTGTGCCAGGTGACGATCCCGAAGCCCTTGTGCGAGTCGGAGACCCGTCGGTCGAGCACGATCGATTCGGCACGCAGCGAATCGCCAGGATAGACGGGCTGGTGATGGACCAGCTCGTTGACGCCGAGAAACGGACCGCCGCCTTCGCTCAGATCCTCGACGGTCAGGCCGAATACCGTGGTGAAGACCAGCAGCGGGTTGGCGACGATGCCGGGATGGCCGTGCGCACGGGCATAGGCGGCGTTGTAGTAGTGCGGATTGAAATGCAGAGTCAGCGTGGTGAAGAGTGTGCTCTCCGACTCGGTGATCGTGCGGCCCCAATGGTGCTTGAAGACGCGCCCGACCTCGAAATCTTCATAGCGGTTGCCCTTGGGCACCAGCCGGGCGCGGGCCCTGAAATCCTCCGACATTCTGTCTCCGTCAATTCTTCGCGGATGCGCGGGCGAGATCGCCGATGTCGATGAGGCCGTCGACGCGCTCGATCGCATCATGCAGGCGGCGGGTGCCGGTGGCACCGAGCAATGGAGTGACCAGGCTGTCGAACTTGGTTTCGATCGCCTGGCGCTGCTTCTTGAGGTCGGGCCACGGGATGCCCGAATCGTGCGTGGCCTCGATCGTGGTCCCGTCGTCGAGCTGGATCGCCATCTCGGCGAGGGAATGTTCCCAGTTCGGCTTGAAGTCGATCGACATCTTGTCCCGCAGCGCCTTGATGCGCGGCTCCTGCGTCACGGCCTCGGTGTAGGAGTCGAGGTTCGCGGTATCGACGCCGGTCAGCGCCATCGCCACGGTCTGTCGCAGCGAGAACTTGGCTTCCAGGCCGGTCGTGGGATGCGGAATGTTGCAGACCTTGTCGGCACCGGAGTCGATCCTCAGCAGGATCTTCTGCACGCGCTCCGGCGGGAAGTTGCTCTTCAGGCGGATTTCCTTGGCACACTCGATAGGCGCGTGGGTGAGGTAGCAGGCCGCGTGGTACTTGAAGAGGTTGTTGCGGAGGTGCCAGCCCTGCGGCGGCTCGCCCAGCGCGGCGTCGACCGAGAGATGGCTGCTCTGTGAGGAGGCGAAACCTTGGTCGCACTCCAGAGAGTCGCCGCGGGCGGTAAAACCCCTGGCAGCGAGACGCGCGGCGCGCAAGCCGTGTTCCGAGGCTGTGCCGGCGTGCAGCGGCTTGCACATGGTGCCGAAGTTCGACTTCAGGCCGGCGGCCTGGGTCGCCGCGATTCCGAAGGCGACGGCGAGCTGCTCGTCGGTGAGCCCGAGCATCCGCCCTGCCGCCGCGGTGGCGGCGAACGAACCGACGGTGCCGGTGACATGAAAGCCCTTCTGATAGTGGCTCGGCGCCACCAGGCGGCCCACCCTGCCCGAGGTCTCGTAGCCTGCCACGAAGCTTTCGATGAAGAGGCGGCCGGATGCCTTCATCTGTTCGCCGAGCGCCAGCAGGGCAGGGACCACCGTGACCGTAGGATGGCCGCCCATGGAGAAGTTCACGTCGTCGTAGTCCAGCGCATGGCTGGCGGAACCGTTGATCAGGGCGGCCGCCGAGGGCAGCACAGTTTCGGAGCGACCGACCAGGGTAGCGGGACCCTTGGCGCCGTCTTCCAGCGCCTCGCGGACCAGGATGTCGGTCAGCTCCTCCTGGGCGCCGGGGATGGTGACAGCGAACCAGTCGAGCAGACACTGCTTGGTGCGCTCGACGAGATCCTCGGGCAGGTCGTTCCAGTCGAGGTTCGCGGCGCGCTTGGCGATCTCGGCCGTGACGGCAACGGCGGCCATGATTTCCTCCGGGAATTGGGCAGACGGAGTGTCGGACACCGGCCGCAGCCTTGTCCACTCTCAGGGCTTTCGCGCAACGATATGGAAGATGTGCCAGTGTTTGGCCGTGCCGCGCGGGGTGACGCCGTCGTCTTCCTCCTCCTCGAACATCTCGACGTCGAACCCGTCGAGATGGGCGAGCGCCTCTTCGCGCCCGAGGAAGGTCATGCCGGGACGGCCGGCCCAGCTGTCGCGCGGTCCGTACCATTGGCCGGAGAAGCGTCCGCCCGTTGGTAGAGCCTCGCGAATGCGCGTCCAGGTCCGCAGGAAGGCGGCGGGCTCGCAGAGAGGCATGGCGAAGCTGGAATTCACGAGATGGATGCCGAGCGGGATGGGGACGTCTTCGAGGCGCGCGTTCACGGTGGTCAGGTCGGAGTCTTCGGGAAGGGGCCGCTCCTGCAGGCGTCGTAGCGCTTCCGGCTCGGCATCGACTGCAATCACGCGCCAGTTGCGGCGCAGCATCTCCACGACATCGCGTCCGTCGCCGCAGCCGAGGTCGATGACGAGGGCGTCAGGTGGTTTCGGCTCGAACCGATCGAGTGCGACGAGCAACGTCCGGCGAGGCGGTCGGTCGCGAAGCTTCTGAAAGTAGTCGGCCCACCTCGCCGATCGATCGCTGCCTTCCGTCATGCGCGTTCTCTAGCAGCTTGGGCGCTTGTCGTGCGAGGGCTCGTGTGATCGTATCGCAATTCATAATCAATGAAGGTGCAAATCGGGGAGGAACTCATGAAAGGCTTGGGAAGCCTAATCGTCGCAGCCGTCGTTGCTCTTGCGCCGGTTACAGCCCGCGCGGATCTCAAGGCGATCACCGAAGCCGCCAAGAAGGAAGGCGAACTCACCTGGTACATCGCGCACTATACGTCCGAGGGTGCCGAGGATCTCGGTCGCGGATTCACCGAGATGTACGGCATCAAGGTCAACGTCGTGCGTACGACGGCGCAGGTCGCCTACCAGCGCCTGCTTCAGGACATCAAGAACAACCAGACGATCTGCGACGTCTTCTCGTCGACCGACGTCGGCCACTATGTCCGCCTGAAGGCCGAGGGCCGCTTCGACAAGTACGTTCCCGAAGCCTCGTCCAAGATAGTCCCGGCCTTCCAGAACTTCGATCCCGACGGTTTCTATCACACGACGTCGGCCGGCCTCGTCGTGCTGACTTACAACACAGCCAAGGTGAAACCCGAGGAGGCGCCCAAGAAGTGGGAGGATCTGCTCGACATCAAGTGGAAGGGCAAGGTCTCGACCGGGCACCCCGGCTTCTCCGGCTATGTCGGCACCTGGGTGCTGACGATGAAGAAGCTCTACGGCTGGCAGTACTTCGAGAAACTCGAGAAGAACAAGCCGCAGATCGGCCGCTCGATCAACGACACGGTGACGGCGCTGAACGCCGGGGAGCGTCAGGTCGCGGCAGGCGCCGACGGCTCGACGCTCTTCAGCGCGGCGCGCGGCAACCCGCTCGCGGTCTCCTATCCCACGGACGGGTCGGTGCTGATCATAGCGCCGTCCGCCATCATGAAAGGCAGCAAGCACCCCAACGCGGCGAAGCTGTTCATGGAGTTCCTCTATTCCGTGGAGGCGGCGAAGATCAACGCGAAGCACTTCGGCATACCGCTTAGGCCTGAGGTGCCGTCACCTCCGGGAGCCAAGCCGATCAGCGAGATCAAGACCGTCCGGCCGACGGTCGCCGAGATCGACAAGGGCATACCCGAGGTGATCGAGCAGTGGCGCGACACGTTCGGCAACTGACCGGCAGGCACTCGGCATGGCGATAGCCGCATCTGCGATCGACACCGCGCCGGCCCGATCGCAGCGTGCCATCTTCGACTCCACGTGGATCCTGTGGATCGCAATCATCGCGGTCCTCCTGTTTCTCGTGGTCAGCCCGTTCGTCTACCTGGTCCTCACCAGCTTCCAGGCGGAGAGGACCGGCGAGTTCACCCTGGCCAACTACGCTACCGCTTACGGGCGTGCACGCTACATCGATGCTCTGTTCAATTCGCTGAAGCTGGGCGCGGCTTCGGCGGCGCTGGCGGGCGTCTTCGCCGTGCCGCTCGCCTGGGCGGTCGCACGCACCGACATGCCGGGGCGCGGGTTCACCCGCATGCTGGTACTGGCGACCTTCATCACGCCTCCCTACACCGGCGCGGTCGCCTGGATCCTGCTGGCCGGCCCCAACGCGGGCTGGCTCAACCGCTTCTACATGCTGGTGACGGGCGCAGATGCCGGGCCCTTCAATATCTACAGCTTCACCGGCCTCGCCGTGGTCATCGCACTCTACTCGTTTCCCTATATCTTCATCTTCACGACCGCCGCGCTCGAGCTGGTCTCGTCGGAGATGGAGGACGCGGCCAACATCTTGGGCGCCGGGCCGTGGCGGACCATGCGAAAGGTGACCCTGCCGCTGGCGCTGCCCGCCATCCTCGGCGGCCTGATCATCTGCTTCCTGGAGGCGATCGCCCTGTTCGGCTCACCGGCGATGATCGCCATTCCGGCCAGATTCAACGTCGTCACGACCCAGCTATTCCAGTTCTTCGGCAACCCGGTGCGCGTCGAGGTCGCGGCGGCCTACGCCATGCCGCTGCTCGGGGTGACCGTCCTGCTGGTGCTCGTCCAGCGCCTGATCACGCGCCGCAAGGGCTTTGTGGCACTGACCGGCAAGGGCGGTGAGCGCCGACCGACCCTGTTGGGCCGCTGGCGCTGGGCGATGTTCGCCTACGCGATGTTCGTGGCGGCGCTCGCGGTGTTCCTGCCCTACATATTCCTGGTGCAATCGGCCTTCGCCAAAGCGTGGGGCCGCGGCTTTCTGCTCGACAACATTACCCTCGCGAACTTCCGCTTCATCCTCTTCGAGCACGCCACGGCGGCGCAGTCGGTCATCAACAGCTTCCTCTACGCCGGCGTCAGCGCCACCGTGGCAGTGTTCCTTACCTTGGGTGTGGCCTACATCGTGGCGCGCAAGCTGATCCCGTTCGGCGGCGTGCTGGGGTTCCTCTGTGTGGCGCCGTTCGTCATCCCGGGCGTGGTGCTGGCGATCGGCTTCTACGCGGCCTACGCGCCGCCGCCCCTCGCGCTCTACGGTACGGCGCTGATCCTGATTCTGGCCTTCACGACACGCTTCCTGCCGGTGGGGTACGTCAACGCGAGTGCGGCGATCCGAAGCCTCAATCCTGAGATGGAGGAGGCGGTGCGCGTGCTCGGCGGCAGCAGGCTGACGGCGTTGCGCAAGGTCGTGGCGCCGTTGCTCAAGCGCAACCTGCTGGGCGCGTGGCTGCTGATCTTCATCCCGGCGACACGCGAGTTGTCGGCCGCCATATTCCTCTACGGGCCCAACACCAAGGTGGCGTCGGTCATGATCTTCGACATGAGCGAGGAGGGGAACTTCGAACGCCTTGCCGCGCTGGCGTTGATCCTGCAAGTGCTGACCCTGCCGCTGCTCTGGATCGGGCAGAAGGCCCTGGGCCGCGATTTCATGCTGAGGCGCAACGCGACATGAGCAAACTCGTCCTGAAGAACGTCGCCAAGCGCTACGGCACCTTCGAGGCCGTCGCCGATTTCTCGCTGGAGCTGGCGCCGGGCGAATTCGTCTCGCTGCTGGGGCCCTCGGGTTGCGGCAAGACGACGACGCTCCGCATGATCGCAGGCTTCATGCCGCCGACGGTGGGCTCGATCGTGATGGACGGCCGCGAGATCTCCTCGCCATCGGGTGTCGTGCCGCCGGAACATCGGCGCATGTCGATGATCTTCCAGAGCTACGCCATCTGGCCGAACATGACGGTAGGCGAGAATGTCGGCTTCGGCCTGCAGGTCAGGAAGCTTTCGCGTGCCGAGATCGACCGGCGCGTCGACAAGATCCTCGACGTCGTCCAGATGCGCAATCTCAAGGGCCGCTATCCCGCCGAGCTGTCGGGCGGCCAGCAGCAGCGCGTGGCGCTGGCCCGGGCGATCGTCGTCGAGCCCGAAGTGCTGCTGCTCGACGAGCCGCTCAGCAACCTCGACGCCAACCTGCGCGAGGAGATGCGCTTCGAGATCCGCCGCCTTCACGACGAGTTCAGGATCACGACGGTCTACGTCACGCACGACCAGTCCGAGGCAATGGTGACCTCCGACCGCATCGTCGTGATGAACAAGGGAAAAATCGAGCAGATCGACGCGCCCCACGTCCTCTACGGCCGGCCAAAGAGCCGCTTCGTCGCAGGTTTCATCGGCCGCACCAACTTCCTGGAGGGCGACCATCAGGGCGGCGACGTCCGCTTCGATGGCTTCACTGTTTCTGCCGGCCGGCTCGAGGGGGGCAATGGCAGCGGTCGGCTCCTCTATTCCCTGCGGCCGCAGGCGATCGGCCTGTCGGCCCAGAAGTCCGGCGGCTCGGGGCTCGCGGTCGAGGCGGAGATCGCCGACCGGTCGTACCTCGGCGAGTATTGGGACTATCAGGTGCGGCCTCTTGGAGCCGCCAAGCCGCTGCGTGTCTCGACCCCTCCCAATGCGGTCTTCGAGGTCGGCAGCCGGGCCTGGCTGGAGATCGATCCGGCCGCCATGGTACGGGTAGACTAGTCGCCCAACGTAGAGTGAGAAGATGACCGCAGGACCGCTCAGCCGCTTCACCGTGCTCGATCTGACGCGCGTGCGCGCCGGCCCGACCGCCGTGCGCTACCTCGCCGACTGGGGCGCCAACTGCATCAAGATCGAGATGCCGCCATCGGCCGGCGAGATGGATATGGGCGGGCCGCGCCACGGCCCCGACTTCCAGAACCTGCATCGCAACAAGCGGTCGATGACGCTCAACCTCAAGGAGCCGGACGGCAAGGCCGTCTTCATGAAGCTGGTCGAGAAGGCCGATGTCGTGGTCGAGAACTATCGTGCCGACGTGAAGTTCCGGCTCGGCATCGACTACGAGAGCCTGAAGAAAGTGAATCCCCGGATCGTGCTGGGCTCGATCTCGGGCTTCGGCCAGGATGGGCCCTATGCCGAGCGTGCGGGTTTCGACCAGATCGCGCAGGGGATGGGCGGCCTGATGTGGGTCACCGGCATGCCGGGGGGCGGCCCGGTACGTGCCGGCATCGCGGTCGCCGACGTGGGTGCCGGTCTGCACTGCGCCATCGGCATCCTGACGGCGCTGCTCGAACGCGAGGTATCAGGGCAAGGGCAGTGGATCTCGACCTCGCTGCTGCAGGCCATGATCTCGATGTGCGACTTCCAGGCGGCGCGCTGGACGCTGGCCAAGGACGTTCCGGGGCAAGCGGGCAACAACCATCCGACCTCGATCCCGACCGGCGTTTTCAAGACCAAGGACGGCTACATCAACATCGCGGCCTCGGGGGGGCACATCTACAAGCGCTTCTGCGAGGCCATCAAGTCGCCGGAGCTGATGACCGACGAGCGCTTCAGCACCGACAAGGCGCGGGCCAAGAACCGCGATGTGCTGAACGCGGAGATCGACAAGCGTGTGGCGACCTATGGCAGCGCCGAGCTGGTCGAGAAGCTCAACAAGGCCGGCGTGCCGGCCGGGCCGATCTACAAGATGGACGAGATGTTCGCCGACCCGCAGGTCAAACACCTGAAGATGGCGCATCCCGTGAAGTCGGCGAAGCTCGGCGACATCGAGCTCATCGGCCAGGCGATAAACATGAGCCGCACGCCGTTCGAGATGCGCTCGGCGACCCCGGAGCAGGGCGAGCACACGGACGAGGTGCTGAAGGAAGCAGGCTTCGACGCCGCGGCGATCGCCGATTTCCGCAAGCGCGGCGTGATCTGATGTCGATCAGCCCCACCCCGAACATGATCGCGGAGAAGGCGGGGTCGGTCGGCCGCCTCGTCTTCAACAAGCCGCACAAGCACAACGCCACCTCCACGGACATGTGGGAGGCGATCCCGGTCATCCTCGACGAGTTCGAGAAGGATCCGGAGATCCGCGTCGTGGTCGTGACCGGCGCCGGCGACAAGGCCTTCGTCTCGGGTGCCGACATCTCGGAGTTCGAGAAGGCGCGCAACACGCCAGAGCAGGTGGCCTACTACGACAAGATCGGCGAGGCCGCGAACGCCCGGCTCGTCAAGTCCTCCAAGCCGACGATCGCCCGCATCCGCGGCTACTGCATCGGGGGCGGGCTGGCGGTGTCACTGAATTGCGACATCCGCATCGCTTCCGACAACAGCAAGTTCGGCGTTCCGGCGGCGCGCCTCGGCCTCGGCTACCGCGCCAGCGGCCTCAAGATCCTGACGGATCTGGTCGGCCCGTCGCACGCCAAGGAGATCTTCTTCACGGCGCGGCACTTCTCCGCCCAGGAGGCGTTCGGCATGGGCCTGATGACCCGTATCGTGCCCGATGCCGAGCTCGACTCCTATGTCGACAATTACTGCAGGCTGATCAGCGAGAATGCGCCACTGACCATCCACGCAGCCAAGCGCACGATCGAGGAGTTGACCCGGCTCGACGGCAAGCCCGACTTCGCACGTCTCAGCGGGTTGGTGAAGGAGTGCTTCGACTCCGAGGACTACAAGGAAGGCCGTACCGCATTCATGGAAAAGCGGCGGCCGGTGTTCAAGGGACGCTGAAGGAGGCAGCCATGGCGGTTCTGACGCAAGAGCAGAAGGATGCATTCTGGCGCGACGGCTACCTCATGGTCGAGGACGCGGTGACGCCCAGGCAGCTTGCCGCCCTGAAGGCCGAGATCGCCGACTGGGTTGAGCAGAGCCGCGCCCATACCGCGCCGTTCGGCCCGCCGACGGTCGATGGCCGGCCGCGCTTCGACATGGGGGCCGAGCACAGTGCCGCCAAGCCGGCGTTGCGCCGGATCAACAATCCGTCGGACATCTCGGATGCCTATCGCGAGGTCATGCTCGATGCGCGGATGGTCGACATGGTGGCCGACCTGATCGGGCCGGATGTCAAGTTCCACCACTGCAAGATCAACCTGAAGCTCCCGGGCGCGAAGACCGAGGTGAACTACCACCAGGACTTCGCCTATACGCCGCACACCAACGACGACATCGTGACGGCATTGCTGTTCCTCGACGATATCGACGAGAGCAACGGCTGCCTGACCGTCGTGCCGGGCTCGCACAAGGGGCCGATCCTGTCGCTGTTCGAGGGCGAGAAATTCACCGGCATGGTGGCGGCCGACGAGGAGAAGAAGGCGCTGGCGCAGTCGCTTCCCTGCCTCGGCAAGGCCGGTGCCGTCTGCCTGATGCACACGCGTCTGCTGCACGGCTCGGCAGCCAACGGCGCCGACACGTCGCGTGGCCTCTACATCTGTGTCTACACCGCTGCCGACGCCGTGCCGATCGCGCGCAACCCGATGCCGAGCCTCAACGAGGGCCGCATCGTGCGCGGCAAGGAAGCGCGCTTCGCCCGGCTCAAGGAAGGCCTGGTCGAGCTGCCCAGGCAGCCCAAGTCGGCGTCGTTCTTCACCGTTCAGGGACAAGCATCCAAGCAGGCGGCCGAGTGACCGATCCTTTCCCCGCCGTCGTTGAAGCGGCGGCTACGGGCGAGACCGCAGACCTCTTCGCCGACATCCGCGCCACGGTCGGCGTGCGCGTGGTCAACCTCGTATGGCGCCACCTCGCGACCATCGATGGCGCATTGCCCTGGGCTTGGACGGCCGTGAAACCGCTCTATCTGCAGGGCGTGGCCGACACCGCGGCGGTCCGCTTCCGCGAAGGCATGGTGTTGCCACGTCTCGGGTCGCTGGCCGGCGAGCAGCCGCCGAGCGTCGATGCCGTCCTGGCGAGCTACGACCATTCCAACACCATCAATTTCTTCGCGTTGGGCGCGCTGGTGGCTTGGCTGCGTGGCGAGGCGGCGAGCGCGGGAATGCCGGAGCAGGGACCTCGTCTCGCGGCCCCGGACGTGACACTGCCGAAGCTCGCCTCGCGGGAGGACGTGTCGCCCGAGACCTGGGCGTGCGTGCTGAGACTCAACAAGCTCGGCGACCGGTCCGAGCCGTTGATCCTCGCCAGCATGTACCGGCATCTGGCTCACGCACCGGGTTTTCTGGCGCGGATCGAGACGGCCCTCGTACCGGCCGACGCCGACGGGTCGCTGCGCGAGGCGATCGACGGCAACCTTGCCCATGCCAAGCGTCGGGCTGCCGTGCTTGCACGTGCGATATCGGCAGCGACGCCGCCCTCGGCCGACCGGATCGAAGCCGGGGTCTCGGCGTTCGTCGATCACGCCATCGGCAAGATGGTCACGATCTGCCGGGCGATCCGCACGGCGCGTGGCACGGTCTAGCTACTCCGCGGCCTTTGCGCTTGGCCGCCGTGCCAGCCATTCATGCATCGCGTCTTCCATGGTCATGAAGACCGCGCCGCCCTCGATCAGGCGCTGGATCAGCCGCTCCAGCATCATCATGCGGTGGCCACGGCCGATCACATGAGGGTGGAAGGTGTAGGTCAGGATGCCGAAGTCGGCGACCTTGGTCATATAGGTGAAGTCGTCGACGAAGTTCTCCAGCACGCCGCCGGCATTCATCAGGCCCTGTTGCACGGATCCGTTGGGCTGGCGCATGTATTCGAAGTGCGGATAGTCGTCGAGTGACCAGCTGATCGGCATCTCGACGAGGTTGGTCTCACGCCCGCGCACAAACGGCTTCAGCAACTCGGCGACGTCGCCCTGGCGGGCGAAGTAGCAGTCGTAGTCGTGCCCCATCATGGAACTGTCGTACTGGATGCCGTGCTTCAGCAGCAGCTCGATGGAGTGAGGCGACAGGTCCCAGGCGGGCGAGCGATAGCCGCGCGCCGTGCGCCCGCTGATGCGCCTGATCGACTCGTTGCCGCGGACGATCTCTTCCTCTTCCTCCTCGTGGGACAGGCTGACCGGCAGCCGGTGTGTCCAGCCGTGATGGGCGAGCTCGTGTCCGGCCTCCACATAGGGCGCCACGGCCTCTGGCGTGCTGTCGATCGTGTGGCCGGGCGTGAAGAAGGTGGCCTTGACCCCGTGGCGGCCGAGCAGCGCCACCAGCCGCGGAATCACGACGACGTCGTATTCGCCACGCGAGATCGCCGTCGGCGAGGTCTGGCCGCGGGCGATGAAGCCCGAGAGGTGATCATGGTCGAAGGTCAGGCAGACGATGTGGCGCAGCATGGCGGCGGCTCCAGGTTCGGTTTCGAGCTTAGGCCGGTTTGTCGCCCGCGCCCATGGCTGGATGCTATCCTGGGCGAGACATGCGTTTCGCTTCGCTCCCTGTCCTGATCGTCCTGTCTTGCGCACCTTCCGCGGTCGCGCAGACCTATCTTGCGCAGCAATGTGTGGCTTTCGGGGAGGCGCAGTACCGCAAGCTCGACGGATCGATCGAGCGCATCGGGGCCCTGGAGTTCCCGCCGCCCACGCTCGAGAAAATGGACACCCGTGCCGGCTCGCAGGCGGTCGCGGCCGCCCTCAGCTTTCGCGGCCGATTGACCTACCGCAACCGGCAGCCTTTGGAGACGCAGTTCGTCTGCCTTCTAGACGGAGCGGACAAGCCGCTTTTTTTCTATGCATTGCCGGTGCCGTCCACTCGGCCGGCGCCGACGCCGTTCGGGCGCGGTCCGAACGCGGCACCGCCGCCGGCGCCGGTGACTGCGTTGACACCCCAGTCGGCGCTGCGGCCGCCGGAGCCACCGCGCCAGCCTCTGCCGGCCAACGCCCTCCGTTTGCGCGGCCTCGTGAGGGATCTGGGCGGCAAGCTGCAATTCTCGCCGTGTGACGGCGCGCCTCTGCCGCTCGAGGACCGCTCGCCGGGACAGGAGCTGACCCGCAGCTTGCGCGAGCTGACGGGGGCTCAGGAAGGCCGGCCGATGTTCGTCGAGGTCTTCGGTGGCCGCGATACCGGGCGGGGCGCCGGCATCTCGGCGCTCGAAGTACGGCGCGCCGCCGTCGAGACGGCGGGGTGCCGCGAACGCTTCGACCAGCGCGAATGGATCGGCAGTGGCAACGAGCCGTCCTGGCGCCTCGAGATCACCAGCCGCGACATGCTGCTGAACGTGCAGGGCGGCGTCGCACCGGTGCGGGCACCCCATGCCGGTCCGCTGCGGCAGGGTGGCACGGTGGCCTATGCCGCCACCGAAGGGACCGAGTTTACCGCCCTGATCGACGAGCGCCGGTGCGTGGATTCGATGTCGGGTTCATTGTTCGCCTATTCTGTCGAGATCCGCAGCGAGGGGCGGTCCTACGCGGGCTGCATCGCGCACAATCCGGCGATGCCGGCGCCCTGAGGAGCGAGAAATGGACGATGTGGAACGGCTGCGTGAGATGGTCGGATCGGCGAAGCGCATCGTCGCCTTCACCGGGGCAGGCATCTCGACCGAATCGGGTATCCCGGACTTCCGCTCGCCCGGCGGTATCTGGACCAAGTACCAGCCCATCTACTTCGACGACTTCATGGCGTCGGAAGAGATGCGCCGCGAGTCCTGGCGGCGGAAGTTCGCGACCGACGAGACCATGCTGAAGCCCGAGCCCAACGCCGGCCATCGGGCGCTCGCCAAGCTGGTGGAGCAGGGGCGGATGAGCGCGATCATCACCCAGAACGTCGACGGGCTGCACCAGCGTTCGGGCGTGCCGGAAGCAAAGATCATCGAGCTGCACGGCAACACGACCTACGCGAGCTGCCTCGATTGTGGCCATCGGCACGAGCTGGCGCCGATCCGCAAGGCGTTTCTGGAGAAGGACGAGCTGCCACTCTGCACCAAGTGCGAGGGCATCGTGAAGACGGCTACCATCTCCTTCGGGCAGGCGATGCCCGAAGTCCCCATGCTGCGGGCCCAGGAGGAGGCGCTTGCCTGCGATCTCTTCATCGTGTTGGGCAGTTCGCTGGTCGTCTACCCGGCGGCGGGCTTTCCGCGGTTGGCCAAGCGCAACGGCGCCAAGTTCGTGATCCTCAACCGCGACGCCACCGACCAGGACCGGGACGCGGATCTGGTCATCCACAACGAGATCGGCCCGACCATGAGCAGAGCTATTGGGGTGAACTGAGCGGTGGTCGTTGCGGCGTCGATGGGGACGCGGTTTAATCGCGTGGGATCATGGAGGCTTCAATGCTGATCAATCGCAGGACCGCTTTGTGGGGAGGTCTGGGTGCGGCGGCCCTGGGCGGCATGCCGGCCAGAGCGCAGGACATCACCTTCTTCCGTATCGGCACCGGCGGTACCGCGGGGACGTACTTCCCGATCGGCGGCCTGATCGCGAACGCGATCTCCAACCCGCCGGGCTCGCGTGCCTGTGCCGAAGGCGGCTCATGCGGCGTGCCCGGACTGGTCGCCACCGCGGTGGCCTCCAACGGCTCCGTCGCAAACGCCAATGCGATCGCCAGTGGCAGCATGCAGTCCGGCTTCATCCAGTCAGATGTCGGTTACTGGGCCTACACCGGGACCGGCATCTACGAAGGCCGCCCCAAGGTCGACACGCTGCGTGCGATCTCGAACCTCTACCCCGAAAGCTTCCACCTGGTCGTTCGCAAGGGCTCGGGCATCAAGTCGGTGAAGGACCTCAAGGGCAAACGCATGTCGCTCGACGAGCCGGGCTCCGGAACGCTGGTCGATGCCCGGCTGATCCTGGCCGCCTACGGCATGACCGAGAAGGACCTCAAAGCGGAATATCTCAAGCCGCAGCAGTCGGCCGACAAGCTGAAGGACGGCGCGCTCGACGCGTTCTTCAGTGTCAGCGGCTGGCCGCAGGGCGCAATCTCGGAACTCGCCGCCACCACCGGCATCGACCTCGTTCCGATCGATGGGCCGGAGGCGGAAGGGCTGATAAAGAAGTACAGCTTCTTCGGAACCGACGAGATCCCCGACGGCGCCTACAAGAACGTTGCCGGCGTGAAGACGGTCAGCGTCAACGCGATCTGGGCGACCTCGTCCAAGCAGCCGGACACGCTTATCTACAACATCACCGCGGCGCTCTGGAACCCCAACACGCGCAAGCTGCTCGATTCGGGCCATGCCAAGGGCAAGGCCATCCGGCTCGAAACGGCGCTGCAGGGGCTGGGCATTCCCCTGCATGCCGGCGCGGAGAAGTTCTACAAGGAGAAGGGCCTGATCAAGTAGGCACTTCGGGCTTTGAGTCTCCAAGTCGATCACGCGAAGGCGGCCGAACTCGAACGCGAGTTCGACGCCGAGATGCGATTTCGCCCGCTCGGCGTCAACGGCACCTGGATCGTCGTGGCGCTGCTCCTGTCGCTTTCGACCTTCCACTTCTACACGGCAGGCTTCGGGCTGCTGCGCGAGCAGACGCACCGCGGCATCCACATGGCCCTGGTGCTGGGACTGATCTTCCTGGTGTTCGCAGCCAACCGCAGGAGCACGTCTACGGTCGCCGCGACCGGCTGGTGGCAGCCGGGTGGCGTGCCGCTCTACGACTGGGCACTTTTTGCGGCGGCGGTGGTCTCCTCGCTCTACCTGCCGTCGATCTTCCACGACATCGCCTTCAAGACCGGCAATCCCGATCCGATCGACATCGCGATGGGCACGACGTTGACGCTGGTCGTGCTCGAGGCGACGCGGCGCACGATGGGATGGGCGCTGGTCATCATCACGGTCGGATTCGTCGTCTATGCCTTCGCCGGTCCGGCCATGCCCGGCATTCTCGTTCACCCCGGTACGACCTGGTCGCAGCTCGCCGATCATCTGTACCTGACCAGCCAGGGCATCTACGGGGTGCCGATCGGCGTGGTCGCCACCTATGTCTTCCATTTCGTGCTGTTCGGCGTGGTCGCCATGCGCATCGGCCTCGGGCGCCTTTTCCTGGCGCTCGCCATGGCGGTGGCCGGCCGGTTCGCGGGCGGCCCGGCCAAGGTCTCGATCTTCGGGTCGGCGTTGTTCGGCATGATCTCGGGCTCGTCGGTCGCGAATGCCGTGACCGTGGGGTCGCTCACCATCCCGATGATGAAGCGCCTGGGCTATCGGCCGCACTTCGCGGCGGGGGTCGAGGCGACCTCCAGCACGGGTGGCCAGATCACCCCGCCGGTCATGGGGGCTGCCGCCTTCCTCATGGTCGAGTTCCTGGAGACGCCGTACCAGACGATCATCATCGCCGCGATCGTGCCGGCCTTCCTGCACTTCTTCGGCGTCTTCATCCAGGTTCACTTCGAGGCCAAGCGCGTCGGTTTGCGCGGCCTCACGCCCGAGGAGATGCCCGACTGGCGCGCCGTGATCCGGCAGGATTGGGTGACGCTGATCCCGCTCGCGGCGCTGATCTGGAAGATCTTCGACGGCTCGACGCCCTACCTGGCGGCATTTTGGGGCATCTACCTCTGCATCGTCATCGGGTTGATGCGATCGACGCGGCCGCGCCTACCTTTGCTCGATATCGCCCTGGTCGTCGCCTGGGCGGCCATGCTGATGTTCGGCCGCGGTCTCTTGCCGGGCGATCTCGGCGACTGGTTCGGCGAGATCACCTTCGCACTCTTCGCGCTGCTGTGCGTCGTCCTCTGGCGCCTGAATCCGGCACCGGCCATCCACTGGCGCGAGTTGATGGACGCCTTCTCGGTCGGCGCGAAGTACGCGCTGGCCGTCGGTGCGGCCGCAGCCGCGATCGGAATCATCATCGGCGTCGTGACGCTCACGGGGACGGCGCTCAAGTTTGCGACCATCATCGTCGGCGTCGCCAACGACGCCACCGGGCTGGTCCAGGCGTGGTTGCCGTTCGACAAGGCGACGCTGGTGAAGTTCTTCACCCTCGCCATGACGGCGCTGGTCTGCATCCTGATGGGGTGCGGCGTGCCGACGACGGCGACCTACATCATCATGGTGACGATCGCCGCGCCTGCGCTGGGCCTGCTCGGGGTGACGCCGATCGTGGCGCATTTCTTCGTGTTCTACTACGGCGTGCTCGCCGACGTGACGCCGCCGGTCGCCGTGGCGGCCTACGCGGCGGCGAGCATGGCTGGCGCAGATCCTTTCAGGACAGGCAACACGGCCTTCCGGCTGGCACTGGCCAAGGCGCTGGTGCCCTTCATCTTCGTCTTCGCGCCTTCGATGCTGATCATGGTGCCAGGCTTCACCTGGCTCGAGTTCACGCTGGCCTTCCTCGGTGCGCTGGTCAGCATCACCTTCCTCGGCGCCGCCCTGTCCGCCTACATGCTGGCGCCCATGCCGACGTGGCAGAGGATCTGGCTCGTGGTGGCAGCGGTCCCCGCCATGGCAACGGGACTGACGCCGCTGTTGGTGGCGCTCGCCCTCAGCCTGCCGGTGGTCGTTCTTCAGTTCCTCGCAATGCGGAGAAGGCAGGATGCGGCTCAAGGGTAAGGTCTGCGTCGTCACGGCGGCCGGACAGGGTATCGGCGCCGCCACGGCGCGCAGCTTCGCGCGAGAAGGTGCCGAGGTCTGGGCGACCGATGTCGACGCGGCCAAGCTCGGGCAGCTCGACGGCCTCTCGGGAATCACCACGCGCCGGCTCGACGTTCTGGACAAGGCCGCGATCGGCAAGCTTGCCGGGGAGACCGGCAGGGTCGACGTGCTGTTCAACTGTGCGGGCTTCGTTCACCACGGGTCGGTGCTCGACGCCACCGATGAGCAGTGGCAGTTCGCCTTCGACCTCAACGTCCGCAGCATGTTCTGGACGATCCAGGCTTTCCTGCCCGGCATGCTGGAGAAGGGCGGCGGCTCGATCATCAACATGTCGTCCGCTGCCTCCTCGGTGAAGGGCGCGGCGCTGCGTTGCATCTACGGCACGACCAAGGCGGCGGTCGTCGGGCTGACCAAGTCGGTGGCGGTGGATTATGTGGGCAGGGGTGTGCGCTGCAATGCCATCTGCCCCGGCACCGTGCAGACGCCGTCGCTCGACGAGCGCATCTCTGCCCTTGGCGGCGGCGCCGACGCCAGGCAGTTTTTCCTGCAGCGCCAGCCGACCGGGCGCTTCGGCTCGGCCGACGAGATCGCCGCGCTGGCAGTCTATCTCGCCAGCGACGAGGCCGCGTTCACGACCGGGACGATCAACGTCATAGACGGCGGGTGGAGCGTCTGACGGTGGACATCGCGGCCATTGCCGCCCTGGCGCCGGTCATCCCCGTCCTCACGATCGAGACCCGGGAGAGCGCGGTCCCGCTCGCCCGGGCGCTCGTGAAAGGCGGCCTGCCGGTCCTCGAGATCACCCTGCGTACGGCGGTGGCGCTGGACGCCCTGCGGGCCATCGCGGCGGAGGTCCCCGAGGCCGTGGCCGGCGCAGGCACCGTGCTCGATGGCGGCCAGCTCGACGAGGTCCGCCGTGCCGGTGGGCGCTTCGCCGTGAGCCCGGGCTGCACGGCGGCGCTTGCGGACGCCGCCCGGACGTCCGGCCTGCCGTTCCTGCCGGGCGTACAGACCGTGTCGGAAGCCATGGAGCTGGCGGCCCAGGGGTTCCGGCTCCTGAAATTCTTCCCGGCCGACGTCGCCGGCGGCGTCGGCTGGCTGAAGGCGGTGGCCGCTCCGCTGGCAGGCTTGCGCTTCTGTCCGACCGGCGGGATCGGGGCCGGGACGGCGGCGGCCTATCTGGCGCTTGCAAACGTGGCCTGTGTCGGCGGCTCCTGGGTGGCACCGAAGTCGGCCGTGGCGGCAGGCGACTGGGCCACGGTCGAGCGGCTGGCCGCCGCAGCCCGGACTCTCAAAGGACGCTAGCGCGGGCAACTGAAAGGTGCTTCAACTCGCCTGCAAGGAGCGCTGGCCAATCCAGATGAACAGGCTGTCGATCGCGGTACTGACCCTCTCACTTGCGGTCTGCGGAGCCGCACGGGCCGACTCGGTGATTGTGCTGAACTCCGACGAGGCGTCCTACAGTATCCTCAGTCGCAGCACGCGGATGGAAATCTCGCGCCAGCCCGTCGGCCGCGAGCCGCACCATCTGGTCGCGACGCCCGACGGCAAGGAAGTGCTGATCGGCTCGACGGCGACCAACGAGCTCACCGGTCTCGACATCAGGACCGGCGAGCGCAAGCGCGTGATCAAGGACATCATCGATCCCTACCATCTGGGTTTCAGCCCGAACGGCAAGTGGTTCGTAACGGCGGCCTACCGCCTCGATCACGTCGATATCTTCCATGCCGACGGCTACCGCCTGGCCGGCCGCATCTTCATCGACGGCCTGCCGAGCCACATCGCGTTCGATGCCGACTCCAAGACGGTTTTCGTTACGCTGCAGCAGAGCGGCCGCCTCGCCGCGTTCGACCTCGCGACGCAGACGCTGAAGTGGAACATGCCCGTGGGCAGTGCACCGGCCGGCGTCGTCATGCTCCCGGACGACAAGCGCCTGCTCGTGGCGCTGACGGGTGAGGACGGAATCGTCGTCGTCGATCCGAAGGACGGTGCGGTCAAGGGGAACCTGCAGACCGGCAAGGGCGCGCACAATTTCTGGCCGAAGGGTGACGGTCGCCACTACTTCCTGAGCAACCGGGTCGAGGGCACGGTCTCGCTGATCGACACCAAGGACGGCCTCAAGGTCGTCGGCAGCGTCCGTGTGCCGGGCGGCCCCGACTGCATGGACATCACTCCGGACGGCAAGGAGCTGTGGGTCACTCAGCGCTTCCTTCGCCGCGTCGCGGTCGTCGACGTCGAGCAGATGAAGGTCGTTGCCAGCATTCCCGTCGGCAAGTCGCCGCACGGCGTGTTCATGCTGAAATCGGCGGCCATCGGCCCGGCGGGCGGACCGGTGCGGGCCGCATCGACGGCAGGCGAGACCAAGTAGGGCCGCGCCGGTGCGCGAGCTGATCGACATCTGGGTCAACGTCCAGACCTGGCTCTTCGAGACCTTCGTCGGTCCCGTCCTTTTCCGTTTCGGCCTGATGGCCTGGTACGAGCCGGGGTTCAATGCCGTCGAGTACGTGATGCTGGGCGTCGTGCAGATCGCAATCATTGCGCTCGGCATGCGCTTCTTCGAGAAGAGATGGCCGCTCGAGCAGCCTGGCAGGGATGACCGCCTTGTCGCCGTCGACCGGGTGTACACCGCGCTGAACAAGCTCGGAATCATCCCGCTCGCGATCTTCATAGTGACCTATCCGCTGGTGCAGGAGATCGAGCTTACCGTCCGCACCTGGGGCTACGCGCCGTCGCGCCTGGAGCGCCTCCTGCCGTGGGTCGGCGACAACGATCTGCTGTCGTTCCTGATCTATTTCGTGCTCTACGACTTCGCCGCCTATTGGCTGCACCGCGCGCAGCACGGCTTCTCGTGGTGGTGGTCGCTGCACAGCCTGCATCACAGCCAGCGCCGGATGACGGTGTGGACCGACGACCGCAATCACGTGCTCGACGACACGCTGGTCACGCTCGCACTGGTGCTGTTCTCGCAGTTCGTCGGCGTCCAGCCCGGCGAGTACGTCACGATCCTGCTGGTCGGCCGCCTGATCGAAAGCTGGTCGCATGCCAACGTCGACATGCATTTCGGCCGGTTGGGAGAGCGGCTGCTGGTCGGCCCGCGATTCCACCGCCTGCATCACGCGCTGGCCAGCCCCGAGGAACGCCACATCCACGATCACAACTTCGCGCCGGTGTTCCCGATCTGGGACATCCTGTTCGGCACGGCGATCTACGACGGCAAGAACCGACCGACCGGCGTCGACGATGCGACGGTCGATGCCGACAACGGCCGCGGCTGGATCGCCCAGCAGGTGACAGTGCTCGGCCGCTTCGCGCGGGCGATCGTTCCGAAACTCAGGCGCCCTTCAGTGCAGTGAGGACGGCGTCGGCACGCGGCATCGGCGTCACTGCGCCGTAGCCGGTCGTCGACAGGGCGGCCGCGACATTGGCGTAGCGGGCCGCCGCCACCGGATCGTCGCCCGCCAGCAGGCGTGTCAGGAACGCCCCGTCGAACGTGTCGCCGGCGCCGGTGGCGTCGACCGCGGCGACCCTGTACGGCGGGATGCATGTGCGCCTGTCCTTGGTGGCGATCATCGAGCCTTCCGAGCCCATCTTCAGCGCAACCAGGGGAGCGCCGATATCGAGGTAGTAGTCGGCGATGGCGTCGGCGTCCTCGAGGCCGGTGAGCTGCCGGGAATCGTCGAGGCTCGGCAGCGCGATGTCGCAGTGGGCGATGGTGGCGTCGATGACCCGGCGGGCGACGTCGAGTTCCCAGAGCCGTAGGCGCAGATTGGTGTCGTAGGAGACCATCACGCCTGCCTCGTGGGCGGCCTTCATGGCGGCATCGCAGGTCGCCCGGGCGCTTTCGCTGATCGCCTGGCCGATCGCCGAAAAATGAAAGACCTTTGCGCCGGCAACGTAGTCGGCGGGCAGGGTCTCGGGCGTCATCAGCGAAGCCGCCGAGTTCTTGCGCAGATAGTCGAACTTGTGGCCGGCGGCGCTGTGGGTCACGAAGCTGACGCCCGTGGGGGCGGTGGCGTGGCGCGAGACTCGCGAGGCATCGACACCTTCCGCCTTCCACAAGTCCATGAAGGCGTCGCCCATCCAGTCCTGGCCGAGGCTCGTGATGTAGCCCGCCGAGGCGCCCTGTCGGGCTGCTGCGATGGCCACGTTCTGAGAATCGCCGCCGAAGCCCTGCAGCCAGGTGCGGCCGTCGCCTTCCTTCGGTCGGTTGAACTCGATGAGGGGTTCGCCGAGGCAGACGATGTCGGGAGAGCGCTTCATGGCAGCGAGATGTGTCATGGGGCAAGGCGAAGCTCAAGCGAGGTGCTGGACTTCGCGGACGCCTTCTCCCAGGGTTGGCCCGACAAATCTGGAGGAAATCGGATGGCCGCGAAGAAGAAGGGCGAGCGCCGGCTGCGCAGCCGGGAGTGGTTCGACTCCAAGACCGACCCCACCATGACCGCGCTCTATCTCGAGCGCTACATGAACTTCGGCCTGACACTCGCCGAACTGCGAAGCGGCAAGCCCATCATCGGCATCGCCCAGACCGGCAGCGATCTGTCCCCCTGCAATCGCCATCATCTCGATCTCGCCTGGCGCACACGAGACGGCATCCGCGACGCCGGCGGCATCCCGATCGAGTTTCCCGTCCATCCCATCCAGGAATCGGGCAAGCGGCCGACAGCGGCACTCGACCGCAATCTCGCCTATCTCAGCCTGGTGGAGAGCCTCTACGGATACTTCTTCGACGGCGTCGTACTCACCACCGGCTGCGACAAGACCACGCCGGCCATGATCATGGGCGCGGCGACCGTCGACATTCCGGCCATCGTGCTGTCCGGCGGCCCGATGCTCGACGGCCACTTCGCGGGCGGCCTCTCGGGCTCGGGTACCATCGTCTGGTATGCGCGCCAGGAGCTGGCTGCCGGTCGCATCGACATGGAGCAGTTCATCGAGATGGTGGCCTCGTCGGCGCCGAGCGTCGGTCACTGCAACACGATGGGAACGGCGCTTTCCATGAACAGCATGGCCGAGGCGCTCGGCATGTCGCTGACCGGATGTGCGGCCATCCCCGGCCCCTACAAGCAGCGCGGCCAGATCGCCTATGAAACCGGCAGGCGGATCGTCGACATGGTGTGGGAGGATTTGCGCCCCTCGAAGATCCTGACGCGCAAGGCGTTCGAGAACGCCATCGTGGCAGCCAGTGCGCTCGGTGCCTCGACCAACTGTCCGCCGCACATCAATGCGATCGCGCGTCATGCCGGCGTAGAGCTCGTGAACAAGGACTGGGACAAGATCGGCTACGACATCCCGCTGCTGGTGAACTGCATGCCGGCCGGCAAGTATCTCGGCGAGGCCTTCTATCGCGCGGGTGGCGTGCCGACGGTGATGGCAGAGCTGCTGCGCAAGAAGAAGATCCACGGCGATGCGCTCACGGTCAGCGGCAGGACCATGGCGCAGAACCTCAAGGGTGCGGCGAAGGCCGACGGGGAGGTCATCAAGAGCTACGACAAGCCGATGCTGGGGCAGGCGGGCTTCGCCGTGTTGACCGGCAACCTCTTCGAATCGGCGGTGATGAAGACGTCGGTGATCTCGGCCGAGTTCCGCAGGAAGTATCTCGAGAAGAAGGGCGACCCGGATGCCTTCGAAGGCACGGCGATCGTCTTCGAGGGGCCCGAGGACTATCATCACCGCATCAACGATCCGAAGCTGCCGATCGACGAGAACAGCATCCTGTTCATCCGCAACGCCGGTCCCGTGGGCTATCCGGGCGCGGCGGAGGTCGTGAACATGTTGCCGCCGGACCGGCTGGTGAAGGGCGGCGTGCTGCTGCTTCCCTGCGTCGGCGACGGCCGGCAGAGCGGCACGTCGGCCAGCCCGTCGATTCTCAATGCCTCGCCCGAGGCCGCGGTCGGCGGCGGGCTTGCGCTGCTGAAGACCGGTGACAGGGTGCGGATCGACATCGGCAAGCGGACGGCCAACATCATGATCTCCAGAGACGAGCTCGCGAAGCGCAAGGCCGCCTGGAAGCCCAATGTCGTTGAAAGCCAGACGCCATGGCAGGAACTGCAGCGCAAATTCGTGGGCCAGCTCGCGAGCGGGGCGTGTCTCGACTTTGCGGTCAACTACCAGAAGATCTCGGAAACCAAGGGTGTGCCACGGCACTCCCACTGAGGGTCAGCGGAAGAGGCGCTGCTCCACCGAAACCGGGAGGTCGGCCCGGTTGATCAGGATGATCGCCCAGGGCGATGTCGGTTGGCCTATCGGCCGGGCGGGCTGCGGGGGCAGCGTGGGGGCTGCCATGCCGGTGCCAGGGGGCGCGAAGCCCGCGGCGCCGGGTGGCATGGACGACGGGCCCGGCGGCGCGGCCGCGACAGGGCGCTGTGAGCCGCGCTGCGCCATCATCATCTCGGCGGGCATGCGCTCCTCGAACACGACGACGATGCGGTCGCGGCGGCGCGTCGTCGAAAGCACGTTGACCCCGTAGCCTTCGCCGGCGCGACGTCCGAGGAAGATGCCGACCGCGTTCATGCGGCCCGCTTCGAACATGTCTGGCGCGGGCGAGCCGACCCGGCTCCAAAGGCTGCGCCACTCCGCGACGGTGCTCGCGACGACGTGCTCGGGCTGTCGGGTCACGGCGGTCGCCCCCTGCCAGTGCCGGGTGTCGATCGACTGGGCGAGGGCGCCAGTGAAGGAGATCAGCAGACCGGCCACCGCCACGCCGATCGGCAGCAACTGCCTCCTTGGCAAGCCATGGATGACCGGGGAGATCGCCTTCTTGCTGGACTGCACGATATGGATCTCTCGGGGACCCGTTGGCCGGTTTGGGTAGACGGCGGAAGTCACCATGACAGTTTGGCTCAATTGAGGCGTGACCCTTGCTGCCCTGCGCAAACGAAAGATGACCCAGATGAGCACCATTTTTCCAGCGCGAGAAAGCCATGTAGATCAACGATTCAGAGCATGTTGCACGAATGCAACACGGCCGGCGCAATCAGGTGGGAGGCACCTACGAGCGTTTCACCTTGTCGGCGGCGTTGGTGGACTGGATCTGCTCGCGGATACGGCGCCAGTCGTCCTCGCTGTAGGACATCATATGCGCGAAGGTGCCGTTGCCCATGATTCCCATGCCACCGTCGATCGCGATGACCTCGCCGTTGATGTACTCGACCTCCTCGCTCATGAGGAACGCGGCCATGTTGGCGAGCTCGTGCGGCTTGCCAACGCGGCCCATCGGATTGCGGGTGTTGTAGCGGCTGTCGTTCCCCTCCTGGAGCGGATTGAGCCGCGCCCAGGCACCTTCGGTCGGGAAGGGGCCGGGTGCGATCGCGTTGAGGCGGATACCGTGCCGCGCCCACTCGACCGCGAGGCTCTGGGTCATCACCGCTACCCCCGCTTTCGACATCGCCGACGGTACGACGAACGGGCTGCCGGTCCACACCCAGGTTGTGAGGACGCTGAGAACGCTCGCCTTGCGCTTCTCGGCGATCCAGCGCTTGCCGCAGGTGTTGGTCATGTAGAACGTGCCGTGCAGGACGATGTTGGCGATGGCGTCGAAGGCGCGCGGGCTGAGGTCCTTGGTTTGCGAGATGAAGTTGCCGGCGGCGTTGTTGACCAGCCCGTCGAGCGGACCGGTGGCCCAGATCTGGTCGATCATTTCCTCGACCGCGGTCGCCACGCGGATGTCGACGGTGTGCGTGTCGACCCTGCCGCCGGGGTGTTTGGCCATGACCTGCTTGGCGGTTTCGTCGAGGACGCCGCCTCGGCGGCCGCATATCACACAGTCTGCACCCAATTCGACGAACTTTTCCAACATCATGCGGCCCAGCCCGGTACCGCCTCCGGTGATCAGGAAACGCTTGCCCTTGAACAGATCGGCTCTGAACATCGATCACTCCCCCGGAAACGATTCCGCCTTGTCGGCACCATAACGACAATTCGCCGGATGGGCTGTTGCGCCAGCTCCCGAGAATGATAGGATTTCCGCATAACAACACGGGATCGTTGGTGAATGACGACCCATCAGGGAGAGACGGGCGGGGACGTCGGTACGGTTGAGCTGCGTGGTAAGGTCAAGTGGTTCAACGCTGTCAAAGGGTATGGGTTCTTGGCCCTTGAGAGCGACAACAGCGACGCGTTCCTGCATGTGACGACACTTCGGCAATCCGGGCATGAAGATCTCAAGCCCGGGGCCACCGTCGTGTGCGCCGGTGTTCGCGGGCCGAAGGGCTGGCAGGTCATGAGGGTGCTCGACGTCGATTCTTCGACAGCGACCGCCGCCACACCCAAGCCGCCTCCGATACCGGATGGCATCGCGATGGGCGATTACATCACCGCGCTGGTCAAATGGTACAACAACGAGCGCGGCTACGGCTTCGTCACGCGCGAGGCGACGGATGGAGACATCTTCGTCCATGCCGCCGTGCTGCGACGGCATGGCCTCGAATCGCTGGCGCCGGGCCAGAAAGTGATGATCCGCATCGCCGAAGGCCAGAAGGGCCTTCAGGTCATCGAGATCCGCGCCGCCTAGCTTCGATAAATCACCGGATGTCGCGCAGGTAGCTGTCGAGCGGCGGCACCTGCTTGATCAAGCCGCGTTTTGCGAGGAAGGCCGCAAACGTGTCGTAGCGGGTCCGGTCGAGCGACGTGGGATCGGACGCCAGCAGTGGAACCGTGTCTTTCCACGCCAGCCGGTTGAGGTCGTTACCGAGATCCTTGCCCGATTTGGAGAAGATGGCCCAGGCTTCGGCCGGGTTGGCCTTCAGCCAGGTCGTCGCTTCGGCGATCGCGGCCAGCAGTTTCTTCGTGCGTGCGACGTCGACGGTTTCGCGCTTGGCGACGAGGATCAGTTCGTCGTAGGCCGGCACGCCGTGCTGCTCCACCAGCCACATCCGGCCTTTCGCCTTGTTGAGTTCGAGGTCGTTCAGCTCGAAGTTGCGGAAAGCACCGATCACGCCGTCGACCTGCTTGCTCATCAGTGCAGTGGTCAGTGCGAAGTTGATGTTGATGAGCGTGACGTCCTTCAGCGTGAGGCCGGCGCTTTCCAGCATGGCGCCCAGCACCGCTTCCTCGAAGCCCGAAACCGAGAAGCCGATCTTCTTTCCCTTGAAATCGGCTATCGTCTTCACGGCCGAGCTCTCCAGCGCGACCAGCGAGTTCAGCGGCTGCGCCACCAGCACGCCGACGCGGACCAGGGGCAGGCCTTCAGCGACCAGCATCTGGAGCGTCGGCTGGTAGGAGACCGCGTACTCGGCCTGGCCGGCGGCGACGAGCTTGGGCGGCGCGTTGGGATCCGCCGGCGCGATCAGTTCGACGTCGAGCCCGTGCTTGGCAAACAGACCGCGTTCCCTGGCGATGACCAGGGCAGCGTGGTCGGGATTGACGAACCAGTCGAGCAGCAGCCGGACCTTATCCTGTGCGGTGGCGGGCAGGGCGGCGCAGCACAGCGCCAGTGCGGCGATCAATCGGATGATGGTTCTCATCGTGAGTCTCCTTGAAACGATTGCCAGGGTACGAACCGTCGCGCCGCCCGGTCGGTCGCGTAGTAGAGCGCGAGGCCGAGCAGGCAGAGGACGAACAGGGCGGCGAAGGCGAGCGGCGTCTGTCCG
The DNA here is from genome assembly GCA_964415585.1 of uncultured Reyranella sp. Lineage (GTDB taxonomy): Bacteria > Pseudomonadota > Alphaproteobacteria > Reyranellales > Reyranellaceae > Reyranella. The sequence goes on from CAYQAY010000017.1 coordinate 60,976, forward strand.
CGTGCCAGCGACTGCGTCATCAGAAAGCCCAGGCCGGCGCTGGCGCCGACCCATTCGCCGATCACCGCGCCGATCGGCGCAACGGCGGCGGCGATTCGCGCGCCCGAGGCGAAGGCGGGGAGCGCGGCGGGCAGCCTGATCTGCAGGAGGATCGCCCGCGGCCCGGCACCCATGGTGCGCGCGAGCTCGATCCATTCGGCGTCGGTGCGGCGCAGCCCGTCATAGAGGCTGCTGACCACGGGGAAGAAGATCACCAGCGCCGCCATCGCGACCTTGGAGGCCATGCCGTAGCCCAGCCACAGGACGAGCAGGGGGGCGATGGCGATCACCGGAATTGCCTGTGAGACGATCACCAGCGGCAGCGCCCAGCGCCGCCAACCTGCAGAGGCCGCAAACACGACGGCCAGCGCCGCGCCCAGCATCAGGCCGAGGGCCAGCCCCAGCACCATCTCCGCCGCGGTCCACGCCGCTTCGCCGGCAAGCAGCGGGAAGCGGTCGACGAGCACAATGGCCACGCGCGAGGGCGGCGGCAGGATGTAGGGCGGCACACCGGTCAACCAGACCAGCGCTTCCCACGCGGCGAGCAAGCCGAGCGCCGTGATCAGCGGTCTCATGCGCCACGCCTGAGATCGGCAATGAGCCGCGCCTGCAGCGCAAGAAGGCCCGGCTCGGCCGGATCGCGCGGCACATCGCCTACAGGGGCGATCGCGGGGCCCACGCTGAACGGCGAGCCTACGAGCACGCGGACTTCGTGGCCGATGCGTAGCGCCTCGAGCGGATCGTGTGTCACCAGCACGACGGTCCTGCCTTGCAGTAGGCGCGCGGCAAGATCCTGCAGATCGAAGCGCGTGACCGCATCGAGATGGGCGAAAGGCTCGTCCATCAACACGATGGGTCGGTCCTCGCACAGCGTGCGCGCCAGCGCCGCCCGCTGGCGCATGCCGCCGGACAGCGTCCGGGGCAGATCGTGCAGCCGATCGGCGAGGCCAACATCGGCCAGCAAGGCTCGGGCGCGGGGTTCGGAGGCGCGCCGTGCCGCCTCATCGCCGCGCAGACGATAGCCCAAGAGGACATTGTCGAGGACGCTGAGCCAGGGCAGCAACAGGTCGCGCTGCGCCATGTAGGCGACGGGCGCGGCGGGTGTCGTGCCGGGCAGCAGGCCGGCGAGATGGCGCAACAGCGAGGTCTTGCCGACACCGCTGCGGCCCAGCAGGCAGGTCGTGCGGCCGGCCGCGAACTCCAGCGACAGGCGATCGGCCACGACGTAGCCGTCGAGCACGATATGCGCCTCGCGCAACAGGAGAGCAGGAGAATCCGCCAACGAAGTCACCAGTCCCTACGCCGGCATTAACCGGATCAGGTTCCCGGGGTCGTCCTTGCGAACCTCTCAGCCGCCGAAGCGGCTCCCCCCGATGATCGGGATACTATGGGTAGGCGGCCGCCGTCGCGCAAGCGCCATCGGTTTGACGAATTCGCCTTCGACGCTCTATGCCATGGCCATGGCTTTCATGATTCCGCGCGTTCGGCCCGGCCGGCGCCTATTGCTGGCGGCGCCGCTGGCGCTGCTCGCTGGCGCCGCGTACGCGCAAGGCAACGACATCCAGTTCCAGAGATCCTCGCTTGTCGTCGTGACCGGCAGCCGCGAGATCAAGTTCGACGTCGAGCTGGCGCTGAACGACGCCGAGCGCTCGCGCGGCTTGATGTTCCGCCAGAAGCTCGGGCCCTACGATGGCATGCTGTTCGACTTCCACCGCGAGGCGCCCGTCAGCTTCTGGATGAAGAACACGCTGATCCCGCTCGACATGATCTTCATCGCCGCCGACGGGACGATCCGCAGCATCCACGCCAACGCCGTACCGCACTCGACCGAGACGATCCCCAGCCAGTTCCCGGTGCGTGCCGTACTCGAGATCAACGGCGGGAGTGCCAAGCTGCTGGGAATCAAGCCCGGCGACAAGGTCAAGCACCCGATTTTCGGCAACGCCTAGCGTTTGAGGGCACAGGTCATGCCGTCGCCGACTGCGAACAGCGTCAGGTCGACGCGCTCGTCGGTCTTGAGCTTCGCGTTCAGGGCACGGATCGCCTGGGTATCGCGGTCGTTCTCCGCCAGGTTGGCGACCGAGCCGCCCCACAGGACGTTGTCGATCAGCACGAGGCCGCCACGACGGACCAGCTTCAGGCAACGCTCGTAGTAGGCATCGTAGTCGTCCTTGTTGGCATCGATGAATGCGAGATCGAGCTGCCCTGTGAGCCCTTGCGCCAGCAGCCAGTCGAGGGTCGCGGTCGCCGGCCCGATCGTGAGCTCGATGCGGCCGTCGAGACCCGCTTCTTTCCAGTAGCGGCGGGCGATAGTGGTCCACTCCGTACTGACGTCGCAACACCAGAGCTTGCCGTCGACCGGCAGGGCTTCGGCGATGCAGAGCGAGGAGTAACCGGTGAACGTCCCGACCTCGATCGCGCGTCGGACGTTGACCAAGCGGGCGAGGAGCCCGAGCTGCTGTCCCTGGTGCGCAGAGATCTGCATGGTCGGAAGCGGCGTCTTCGAGGCCGTTTCCTCGCGTAGGCGTCGCCTGATCGGCGGCTCGCGCAGCCAGTTGGCATCGACATAGTCGGCTACGGGGCCGTCGATTTTTGCCCAACTCTTCATGGTATCTCCTGCTAGGGTCTGGCCCGCTCAATGCTAGGTGCGTGGGGAGTTGAATGTCCGATATCGAGATAGCGCGGCACGCGATCAAGAAGCCGATGGGCGAGGTTGCGAGCCGGCTGGGCATTCCCGAGGATGCACTCGAACCCTACGGCCGCGACAAGGCCAAGCTTGACAGCAGCTTCGTGAAGTCGCTCGCCGGCCGCAAGCAGGGACACCTAATCCTGGTGACGGCGATCAATCCCACGAAGGCGGGCGAGGGCAAGACAACGACGACGATCGGCCTCGGCGATGCGCTCAGCCGGCTGGGCAAGAAGACCGCGATCGCGCTGCGCGAGCCGAGCCTCGGCCCGTGCTTCGGCCAGAAGGGCGGCGCGACCGGCGGCGGACAGGCGCAGATCGTGCCGATGGCGGAGATCAACCTTCATTTCACCGGAGACTTCCACGCCATCACGACGGCGCACAACCTGCTCGCCGCCGTGCTCGACAACCACATCTACTGGGGCAACGCGCTGGGCATCGACGCCCGCCGGGTGTTCTGGCCACGCGTCCTCGACATGAACGACCGCGCGCTGCGCGACATTGTGGTCAGCCTGGGTGGCGTTGCCAACGGATTCCCTCGGCAGGCCCGCTTCGACATCACGACGGCCTCGGAGGTGATGGCGATCCTCTGCCTCGCGCGTGACCTCGAGGATCTCGAGCAGCGGCTGGCGCGCATCGTCGTCGCCGAGACGCGCGAGGGCAGGCAGGTTACCGCAGGCGACCTCAAGGCCGCGGCGGCGATGGCCGCGGTGCTCAAGGACGCCGCCAAGCCCAACCTCGTGCAGACGCTGGAGAACAATCCCGTCCTGATCCACGGCGGCCCGTTCGCCAACATCGCGCACGGCTGCAACTCGGTCATCGCCACGCGTGCCGCCCTGGCGCTGGGCGACTATGTCGTTACGGAAGCGGGCTTCGGCGCCGATCTGGGCGCAGAGAAGTTCCTCGACATCAAGTGCCGCCAGGCTGGCCTGAAGCCTGGGCTAGCCATCGTGGTGGCGACCGTGCGGGCGCTGAAGCTGCATGGCGGCGCCGACGAGAAGGCGCTCGGGAAGGAGGATGTCGGCGCCATCGAGCGCGGCCTGCCCAATCTGCTGCGCCATGTGGAGAATCTCGCCAAGTTCGGCCTGCCGGTGCTGGTCGGCATCAACCGGTTCCTGGGCGACACGCCGGCCGAGCTGAAGCTGATCGAGGACAAGTGCGGGGCGGCCGGCGCCAGGGCCTATCTCTGCGAGCACTGGGCCAAGGGCGGCGCGGGCGCCGAGGCGCTTGCAAAGGCCGTAGTGGGCACGCTCGACGAGGGCAAGGCGGCCTTCAAGCCGCTCTATCCCGACGAGATGCCGCTTGCGCAGAAGATCGAGACCGTGGCGAAAGAGATCTACCGCGCCGCGGGCGTGGCGATCGCCGTTCCCGCGCAGCGGCGCCTCAGGGCGCTGGAAGCGGCGGGCTACGGCAAGCTGCCTGTCTGCATCGCCAAGACGCAGTACAGCTTCGCCGCCGATCCCGAGCTGCGCGGCGCGCCGACCGGCCACACGCTGCCGATCCGCGAGGTGCGTCTGTCGGCCGGTGCGGGCTTCGTGGTGGCCATGGCAGGCGAGATCATGAGCATGCCCGGCCTGCCGCGCGCGCCGGCGGCCGAGCGCATAAGGCTCACGGCCGACGGCGAAGTCGACGGGATCTTCTGACCATGCGGACCTATCCCTTCGTTACCGTCGACGTCTTCACGCAGCGCCGCTTCGGCGGCAACCAGCTCGCCGTGTTCCCGGACGCGCGTGGCATGAGCGACGCGGAGATGCAGTCGCTGGCCGCCGAGTTCAACCTCAGCGAGACGACCTTCGTTCTGCCGCCCCAAGATCCCGCCAACACCGCCCGCGTCCGCATCTTCACGCGCACGCGCGAGATGCCGTTCGCCGGCCATCCCAATGTCGGCACGGCCTACGTGCTGGCGCAGCAGGGCAGGGACGCCAATGGCAAGCTGCGCTTCGAGGAGCTGGCCGGCCTTGTCGAGATCGATGTCGAACGCGATCCGTCGGGCATCGTGCTGGGGGCGACCATCGCCGCGCCGCAGCCGCTGACGCTCGGCGTCGAGATGCCGGTCTCGGAGATCGCGGCCTGCGCCGGCCTGAAGGAAAGCGACGTGCGCATCTGGGCGCATCGCCCCGTGGCCGCGACGCTCGGCAATCCGTTCGTGATCGCCGAGGTCGATCCCGCAGCGCTGCCGCGGGCCTTGCCCGATGTCGCGTCCTTCCGCGCTGCGGTGAAGCGGGAAGCCGCGCTCAACGGCCGTCTTGGTCTCTACCTCTACGCTCATGACGGTCCGGGCAAGGTACAGGCCCGCATGTTCGCGCCGCTCGGCGGCACCTTCGAGGACGCAGCTACAGGCAGCGCAGCCGGACCGCTCGGGGCATTGCTCCTGTCGCTGACGCGAGACCAGGAACTCGCGGTCGACATCCACCAGGGCATGACGATGGGGCGCCCGAGCCTGCTGCGCGTCGTGGCGCGCCGTGGCGCCGATGGCATTCGCGCCACCATCGCGGGCCACTGCGTGCCGGTGCTGCGCGGCGAGGCGCAGCTCTAGAAATCAGTGCGGCCGGAATGCGTGTCGCTTGAGGTCGTCGAGCGGGACGATGCGCAGCGTGACGGCGTGCGTGGCCTCGAGCACGACTGCGGGCGCCGCGCCGGCGTCGAACGCCTCTTTCCAGCGGCTGGCGCAGAGGCACCAGCGGTCGCCAGGCTTGAGGCCCGCGAAGCCGTATTGCGGCATCGGCGTGCTGAGGTCGTTGCCGCGGGACTTCGAGAACACCAGGAACTCGGCCGTCATGACGGCACAGACCGTGTGCAGGCCGATATCCTCGGCGCCGGTGTTGCAGCAGCCGTCACGGTAGAAGCCGGTCACGGGCTCGGTCGAGCAGGGCTGCAGGACGCCGCCCAGGACATTGATGGAGGGGGCCCGGCCCGGCCGGCCCTGCTCGGGCATCTGATCGAACATGGACCGAGTCTATCACCTGGAATTTGCGCTTTCGACCGGGCGGGACCGCTGGTAGAAACCCTCGCATCAAAGAGGCGTTCGGCGGGGCGTAGCGCAGTCTGGTAGCGCGTCTGCCTTGGGCGCAGAAGGTCGTCGGTTCGAATCCGGCCGCCCCGACCACCCCCGCGATTGGAGCAACGAGGGCCATGCAGGTTCGCATCTTCAAGCCAGCCAAGAGCGCTATGCAGTCCGGTCAGGCCAACACCGAGCAGTGGGTGCTCGAACCCGAGCCGGCGCCCAAGGAGATCGACCCGCTGATGGGCTGGACCAGCTCGCGCAATACCATGCAGCAGGTGAGGCTCTTCTTCCCGACGCTCGACGAGGCCAAGGCCCATGCCGAGAAGAACGGCTGGCGGTACACCGTCGAGATGCCCCACAGCCGGCCGATCAGACCCAAGGCCTACGCCGACAATTTCGCCTACACTCGCGTCGGACGCTGGACGCACTGACCGGGCCTGCCGGATCGACCCCGTAGCTCAACTGGATAGAGCACCTGCCTTCTAAGCAGGATGTTGCGTGTTCGAGTCACGCCGGGGTCGCCAGCAGCTAGCTGCGCGAGCCGGCGAAGCTCACCGTCGCCACGCCGGCGCCGACCAGCAGGCCGCCGCCCACCTTGTTGACGGCACCGAGCGCGCGCGGATCGGAGGCGAAGCGGCGGGCCCGTGAAGCGACCAGCGCGTAGCCGAAGGCGTTGGCGAAAGCGAGCACCAGGAACGTCGCCTCGAATACCAGCATCTGGGTCAGGAAGTCCGTCGCCGGGTCGATGAAGGCCGGCAGGAAGGCCACGAAGAAGGTGATGCTCTTGGGATTGAGCGCCGTCACGAGCCAGGCATGGCCGAGCATCCTGGCCGCGGAAGCGGCGTCGGTCCGGGGCTGGGCGTCGAGCGCACCGCCGGCCCGCCAGAGCTTGATGCCGAGATAGACGAGGTAGGCGGCGCCCGCCCACTTCAGAACGGTGAACAGCGTGGCCGAGGTGGCGAGCAGGGCACCGAGGCCCAGCATCGAGAGCGTCATGGCGGTGAAGTCGCCCAGCGCCACGCCGACGGCCATGGGCAGCGCCGTGCGCCAGCCTTGGCCCAGCGCGTAGGACACGACCAGCAGGACTGTCGGGCCCGGGATCACCAGAAGGACGCTGGACGCGGCGGCAAAGGCCGCCCAAGTCTCGAAGCTCATGGAAACTCCTCGGATTGCTCCGGCACCAAGCCATCCCCAGCCCACCCTGTCAGCCGGAATTTGGCCTCTTTCCAACGTCAAGATGATGGTGTCCGATATCCTGACGGAGACCAGATGAGCCGGCCCAAGACCCGCGCGTACCATCACGGCGACCTCAGGGAGGCGCTCGTCGCGTCCGGCCGCAAGCTGCTCGAGGAAAAGGGCGTTCGCGGCTTCACGCTGCGCGAATGCGCCCGCCGGGCCGACGTCTCGCATGCCGCCCCCGCCCACCACTTCGCCTCGATGGACGAACTGCTGGCGGAACTTGTCCGGCGGGGCTTCGCGGAGCTGACAGCCTCCATGACCGCCGAGGCCGACCGCGCCGGGCCCGAGCCGGCGGCGCGGCTGGTCGGGCTGGGCATCGGCTACATGGCCTTCGCCGCGGCCAACCCGGTGCTGTTCCAGCTCATGTACAGCCAGGAGGCGGTCCGCCTCGAGG
>CAYQAY010000017.1:68437-70043 GCA_964415585.1 uncultured Reyranella sp.
GCCAACCCGGTGCTGTTCCAGCTCATGTACAGCCAGGAGGCGGTCCGCCTCGAGGCCAAGAGGTCGGACACCGGAGCAGAGGGCGTCCGTACCGTGCTGGCGGCCACGGTCGAGGAGGCATTGGGCCATGCCTCGGGCGAAGTGAGGCAGCGCATGGTCGATTTCGCCTGGGCCAGCATGCACGGCTTCATCACGCTGGTGCTCGAGGGCGGGATCGGCGGCCGCGATTCCTCGCGCGCCCTCAAGGCCCGCGGCATGGCGGCGCTCGCTGCGATGGCCGAGACGGTGGTGCGCTCAGGCAGCCCGCGTTAGCGGGATCCTGAACAGCAGCCCTTCGCCGCCGCCATGGGCGGCCGCCTTCACGAAGCTTCCGACCAGATGGCCACCGTTGGCCGTGATGACCTTCTGCGACGGCAGGTTGTCGGGATCGGTGGTGAGGTCGAGATGCGCGAGCCCGAGCCGGCGGGCCTCGGGCAGCATCAGCGCCACTGCGCGGGTCGCGTAGCCGCGCCGCTGCTTCCATGGCACGACGGCATAGCCGAGATGCCCGAGGACATGCGCCGGCAAGTCCGACGTGCCCGTCTGCCAGCGGAAGTTCACGTTGCCGCAGAACCCGTCGTCCCACATCCAGCGCCGGTAGCCTGGCAGGCGGGGCACCGTTCCGCCGTCCGGCGTGCGGATCGGCGGACCCTTGGCTTCGGGATCGTCGAGAGCGGCCACGAAGGCCGCGGGATCGGCGGCGATCTTCGCCAGCTCCTCGCGAGCGGACTCCTCGCGGCGCAGATTGTCCGACCAGAAGCCGCGCCGCAGCGCATCGGCATAGGCCGGCAACCGGTCGAGGGAAGGGACCACGAGTTCCATCGATTTGCTGTAGCATGACGACCCATGTCCGCCAGCCCCGTTCTCGTTCTCGACATCGACGGTGTCGTCTCGCTCGCCCAGCCCGGTTCGCCGCGCCCGTGGTACGCCACGCTCGAGGAGGATTGGGGCCTCCGCCACGACGAGGAGCTGGCGCCGGAGTTCTTCCTGAAGCCCGTCTTCATGGAGGTGCTGTGCGGTCGGCTCGACCTCCACGCCGCTTTGCACGAGTATCTCGAGACCAAGGGGCTCGCCGACCGGCTCGAGGAGTTCGTCGCCTACTGGTTCGAGAAGGACAGCGACATCGACCGTGCCGTGCTGGCCCAGGCCGATGCGTGGCGGGTGCGGACCGGCGGCAGGGTCTACGCCGCCACCAACCAGGAGCATCACCGCGCGGCGTATCTCCGCGACCGGGCCGGCCTCGGCGCTCACTTCGACGAGATCATCTATTCGGCGGCGCTGGGCGTCTGCAAGCCCGAGCGCGTGTTCTACACCAACGCCCAGGCGCGCATGGGCGTCACGGTCGCCCAGTCGATCCTGTTCGCCGACGACAAGGCGACCAACGTCGACGGCGCCCGCATGGCCGGCTGGCGCGCCATGCTCTACCGCGGCCCCGAGAGCCTCGCACAGGCGTTGGAGCGCTGGGGCTAGATCTCTCCGCAGCAGCGCAGCACGAAGAGCGTGCAGGCGAGCAGGTCGGCGCAGCCGCCGGCCGAGACGTTGCGCTGGATGAAGGCACGGTGAAGCC
>CAYQAY010000017.1:70143-74494 GCA_964415585.1 uncultured Reyranella sp.
CCCGAATCGACCGGGCTGACGAGGCCCGGCTTGGGATAGGCCTTCAGCTCGTCGTGCAGGGCGGCCACGGCCGCAGCGGCCAGCCGGCGATCATCCGCGGAAGCAACGATCATGCGGGAAGCTCGCCGCGCGGCGTGAGGCGCATCGTGTCGATGGACTTGAGCAGCACGTCGGTTCGATCCTGGGCGTATTCGCGCCAGTTCACTTCGCCCCGTCCGGGAAACGACAGCTCGCCATCCAGCCGAAAGGACAAGATGGGCTCGACCTCTCTAAGCAACGCAGCGGCGCGGTCGGCCGCGGCGATGCCGGAGACCTCCACCAGAATGTCGAGGTCGGAAGTGCCGTGCACATGCCGCTCGCCGGTCAATGCCTGCCACATCCAGCTTCCGTAGACGCGGATCGCGATGCCGGCCGTCTCGGCGGCGTCGCCGAGATGGGCGAAAGAGGCGACATGGACGGCGGCCTCCGGGACCGCGGCGATGTCGGCGAGCATCGGAGGCAGGGCGAGCGACACGATGGACGCGGCGTCGGTGCGCGCCGCGACCCGACGCGGCCGCAGTTCCGGATGGGCCGGGTCGGTGGTGCAGAAGCCGAGACCGACGGCCGCTTCGGCGTCGCGTCGCCGTGTCACCACGAACGGACGTCCGGCGGCATGCCATCGGGCGGCACGCTGGAGATCGGCGTCACCGTCCGCAGCGGGCGCCTCGGCGAGGCGCGCCAGAGCGTGGCGCCGTAGCGCGATCATCTCGCGGCGGCGGCGAGGACCTTCTTGCGGATGTCGAGCGCGAGCTTGCGGCCGCCGCGCTTCTTGCCGAGCTCGGCGCGGTTGTCGTCGGTCGACGCGCGGGCGATCGCCTTGGCGAGCTTCGCCTCGACGTCCTCCTTCGCCGACCAGACTTCTTCGACTCCGCCCAGCAGCGCGAAGGGCCTGGCGCCGAACTCGAGCGACGGCATGGTCTTCGAGAGCTTGCGCAGGACCGGCACGGGAATCTTGGTGACTGCCGACATCGCCTCGACCGGCATCAGGCCGACGCTCGCCGTGTCGAGGGCGTAGATGCGGTCGCCGAACATGCCGTAGCAGATGAAGGCGCCACCCACGGCCTGGCCGGTGGCGACGGTGATGAGCTTGTGGCCCTTGCGGCGCGCCAGTTCGAGGCAGCTCAGGAGGTGGCCGAAATAGCTCGCGAGCCCGAGCATCTCGGCGACGCGGTTGGGCTGCTGGCCGGCGCTGTCGACGAGCATGACGATCGGCGTCTTCGGATGCTTCTCGATGCACTCGATGACGTGGGCGGCGAGGCGCAGGGCGGCCGCGTTGTCGACATAGGTGCCGTCGCAGGTGCCGATGACGCATACCGTCGAGCCCCGGACCTTGGCATAGCCGGCGAGCACGGACTTCTCGATCGAGATGCCGCGGGCCGACGGGCCGAACAGTTTGGCGAGCAGCGAGCGGGCGGTGGGCTTCTTCATGATGCTACTTCCCGCGCTTGGCCATGGCGGCGAACTCGGGTCCGGACGCGAGCGACGCCGCCGCCACGTTCCGCACGCCCATGCCCTTCCACACGGCATCCGGATCGGCCGTCTCGCCGAACCGCTTCAGCCGCTTCTCCAGTTCCTTCTGGCGGGCCTTGACCGACTTGATCGTCACGGCGCTCGACTTGCCGAGTAGCTTGCCGATCGCCTCGCGCACCGCCACGGCATCGTCGTGCACCAGGGCATCGGCGTCGCCCAGCAGGTATTTGGTCTTGCCGCCGCTGGTCTTCCAGACGAGCGCGCGGTTCGACGAGTCGTAGGCCTTCTTGCCCATCCACTTCTCGATGACGATCGGGCCGGAGATGCCGAGGCGGCCGTGCTCGGTCATGACGCGGAAATCGCAGCAGGTGGAGAGGATGCCCATGCCGCCATAGGCGCCGATGTCGGAGCCGATGACGGCGATGGTCGCCACTTTCTTCGCGCGGCACTCGAAGATCGCGCGCATCGTCTCGGCGATGGCGATCTCGCCGGCCGATCCTTCGTGCAGGCGCACGCCGCCGCTTTCGACGATGACGACGCAGGGGACCTTGTCGCGCGCGGCCGCCTTGAACAGGCCGGTCAGCTTGGCGCCGTGGATCTCGCCCACCGCGCCGCCGACGAACTGCCCGACCTGGGCGGCGATGTAGACCTTGCGGCCGCCGATCTTCGCCCGGCCGATCACGAGTCCGTCGTCGAACGACACCGGGATGCCGAGCTGGGCGAGGTACGGGCTGGTGATGCGCTCGGGCGGCGGCAGCAGTTCGGCGAACGAGCCGGCATCGACGAGGGCCGCCAGGCGCTGGCGGGCGGTCAGCTCGTGGAAGAGAGGTCCGCGGCTCATTTGTCGCCCTTCGTGAGATGATCGTAGGCCTGGCGCAGGCGCAGGTTCACCAGAACCGGCGGCGCACCCTGGTCGTTGATCGTCACCTTCGTGCCGCCGACCGGATAGTTGTGAGCGAAATCGGCGAGGGCGGCGAGCCACGAAGACCTGTAGCCGGGGATCGACGTCTCGACGTGGCACTCCATCGTGCCCGACGGACGCGCGCCGCGCTCGAGAAGCACCTCGAGATTGCCGGAGCCGACCACGCCGGCGAGCGCCCACGGGGCGGCCGTCTTGGCCGCCATCGGCCTCGACGGAAAGGACTTTGCGAATTTTTCCATGACCCGTCCTACCAATCGACGAACTGCGGCGGCGGGTCGTAGAGACCGTTCGACCACCGCACGAGGCCCTTGATGTCCTGCGCCGCGAGCAGGCTGCGGCTCGCCTCCTTCGGCGACACGCCGACATCCTCGGGAAGCTGGACGATGCCGCGGCGCCGCAGCTCCTCGGTCTCGCGCTTCTTGCGCTTGAGGCCGACCGGCGTGTAGCCGGCGACGGCGCGGATGGCGGCCTGGCGCTCGGCGATCGATCGGCAGGCGGCGAGGTTGGCGATGCCTTCCTCGGTGACGATGTGGGTGACGTCGTCGCCGTAGATCATCACCGGCGCCACGCCGTGCAGGGCCTTGCGGATCGAGGGATCCTGCGCGTCGAGTTCCTCGACGAAGGTCGGCACGCGGCCCGACTGGAACGTCTCGACCATCTGCACGACGAGCTTGCGGCCGGGCGGCGAGCCGGGGCCGGGATTGGCCTCCCTTCCGGCCTTGAGCCACGCCGTCGTCGGATGGCGGCGGCCGGTCGGCTGGCAGCCCATGTTGGGTGCGCCGCCGAACCCGGTGATGCGGTTCTTCGACACCGTGGACGAGTTGCCGTTCACGTCGATCTGCAGCGATGCGCCGATGAACATGTCGATGGCGTAGTGGCCGGCGAGCTGGCCCATCGCCCGGTTCGAATGGAAGCTGCCGTCGCGGCCGGTGAAGAACACGTCGGAATGGGCGGCGGTATAGCGCTCCATGCCGACCTCGCCGCCGACCGCGAAGACGCTCTCGACCCAACCGCTTTCGATGGCCGGGATCATGGTCGGCAACGGGTTGACCATCCAGTACTTGCAGATCTTGCCCTTGAGGCCGAGCCGCTCGCCGTAGGTCGGCAGCAGCAGCTCGATGGCGGCCGTATTGAAGCCGACGCCGTGGTTGAGCGACTGGACCTCGTACTTCTCGTAGATGCCGCGCAGCGCCACCATGGCCATCAGCACCTGCACGTCGGTGATGGCGGCCGGATCGCGGGTGAACAGCGCCTGCAGGTGCATCGGATAGGGCGCCTGCACGACGAGGTCGACCTGGTCGGCCGGGATGTCGATGCGCGGCAGCCTGTCGACGATCTCGTTGACCTGGGCGAACACGATGCCGTCGGAGAAGGCCGTCGGCTCGACGATGGCCGGCGTCTCCTCGGTGTTGGCGGCGAGGAAGAGATTGCCCTTGCGGTCGGCCTGCGCGGCGGCGATCAGCGCCACGCGCGGCGTGAGGTCGATGTAGTAGCGCGCGTAGAGCTCGTTGTAGGTGTGGATCGCGCCGACCGGGAACTTCTTGGCTTTCACGAGGTCGGCGACGGCTGTGCCCTGCGGGCCGGCGTAGCAGAAGTCGACCTGTCGGATCATGCCCTTCTTGAACAGTTCGATGTGCGCCGGCAGCGTGATGCACGACATCACCAGGTGGATGTCGCGCATGTCCCTGGGGCCGAGCGTCGCGAGCTGGTTGGCGAGGAAGTCGGCCTGCTTCTGGTTGTCGCCCTCGAGGCAGAGCCGGTCGCCCGGCTCGATGATGTGTCTGAGGACCTGGGCCACTTTGTCGGGAGAGACGAACTTGCCGCGGGCCAGCTTGCCGACGCGCTCCAGGCGTTCCGCCTTGTTCCGGCGCCGCAAGGCCATTTTTGCATTGCTCATGTTGCCTTTTCCCGCATCCGGTG
>CAYQAY010000018.1:0-73322 GCA_964415585.1 uncultured Reyranella sp.
TGCCCACCCTTCGAGACGGACGCCTTCGGCGTCCTCCTCAGGGTGAGGTCCCACTCCGAGGCCGTTGGCGATCGATCGTCGAGCTTTGACGCTGGCATGTCACTTGCTAAGTGTATTGACGAGCGAAACAGCCAGGCCGCCGCGAGCACCGTCCCATGAGCATCCACGTCGCGCTGCATCATCGGACGACCTACCGGTACGACCGGGCGATCTCGTTGGGCCCGCAGGTGGTGCGGCTGAGGCCGGCGCCGCACAGCCGCACGCCGGTCCTCTCCTATTCGCTCCAGGTCACGCCCGCCCAGCACTTCATCAACTGGCAGCAGGACCCGCAGGGCAACCACCTGGCCCGCCTGGTCTTCCCCGAGAAGACCGACCGGTTCGAGGTCACGGTCGACCTCGTGGCCGACATGTCGGTCGTCAACCCGTTCGACTTCTTCCTCGAGCCCGAGGCCGAGCACTGGCCGTTCGCCTACGACCCCTCGCTGGCCGAGGAGATCGCGCCCTTCCGCAAGCTGGAGCCGGCGGGGCCGCTGCTGAAGGCGTGGCTCGCCAGGGTCGACCGCAGCAACAAGCAGCGCACCGTCGACTTCATCGTCGGGCTGAACGCGCGCCTGCAGAAGGAGATCGGCTACATCGTGCGCCTGGAGCCGGGCGTGCAGACCTGCGAACAGACGCTCGCTCTCGCCAAGGGCTCCTGCCGCGACACCGGCTGGCTGCTCGTCACGATCCTGCGCCACCTGGGTTTCGCCGCCCGCTTCGCCTCGGGCTACCTGATCCAGCTCGTGGCCGACGAGAAGCCGCTCGAAGGACCCGAGGGCCCGACGCACGACTTCACCGACCTCCACGCCTGGTGCGAGGTCTACCTGCCGGGCGCCGGCTGGATCGGCCTCGATCCGACGTCGGGCCTGCTGACGGGCGAGGGCCACATCCCGCTCGCCTGCACGCCCGAGCCGTCGAGCGCGGCGCCGATCGAGGGTGCGCTCGAAAAGGCCGAGGTGGCGTTCGCGCACGACATGAAGGTGACGCGCGTGCGCGAGACGCCGCGCACCACCAAACCCTACACGGCCGAGCAATGGCAGACGCTGCTCGGGGTCGGCGAGGCGATCGAGAAGGACATCGGCCGCCACGACGTGCGCCTCACCATGGGCGGCGAACCGACCTTCGTGTCGGTCGACGACATGGACGGCGCGGAATGGAACACGCTGGCGCTGGGGCCGGAGAAGCGGCGGCTGGCCGGCGTGCTGTTCCGCAAGCTGGCGGGCCGCTTCGCCTCGGGGCCGCTGCTGCATTTCGGCCAGGGCAAGTGGTATCCCGGCGAACAGCTCCCGCGCTGGGCGCTGGGCTGTCACTGGCGCAAGGACGGCCAGCCGATCTGGCGCGACCAGCAACTCTATGCGCTGGAGGAGAGGCCCAGCGGCGCCTCGGTCGAGGCCGCGCACCGTTTCGCGCTGGCCTTCGCCGAGCGCCTGCAGCTCGATCCCGGCTATCTGTTCCCGGCCTTCGAGGACACCTGGTACTACCTGTGGCGCGAGCGGCGGCTGCCCGGCAACGTCACGGTCGACGAGGCCAAGGTGAAGGACCCGCTGGAGCGCGAGCGCCTGGCGCGCGTCTTCGAGAAGGGGCTGGAAAGCTCGGTGGGCTACGTGCTCCCGATCGCGCGCGAGCACAACGGCAGGACGCAACGCTGGAAGAGCGGCCCGTGGTTCCTGCGCTCGGAGAGGTGTTACCTGATCCCCGGCGATTCGGCCCTCGGCTATCGGCTGCCGCTGGATTCGCTACCATGGGCTGCGCCCACGGACGCGGGCTTCATGGCCGAGCCCGACCCGATGGCACCGCATCCCGACCTGCCGCCGCTCGATGCCTTCCGCCGCGCGCCCGTGCTGCGCCGGCAGGAACGCACCGTGGCTCCCGAGGCCGACGGCGACGGCGACGCCCGGCGTGAAGCCTGGCGGCGCGCCCTGGCGCCGATCAATGGCCAGGGACCTCCCGTCGGCACGTCGGCCGCCGGCATCGTGCGCACCGCCATGGCCTTCGAGCCGCGCGACGGCCATCTCTTCGTGTTCATGCCGCCGGTCGAGCGCACCGAGGACTATCTCGACCTGGTCGCCGCGGTCGAGGACACGGCCGAAGAGCTGGGGTTGCCGGTGTTCCTGGAAGGCTATCCGCCGCCGGGCGGCGATCCGCGCCTGCTGCATTTCAGCGTCACGCCCGATCCCGGGGTGATCGAGGTCAACATCCATCCCTCGGCCGACTGGTCCGAGCTCGTGACGAGGACCGAGATCGTCTACGAGGAGGCGCGTGCCACGCGGCTCGGCGCCCAGAAGTTCATGATCGACGGCCGCCACACCGGCACCGGCGGCGGCAACCACGTCGTGCTGGGCGGCCCCTCGGCCGCCGACTCGCCGATGCTGCGGCGGCCGGACCTGCTGAAGAGCCTGCTGGGCTACTGGCTGAACCACCCCTCGCTCTCCTACCTGTTCTCCGGCCTGTTCATCGGGCCGACCAGCCAGCATCCGAGGGTCGACGAGGCGCGCAACGACGCGCTGCACGAGCTCGAGATCGCCTTCCGCCAGATCGAAGCCCCTTCAAGTGGCAAGCAGACGCCGCCCTGGCTGGTCGACCGCGTGTTCCGCAATCTGCTGGTCGACGCCACCGGCAACACGCACCGCACCGAGTTCTGCATCGACAAGCTCTTCACGCCGGACTCGGCGGCGGGCCGGCGCGGGCTGCTCGAGCTGCGCGCCTTCGAGATGCCGCCGCACTGGCAGATGAGCGTGGCGCAACAGGCCTTGCTGCGCGGCCTCGTGGCGAAGTTCTGGGACCGGCCCTACGAGCGGCCCTTGAGCCGCTGGGGCACGCGGCTGCACGACGACTTCATGCTGCCGCACTTCGTCTGGCAGGACTTCAACGACGTGCTGGCCGACCTCGGCGAGGCGGGCTACCGCTTCCAGCCCGACTGGTTCGCGCCGCACTTCGAGTTCCGCTTCCCGCGGATCGGCGAGGTGGCGCAGCGCGGCATCGAGGTCGAGCTGCGGCACGGGCTGGAGCCGTGGCACGTGCTGGGCGAGGAGCCGGGCGGCGGCGGCACGGTTCGCTACGTCGATTCGACCGTCGAGCGGCTGCAGGTCAAGGTCGCCGGCCTCAACGACCGGCGCCACGCGATCTCCTGCAACGGCTGGAAGCTGCCGCTGCGCGCCACCGGCACCGCCGGCGAGTATGTCGCGGGCGTGCGCTACCGCGCCTGGCAGGCGGCCGTCTCGCTGCACCCGACGATCGGCGTGCATGCGCCGCTGGTCTTCGACATCCACGATTCCTGGAGCGGCCGTTCGATCGGCGGCTGCACCTATCACGTGGCGCATCCCGGCGGCCGCAACTACGACCGCATGCCGGTCAACGCCAACGAGGCCGAGGCGCGCCGCCGCGCCCGCTTCTTCCCGATCGGCCATACCGGCGGCGAGACGCCGGAGCCGCGGCCGCTCGACAACCCCGAGCATCCGCTGACCCTCGACCTGCGGCGGGCATAGACCCGGCCCGCCGCCCATGCGATTCTAGCGTTCTGTAGACCTTCCTTTCACGGGCCCATGGAGTCGTTGCGCGGCCTCACCTCGTCGCCGGCAAGCGCGTACGACGAACTGGTCACCGGCCAGAAGTCGATCCGCTATCACTGGCAAGGCATCCTGAGCGTCATCCGCGCGCTGCCCGGCGGGCTGGGCGAGCGCGTCGAGAGCGCGCGCCGCCAGCTCGAGGAGTCGGGCGCCACCGTCAACCTGCTCGACGATCGCGGCGCGCCGCGCTGGAGCTTCGACCCGCTGCCGCTGGTCATCGCGCCCGACGAATGGTCGACGATCGAGGAGGGCGCGATCCAGCGCGCCCGCCTGCTCGATGCGGTGCTGGCCGACATCTACGGGCCGCAGACGCTGTTCGCGGAACGCCTGCTGCCGCCGATGCTGGTGCATGCCAACCGGCACTTCCTGCGGCCGGCGCGCGTCACCGACGGGGCGCGGCCCGGCCGCTACCTCGCGACCTATGCCGTCGACCTGGTGCGACTCTCCGACGGGCGCTGGCACGTCCTCGCTGACCACACCGAACTGCCGGCCGGCATCGGCTATGCGCTCGAGATGCGGCGCGTGCTGGCACGCAGCCTGCCCGAGGCGTTCCGCTCGATCCCGGTGCGGCATCTCCGGCCCTTCGTCGACCGCTGGCACGACTCGCTGCGCGCCCTGGCGCCGCACGACGTGGCGCAGCCCAACATGGCGGTGCTGACGCCGGGCTCGCTCTCCTCGACCTACTTCGAACACGTCTATCTCTCCCGCGCGCTCGGCGTGCCGCTGGTCGAAGGCGGCGACCTCGTGGCACGCGACGGCCAGGTCTCGATCAAGACCCTGGCCGGCCTCAGGCCCGTGCACATGCTGCTGCGCCGCCTCGACAGCGCCTTCGTCGATCCGCTGGAGCTGCGCGCCGATTCCGCGCTCGGCGTCACCGGCCTGGTCGAGGCCACGCGCACCGGCCGCATCGCGCTCGCCAATGCGCTCGGCTCGGGGGTCGTCGAGACGCCGGCCCTGATGCCCTTCATGGAACGGTTGTGCCGGCGCCTGCTGGGGCAGCAGCTCGAGCTGCCGTCGGTCGACGTGTGGTGGCTGGGCGAATCCGCCGCCCTCACCTTCGCACTCGCCAACCTCGACCTGATGATCGTGCGGCCCTGCCTGGGACAGGACCGCGAGCCGATCGTGGTCGGCATGCTGGAGCCTGGTGAGCGCAAGGCGCTGGAGGCGCGCATCCGCGCCCAGCCCGGCCAGTTCGTGGCGCAGTACCCGACCATGCCGTCGCTGACGCCGAAGTGGGACGGCCAGTCGCTGTCGCCTGCCGCCGTGGTGCTGCGCGTCTTCCTGGCGGCCGACCAGGACGGCTATCGCGTGCTGCCCGGCGGCCTGGCGCGCGAGCCGGCCGGCGACACCGCACTGCGCTCGCTGGGGCGCCTCAACGGCACGCTGAAGGACGTCTGGGTGCTGGCCGAGGACGCGGCCGACGTGCAGATCCCGCCGACGCGGCGCTTCCACCAACTCGCCGTCGAGCGCGGCAGCGCCGACCTGCAGAGCCGAGTCGCCGACAATCTGTTCTGGCTCGGCCGCTACATCGAGCGCCTCGACAACGACGCGCGGCTCCTGCGCACGACGGCGATCCGCGTGGCGCAGGGCGCGGTGAGCCCGCGCGACGCGATCGAGCTTCGCCTGCTCGGCCGCCTGCTCGACCAGGCCAACCTGATGGACCACACCGCGGCCCTCGCCGCGCCGGAGAGTACGGTGTTCGCACAGGGGCTGGCGGCCGTCGCCTCGGACGATCGCGGCCTCGCCGCCGTGCTCGACGCGATCCAGCGGCTGACCGCGACCATGCGCGACCGCTTCTCGGCCGACATGATCACCGCCGCCGGGCCCGAGATGGCGCTGGTGCGCCAGCGCCTGCTGGCGGCGCGCGGCAACCTCGATCCGCTGCTGGCCGCGCTCGACGAGATCGTGCGCTTCGTCGCCACCCTGTCGGGCCTCGCGCAGGAGAACATGACCAGGGGCACCGGCTGGCGCTTCCTCGATCTCGGACGGCGCCTGGAGCGCGCGCAGCACGTGCTGAAATCCGCGCTGGGCGCCTTCTCGCAGTCGCCCATCGACTGGGACGCCGCGATGCGGCTGGCGCTGGAGCTCTGCGACAGCACCATCACCTACCGCACGCGCTATCTCGGTCAGCTCCAGCCCGCACCGGTGCTCGACCTCGTCATGCTGGACGACAGCAATCCCCGCGCGCTCATGTTCCAGCTCCACGCGATCAACGGCCATCTCGACTATCTCGCCAACGCCTCGGGCGTGTACGTCCCCGCGATCGCGGACTCGCTGGAGAGGGACATCGAGGCGGCCGTGCGCCAGTTCGGCGGCGACGAGCAGGCCTGGCGGCACGAGGGGCTGGCGCTCGCCATGCTGCGCGACGTCATGGCCGACACCGAGAGCCGCCTGGAGCAGCTCTCCGAGGCGATCACCCGCGCCTATTTCAGCCATGTCCCGGCGGCCCAGGCCGTCGGTTCTTCAGGAGGCTGACCGGTGCGCTACCTGCTCTCCCATCGCACGACCTATGCCTACGCCAGCACGGTGGACGCCGCGCACCACATCGCCCATCTGCGCGCCCGCGACTTCCCCGGCCAGACCGTCACGTCGATCGGCATCGAGGCCAATCCGGCGCCGGCGATGACGGCTCGGCACGTCGACCATTTCGGCAACCTCATCGACATATTGCGCATCGACAAGCCGCACACGCGGTTCGACATCGAGGTCCGTGCCGAGGTCGACGTGCGCTTTCCCGAACCGCCGCCCGCCGCCTCGACCCCCCCGTGGGAAGAGATCCGCACGGCGTTGAACGGCGACGGCTTCCCGGTGCCGGTCGAGGCGAGCGAGTTCGTCCACGAATCGCCCCTCGTGCCGCCGGTCGAGGCACTGCGCACCTACGGCGCCCAGTCGCTGACGCCCGGGCGGCCGATCCTCGAGGCGGCGCGCGAGATCACTTCGCGCATCAAGGCCGACTTCGAATACCATCCCGGCGCCACCGACATCTCCACGCCGCTCGCCGAGGTCTTCGCCGGCAAGGCCGGCGTCTGCCAGGATTTCGCCCATGTCGAGATCGCCGCGCTGCGCGCCCACGGCCTCGCCGCAGGCTACGTGTCCGGCTACATCCGCACCGTGCACTCCAAGGAAGAGGTCGAACTGCGCGGCGCCGATGCCAGCCACGCCTGGGTCGCGGTGTGGTGCGGCGAGCAGGCGGGCTGGGTGCATCTCGACCCGACCAACGATCTGGTGGCCCGCGAGGACCATGTCGCCGTGGCCTGGGGCCGCGACTTCTCCGACGTGAGCCCGCTGCGCGGCGTCATCCTGGGCGGCGACTCGCACTCCTACGGCGTCGCCGTGACGCTGGTGCCGACCGGCTGAGGATCAGCCCCCGAGGAAATCCTTGGTCCAGCGCGTGTAGTCGTCGTCACGCGTGACCTTCTTCATCAGTTCCGCGCTCGCGACGCCCTGCAGCTTGCCGGGCGGCACGCCATCGCGCAGCGCCTTCAGGGTCTCGTAGACCGCCTTCACGCCGGCGGCGAAGGGCTGGTGGCCCTGCAACGCGATGCGCACTCGACGCGCAGCGAGATAGTCCTTGTCCGTCAGGTCGCCGGACACGCCGCCCAGGATCAGCGGCAGGGTCGTGGCCGACGAGATCGCGTCGAGCTCGGCGCGGGTGCGCACACCCACGAAGAACAGCGCATCGACGCCTGCCGCCTCGTAGGCCTTGCCGCGGGAGATGGCGTCGTCGAGGCCGGTGATCGCGACGGCGCTGGTGCGGCCGGCGATGCAGAGGTCCGGGTCCTGGCGGCCGCCGAGCGCCGCCCTCATCTTGCCGACCCCCTCCTCGATCGAGATCAGGCGCGGCTTGGTCGTGCCGTGAGGCGTCGGCAGGTCGGTGTCCTCGAGGCTGAGGCCGCAGACGCCCGCGGTCTCCAGCTCCTCGACGGTGCGGCGCGCGTTCAGCGCGTTGCCGTAGCCGTGGTCGGCGTCGACCATCAGCGCGAGGTTGCCGGCGCGGTTGATGCGATAGGCCTGGCCCGCGAACTCGCTCAGCGTCAGCACGATGAGGTCGGGGGCGCCCAGCACCGTCATGGAGGCGACGGAGCCTGCGAACATGCCGACCTCGAAGCCGAGGTCCTCGGCGATGCGGGCGGAGATCGGGTCGTAGACCGAGCCCGGATGAACGCAGCGATCCCCGGCGAGCAACGCGCGAAAGCGCTTGCGGCGGTCGGTCCAATGCATGTCTCTCTCCTCTTCCTCGCGCGGTGCCTGCACAGCAGAACAGCATCGACACGGCCGCCGGCGAGGCCCTTGTTCGGCGAACCCCGACGGGCGTAGCGTTATGGCCGGAGGAACCTGTGGACACAACGATGTCGTCACCCGGCCTGCTCGGCGGCGATCAAGCGATCGTGTCGCGCGCCGAGGCGCTCAGGCCTTCGGTCGCCGCAGCCTCGGACGAGATCGAGGAGAAGCGCCGCCTTCCGCCGGCGCTGCTCGACAGGCTGCATGACGCAGGCCTGTTCCGCCTACTGCTGCCGCGCTCGTCGAACGGCATCGAGACCGATCCCGTCACCTTCTTCCATGTCATCGAGACGATCGCGCGCGGCGACGCCTCGACCGCCTGGTGCCTCAGCCAGGCCGGCGGCTGCGCCATGACCGCGGCCTATCTCGACCCGGCGGTCGCCGGGCACATCTTCGGCGAACCCCGCGCGGTGCTCGCCTGGGGGCCGGGGCCGAAGACGCGCGCCGTGAAGTGCGAGGGCGGCTACAAGGTCACCGGCGTCTGGGCCTTCGCCTCGGGCGGCCGCCACGCCACCTGGATCGGCTGCCACTCGCCGCTCTTCCGCGAAGATGGCTCGCCGGTCACGACCAAGGATGGACGGCAAGTCGAACGCACCTTCCTGGTGCCGGAGTCTTCGGTTGTCTGGACCGACATCTGGAACGTCGTCGGCCTGCGCGGCACGGCCTCCGATCAGTTCGCCGTCACCGACCTTTTCGTGCCCGACGCCTACTCCTTCAGCCGCGACTTCTCGCAGCCCGCCTTCGAGCGGCGCGAAACGGGCGCGCTCTACCGCATGTCGGCGATGACCTGCTACGAGGTCGGCTTCGCAGGGGTGGCGCTCGGCATCGCGCGCAGTGCGCTCGACGAATTCGTCGAAGCCGCCAAGACCAAGGTCCAGCGCGGCGGAAAGAGCCCGATCCGCGACAACGCCGTGGTGCAGACCAATCTCGCCCAGGCCGAGATCGGCGTGCGCACCGCCCGCGCCTGGCTGTTGCAGGAGACCGCCCGGATCTGGATGGAGATCTCGGCCGGCGGAGCGCTCTCGATCGATCAACGCATCGTCATCCGCGGCGCCTCGACCAATGCCATCCACAAGGCGCGCGAGGCGGTCGACTTCGCCTACAATGCCGCCGGCGCCACGGCGATCTTCGAAAGCCATCCGCTGGAGCGCCGCTTCCGCGACATCCACACCGTGACCCAGCAACTGCAGGGCCGGCTCAATCACTTCGAGACCGTCGGCGCCTGGATGATGGGAGCCGACGCCGACCTCACTTTCGTCTGATCATCCCCCACGGAGACCGACCATGCCGCTTGGCGTGCTGCAGCACTACACGATCGAGCCTTCGAATCTCGAGGCGACCAAGGACTTCTACTGCGACGTGCTGGGCCTGGAGAACGGCGATCGCCCGCCGCTCGGCTTCCCGGGCTACTGGCTCTACTCGGGCGGCGTGGCGACCGTTCACCTGCTCGGCGAGCGCAAGCCACGCGAGGGCATCGTCGTACGCGGCACCGAGAAGAAGTTCGCCGACACGGGCCGCTTCGACCACATCGCCTTCGCCGCGACCGACCTCGAGGGCGTGCGCAAACGCCTGCAGTCCAAGAACGTGAAGTTCCGCGAGCAGATCGTGCCGCGCACCGGCGCCGCACAGATCTTCCTCTACGATCCCGACGGCGTCGGCGTCGAACTGAACTTCCCGGCGCCCTGACCGGCCGTCTGAGGAGAGCATCAATGGGCAAGCGCATTGCAGTGGTCGGAACGGGGGCCCTGGGCGGCTATGTCGGCGGCTATCTCGCCAACGCCGGCCTCGACGTCACCCTGATCGATTTCTGGCCGGAGAATATCGAAACCATCCGCAAGAACGGGCTGGAGCTGGACGGCGTTACGCCAGAGGAGAAGTTCACGGTCAGAAGCGCCAAGACCATGCACCCCACCGAGATGCAGGACCTGTCGCGCCAGAAGCCGATCGACATCGCGTTCGTGTCGATGAAGTCCTACGACACCGAATGGGCGACGCAACTCATCAAGCAGTACCTCTCGCCCGACGGCTTTGTCGTCTCGCTGCAGAATTGCCTGAACGAGGAGCGCATCGCGGGCGTCGTGGGCTGGGGCAAGACCGTCGGCATGGTGGCCTCGCTGATCTCCGTCGACATGTACGAGGCCGGCAAGATCCGCCGTACCATCGCCAAGGGCGGCGACAAGCACACCGTGTTCCGCGTCGGCGAGGTCCACGGTCGCATCACCAAGAGGGTCGAGGAGCTGCGGGACATGGTCGGCACGATCGACAGCGCCAAGACCACCACCAACCTGTGGGGCGAGCGCTGGTCAAAGCTCTGCCAGAACGGCATGAAGAACGGCGTGTCCGCCGCGACTGGCATGACCGGCATAGACTGCGACCGCAACGACGCGGTCCGCCGCTTCTCGATCAAGCTCGGCGGCGAGGCCGTGCGCGTCGGCCAGGCCCTGGGTTACCAGATCGAGAAGATCGGCAAGTTCGAACCCGAGACGCTGGCCCGCGCCTCCGAGGGCGACAAGGCGGCCCTCGACGAGGTCGAGGCCATCCTGCGGCCGGGCTCCAACACCAACCCCAACCCACGCGCCGACATACAGCGTCCCTCGATGGCACAGGACATCATCAAGGGACGGCGCACGGAGATCGAGTTCATGAACGGTTACGTGGCCGAGCGCGGCAACCATATCGGCGTTCCGGCGCCAACCCACGCCAAGCTCACGGAGATCGTGAAGAAGGTCGAGCGGAGGGAAGTGAAGCCGTCGGCTGCGCTGCTGGGCGGCTGATGAGCGACGTCATCGACCAGCTCGTGGGCATCGCCCCGGGCTCCAGGCTCGACGCCATCCGCGCCCAGCGCAGCGAGGCGCGCAAGCACGCGCAAGCGAGCTACGATTCGCTGTTCCAGCCACGGAGCGCCGGCGGCGTCAGCGCCGACGAGCGCCACGTCATCGCGGCCTTTGTGGCGAGCCTGCACGGGGAGCCCCGGACCGACGCGTTCTATGCCGCGAAGCTGCCGGCCGCCCTGAGGGCCGCCGTCACTGCCGAAGCGGCATCGGCGCGAGCCAAGGGGCCCTACGGCCGCTTCCCGAAGGGCCCTCTCTCCGCGGAGGACGCGCCCGGCGCGACCTGGAAGGCGAGCGAGACCGGACGCAAGGCGCTCGGACCTCGCCTCGCGGCCGCCCTGGAGCACGCGCACATGCTGGTGTTCCATCCGCGCGATGCAGCTCCTTCGTCGCTGCAGTCGCTGCTCGATGCCGGCTGGTCGACGACCGACATCGTCACGATCTCCCAGCTCGTGTCGTTCCTCAGCTATCAGATCCGGGTCGTCGCCGGCCTGACCGTCCTTGGGAGCACCCCATGACCGAGAAGACCCTGACCCCGCCACCACATACCGAGCCGGTGACTTTCACCCGCGACATGCTCGACTGGCTGCCGTGGATCGAGCCGATGGCGGAAGCCGAGATGACCGAGCGGCATCTCGCCAGCTTGGTCGACGCGAGCCGCGTGAAATCGCCGTACTTCCGCCTGCTGGCGCGCGATCCCGACGTGCTCGAGGCGCGCACGCTCACCGACAAGGACATCTTCTACAATCCCGCTGCCGGCCTGCCGCGCGCCGAACGCGAGCTGGCGGCGGCGGCAACGTCGCGCCTCAACGGCTGCATCTACTGCGCCTCGGTGCACGCCCGACATGCCGTGACCTACTCCAAGCGCGCCGACGACGTACAGCGGCTGCTCGACGAGGGCGTCCAGGCCAAGATGGACGAGCGCTGGGAGGCGATCGTGGCGGCCTCGGTGGCTCTCACGGAACTCCCGATGACGTTCGGCGCGGCGCATGTCGAGCGGCTGCGCGGGGCGGGGCTCGACGACGCCGCCATCGCCGACCTGATCGGCGCGGCTTCGTTCTTCAACTGGGCGAACCGGCTGATGCTGTCGCTCGGCGTGCCCGCGACGCAGGCGAAGGCTTAGGCCGGCAGCAGGTTCAGCCTGCGCAGGAGCTCGCGCTCGTCCTCATAGGTGCGTGCCATCAGGGCCTGGTAAGCCGGCCCGTCCAGCAGCAGCAGGGGCTGGTCCATGCTCTCGAGGAACTGGATGTGTTTCGGCTCCTGCGCCGCTTCACGGAAGGCGTCGGCCAGCACCTTGACCACGGCGGGGTCCATGCCCTTCGGTCCCACGAGGCCGCCGGGACTGTCGACCACGACCTCGTAGCCGAGCTCCTTCACCGTCGGCACGTCGGGGAAGCGCTTCGCGCGCTCGGCGGTGAACACCGCCAGGAGGCGCAGCTTGCCCGCCTGCACCATCGGCGCCCAGCCCGAGGACTCCGACGCGAAGTCGATCTCGCCGCCCAGCAGAGCTCGCAACGTGTCGGCGGTGCCACGGTAAGGCGCGTGCGTCCAGGTGAGGCCCTGCGCCATGCCGACCCGTTCCATGGCCAAGTGCTGAGTCGAGCCGATGCCGAGCGTGCCCCAGTTCAGCTTGCCGGGATTTGCCTTGGCATAAGCCAGAAGCTCCGCCAGCGTCTTCCACGGCGCCTCGGTGC
Source organism: uncultured Reyranella sp. (assembly GCA_964415585.1). Taxonomy (GTDB): domain Bacteria; phylum Pseudomonadota; class Alphaproteobacteria; order Reyranellales; family Reyranellaceae; genus Reyranella. The sequence goes on from CAYQAY010000018.1 coordinate 12,412, forward strand.
GTACGACGACGCCCATGACGAAGCCGGTGATCTGCAGGATGTAGGTCAGGTCCTTGAGCGGATCGTAGGTCAGCGACTTGTTGAGCAGCGGCTGGCGCAGTACGCCCATGTGCATCTGGGAGATCGTGTAGCCGTCGGGCTTGGCCTCCTGCAGGGCGAGCGCGCCCAGCACGCCCGCTGCGCCGCCCTTGTTCTCGACGATCACCGGCTGGCCGAGCTTCTTGGCGACCGATTCGGCCAGGATGCGAAAGCCGCTGTCGGCCGGACCACCCGCCGCCCAGGGGATGATCAGCCGGATCGGCCGGTCGGGAAAGCGCGCCTGCGCCCGCGTGGCACCGACGACGGCGAAAGGCAGGACAGACGCGCCGGCCACCGCCGCACGCCGCGTGATGTGCTTCATGTTCTCCACTCCCGGCCCCCTCACAACACTTTGCCGGCGTGACCGGCGGGGAGCAAGAGGCAGGCCGGAAGCCCTAGTAGTTCAGGCCGTAGTAGCCGGGGTTGCCCCATTCGCCCCAGTCCCAGTCGCTGTCGACGGCATTGTCCATGGCCGTCGGGCTGTAGGGATCGTCCTGGAAGTTGGCCCGCATCGCCTGGGACATCATCTGCTTCGAGGCGATCTTGATGTAGGCGTTGTAGTTGTCCGGCGTGCCCATGTAGAGACAGCCGCACAGGGTCGGGTCGGCATACACCCACACCGTCTTGCCCTGGTAGTTCTTCCGCGTGAGCTGGTGCGCCGGCAGCTTCTTGAACTGCGCGAGCTGGCCGGGTGTCTTGAGCGACACGGTCTTGAAGCCGGCGTCGGACAACATGTCCTGCTTGGACTCCATCTTGGGCGTGGTCGAGCAGGCCGCGACTGCGGCACCGAGCGTGGCGGCGACGAAGACGGACTTGAGAGACATCGCGCGGACCTCCTAGGCGGCCGCCCTGAGGCCCGCCTTCGCATCCTCTTTGATCATGTCCGCCCCCTTCTCCGCAATCATGATCGTGGGGGCGTTGGTGTTGCCCGACGTGACCGTCGGCATGATCGAGGCGTCGATCACGCGCAGCCCCGTGATGCCGTGCACGCGCAGCCGGTCGTCGACCACCGCCATCGGGTCGGAGCCCATCTTGCAGGTGCCGACGACATGATAGGTCGTCTGGCCGGTGCGGCGGGCGAAGTCGAGCCACTCGTCGTAGCTTTGGACCTTGTCGCCGGGGTTGTTCTCGAAGGCGATGTACTTGGCCATCGACGGGTGTGACACGATCTTGCGGGCGATCTGCATGCCCGCGACCGTGGCGTCACGGTCGATCTGGGCCGACAGGAAGTTCGGCCGGATCGCGGGCTCGGTGCCGGGCGTTGCCGACTTGATATGGATCGAGCCGCGCGAATCGGGCCGGCACTGGCCGATCACGACCGTCATGCCCGGCTCCTTCTCCAGCATGCGCTTCTGCGCCGAGTCGTAGCTCGCATGCGCCATGTGGAACTGCATGTCGGGCGATTCGAGGCCCGGGCGCGTGCGCACGAAGCCGTAGACCACGCCCGCGGTGAGCGCCAGCGCGCCGCGGCCGGTCGTGTAGTACTTCATGACCTCGCGCACCAGGTTGAGGCCGCGCGTCCGTTCGTTCAGCGTGATCGGCAGCTTGACCCGCCAGTTCATGCGCGGCGCGAAGTGGTCGCCATAATTCTCGCCGACGCCCTTCAGCTCGTGCCTGACCTCGATCCCGTGGCGTTTCAACAACTCGGGCTGGCCGATGCCGGAATGCTCCAGCACCCCCGGCGACTGCACGGCGCCACAGGAGACGATGACCTCGCGGCCCGCGCGCGCCTCCTTCTTCTGGCCGTGCACGCTGTAGGCCACGCCGACGCAGCGCTTGCCCTCGAGTACCACGTTGTGGACCAGCGCATCGGTCTCGATCGCGAGGTTGGGCCGCGACCGCGCCGGATCGAGAAAGGCGCGCGCCGTCGACTGCCGCCTGCCGTTCTTCATCGTCACCTGGTAGTAGCCGAAGCCTTCCTGGTTGCCGTTGTTGTAGTCCTTGTTCTTCGGATAGCCGGTGGCCTCGGCAGCATCGATGAAGGCATCGCAGAGTTCATGGGTGTCGCACATCTCCGCGACGTTCAGCGGTCCGCCGCGGCCGCGGCTGTCGTCGCCACCGCTCTCGTAGTTCTCCGACTTCTTGAAGTAGGGAAGGACCTGAGAATAGGACCAGCCGCGATTGCCGAGCTGGCCCCAGGTGTCGTAGTCGAGTGGCTGGCCGCGCACGTAGAGCATGCCGTTGATCGAGCTCGAGCCGCCGAGCGTGCGGCCGCGCGGACAAGGGATGCGCCGGTTGGCCATGCCCTCCTCCGCCTCCATCTCGAAGTTCCAGTTGAACTGCTTGTGGTTCAGGAGCTTGGTGAAGCCGGCCGGGATGTCGATCCACATCGACTTGTCGCGCGGGCCGGCCTCGAGCAGCAGCACCTTGACGTTGGCGTCTTCCGTCAGCCGGTTGGCCAGCACGCACCCCGCCGAACCACCTCCCACGATGATGTAATCCCAGTTCGCCATGACGCTCCTGTCTCCCTCTTCGGGAGGAGCTTAGCGCAAGTGACAGGAAACGTGATGCCCCGGCGCGATTTCGCGCAGCGGTGGGGATTCGACCTTGCAGCGGTCCACCGCGTAGGGGCAGCGCGTGTGGAAGTGGCAGCCCGGCGGCGGCTTCACTGGGCTCGGCACGTCGCCCTGCAGCACACGCTTCTGCCGCTTGATCGCCGGGTCGGGCACCGGCACGGCCGACAGCAGCGCCTCGGTATAGGGGTGCTGGGCGCGGGTGAAGATCGAGCGCGTGTCGGCATATTCGACGATGCGGCCGAGATACATCACTGCGATCTGGTGGCTGATGTGCTCGACCACCGCGAGGTTGTGGCTGATGAACAGGTAGGAGAGCTGGCGCTCGCGCTGCAGGTCCATCAGAAGGTTGATGACCTGCGCCTGGATCGAAACATCGAGCGCCGAGACCGGCTCGTCGCCCACGATCAGCTTGGGTCCCAGGGCGAGCGCACGGGCGATGCCGATGCGCTGCCGCTGGCCGCCCGAGAACTGGTGCGGGAAATTGCTCATCTGCGCGGTGCGCAGACCGACCCGTGCGAACAGGGCGGCGACCTGCTCGTTGCGCGCCTTGGTGTTGGCGACGCCATGCACCAGGAGCGGCTCGCCCACGATGTCGCCCGCCGTCATGCGCGGATTGAGCGAGGAGAACGGATCCTGGAAGATGATCTGCATCTGCCGCCGGTAGGGGCGCAGCTCGGCCTTCGACAGCTTGGTGATCTCGGTGCCTTCGACCTTGATCGAGCCGGACGTCGGCTCGACAAGGCGCAGCACGGCGCGGCCGGCCGTGGTCTTTCCGCAGCCCGACTCGCCCACCAGGCCCAGCGTCTCGCCGGCGCCGATGGTGAAGCTCACGCCGTCGACGGCGTAGACGTGGCCGACGGTGCGCCGCAGCAGGCCCTTCTTCACCGGGAAGTGCTTCTTGAGGTTCGTGACCTCGATGACCGGTGTATTCTGCTTAGCCATTGGCATGCCAGCAGGCGACCCAGTGGCTGGACCGCTTCTCCTCGTAGGAAGGCCGCTCGCGCCGGCAGAGATCGTCGGCGCGGTCGCAGCGCGGGGCGAAGGCGCAGCCGGTCGGCAGATCGAACAGCGGCGGCACGATGCCTGGAATCTCCTGCAGTCTCGAGTCGATGCTCTGTTCCTTGCCGCGCATGAGGTCGAGCCGCGGGATCGATGCGAGCAGGCCGACCGTATAAGGGTGCATCGGCTTGGCGAACAGCTCGCCGACTTCCGCTTCCTCGACCTTTCGACCTGCATACATGACGATGACGCGCCGCGCCGTCTCGGCGACGACGCCGAGATCGTGCGTGATCAGGATCACGGCAGCGCTGAACTCGCGTTGCAGTTCGACGATCAGCTCCAGGATCTGCGCCTGGATGGTGACGTCGAGCGCCGTCGTGGGCTCGTCCGCGATCAGCACCTTGGGATTGCAGGCCAGCGCCATGGCGATCATGGCACGTTGGCGCATGCCGCCGGAAAGCTGGTGCGGATACTCCTTGGCGCGCTGCGCCGGCTCGGGGATGCGCACCAGGTCGAGCATCTCGACGGAGCGCTTGTATGCGGCCTTCTTGTCCATGTCGCGGTGCAGGATCAGCGCTTCGGAGATCTGCTTGCCGATCGTCATGACCGGATTGAGTGACGTCATCGGCTCCTGGAAGATCATCGAGATCTCGTTGCCCCGTACGTCGCGCATCTCCTCTTCGCTGATCTTCAGCAGATCGCGACCCGCGAGCCGCACCGATCCCGACACGATGCGGCCGGGCGGGTCGGGGATCAGGCGCATCAGGGAAAGCGCGGTCATGCTCTTGCCGCAACCCGATTCGCCGACGATCGCAAGTGTCTCCCCCGCGGCAACCTGGAAATCCACCCCGTCGACGGCCTTGACGATGCCTTGCCGCGTATAGAACCACGTTCCGAGATCTTCGACCTCGAGCAAAGCGCTCATGTACGCTCCCGAGGGTCGAAAATGTCTCGCAATGCGTCACCCAGAAGGTTCGTCCCGAATACCGTCAGGCTGATGGCAACGCCAGGGAAGATCACGAGCCACGGCGCCGTGCGGACATACTCGGCGGCCGACTCCGACAGCATGCGGCCCCACGACGGATAGGGCTCCGGGATACCCAGCCCGAGAAACGACAGCGACGCCTCGGTGAGGATCGCCGAGCCGAGCTGCGCGGTCGCCAGCACGATAAGGGGCGCCATCGTGTTCGGCAGGACATGGCGCACCGCGATGCGCATCTCGCCCATTCCGACGGCCCGTGCCGCTTCGACAAAAGGCTGCTCGCGTAGAGACAATGTGCTCGACCGCACGACGCGCGCCACATTCGGGACCAGCGCCACCGCAATGGCGATGATCGTATTCTCCAGCGATGGGCCGAGCGAGGCCGCCATGACCAGCGCGAGCACGAGCAGGGGCAGTGCCTGCAGGATATCCATCACGCGTTGAGTGGCGAGATCGAACCAACCGCCGAGGAATCCGCTGGCGAGGCCGATGGCGATGCCGACCGCGAACCCCAGCACGGTCGCGCCGGCCGCCACGGCAAGCGAAATGCGCGCGCCATAGACGATGCGACTGAACATGTCGCGGCCCATGAAATCGGCGCCCAGCCAAAAAGTGCTGCTGGGAACGGCCAGCGAGGCACGCGAATTGGTCGCGAGCGGATCGACCGGAGCGATGAAATTGGCGAAGGCCGCGGTCACCACGAACACGACCACGATCAGGGCCCCCACCGCTCCCAGCGGATAGCGCCGGATGAGGTACGCGGCCTGGCTCCAGAAGCCCGTAACGTTGGCGCCGGCGCGGGCGAGAGCGGCGTCATGGTCGATGATGGCCATGATCCCTCAGTCGGCGTACTTGATGCGGGGGTCGAGCACCATGTAGGCCATGTCGACCAAAAAGTTGACGACCACGGTGATGAAGGCGATCAGCATCACCAAGTTCTGCACGATCGGATAGTCCCGCCAGAGGATCGCCTCGACGAGGAAGCGGGCGACGCCGGGTATGTTGAACACCGTCTCGGTGACGATCAGTCCGCCGATCAGGAACGCCGCCTCGATACCGATGATGGTGACGACCGGCAGCAGAGCATTGCGCAATGCATGCTCGTAGTTCACCGAGGTCTGCGAGGCGCCCTTTGAGCGCGCCGTGCGGATGTAGTCCTGGCGCAGCACCTCGAGCATCGAGGATCTCGTCAGCCTCATGATCAGTGCGGAGCTGCGAAAGCCCACGGCGGCGGCGGGTATGCTGAGCAGCAGCAGCTCGTCGAGCAGGCTGCGCGGCTCGCTCGTATAGATCGGGATGACCCCGAACCACTGCACGGAGGCCATGAGGATAAGAAGCGCCAACCAGAACGACGGCAGCGACAGGCCGCTGAGGCTCACAACGCGAAGCACATAGTCGAGGCCGGTATTCTGGCGCACCGCGCTGATGACGCCGAGCGGCACACCGAGGACGATCGAGAAGAAGAGCGCCAGGCCCGCCAGCTTGGCGCTGACCGGAATGCGCGGCGCGATCTCCTCGATGGCCGGCCGCTCCGACACGTAGGCAAAGCCCAGGTCGCCGCGCACGAGGCCGCCTATCCATTGCAGGTACTGCTCGAAGATCGGCCGATCGAGGCCGAGCTCCTTGGCGATCTTGGCCTTCTCGCGGGGATCGGCGATGCCGGCCGAATCCACCAGGATGTCGGCGATGTTGCCCGGCACGAGACGGAGCAGGACGAAGATGAGCACCGACATGCCGAGCAGGGTCAGCGCCATCAGGAGCACGCGTCGCGTGAGGTAGGCTCCCATCTTCGTCCCGTCGTCTCCGCCTTGCCGCCGCTACTTGTCGAGCCAGACCTCTTCGAGGCGCCAGCCATTGTAGATGCTGTTGTGCTGCAGCACGAGGTTCTTCAGCGTCGGCGCCCAGCAGGTGTTGGCGACGCCGTGGTTGATCGGCGGGCGGGCCGCGTCCTTCAGCAAGACGCGCTCGATCTCGCCAACAAGAACCTTGCGCTTGGCGACATCGGTCTCGGCCGACTGCTGGTCGATCATCTTGTCGACTTCGGGATTCTTGTAGCCCGTATAGTTGCGGTCGGACGTGCTGTAGAAATTCTCGTAGAAGACGCCGTCCGGATCGTCGAGACCGGCACCCGTCAGGTTGAGGCCGACCTGATACTGCTTCTGCTGCACCTTGTTGTACCAGATCGTCGTGTCGATCGGCTCGAGCTCGGCGTCGATGTAGATCTGCTTGAGCTGATCGATCAGAATGACCGCCGGATCGCGGTAGATCGCGATGTTGCGGGTCGCGACCTTGATCTTGAGCGGTTTGTCGGGACCGTAGCCCAGCTCCTTCATGATCTTCTGGGCTTCGGCGCGGTTCTTCTCGACGTCGGGACCGAAGCCCGGCAGCTTCTGCAGCTCGTCCTGCGTCATGCCCCAGCGGCCGGCCGGCGGCGGCAGCATGGTCGCGCCGCGCAGGTCGTTGCCTTGGGCGAGGATGTCGCTGAACGGCTTGCGGTCGAGCGCGTAGACCAGGGCTTCCCGCAGCTTCGGATTGTCGAACGGTGGCGCGTCGCGGTTGACCAGCAGGTTCTGGTGAACGTTGGTCGGACGGGACTCGCAAACGGCGTCCGCCTTCTGGCTCTTCACGTCCTTGAGCAGCGGAAAGGTGATGTCGGAGTCGAAGGTGAGATCGAACTCGCCGGCCACGAAACCCAGCACACGCGTACTGCGGTTGGGCACGATCTTGAACTCTATGGCGTCGAGATAGGGCCGGCCCGGCTTCCAGTAGTCGGCGTTCTTCGCGAGCTTGATGGACTCGTTGCGCTTGAAGTCGACGACCTTGAACGGACCGGTGCCGATCGGCTTGGAGCGCATCGTCCGGGCATCGACGTGGCATGGGTAGACCGGCGAATAGCCTGCGGCCAGCATCGAAATGAACGAGGGCTGCACGCGCTCGAGATGGAAGGTCACCTCGTTGTCGCCGTTGGTCGTGACTTCCTTGAGGTTCTTGTACCAGACCTTGCGCGGGTTCTTGCGGATGATCTCCTGCTTCTCGTCACCGCGCAGCGCGTCCCAGGTGCACTTTACGTCCTTGGAAGTGAACGGCTTGCCGTCATGCCACTTCACACCCTGCCGCAGCTTGAAGGTGAGCTTGGTGTTGGTCGGATCGTACGACCAGCTCTCCGCCAGCTCGGGTACCAGCTTGTCGGGACTGTTGATCTTCTCCTTGGGATCGAACATCAGCAGATTGTTGAAGACCGGCATGAACGGCATGTTCGTCGAGATCGTCGCCTCCTCGTGAACCGAGGCGCTCGGCGGGTTGTCACGATGAGATACGCGAAGGGTGCCGCCCTGCTTCTGGGCGAAGGCGGGTGCCGACACGGCGACAAAGGCAGCCAGGCTGCCGGCAACGAATGCCAGGCGAGTGTACATTGCAAGTCCTCCCAGACTCGACGCCACGCGGGCGTATTGTCGTTTCCCCGTTGGCCGGAAGGCTAGCACATCGTATGCAACAGCCAAACGCCAATGCAGGCCCTATTTCGCGGGACCCTTCAGTTCGATCTGGTTGCCTTCGGGATCGTTGAAGTAGACCGACGGACCGTTGCCTTCCGCACCGTAGCGCTCGACGGTTTCGCCGACCGATATCCCGAACCGCGCCAGCGCCGTGACGATGGCGTCACGATCGAACGGCTCCACGCGAAAGCAAAGATGATCCATGTTCTTGCCTTCTCCGCGCTCGGCGTGGACGAGGTCGAGCAGGGACGCGCCCGCGCGCATCTGCACCAGGCCGAGCTTGTCGAGACGCCGCTCCTCCTTGAAGCCCAGCGCCCGCTCGTAGAAATCCACCATCGCCGCGAGGTCACGCACCCGCAGCACGACATGGTCGATTCGTTCGACACGAAAGGTCATGGCGACTAGCCTACCCTGCTAAACAAGAGATGCCCCGGGAGGAAGTATGGCGTTCGCGGTCAATGTCGCCAAGGCGCGGCTGAAGAAGAACGAGCTGTCGATCGGCATCGGGATCCGGCTCGTGCGCAACGTCGACATCGTGAAAGTCATGAAAGCGGCCGGCTTCGACTGGCTGTTCATCGACCTCGAGCACGGCTCGATGTCGATCGAGACTGCCTGCGAGATCGCCATCACCGCCCAGGACTCGGGCATCACGCCGATCGTGCGGGTCCCCTACGGCGAGCTTACGATGGCCACTCGCGTGCTGGACGGCGGCGCGCTCGGCATCGTCATCCCCCATGTCGACACGCCGGAAGAGGCCAAGGAGATCGCCGACAAGCTGCGCTACCCGCCGCGCGGCCATCGTTCGGTGGGGGGCGGCCAGGCGCAGTTCGACTATGCCCCCCTGCCGCTCGGCGAGATGACGGCCAAGAGCGACGACAACACGCTGATCACGGTCATGATCGAGACACCCAAAGCGGTCGAGAACGCCGAGGCGATCGCCGCGGTTCCGGGCATCGACTGCCTCCTGGTCGGATCGAGTGACCTCTCGATGGAGATGGGCATCCCCGGCGACACCGGCAATCCGAAGGTCCAGGCGGCCGTCGACAAGGTCATCGCGGCCTGCAAGAAGCACGGCAAGTGGCCGGGCATGGGCGGCGCCTACACCGAGGAGTTGCTGCAGCTCTACACCGGCAAGGGCATGCGCTTCCTGCTCGCCGGCAACGACCTGCCGATGCTGACGGCTGCGGCCCGGGCGCATCAGGCCAAGGTGCGCGCGTTCCAGAAGTGACGGCGTTGCGCGTGTAGGAACTCGCCCTAACGCTTCCCCTCGATCTCGACCTCGATGAGGTGCGGCTTGCCGGACTTGAAGGCGGCCACGACCGCCGCCTTGATGTCGTCCGCCTTCGCGACATAAGTGCCGGCCACGCCCATGCCTCTGGCCATGTCGACGAAGCCCATGGTCGGGCCGCCGAGATCCATGTGCATGTAGGGCTTGTTGGACTTCACCTCGAACCGCGCGCGATAGGCGTCGATGTTGTGCTTGAGCACGCGGTACTCGCGATTCGCCATGATCACGAACACGATCGGCAGGTCGTGATGCGCCGCCGTCCAGAGCGCCTGGATCGAGTACATCGACGAACCGTCGCCCGAGACGCAGAGGATCGGCCGCTTGGTCTGGGCGACCGCGACGCCGATCGCGCCGGCCAACCCCTGGCCGATACCGCCGCCGCGGCCGCTGTAGTAGTCGCCCGGCCCCGAAAAGCTGAAGGTCTTGAAGAGATCGAGGTTGGCCGTGATGGTCTCGTCGACGATCACGACATCCTTCGGCGCTCCGGCCTTGATCTCGGCCATGGCGCGCGCCATCGAGGTCGGCGAGCGCGACCACGCCTTCTCGACCCGCGCCTTCTGCGCCGCGTCCTCGGCCTCGCGCTGCGCCTTCAGAGCGTCGTTGCGCTTCCTCGCCGCCGCCGCGTCGACCGTCAGCGCCGCGTCGAGCGCCTCGAGCGCTGCGCCGACATCGGCCAGCACGCCGGCATCGAGCGCGAAGTTGTAGGCGAGTCGCGACGCGGCCGGCTCGATCTGCAGCACCCTGGTGCCCGGAGCGAACGGCGAGCCCGGGGCGTACCAGACCTCCTCGAAGAACGGACCGCCGACCATCAGCACGAGATCGTTGTTCGCGAGCTGCTTGGCCACGCCCGGCGCATCGAACGCCAGCGTGCCGCGATAGGCGGGGTGATGGGTCGGGAAGGAGTTCCGGCCGCGCAGGCCCTCGAACCACACCGCGGCGCCGATCTTCTCGACGAGCTTCGCCAGCGTCTTGTCCGCGCCGGCGCGCGCGATCTCGTCGCCTGCGACGATCGCCGGGTTCTTCGCCGCGGCGATCAGCTTCGCCATGGCGGCGATGCCCGCGGGATCGGGGCGCGAGGCGGTGTAGGAATGGCCGGGCCTGCCGGACGGGATGGAAGTCTCCTGCTCCATCACGTCGATCGGCAGCGCCACGAACACCGGGCCCGCCGGCGCCTCGTTGGCGATCTTGAAGGCACGCTGGAGGACGGGGCCGAGCTCGTCGGCACGCTCGACCTGCACGCTCCATTTGGTCACGGGCGCGGCGATCGCCGCGAGGTCGTGGCCGAGGATGGGATCGCGCAGCCGCATGCGCGTGTCCTGCTGGCCCGCCGTAACGACCATCGGCGAGCCGTTCTTCAATGCGCTGTAGATCGCACCGACCGCGTTGCCGAGGCCGGGCGCCACATGGAGGTTCACGAAAGCGGTCTTACCGCTCGCCTGGGCGTAGAAGTTGGCCGCACCGGTCGCCACGCCCTCGTGCAGGTGCACGATGTACTGGATCTGCGGATAGTCGAGCAGCGAGTCGAGCAGCGGGCTCTCGGTCGTGCCCGGGTTGCCGAAGATGCGATCGACGCCATGGTTGAGCAGCGTTTCGAAGAACACCTGACGACCGCGCATTTCCTCTCTCCCTTACTTTCCTTGCCTCGCCCGGAGCGCCTCCAGCGCACGGTCGACGAAACCCAGCCTGTCCTGGCCCCAGTAGCGCACGCCCTCGACGACGAAGGTCGGCGCGCCGAACACCTGCAGCGCCTCCGCCTCCTGCGTGTAGGTGCGGTAGGCCGCCTGCACCTCCGCACTGGTCTCGGCGGCGTGCAGCGCGCTTCCGTCGAGCCCGTTCTCCTCGGCGATCGCCATCCGCACGTCCGCCACGGCGGTATCACGCTCCTCGGCCCACAGTGCGCGCAGCAACGCATGGCTGAGGCGAAACGCGTCGAGGCCGCGCAGTTGCGCCGCGATCACCATCCAGCCCGGACGCTTGTTCCAGTCGGGATCGGTGACCTGCTCCGGATAGTAGCGGGGCTTCAGTACCAGAGGCATCTGCAGGTAGCGTCGCCAGCGGTCCAGTTCCTCCTCGTGATACGAGCGCCGTGCCGGCGGCCGCGTCCTGAGCGGCACGCCACCGGTGCGCGGAACGATCGCCTGGAAGTCGAACGGCTTCAGCACCAGCCGCACCTTGTGCCGTCGCACGATGTCCTCGAGCCGCGGCCCCATGAAGTAGGCCCAGGGCGAGGACAGGCTGTAGAAGCACGGCAGTTCAATCATCTCTGTGTCCCTGCTATGGAAACCGGGAGAGGGTGAGAAACACGGTATGGACGGAGTTGTCGAGCGGCAATCCGCGGGTCTTGATGCGCTGGAGAAGGTCGCGCGGCACGATCTCGCTCGCCTCAACTATCCGCCCGCCGACTGGGTTCCGCAGCGCACCGGCCCCGACGGCAAGCGCGTGCTCGATGTCCTGGTCGTCGGCGCCGGCATGTGCGGCCAGACGGCGGGCTTCGGCCTGCTGCGCGAGGGTATCCGCAACATCCGTGTGATCGAGCGCAACACACACGGCCACGAAGGCCCGTGGAACACCACGGCGCGCATGCCGATCCTGCGCTCGCCCAAGCACCTCACCGGCCCCGACCTCGGCATCCCCTCCCTCACCTTCCGCGCCTGGTACGAGGCGCAGTACGGGCTCGACGGCTGGGACAGGCTCTACAAGATCGCGCGCCTCGACTGGCTCTCCTATCTCCTGTGGGTGCGCAAGGTCGTCGACCTCGAGGTCGAGAACGGCGTGTCGCTGCTCTCGGTCGCGCCGGCCGGCGAACTCCTGGAGGTCCAGCTCTCGACCGGCGAGACGATCTTCGTGCGCAAGCTCGTCATGGCCAACGGCCGCGACGGCTCGGGCGGCTTCCGGTGGCCGTCCTTCCCGTCGTTCGATCCCAACGATCCGAAGCGTACGGGCCGCGTGTTCCATACGCTGGAGGACATCGACTTCGCGAAGCTGGTCGGCAAGCGCATCGGCATCCTGGGCGTGCTGGCCACGGCGATCGACAATGGCTGCACCGCGCTCGAAGCGGGCGCCCGCGAGGCGGTCTGCTATGCGCGCCGCCCGCACCTGCCGCAGGTCAACAAGTCCAAGGGCGCCTCGTTCCCGGGCTTCCAGCGCGGCCAGGGCATGCTCGACGACGACTGGCGCTGGAAGATCTACACCTACATGCTGTCGGCCGGCTCGCCGCCGCCGCACGAATCGGTGCTGCGCGCCCAGAAGCTGCCGGGCTTCGCCTTCCGCTTCGCCGAGCCGTGGCTCGACCTGGCGATCGAGCCCGACGCGGTGACCGTGAAGACCACGAAGGGCACCGAGCGGTTCGACGTCGTGCTCATGGGCACCGGCTTCGAGGTCGACATCGCGCGCGTGAAGGAGCTCTCGGTCTTCACGCCGAACGTGAAGCTGTGGGCCGACATGCGCCCGGCCGACGAGGTCCGTGCCAACGCCGAGGCCGCGCGCTATCCCTATCTGGGCCGCGGCTTCGAGCTGGAGGAGAGGATCGCGGGCCGCACGCCGCGGCTCGGCGACATCCACCTCTTCAACTGGGGCAGCATCCTCAGCCAGGGACCGCTGGCGGGCGACATCCCCGGCCTCTTCGTCGGCGCCAACCGGCTCGTGCAGGCGATCAGCCATGCGCTTTTCAGGGAAGACGTGGAGCGCCACGTGCAGAACATGTTCGCCCAGGAAGACCCGGAGCTCGCGCCGACCGACTACTTCGTGCCGCGGGACAAGAGGTCGGGCACGCTCTGAAGGGGATACGCCATGCAGGCCGACTATGTCGTCGTTGGCGCGGGATCGGCGGGTTGCACGGTCGCGGCGCGGCTGGCCGAGAGGGGCGCCTCGGTGATCCTGCTCGAAGCGGGGCCGAGCGACTGGCATCCGATGATCCACATCCCGGCCGGCATGCGCTCGCTGATCCGCAACCCACTGGTCAACTGGAACTATACGACCGAGCCCGAGGCCGGCACCAACGAACGCCGCATGGAATGGCCGCGCGGCCGCACGCTGGGCGGCTCCTCCTCGATCAACGGCATGCTCTACGTGCGCGGGGCGCCGGCCGACTTCGACGGTTGGGCGCAGATGGGCTGCCGCGGCTGGAGCTGGGACGACGTGCTTCCCTACTTCAAGAAGAGCGAGCACTACGTGCAGGGCGGCGACCCCGAGGTGCGCGGCCAGGGTGGACCGCTCAAGGTCGAGGACTACCGCACCATCCTGCCCCTCACCCACCGCTTCGTCGAAGGCGCGCAACAGGCCGGCTTTCCCTTCAATCCCGACCTCAACGGCCGCCAACGCACGGGCGTCGGCTACTCGCAGATGACCCGGCGCGGCCGCTGGCGCGGCTCGACGGCGCAGACCTACCTGCGCGAGGCGCGTCGCCATCCCAACCTCCGCGTCGAGACCGACGCGCAGGGCGGCAAGCTCCTGTTCGACGGCCGGCGCTGCACCGGTGTCACCTTCCAGCGCGGCGGCAACCTCACCGAGGTGCGCGCCGGCCGCGAGGTCATCTTGTCGGGCGGCGCGATCAACTCGCCGCACATCCTGCAGATCTCGGGCATCGGGCCGGCGGCGCACCTGCAGTCGCTCGGCATCCCCGTGGTGCACGACCTGGCCGGTGTCGGCGCCAACCTGATCGACCACTACGTGATCCGCGTCGTCCATCGCGTGCACGGCGCGGAGACGGTGAACGAGGTGGCGCGATTTCCGCGCGTGCTGCCCGAGATCCTGCGCTTCGTCCTGACCGGCCGCGGTGCGCTGACCTTCGGCGTCACCACGGCCCAGGTCTTCTGCGACAGCCGCGAGGGGCTGGCTTCGCCCGACCTGCAGCTCCTGTTCACGCCGGGCAGCACGCACCCGCTGAAGTTCGGCGAGCTCGACGAGCTGCCGGGCATGAGCTGCGTGGTCTGCGTCGTGAAGCCCGACAGCCGCGGCACCATCATGGCCGCGTCTGCCGACCCGTTCGCCCGGCCGCACATCAAGCCCAACTACCTCTCCGTCCACACCGACGAGCTGGCGCTGCTGGCCGGCGTCGGACACGTGCGGCGCATCTTCGCCCAGCCGGCGCTGGCCCGGCACAGCAAGGGCGAGATCCAGCCCGGCCCCGACATCCGCAGCGACACCGACCTGCTGGCCTACGCGCGCAGGTCCGGCAACACGCTCTATCACCCGGTCGGCACGGCCAGGATGGGCGAGGACCCGCGCGCCGTCGTCGACTCGCGGCTCCGGGTGCACGGCCTGCAGGGCCTGCGCGTGATCGACGCCTCGGTGATGCCGACCTTGACCACCGGCAACACCAACGCGCCGACCATCATGATCGGCGAGAAGGGTGCGGCGATGATCCTCGAGGACGCGGCCGCCTAGTCGACCGTGGCGCCGGCCGCCTTCACGACCTCGGCCCACTTGGCGCGGTCGCGCTTCACCGTCTCCTTGAACTGCGCCAGCGTCTCGTAGCGCGGCGTGTTGCCGAGCTCGGTCAGCTTCCTGACGATCTCCGGATCCTCGAGCGCGGTCTTGAGCGCGGCATTCATCTTCCCGGCGATCGCCGGGTCGAGGCCCTTGGGGCCGAAGATCGCGAACCAGGTGTAGCTCTCGAAGCCCGGCATCCCCTGCTCGGCGATGGTCGGCAGGTCGGGCACGGCGGCGACGCGCTTGGGCGTGGTGACGCCGAGCAGCCGCACCTTGCCCGCCTTGGCATGCTGCAGCATGGCCTGCAACAGCGGGAAGCTGCAGCAGGTCTCGCCCTTCAGCAACGAGTTCGTGGCGTCCGGCCCGCCCTTGTAGGGCACATGCACCATGTCGAGGCCGGCCTGCTTGTTGAAGGCGGCGAAGGCGAGATGCGTGCCGGTGCCGTTGCCTGTCGAGCCGTAGCTGTACTTGCCGGGCGCGGCCTTCACCTTGGCGATGAAGTCCTGGACGTTCTTGGCGTCGATCACCTCGGGGTTGATCGCCAGCACGTTGGGAATATCGGCCAGGGTCGTGATCGGCGTGAAGTCCGCCTCGGGATCGAACGACAGCTTCGTGTAGAGCGCCGGGTTGATGCCGTGCGTGGCCGCGGTGCCCAGCAGGAAGGTGTAGCCGTCGGCCGGTGCGCGGGCCACGGTCTCGGAGGCGACGTTGCCGCCGGCGCCGCTCTTGTAGTCGATGACCAGCCGCTGACCGAGCGTCTTCTCCAGCGAGGGCTGCAGCAGCCGCGCCACCACGTCGACGCCGGACCCTGCCGGGAAGCCCATCAGGACGGTCACCGGCTTGGTCGGCCATTCCTGTGCCTGCGCCTGTGTCTGCATCGGCGCCGATGTCGCTGTGAGAAAGAGAGCCAGCGCTCCCAGCAGGGTTCTCGACATGCGCGTCTCCTAAAGAACGGTGGTTTGGATACTATGCTGCGGCATCGCAGGGGGAAACGCCATGGGCTACATGACCGACGAGCGCCGGATGATCCAGGAGACGGCGCGCGCCTTCGCCATGAACGAGGTCCTGCCGGTCGCCAACAGGCTCGACCCCGAGAAGGGCGACATCCCGCCTGAGCTGATCCGGAAGCTGGCCGACATGGGCTACTTCGGCATCGTCATCCCCGAGCAGTATGGCGGCCTGGGACTCGGCGTCTTCGAGTACTGCCTGATCACCGAGGAGCTGGCGCGCGCCTGGATGAGCGTCGCCTCGATCATCGCCCGCGGCAACGGCCTCTCGGCCGGCCGCGGCATGACCGACGCGCAGCGCGCCGTGTTCCTGCCGCGTGCCGCCCGCGGCGAGTTCCTCGGCGCCGCCGCCATGTCCGAGCCCAACGTCGGCTCCGACCTCGGCAGCATCTCCTGCCGCGCGCGCAAGGACGGCGACGACTGGGTGATCAACGGCAACAAGTACTGGTGCACCTTCGCCGACGGCGCCGACTACATCATGCTGGTCGCCCGCACCTCCGATCCTCCCGACCCCAAGCGCAAGCATGTCGGCCTCTCCTCCTTCCTGATCGAGAAACCCAGGGGCACGCTGCCCGAAGGCGTGAAGGGCGCCCCCATCCCCAAGATCGGCTACTTCGGCTGGAAGACGTGGGAGCTCGCCTTCGACGATTGCCGCCTGCCCGGCTCCGCGCTGATCGGCGAGGAAGGCCGTGCCTTCTATTACATATCGGCGGGCCTCGAGCGCGCCCGCGCCCACACCGCCGCCCGCTCGATCGGCCTCGCCCGCGGCGCGCTGGAGGACGCCACCGCCTACGCCCAGGAGCGCCGCCAGTTCGGCCAGGCGATCGGCGACTTCCAGAACACCCGCTTCCGCCTCGCCCGCATGGCGACCGAGATCGAGGCGGCGCGCCAGCTCATGTACTTCGTGTGCGACGAGATCGACCAGAAGCGCCGCTGCGACAAGGAGGCGGCGATGGTGAAGCTCTTCGCCTCCGAGATGGCCGAGCGCGTGACCTCCGAGGCGCTGCAGGTGTTCGGCGGCGCGGGCTACACGACGCTGCATGCCGTGGAGCGCTACTGGCGGGACGCCCGCCTCACCAAGATCTTCGAGGGCACCTCGGAGATCCAGCAGCGCATCATCTCCGACCACCTTCTGGGCAAGTCGAAAGCCGCCTGAGAGTCGCCTGAAACGCGACAAATAAAAAATCCGGATCGCGTGCGGCGGATGTCGCAGGCAACGCCCGGCAAGGCGTTGACGCGTCGATGTTTTCAGCCTTCTTTCGGTGTCGGCCGATGTCGCGTGAACGGCGACATTTCCGAAAACCGTTTCGAGTGCGTCCCTCCCCCTGAAATGCAATTCGCGCCTCCGGGAATCGGGGGCGCGATCCCTTCTATGTAGGGTGAGGTCGCCGGATTTCAAGGAACGCCATGACCGATATCGACACGTTCATCAGCACCGCGCCCGCAACGCGCTTCGCCTTCGCCATCAAGGCCAGGGTCGGACCGATCCAGGATCTCGGGATCACGGCGCGCGGCCATCGCCGCATCGTCGACATCCGTGGCGGCGAGGTGCACGGGCCGAAGCTCATGGGGGAGATCCTGCCGGGCGGCGCCGACTGGCAGATCGTGCGGCCCGACGGCACGATCGAGGTGGTGGCGCGCTACACGATCCGCGCCCGCAGCGGCGCGCATGTCTACGTGCAGAACGAGGGCCTGCGGGTGGCCAGCCCGGAAGTTCTCGCGCGCATAAGCCAGGGCGAGCTGCTGCCGCCCGACGCCTATCACTTCCGCACCGCACCGCGCTTCGAGACCTCGGAGCCGTCGCTCAAATGGCTGGAGCGCGCGACCTTCGTCGGCGTCGCCGCCCGTGCGCCGGACCGGGTCGCGATCGGCTTCCATGAGGTCCTCTGAACAGGCAGGATCGACGCCAACGACCGCATTCACTACCCGGAGGATCAGCCCATGAAGACCAAGATCACCGAACTGTTCGGCATCGAGCATCCCATCATCCAGGGCGGTATGCATTTCGTGGGCTTCGCGGAGATGGCCGCGGCGGTCTCCAATGCCGGCGGGCTGGGCATCATCACCGGGCTGACGCAGGGCAATCCGGAGAATCTCGCCAGGGAGATCAAGCGCTGCCGCGAGATGACGAAGAAGCCGTTCGGCGTGAACCTCACCTTCCTGCCCTCGGTCACGCCGCCCGACTATCCCGGCTACATCCGGGCGATCGTCGAGGGCGGCGTGAAGATCGTCGAGACCGCGGGCAACAACCCGCAGAAGTGGATGCCGGCGCTGCACGAAGCGGGCATCAAGGTCATCCACAAATGCACCTCGGTGCGCCATTCCCTGAAGGCCGAGCAGATCGGCTGCGATGCGGTGAGCGTCGACGGCTTCGAGTGCGGCGGCCATCCCGGCGAGGACGACGTGCCGAACTTCATCCTGCTGCCGCGCGCCGCCGAGGAGCTGAAGATCCCGTTCGTCGCCTCGGGCGGCATGGCCGACGGCCGCTCGCTGGTCGCCGCCCTCTCGCTCGGCGCCGACGGCATGAACATGGGCACGCGCTTCATGGCGACCAAGGAGGCGCCGATCCACGAGCACGTGAAGCAGGCGCTGGTCGCCGCCAGCGAACTCGACACGCGGCTGGTCATGCGGCCGCTGCGCAACACCGAGCGCGTGCTGAAGAACGCCGCCGTCGAGCGCCTGCTCGAGAAGGAGAAGGCGCTGGGCTCCAAGATCAGGTTCGAGGACATCCTGCCCGAGGTGGCGGGCGTCTATCCCAAGATCATGAAGGACGGACAGATGGATGCCGGCGCCTGGTCGTGCGGCATGGTGGCCGGCCTGATCCGCGACGTACCGACGGTGAAGGAGCTGATCGACCGCATCATGCGCGAGGCCGACAGCATCATCGCCTCACGCCTCACGGGCTTCATGCGGGCGTAGATTGCGAACCACCTCACCCTGAGGAGCCCGCAAAGCGGGCGTCTCGAAGGGTGGGATCGAGCACCTCGCTTGCAGCCCATGCTTCGAGACGCCACGCTTCGCGTAGCTCCTCAGCATGAGGTTTCGTCTTGCCCTAAGCCCGCTTCGGGAGCTGGCCGTTGGAGGCGCGGATCTCCGCGACGGCGCGGTCCCAGCCGGCGACGCGCTCAGGACCGGCGGGATGGGTGTCGAGCATCCCGGTCTCCTTGCGGCCCGAGGCGCGCGCCATGGTGACGAGGAAACCGCGCGCCTTGTCGAGATCGACGTCCGAGCGATAGAGGATCAGCGCGGCGAGGTAGTCGGCCTCGCGCTCCTGCTCCTTCGAGAACGAGATCCGGCCGATGGCACCGCCGACATCGGCGCCGGTGTTCATGGCCGAGCGCGTAATGTCAGACGCGGCCGGGCTGCGGTACGAGGCGGCCGCGCCCAGGGCGCCCAGCAGGATGGCCCCCACCAGGGCGCCGGTCTGCTGGTTGCGGCGGCCCGTCTCGACGTGGTTCGCCGCCTGGTGGCCGATCTCGTGGGCGATGACGAGGCAGACCTCCTCCTCGTTCGC
Source organism: uncultured Reyranella sp. (assembly GCA_964415585.1). Lineage (GTDB taxonomy): Bacteria > Pseudomonadota > Alphaproteobacteria > Reyranellales > Reyranellaceae > Reyranella. The sequence continues at coordinate 31,720 of CAYQAY010000018.1, forward strand.
GGCATATTCCACGATGCCGCGATTGACCATGATCAGGCCGTTGGGGCCCGCGCCGGCGTTCATCGACCGGTCGGCCAACGCCCGGAACGTCCAGTTGCAGACGCCGACATTCATTTCCCGGCAAAGCTGGCTGGCCGGCGGACGGATGCGCTGCAGCGCCGACCGCAGCGTGTCGGTGACCTCCTGGTCGCTCACGGTCCGCCGCACCGGCGGACCGCCGGCGCCGGCGACCTCGGTCTGCGCCAGGCTGAGGTTGCTGTCGCTGAGCTGCGGCAGTCGATGCACTGCGCCCGAGCAACCGCAGACGAGGCCCGCGCACGACAGAGCAAACAGCGAACGACGACGCATCCCCTCAACCTTCCCAAGGTTGAATTCCCCTGCGCCGACGCTACCTCCGGCAGAAAGGGCGAGTCAATCGTCCGCGCCACTTTCCCTGCGGCGCAGGGCCTGAAGCCGACCTATACTGGCTGGAATGGAAGCGATCAGCGCCCTGCTGGCGATCGTCGCGGCCTTCGTCGGAGGCCATTTCGTCGGCCGAGCCATCACCGTCTCGCCGGTTCTCGTGGCCGGCGGCGGGCTGTTGGTCGGCGTCGGCGCGGTGCTGCTCTTCTTCCTGGTGACGATGACGGCGGGTCACCTCCTGCCCGATCTGTTCGAGCCCTGGACGCTCGGCGTCTATCTGATCTTCGTGGGCATCGTGGCGCCGCTGGGCGGCGCCCTGGTCGCCGCCGTCACCCATCGGCGACTGGTGCGCGCCGACGCCTCCCGCCTGCCCTTCTGACGGCCTTCCGGCGTCAGCGGCCCAGCAGGTTGATCCGCATCTGCGCCCAGAAGCCGGGCTCGCGCGGATGGGCGCGGCTGTGGTGCGCCATGCGGCGATAGAGATCGCCGAGCGAGCGACGCCCGCCGTGCGGCTTCAGCTCGGCGCCGCTCTTGCCGGGCTCCAGCACGAGCTCGCGCGTGTGGAAGAGCTCGAGGCCCGGCCGGTGGCCGATGCTGACGACGGCGCTGTCGGGCAGCTTCTCGGCGAGCAGCCGCATGACGTTCTCCTGGCCAGCCTCGTCGAGCGCGGAGGTCGCCTCGTCCATGAAGATCCAGTGCGGCTTCTGCACGAGCGTGCGCGCGAAGGCGACCCTCTGCTGCTCGCCGCCCGACAGGATGTGGTCCCAGCGCTCGATGTCGTCGAGCCGGCCGCGCAGATGATCGAGGCCGACCTCGTGCAGCGCCTCGCGCAGGTCGTCGTCGCTGACGTCGCCGGGATCCTTGGGATAGAGCATCGCCTCGCGCAGCGTGCCCAACGGGAAGTAGGGCTTCTGCGGCATGAAGACGATGTCGCCCTTGGGCAATTCCACCGAGCCGCTGCCCCACGGCCAGACGCCGGCGACGGCACGCATGATGGTGCTCTTGCCGCTGCCCGACTGCCCGCGGATCAGAACGCGCTCGCCGCGCGCGATCTCGACCTCGGCCTCGGCGACAAGCGTCTCGCCGTCAGGCCGCGACAGGCCCACTTCGCGCAGCACGAGCTTGTCGCCCTCGCCGGGCGTCAACTCGATATGGCCGCCGTCCGGCGCCTCCACCGTCTCCTCGAGGTCGCTCAGAGCCATGTGCAGATGCACGACGCGATCGGTCGAGGCGCGCCAGTCGGCGAAGCGCGGGAAATTGTCGATCAGCCAGGAGAGCGCCCACTGAACGCTGGAGAAAGCCTGCGCCGTCTGCATCAGGCCGCCGAGCTGGATGTCGCCCGCGAGATAGCGCGGCAGCGCGACGACCAGCGGCACGACGGGCGCCAGATAGGCGAGCGCGCTGGTGAGCAGCGCCAGGCTGCCCTGCCCGCGCGTCTGGGCGTTCCAGGCGGTGCGCAAGTTTGCGACCGATTCCTTGAGACGCTGGCGCTCGTCGGGCTCGCCGCGCATCAGCGCGATGCCCTCGGCATTCTCGCGGGCGCGGATCAGCACGGAGCGCATGTCGGCTTCGCGACCCTGGCGCACGTTGCCGGCCTCGATCAGGCCGCGGCCCAGCGCATAGGTGAGGATCGAGCCGAACAGTGCGTAGAGCACGGCCGCCCAGACCATGTAGCCCGGCACGGAGATTTCGGTGTCGCCGATCCTGACCGGCAGGTCGCCCGAGAGGACCCAGAGGACGCCGAGGAAGGTGACGAGCTGCAGGACGCATTGCAGGATCGACTGCGCGAACTCGACGGCGAGCTCGCAGGAGACGCGGATGTCCTCGGCGATGCGGCCGTCGGGGTTGTCGCACTCCTCGGCCAGCAGGCCGAGCTGGTACTGGCGGCCGGAGTTCAGCCAGCGGGCCGTCGTGACGGTGGTCAGCCAGGTGCGCCAGGCGAACTGCAGGCGGCGGCGGATGTGGAGATGGATGGCGACGGCGACGCCGGCCGAGACGACGATGGCGGCCAGCACGTAGAGCTGCCGGACGAGCTGGGCGGTGTCCTTCTGCTCCAGAGCGTTGAAGAAGTCGCGGTTCCAGATGTTCAGCCACAGCGCGATGCCGACGTTGATCGCGCCGAACACCACCATGCCCGCCGTCATGGCCCAGGCGGCGCTCTTGTATCCGGGTGCGGTCCAGTAGCCGCAGGCGACGGCAGCGAAGGCGCGCAGGGAACTGTGGGGCGTATCCAATCAGTCGCGGAAGCCGGGGTCGATCCGGTCGAGCTTCCGCAGGAGCGCCGGCCAATCCAGCAGGCCGAACGGCCGGCGGACATGCGGCTGGTAATTCATGTAGGTCGCTTCGACCACCTTCTCGGGCACGCGCACCATCTGGGTGTTGCACGACATGGCCGCGATCTGCGTCTTGCAGGAGAGTTCGAGGCGATGCATGGCGTTGAACGCCTCGGGGATCGTGGCGCCCGTAGTCAGCAGGCCGTGGTTGCGCAGGATCAGCGCGTTGTTGTCGCCCAGGCTCCGGGCCAGCGCCTCGCGCTCGGCGGTGTCGAGCACGACGCCGGTATAGTCGTGGTAGCCGATCCTGGCGAAGCGCATCGACGTCTGGGTGTTGGGCAGCAGGCCGCATTCCAAGGTCGACACCGCCATGCCGGCCCAGGTGTGGGTGTGGATGATGCAGTTGACGTCCGGCTTGGCCATGTGGATCGCCGAATGGATCACGAAGCCGGCGCGGTTGACCCCGTAGTCGAGCCCATCGGCGAACTCGGGCTTCGCCAGCACGTTGCCGTCATGGTCGATCTTCACGAGGCTCGACGCGGTGATCTCCTCGTAGAGGAGGCCGTAGGCGTTGATCAGGAAGGCATGGGGTTCGCCCGGCACGCGCATCGAGATGTGGTTGGCGATCAGGTCCGACATGCCGTAGTGCGCGACGAGGCGGTAGCACGCGGCGAGGTCGACTCGGGCCTGCCATTCCTCCGGCGAGACGGTGGATCGGAGGTTGGCGACCTGCGAAGGCTTGAGGGCGTGCACGGCCATGGAAAAGCTCCCGGGCGGAAAACGGTCCCGGACGGTAGACCCGCCACGATCGAGCGTCCATCGGACGGTCAGGCGAGCCCGCGCGCTGCGAGATAGGCGCCCAGCGCCAGCAGGCCCGCGAAGAACCAGACGCGAAACACCTCGGGCGCCAGCCGCGCCCGCACCGCCTGGCCGAGGCGCATGCCTGCAAGCGAGATCGCCACGGCGGCCAGCGACGGCCAGACGAGATCCCATCCGACGGCTCGGCTGCCCATGGTCCCGGCGAGCGCCGCGGCCAGGGCGAGCGTGGACACCGTGAAGGACAGGCCCAGCGCCTGCACCAGCTCGTCCTTCCTCAGGCCGATCGCCTGCAGGTAGGGCACGGCCGGGATCACGAACACGCCGGTGGCGGAGGTGATGGCGCCGGTGACGATTCCCGTCAGCGGGCCGAGCCACGGCTCGGCCGCAGGCGGCACCGAGAGACGCAGCGCGGCGAGGCCGGAGGCGGCATAGGCCATCAGCGCGATGCCCAGCGCCAGGGCGCCATGAGGACCGCCCAGCCCGGCGATGAACGCCGCGCCCGCCCAGGTGCCGAGACACACGCCGAGATTCAGCGGCCAGAGCCGGCGCAGGACCGCCCCGAGGTGCGGTCCGTCGAGCATCTGCCAGACATTGGTGACCAGCGACGGCAGGATCAGCAGCGCCGCGGCTTCCGGCGCGGGCAGCACGACGGCCAGCAGGCCCATCGAGATGGTCGGCAGGCCGAGACCGATCACGCCCTTGACGAAGCCTGCCAGGACGAACACCGACGCGATGAAAAGGAGCACCGAAGCCGACACGCCCTCCCCTTGCCGCAGGCGCCGGCAGCGGACAATGTGGAGGTTGCGGATTGTGCTTTCGGATTCTCCGAAGTCTTGCAGGAGAGTATGCGCTTCGACCTGACCGATCTCCGCCTGTTCCGCCACGTCGCCGAGGCGCGCAGCATCACCGGCGGGGCAGAGCGGTCCAATCTTGCGCTGGCCTCGGCGAGCGCCCGCGTGCGCGGCATGGAGGAGACGCTGGGGGTCTCGCTGCTGAAGCGCGGGCGACGCGGCGTGGAACTCACGGATGCCGGTCGCAGCCTCCTCGACCATGCCCGCATCGTGCTGCAGCAGGTCGAGACGTTGCGCGGCGAGCTGGGCGCCTACTCGAGGGGGCTGAAGGGTAGCGTACGGCTGCTGGCCAACACCGCCGCGCTGTCGGAGCACCTGCCCGGCCTGCTGGCCCGCTTCCTCGAGGCCAATCCCGCGATCGACATCGACCTGGAGGATCGCGAGAGCCCGGCGATCGCCGCCGCTATCGCTGCGGGCGATGCCGACATCGGCATCGCCTCGCAGTCCGCCCTGGTGCCGGGGCTGGAGAGCCACTTCTTCCGCACCGACCGGCTGGTGCTCGCTGTGCCCGCGGGCCATGCCCTGGCGCGGCGACGGCAGACGCGCTTCGCCGACCTGCTCGACCTGGACTTCGTGGGTCTCGCGCGCGGGCTCGCGCTGGAGGAGCATGTCGCCGCGCACGCCGCGCGGCTGGGCCGCAGCCTGCGGATGCGGGTGCGCGCCAACAGCCTCGACACGGTCTGCACCATGGTGGCGGCCGGGGCGGGCGTCGGCATCGTGCCGGCGGCCACGGCGCTACGGCTCAGGCGTGCGCTGCCATTCGCCACGGTGGGCATCGCCGAGACGTGGGCGACGCGCGAGCTGCAGCTCTGCGTCCGCGACGCCCGCAGGCTCACGCGGCCGGCGCGGCGTCTGTTCGAGGCGCTCAGGAAGCCGGGCGGCGGCTGACTTCGATCAGCGCAGGCCCCAAGCCGGCGCCAGTGCCTGCCACACGATGGCACGCGCCTGCTCGACTGCCTCGGCATTCGGCTCGTAGCGGAACGGCTGACCGGCGACGTTGAAGGTGCCGGATGAATGGCCGTCGAAGCCGTGATGTGCGCCGGGCATGTTGTGGAAGGCGATCTTGCCCCCGGCCAGGCGGCGGCACTGGCCGTAACTGTCTCGGTACTTTCCCCAGTCGTCACGGTCGCCATAGAGGATGTGCACTGCGGTCGGCCCGTCCTTCGGCCAGTCCGTCTGGCACCAGCCCTCGCAGCCAGGGTAGAGCGCGAACACCGCTGTCGGCTGAACGGCGGCGCCGCGGAAGGAACGGGCGGCGTTGAGAACCTCGCTGCCGCCGCGCGACAGGCCCATCACCGCAAAGCGGGTCGTGTCGACGCGCGGCTGGTCTAGGCGGGCGAGATCGACGACATCGCGTGCATCGTCGCGGTACTGCAGTGCGCACGAGGTGCCGCTCCAGTTCGACTTGCCGCGCGATGCGGCACTGCGGACCTGGGCCACGGCAATGCCCCTGGCATGGAACCAGTCGACCCACGGATGACGGGTATTCGGCCCGAAGCCGCCAGTGCCTTCGATCATGACGACCAGCGGTGCGGGCTGGCTGCCGGCCGGCAGGAACCAGCTCACGTAGTTCCGGAAATCCTCCGGCTTGGCGCGAGCCGATGCGGACGGAAGGATCGAAAGCATGAAGCCGACGAGAGCGAGGGGGAGGAATTTCATCCGCCCACCATCGCATAGCACGGCTCACCAGCGAAGCAGATGCCGGCCGGCCCCGGCGCCGACCGCGACCACGGGGATCGCGGCCAGCGGATACCAGGTGAGCACGAAGAGCGGCGAGTCGTCGAAGCAATGGAAGGCGTAGACCACCGCGCCCGCCGCTGCCGCGAGAAGCCCCGCTGCCGCGCCGGCGAGGGTCGGTGACCGGGGCGCCGTGCGCCGCATCGCCCACAGCAGGCCGGCGAGCGGCGCGGCGGCGAACAGTGGGATGGTGGTCAGGCAGACGAACGCGTTCGTGCCGATCAGCCGCGTGCCCCAGCTCTGACGCGGTGCGATGGCCAGCTCGATCGCGAGCGCGGCCGCGGCGGCGGCCAGTGCCGTCCAGGCGAGACGCCGCCACGCGGCCGACGACAGCGGACGGGACAGCGCCATGCACGCGCCGAAGGCGGCGGCGAAGGCCAGCAGGACCAGCGCAAGCTTGAGGTCGAACCGCCAGGTCGCGAGCGCCGCGCCGAGATCGACGCGCGGGCCGAACTCGAGCGCGAAGATCGGGAGCGTGACGAGGAGCCCGGCGGCGAGGGCGCCGGCGAGGGTGCGCCGGAGCGGCGCAGCGGAGGCCGCGCGGTCGGCGACCAGGGCCCGGACGAGCTGGTTTTTCATGAGCCGCTCCTTCGATAGACGGCGGCCAGCGCCTTCAGCGCGCGGTGCAGGGTCACGCGCACGGCGCCCTCGCTCATGCCGAGCTGCGCGCCGACCTCGCGGGCACTGCGGCCCTCGATGGAAATGCCCTCGACGATGACGCGTTGCCGCTCCGGCAGGCCGGACAGCATCCGGCGCGCATCGGCCGCGTCGCCCTGCTCGCCGGCCTCCGGCGTGGCCAGCGTCCCGGCGTGATCGTCGATGTCGACATGGTCGGTGAAGCCGCGGCGACGCAGATGATCGACCAGCTTGTGGCGCGCGATGGCACGCAGCCACGGCTCCAGCGGCTGTGTCTCGTCCCACGTGTCGCGCTTCAGATGCATGGCCAGCAACGTCTCCTGAACGATGTCCTCACTGTCCTCGCGGGGTCGTCCCGCCGCGGCAAGGCCGCGCCGCGCCACCGTCCGCAACCACGCCGCCACCAGCGTCAGCAGGCGGCGATAGGCGTCGTCGTCGCCCGACCGGGCTGCCCGCATGAGCGCGGAGAGATCTTCCGGAGAGGACAAACGATCCCGTCTTTCACGCATTCGTGTTCAGGAGGGCGAACATTACAGAGCGTTTGCCGGAAAAGAAATCGCGGCAGCCTGTAACGCCTGCGTGCGCTCCCGCGAAAGACCTCATGCGGGCCGACATTGGCCCGCCTGCAAGGAGGACTTCGATGACCCGTTCGACCAACCTGACCTTGGCGGCCGCCGTCGCCGCCGCCGCCCTGATGTCGGCCGGCGCCCAGGCCCAGACGGCCAATGCCGACAAGGAACGCTGCTACGGCATCTCGATGGCCGGCAAGAACGACTGCGCCGCCACCGGCAACAACTCCTGCTCGGGCCAGGCCAAGATGGACTACGACACCAAGGCTTGGAAGTACGTCGCCAAGGGCACCTGCGCCAAGATGGAAGTGACGCTGAAGGACGGCAAGAAGAGGATGGGCTCGCTGCAGCCGATGTAGGCCCGGCGACGACGGACCGCCCGTTCCATGCAGATCCGCGCACGCGCCGGCGCGGGCCTCAAGCCCGTGCACTACGCGACCATCCTCGACGATCGCCCCGACGTCGGATGGTTCGAGGTGCATGCCGAGAACTACATGGGCGCGGGCGGTCCGCCGCATTTCTTCCTCGAGCGCATTCGCGCGCTCTATCCTCTTTCGGTACACGGGGTCGGCCTGTCGATCGGCTCGGCGGGCGGAATGACGCCGCGACACCTGGCGCGGCTGAAGACGGTCGTCGACCGCTACCAGCCCTTCGTCGTCTCCGAGCATCTCGCCTGGTCGACGCACGACGGCGCCTTTCTCAACGACCTGCTGCCGCTCCCCTACACGCGCCAGACGCTCGACCTCGTGGCCCGCCATGTCGACGAGGCGCAGACCGCGCTGGAACGCCAGATCCTGATCGAAAATCCTTCGACCTATCTCCGCCTGGGCGACGACGAAATGCCCGAGACGGAATTCCTGCGGATGCTGGCGCGGCGCACCGGTTGCGGCCTGCTGCTCGACGTGAACAACGTCGTCGTCTCGGCCGCCAATCACGGCTTCGACGCGGCCCGCTACCTCGCCGTGTTCCCGGTCGAACACGTCGCCGAGATCCATCTCGCGGGCCACGCGGTGCTGGAGCAACGCGGGACGGAGCTGCTGGTCGACACGCACGACCGGCCGGTCGCCGACGCGGTCTGGCAACTGTGGCGCGACCTGATCGTCCGGACCGGTTCGACGCCCACGCTGATCGAATGGGACACCGATGTGCCGAGCTGGTCCGTCCTGGCGGCCGAGGTCGCGCGGGCCGACGGCGCGTTGCGCAAACGAGAGGTGGAGCGCGTCCATGTCGAGTGATCTCGCAGGCCTGCAGCGGCGCTTCGCGCGGCGGCTGCTGCGGCCCGAGCCGGCGCGCGACCGGCGCATGGCGGTCTATCGCAACAATGTCGCCGCCAGCCTGGTCGGCGTGCTGCGCGCGCATTTCCCGGTGGTCGGCCGCATCGTCGGCGCGGATTTCTTCGAGGCCGCCGCCGTGGCCTTCGTGCGCGCCGCCCCGCCCGCGTCGCCGGTGCTGGCAAAGTACGGAGGAGGCTTCGCAGATTTCCTCGAAGGCTTCGCGCCGGCCGCCGACCTGCCCTACCTGCCCGACGTCGCGCGTCTCGAATGGGCCCGCAACGTCGCCCATCATGCCGCCGACGCCGACAGTGTCGGCATCGATCGGCTGGCCGCGGTCCCGGCCGACCGGATGGGCGCCGTGCAGTTGCTGCTGCATCCCGCCGCCGCGGTCGTCGCCTCGCCCTGGCCCGTCGTGTCGATCTGGGAGACCAACGCGCTCGACGCGGAGGCACGCCGCATCGGGCCCGAAGCGCCCGGCGAGACTGCGTTGGTGACGCGGCCCGACCTCGAGGTCCTGGTCCGGCCCCTGCCGGCCTGCGGCGACGTGTTCGTCGCATCCCTCCGGCGGTACGCCCTTCTGTCCGACGCTTCTGCCGCGGCGGAAGCGGTCGCGGCACCGGTCGCGCCGTTCGACCTCGCCGCGACGCTCGCGGCTCTCTTCGGCGCCGGTGCCGTCGCCTGCCTTCTCGAAACGGAGTCGCCATGATCGCGTTTCTGTCGCGCCTCGACACGCTGCTCGGCCGCATCCCGCACGAGGTCATCGCCGTGCTGGCTCGGCTCGGCATCGGCACGATCTTCCTGCGGTCCGGGCTGCTGAAGCTGGAGGGCTGGGCCGACGGCACGACGCTGGCGCTGTTCCGCGAGGAATACCGCCTGCCGCTGCTCTCGCCGGAGATCGCCGCGTATCTGGCGACGGCGGTGGAGCTGTCGCTGCCGCCGCTGCTGTTCCTCGGCCTGCTGACGCGCCCGGCGGCGCTGGCGCTGCTCGCCATGACGCTGGTGATCCAGGTCTTCGTCTATCCCAACGCTTTCGACACGCATGGCGTCTGGGCGGTCGCCCTGCTCTATCTCGCCAAGTTCGGTCCGGGGACGCTGGCGCTCGACCGCCTGCTCGTGCCGCGGCGTCTCAGCGCCTCTTCGCCGGCTTGAGGCCCGGTTTGAGGTCGGCGGCGATCGGATAGGCCGTCGTCGACTTCACCCGCTCCATCGAGAAGCGCGAGGTCACGTTCTTGAGCGGCATGGTGTCGATCAGCTTCTTGTAGAAGGCGTCGTAGGCCTGCATGTCGGTGACGGCCACGCGCAGCATGTAGTCGATGTCGCCGGCCATGCGATGGAACTCCATCACCTCCGGCATCGCGGTCACGGTCTGCGCGAACTTCGACAGCCAGGCCGAGGAATGGTCGCCGGTCTCGATCGAGACGAACACGGTCAGCCCCATGCCGACCGATTCGGGCGAGATCAGCGCCACCCTCTTCAGGATGATGCCGGTCTTCTCCAGCCGCTGGATGCGCTTCCAGCACGGGCTTTGCGACAGCCCGACCCGGTGCGCGATCTGGGCCAGCGACAGGCTGGCATCCTCCTGCAGGAGGGCCACGATCTTCCTGTCGATCGCATCCATGTCCCTGGTCCCCATGCGCGCCAGTCTAGACCGGAAGCTGCTCCAGGCGCACGGGGGCGCCGATGCGGGCGCTCAGCGCTTCGGCCAGGGCGTCGACGTCGCCGTCGGGCGGCGCCGCCCCTCTCCCGGCATGGGCCGCCAGCCGTGGATCGGCGCCGTCGAACCACGACAGCCGCCAAGCGCCGGCCTCGCAGACCAGCGAACCCACGACGCGGCCGTCGACGGTGATCGTCCACAGGGCGGGCTCTTCGTAGGTGGCCCGGATGAGGCGGGCCGCCCGGGTGACGAGGGGGGCGACGAGGGTGCTGGCGAGGCTGGGCATGTGCCGACTGTACGGGCCGGCCCGCCGCGGCAGCAACGAAACGCACCGTCGAATCGGCGGCCCCTCGCGGCAGAAATGGCTCCCAGGCTGGCCCGCCGGAGAATTTTCGCCTTCCCCGTCGTGACGCGCCGCCGGGAGCGGACTAACCTCGCCGCCTTGATCAGACCGGAGGCTGTCCAGATGGCTCCGACCAATCGTCTCATCGAAGCGCGCCGCGCCGAGCTGCGCGCCGAAGCCGACGCCGACAAGCGCGACACCAAGGCCCCGACCGGCGGCAAGCGGCAGGGCACCGCCAAGACGCGCGACAAGCCGAAGGGTTGACCGGCGAGGGACTCAGGGCATCAGCCCCTTCTCCCGGTAGAAGCGCGCGACGCCGGGATGCAGCGCCGCGCGGTCGGGCAGCGCGTCGATCGTGTTGGCGGCCGTCGTGTGGCCGAGCTGGCGGGGCGACAGACCTGCCTTTTCGATGCGGTGCAGGGATGCGGCGAGGCGGAAGGCGACCTCGTCGTCGAGACCCGGCCGGGCCAGAATGAAGCTCCATGAACCCACGCTCACGACCGGATCGTACTGGCCGGCATAGGTGCCGGCCGGCACGACGAAGCGGCGCATGAACCCGTGCTTGGCGATGATGCGCTCGCACTCCGCGTCGTCGGGCACGACGAAGCGCGCACCACGGGCGCTGCTGGCGATCGTGACGAAGCCCGGCCAGCGGAGTCCGCCGCCCCACAGGGCGGAGGCGCGGCCGTCGAGCACCATCTCCGGACCTTCGGCAAGGCGCTCGATGTAGATCGGCTCGAAATCCTTTTCGACGTCGAGGCCGAGCCCGTCCATGACGTAGCGCCCCTGCTGGGCAAGCCCCGAACCGCGCGTGTTCCACACCACCGGCCTGTCGCGCAGGTCGGCGATCGAGCGGTAGCGGCTGTCGGCGCGCACGGCGAACATGCCGGCGGTCGGATACATCGCCGAGATCACCTTCAGGGCGGTGCGCGGCCGGCCGATGCCGGCGAGCAGCTCGTGCGCCACCTCGCCGAGGACGAAACCAAGGTCGATCTCGCCCGTCTCGAGAAGCGGCACGTTCTCCAGCGTGCCGCGCGTCGTCCTGTTGACGATGTCGAGGCCGAAGCCCGTGGACTTCAGGCCGTCGACCAGCGCGGTACCGTAGAGGAGAAATGCGGCGCCCTGGGCGCCGGTCCCGATGCGCAGCCTGGCGTTGCCGGCGGCCACATCGGACGCGAGCGCCGCAACGCCCGGCAGCGAGGCGAGCATCAGCCGACGAGAAACCGGAGCCATCTGCCATCATAGCGCGAACGGCTCTTCACTGTCCTAAGGGCGGACGGCCGGGGTCTCGATCTTGAGGCCCTTCGCCCGCTCCATGAGGTAGAGCTCGAGCGCCACGTACTCCGGCGCCCCGGCCGGCCAGGGCTCGGCGCGGATGCCGACCAGGCAGTTGCGCAGGCGGCGGCGCAGCGAGCCCAGTGCCTGCCACTCCAGGCGATAGATCGGGTAGCCGGTCGGGTGGGCCTCGGGGATGACGACGCCCGCGAGCTTCTTGCCGGCATTGTCGTCGTGGCAGATGGCGCAGGAGAGGTTGAGCTGGCCCTGGCGCTGGCGCCAGATCGAAGCGCCCTCGGCACGGAACGGCGCGAGTCGCGGATCGGCCGGCGGCTCGATCGCGAGCCCACGCGACTGGTTGGCGACGTAGGCCGTGAGCGCCAGCAGTTCGTCGTTCTCCGGCGGCAGGCGGTTCGCCTTCTGGTTCTCCAGCCGGCAGAGATTGATGCGTCCCTCGAGATCGATCGGCCGATCCCCACCATTGGCGCCGCCCGGCGGGATCGCGGGATAGTGCGCGGCGACGCCCTTCATGCTCGCGAGCGTGTGGCAGTCGGCGCAGGACTTGTCGGCAGTGCCTTCCTTCCGCGCCCAGAGCTTGCCGCCCTGCTGGACGAACAGCATGCCGGGGTTGGCGGTGTCGTCGTCCTGCATCCGCTGCAGCGCCTCGCCCATGTCCTGGTAGCCGGTGCGGCGCCTGTCGGCGCCGGTCTGCGCCACGGCGTAGGAGGCGGCGAAGACGAGCAGCAGCCCGAGAACGACGCGTGTCGGCCTCATTCGACGGCGATCGCGACCTGCTCCTCGACCGCAAAGCCGTTGTCGCCGGTCCAGCGGAGCTTGACGGTGCCGCTCTCGCGCGCGACCGCCGAGAAGGCGACGAACGGATTTGCCGAGATGGCGGGCGAGAGGTCCATGCTCACGATCTCCGCGCCGTTCCAGGTCGCGGTGAAGCGCTGGATGATATTGCGCGGGAAGATGCTGCCGTTGGGCCCGGTGCGGAAACCGGTCTCCATCGGGTGCTGGATCAGCGCCTTGATCTCGATGACCGTGCCGCGCTTGGCGGTCTTCGGCGCGTTCACGAGCACGTTGGCCATCAGGTCAGCTCCTCGAGGCAGGCGGCGAGGGTGACGATCACGTCGGCGCTGCCGCTCCAGAACCTGCCGTCGCTGGTCTCGGCGATGGCCACGATCTTCTGGCTGTCGCCCAGCTTGATGCGCGTGGCGACCACGGCCCTGCCGGAGAGCGGCGAGAGGCGTGCGGAGAAGACGTCGGGCTGCGGATTCTTCTCGTTGAAGACGTGGATCGCCTTCACGAAGTCGGCGTCGGTCATCGGGCTCTCTACCGCGACGGTGAGCGGCACGGTGTTGCCGTTCTCGATCAGCGGCGGCATGTCGAGCGTGACGCGGCCTTCGGTCACCTTGGCATCGCCCACGACCCTGGCGATCGCTTCGGCCATGGCCTCGGGAGTCGCGCGTGCCGGAGCGACCGGCAGGACGGCGACGGCTGCGGAGCCGACAAGGAAACGACGTCTGTCCATCAGTCCTTCAAGGTCACGAGATAAGCCACGACATCCTCGACCTGCTGGGCGCTGAGGATGGTCCTGCCCTCGAAGCTGCGGGCGACCCGCTGCAGTCCGGTGGTTCTGAAATAGGGCGGCATGATCGTGTCGGGATTGAGACGCGATCCGTCGACGATGCGCAAGCGGAGCTGGCCCTCCGACCAGCGCGAACCCGCGCCGGCCAGGCTGGGCGAGAGATCGCCCTGGAAGCGCTCCTCGGCGATCGGGCCGGAGTGGCAGAGAAGGCAGAGACCGACGCTGCGGTTGGCGACGATGGCGCGGCCGCGCGCGGGGTCGCCCTTCTGGCCGGTCAGCGATTTCGGGATGGCGTCGCCCACGATCTCCTGCGCCGACACGGGCATCGCGCAGAGGACGAACAGCAACGCGAGCACACCACGCATCGTCAGCCGAAGACTTCCGAGGTGATGGTGCGGAACCAGCTCGACGCGTAGAGCGCCTCCTGGCCACGGAAGCCGCCCACGACCTCGAGCGGGCTGTTGCCGCTGGCACCGGGCACTTCCGTGAGCTGGCCCTTGTCGGGCCGGTAAACGCCGGCGACCGAGATGCCGTAGTCGGCGGCGAGCAGGCTGTAGCAGGTGTTGATCAGGATCGGGTCGACAGGCTTGCGGCCCGCCAGCAGCTCGACAAGCGCCGCGGCACAGATCTTGGCCTGGGCATTGGCCGCGAAGGCGGATTTGGGCATGCCGCCCATGATCGCGGCATCGCCCAGCACGTGGATGTTGGGACGCAGCGTGGATTCGAACGCCACCGGCTCGACCGGGCACCAGCCGGTGCGGTCGGCGACGCCCGCCTGTGCGGCGATCGCGCCGGCGCGCTGCGGCGGGATGACGTTGCCGACGGCCGCCTTGTGGCTGCCGAACTCGGTGGTGAAGGTGAGCGTCGCGGGATCGACCGCCGTCACCTTCCCGCCCTTGCTGAGCGGCACCCACTCGATCATGCCGGGATAGAGCTCGGCCCAGCCGTTCTGGAACAGGCGCTGCTTGGAGAAGGCGTCCTTGGCGTCGAGCAGCAGCAGCTTCGACCTGGGCTTCCAGATCTTGAGCCAGTAGGCGATCAGGCTGGCGCGCTCGTAGGGGCCGGGCGGGCAGCGGAACGGGTTGGCCGGCGCCGACATCACCACCAGCCCGCCATCCTCCATCGCCTGGAGCTGCTGGCGCAACAGCACGGTCTGCGCGCCGGCCTTCCAGGCGTGCGGCATCTTCTGCGACGCCGCTTCGTCGTAACCCTGGATGGCGCTCCAGACGAGATCGATGCCGGGGCTCATCACCAGCCGGTCGTAGGGAAGCTTCGTGCCGTCGGCGAGCGTCACCGACTTCGCATCCGCGTCGACCGTGGTGACGCTGGTCTCCGCCACCTTCACGCCGATGCGCTGGATGGCGTCGTAGCGGAACTGTTGCTGGCCGATCTCGCGCAGGTTGGCGAGCACGGAGTTGCTGAACGGGCACGAGGTGTAGACCGGGCTGGGCTCGACCAGCGTCACGTCGGTCACGGGCTGCAGCGCCTTCAGCGTGCGCGCCGCCGTGGCGCCGGCATAGCCGCCGCCCACCACCACGACCTTGCCGGCCGCCGCCTGCGCCGAGGCGATCGCGGGTGCGAACACGACGGCAGCCGCGGCCTTTTTCAGAAGCGAGCGCCGGTCAACCCTCATGACTCATTCCATCGATACACGCTTTGAGTGTGGCGTGAATCTGAACTATCGTCAGTCGGCCGTCGACGAAAGACACCTTGGGGAGTGAGTTTTCATGAATCTGTTCAAGGCAGCCATCGTTGCGGCCATGTTGTGTCTTGGGCTGACGGGGTGCTTTCGCGCCACGCCTGTCGTCGCCACGCCGGACTATGAGACGGCCGCAAGAAACTTCGTCATGCCACCGGCCGACAGGGCCCGCCTCTACATCGTCAGCGGCACCGAACCGTCGGGCTTGCTGCTCGGTCCAAGCCGCCGGCTTCACTACTACTCCACCGACATCTACGTCGACGGCGTCAAGATCGGCAGCCTCAATCCCAAGGAGATCATGGTCTTCGATGTCGTGCCCGGCAGACACGTTGCCCATTACGAGTTCCTCAACAGGACCGACGGATCGACCGAGCGCACGGAGCTCGACTCGCAGGGCGGCACCATCCAGATGCTGGCCACCAACATCGGGCCTACTGTCCAGCTGACGAAGGGCCACGTCTACTCGGCCGGCGGCCCGGGCCCTACGACCGGCGCGGTCCCCGCGATGTTCACGATCGTGCGGCCGTCGTCCTGCCCGCCGACGATCTGTCCCTGACGGCCGCAACCGCCCTACTCCGGCTGCGCGGCGAACCAGGCAGCGATCGCCTGGGTCTGCCGGTCGTCGAAGCCCCTGGCGATGCGGCCCATCACGCTCGAGGGCCAGGCACCGCTGCGGTATTCGCGCATGAAGGTCACGATCTCCTCGGCCTTGCGGCCGGCGATGCGCGGGATCACGACATCGGCGACCTTCACGCCCGAGTGGCAGCCCGTGCACGAGCTGGCCCCGGGCGGCCCTCCAGGGGGGAAAGCGCCCGGCGGCAGGTCCGCCGACCATGCCGGGCCAGCCAGCACGAACGCGCCGACCAAGCCTGACACCAGCCAGCGGCGCATCAGGCGCCCTTCTTGAGCTCGTGATGCATCAAGGGCAGGTCGCGCACGCGCTTGCCGCGGGCCTTGGCGATGGCGTTGAGCACGGCGGGTGCTGCGACCGCGATCGTCGGCTCGCCGACGCCGCCCCAGAAATCGTGGGTCGGCACCAGCACGGTCTCGACCTTCGGCATCTCGTCCATGCGCAGCATGTTGTAGGTGTCGAAGTTGGTCTGCTCGACCGCGCCGTCCTTCACCGTGATCTCGCCATAAAGCATGGCCGAGAGGCCGTAGACGAAGGAGCCCGCGACCTGGCGGTCGATCTGCGCCGGGTTCACGACGTGGCCGGGGTTGGTGGCGGCCGTGATCTTGTGGATCTTGACCTGGCCGTTGTCGGCCACCGAGACCTCGGCGACGCCCGCGACGTAGGAGCCGTAGCCCATGACCTGCGAGATGCCGTGGAAGTGGCCGGCGGGCAGCGGCTTGCCGTAGCCCGCCCTGTCGCACGCCGCCTTCAGCACCGCCGCCCACTTGGGCTTGAGGTGCTTCAGCCGGAAGGCGAGCGGATCCTGGCCCGCCGCTTCCGCCAGCTCGTCCATGAAGCATTCCATGTAGACGGCGTTCTGGTTGACGTTCACGCCGCGCCAGAAGCCCGCCGTGACGTGCGGGTTGCGCATGGCGTGGTCGATCAGCAGGTTCGGCACGTCGTAGCCGTAGGCCGCCTCGACGCCGGTCTGCATCAGGCCCTGGAAGACGACGGGGTCCATGCCATTCTGCAGGTTCTGCGGCAGCAGGGAGGCCAGGATCGACTGGCCGGAAATGCGGATCTGCAGGCCGACCAGATTGCCGTCCTTGTCGAGGCCGCCGGTCAGCTTGGCCATCGTGATCGGATGATACTGGCAGTGCGTCATGTCCTCTTCGCGCGACCAGATCAGCTTGATCGGCGTGCCGGGCATCTCCTTCGCTACGAGCACGGCTTGGCGGACATAGTCCGAGCGGCCGCGCCGGCCGAAGCCGCCGCCCAGCATCAGCTTGTAGACCTCGCACTTGGCAACCGGCAGGCCCGACGCCTCGGACACGGCGGCAAGCGCCGCCTCGCCGTTCTGCGTACCGCACCAGACCTCGCACTTTTCGGCCGTGTAGCGCGCGGTGGCGTTCATCGGCTCCATGGTGACGTGATGCTGGTAGGGGAAGCTGTAGATCGCCTCGACCTTCTTCGCCGCCCCGGCGATCGCGGCCTTGGCGTCGCCCGCCCTGTTGCCGACGAATGCCTCGGTGGCATCGAGGCCCGCCTTCAGCGTTGCCTTGATCTGCTCCTGCTGGACCTTGCCGAGTTCGCCCGTGTCCCACTCGATGGGAAGGGCGGCGAGCGCGGTGTGGGCATTCCAGTAGGTGTCGGCCACGACGACCGCGGCATTGCCGTCGATCGCCACGACCTTCTTCACGCCCGGCATCTTCTCGATCTTGGCGGCATCGAAGCTCTTGAGCTTGCCGCCGATCACCGGGCAGGCGCGTACGGTGGCGACCAGCATGCCAGGCATCGTGTAGTCGATGCCGTAGATCTGCTGGCCGGTGACCTTCTCGACCGTGTCGAGCCGCTTGATCGGCTTGCCCGCGATCTTCCAGTCCTTCGGATCCTTGAGCTTCACTTCCTTGGGCGGCTCGAGCGCCGCGGCAGCGGCCGCGACCTCGCCGAATCGCACGCTCTTGCCCGAGCCCTTGTGCGTGATCACGCTGTTGGCCGCCGTCAGCTCGCCCGCCGGCACGTTGAGACGCGCCGCCGCCGCCGCGATCAGCATCTCGCGCGCCATCGCGCCGCCTTCACGGACATACTGGTTGCTCTCGCGGATGCCACGGCTGCCGCCGGTCGAGAAGTTGCGCCACACGCGGTTGCGCGCGACGTTCTCGCCGGGCGTCGGATATTCCCACGTCACCTTGTTCCAGTCGCATTCCAGCTCCTCGGCCACGAGCTGGCAGAGGCCGGTGAGCGTGCCCTGTCCCATCTCTGAGCGGGCGATGCGGACGACGACCTTGTCGTCGGGATGGATCACCACCCAGGCGTTGAGCTCCTTGACGCCCGCCTGCGCATTCGCCACGCCGTCGTCGAGGAAAGGCACGTGGAATCCCAGCGAGAAGCCGCCGGCGACGGCGGTGGCGCTGGCGAGGAATCCCCTGCGATTGAGAGAGGCGCGGCCGAGGGAAGTCTGGATCGTCATGGTGTGTCCCTCCCCTTAGGCCTTGGCCGCGGCGTGGATCGCCTCACGGACCTGCTGGTAGGTGCCGCAGCGGCAGATGTTGGTCATCGCCGCGTCGATGTCGGCGTCGGTCGGATTCGGCTTGGCGGCGAGCAGCGCCGTCGCCGCCATCACCATGCCGCTCTGGCAGTAGCCGCACTGGGGCACATCGAGCGCCACCCAGGCCTCCTGGATCTTGGTCAGCTTGCCGTTGGCGGCGAGGCCTTCGATGGTGGTGATCCTGGCCGTCGCCGCCACGCCCTTGACCGGTGTCGCGCAAGAACGGACCGGCGCCCCGTCGATCATCACGGTGCACGAACCGCACTGTGCGATGCCACAGCCGTACTTGGTGCCGGTCAGGCCGAGCTGCTCGCGCAGGACCCAGAGCAGCGGCGTATCCGGCGCGGCGTTGTGGTCCATCGCCTTGCCGTTGACGTTGAGGACAGCCATCCCAGCCTCCGTTTGTCGGAAAATGTGGACCGAGCCTAGCGACGGCCGGGCTGCCCGGCCAGTGACCGCGCCCAACTCACGCATGTGTGATGGTGTCAGCCGACCGAGGCCTCGAACACGCGCCGGTAGTTGCCGCCGAGGATCTTGGCCGTCTCCTCGGCGTTGAACTTCGTGCGCAATGCCGCCGCAAGTTGCGGCAGGTCGGTGTAGTCGGGTAGCGCGCTGGCGCCCACCAGGCCGAGATGGTCGGTGCCGAGGCCGACATGGTTGACGCCCACAACTTCGGCCATACGCGCCAAGCCTTCAGCATAGGCAACGACATTGGGAAAGTATGCCGTGACGGGCCAGATCCCGATCACCCCGCCGGTTGCGGCAACGGCGCGGGCGTGGTCGGGCAGGATGCGCCGCGTCCAGGCCTGCGGTCGCTCGATCAGCGACGTGTGCGAGAGCACCAGTGGCCTGGCCGTCACGGCAGCCGCTTTCTTCACCAGCTCGTAGGTGCCGTGGGCGATGTCGACCACGATGCCGAGCTGGTTGCAGCGACGGATCACCTCGGCGCCGAAGGCGGTCAGCCCGCCGTGCACGCCCGGCTCGGTCTGGATATCGCCGCACTCGTTCGGCCGATAGTGCGTGAGCTGCAGGTGGCGCAACGCCCAGCGCTGATGCGCCTGGTCGAGACGTTCGATCCGGCCTTCGAGGAAGTCGGCGCCTTCCGAGGCGACGATGACGGACGGACGCTCCGACCGCGCGGCCCGCAACTCGGCCGCCGTGCGGATGATCGGGAGGCCCTGTGAGGCGACGAGCTTGTGCAGCGCCTGGAAGGCGCGCTCGGTGAAGCCGTGCAGCTCGCCCGGATTGGGATCGCGGCTCGGCCGCAGGCGGCCGCCGGTCAGCCTGATGATGGGCGAGTCGGACACCACGGCGAGCGCGATGACCGACATGCCGCCCTGGCGCATCGGCTCGGCCACGGCGGCCGGCAAGCCCCGGCCGTAGCTGAGCGGGATCAGGTTCCCGGAGTGGCTGTGGATGTCAACGGCGGTGCCGTCGGCCTGCGCCATCGCCGGAACCGGAAGGCAGAAGAGCGGACTCGCGGCCATCAGCGTGCGCCGCGTGACGCCGCGTTTCGCCGTGGCATCGACCAACCGGTAGCGCCAACCGTCGGAGTCGGGCGAGACGTCCCATGTGCCCGTGAGGCAGATGGCGCTACCGTCGAGCTTCAGCGGCTCGGCAGCCTGAACCTCGACGACGGCAAACGGATTGTCCGGCGCGCAGCCCTGGCAGCAGCCCGGCTCGGCCATCATCAGAAGACGATCGGCGGGCGCGAAGGCGGTGAGCGGAAAGCCGGTGAACTCGACGGGCTTTCCGGCGGCCTTCTCGGCGCGCGGCGTTCCGAGATCGCGCCACGACAGGCGCATCCGCTCCCCCTAAAGCTTGGGAGGCGGATAGTACGGCTTTTCGCCCAACGCTTGCACGCGTTTCCAGAAATCGGGGCCCGACGCCTTGCCGACCTCGTCGAGGTCGGCGGCCTGTCGCCACATACTCCATGAATCGGGATGCAGGCGACTCGCTTCCGCCATCTGCAGATCGCCTTCAACAGCGCGATCGTTGGCGCGCAGCCAGACGCCGAGTCTGAATCGCGCTCGCGCTTCGGCGATGGCGGGCGTCACCTTCGGCAGATTCGCACGTACTGCATCGGCCGGCAGCGCATGCTTGCCTGTCGTCACCCAGGCGCGGACGGCGTCGAGATAGGCCTGGCGCGCGGCGAGCCGCGCCGCCTGGTCCCCGGGCGTCATGGTGCGCGTCCTGAGGTCCATGCGCCGGAAGTGATCGGTCGAGCCGGCATTCTCCGGCGGCCGCACGATGCGGCCGCGTTCATCGATCCATACCGCTTGAGGCACGTTCACGAGATTGTAGAGATCCTCCAGCCGATGCTCGGCATCGATGAGCTGCCAGTAGGTGGAGTTCGCCTGCTCGATCCAGGGGCGCGCATGTCCGGCGCCGCGGCTTTCCTGCGCGACGGCCACGACCATGAAACCCTTGTCCTTCAGTTCGTCGTGGAGTTGCTGCCACACGGGCAAGTCGAACCGGCAGCCTCACCAACTGGCCCAGGTCGCGAGGAACACCTTCTTGCCGCGAAGCTGCGACAGCGACCGCGGCACGCCGTCGAAATCGGGCAAGGTGAAATCCGGCGCTTCCAGCCCTTCGAGCGCGGCGTTGCGCTCTTCGGCCGGGGCGCCGAGCGCCCACACATCGCGATTCGCCGTCGACACGACGGGACCGCCGAGCTTCGTCCAGAATGCCGCGACGTCGACCTCGTTGGGCCTCACCGCCGCAGCCGGCAGCGGCACGCAGAGCCCGGCGCGGCACATACCCTCGGGTTTCAACGTCCAGCCGGTGACGCGCTCGGCATCGGCGGGGCTCATCCAGAGCCCGTCATGCGCGGCGACGTCGTGTTCGGCGGTGGGAGTGAGGATCGTCGTCATGCTACCTCCGTGGCCCCGAGCGCAGCCGAGGGGTCTTTACGTAGCCGAAAGGTCCTTCGCCCATCGACCTCAGGACGAAACGCGCTGCGCGCGCGTCACTTCGGAACCGAGATCGAGGTCTCCTTCGAGGTGATGAACTCGAGGAGCACGGGCACACCCTTCTTGGTCTGCTCGATGCCGCGCTTGATGGCGGGCACGATGTCCTCGGGCTTGGTGATGCGCTCGCCGTAGCCGCCGAAGGCGCGCGCCATGGCGGCGTAGTCGCCCGAGATGTCGGTCGAGCGGTACTTCTCGGTGGACACCTTCATGATGTGCAGTTCGATCGCCATAGAGAAGTTGTTGAGCAGGATCGACATGATGGGGATGCGCTCGCGCACCGCCGTCTCGAAATCCATGCCGGTGAAGCCGATCGCGGCATCGCCCCACACGTTGATGCAGAGCTTGTCGGGCATGGCGAGCTTGGCGCCCATGGCGAGGCCGAGGCCGTAGCCGAGCTGGGTGGTCTTGCCCCAGCCGATGTAGGTGTGCGGCTGCGTCGTCTTCCAGAACGGCGAGAGCTGATCGCGCGGGCTGCCGGCGTCATGGGTGATGATGGTGTTGGCGACGTCGACCGTGTGCTGGAGGTCCCACAGCACCCGGTAGGGATTGAGCGGCGCCTCGTTGTTGGTAAGCTTGGGCATCCACTCTTTCAGCCATTCGTCCTCGATCGACCTGATCTCGGCCACGACCGCCGTCGCGTCGCGCCTGGTGGCGCCCTGGGACTTGCAGGCCGCGATCAGGGCCGCGAGCGTGAGCCTGGCATCGCCCACCAGGCCGTGCTTGATCGGCACGTCCTTGTTGAGATGCGCGGGATCGAGCGTGGCGTGGATCACCGTCTTGCCCTGCGGCATCGATATGCCGAAGTTGGTCTCAGTGAACGAACAGCCGATGCCCAGGATCACGTCGGAGCGATCGAGGAAGGAACGCACGGCCTTCGGATAGGCGCGTCCGCCCGAGCCCAGCGCCAGCGGATGGGTCTCGTCGAAACTGCTCTTGCCCTCGAGGCTGGTGCAGACCGGGATCGCCAGCAGCTCGGCCAGCTCCTTCAGCTCGCCATAGGCCTCGGCCCAGTGCACACCCTGGCCGGCGTAGATGACCGGACGCTTGGCCCCCATCAGCACCTTCGCCGCCTCGGTTACGGCCGCCGGATCCGGGCCGTATTTGGTGACGACGACCGGCTCGTAGTTCAGCGGATCGGGCGCGTCCTCGGCGTAGGCGTCGTTGGGCAGCTCGACGATGACGGGCGAGCCGCGGCCGTTGCGCAGCAGGCTGAAGGCCCGGCGCATGATGTTGGCGACCTCGCGGCCGTTGGTGATCGGCTCGCAGTGCTTGGCGACGTGCGCCATGGCGATGGTCGAGTTGAAGTTCGGCGGCACGTGCGCGATGCGGCGCGGATAGCCCTGCGGGATGACCAGCAGCGGGATGGACTCGCCGTAGGCCTGGGCCACGCCGCCATAGGCGTTCTCCGAGCCCGGGCCGCTCTGCATGCAGAACACGCCCATCTTGCGGCCCTTGGTCAGGCGCGACACGGCATCGGCCATGTGCAGGCCGATGCGCTCCTGGCGCACGATGATGGGGCGGATGTCGATGGCGGCACAGGCCTCGATCAGATGGTTGACGGGATAGGCGAACAGAAACTCGACGCCTTCTTTCTTGAGAATTTCGGCGATCGCCGGTCCGGTCTTCATCTCGGTCTCCCCTATGCCGGACCGCCACCGGAGCCCTCCCCCTCCGCCCTTCGGGCACCTCCCCCGTCCGACGGGGGAGGCAGGGAGGGGGTGAGCCACGCGCGCGATCCCTTACTTGTTGAGTTCCTTCATCGCGCTGTCGAGGCCGCCCAGGGTGAGCGGGAACATGCGGTTGCTCGAGAGCTGCTGCAGGAGCTGGATCGACGGCGTGTAGCTCCAGTGTCGCTCGGGCACCGGATTCAGCCACACCATGCTGCGGTAGGTGTCGGCCATGCGCTGGATCCAGACCTGGCCGGCTTCCTCGTTCCAGTGCTCCACCGAGCCGCCGGGATAGGCGATCTCGTAGGGGCTCATAGAGGCGTCGCCGACGAAGATCACCTTGTAGTCGGGCGGATAGGTATGCAGGAGCTGCGCCGTCGAGAAAGTGTCGACGTGTCGGCGCCGGTTGTCCTTCCACAGCTTCTCGTAGAGGCAGTTGTGGAAGTAGAAGAACTCCAGGTGCTTGAACTCGGAGCGCGCCGCGGAAAACAGCTCCTCGCAGACGCGGATGTGCGCGTCCATCGAGCCGCCGATGTCGAACAGGAGCAGGAGCTTCACCTTGTTGCGCCGCTCCGGCACCATCTTGATGTCGAGGTAGCCCGCGTTGCGCGCCGTCGAGCGGATGGTGTCGGGCATGTCGAGCTCGACCTCCGCGCCCTCGCGCGCGAACTTGCGCAAGCGCCGCAGCGCGATCTTGATGTTGCGCGTGCCGATCTCGACCGTGTCGTCGAGGTTCTTGTACTCGCGCTTGTCCCAGACCTTGACCGCCCGGCCCTCGCGGTTCTTGTCCTGGCCGATGCGCACGCCCTCGGGGTTGAAGCCGTAGGCGCCGAACGGCGAGGTGCCGGCGGTGCCGATCCACTTCGAGCCGCCCTGGTGGCGCTTCTGCTGCTCCTCGAGACGCTTCTTCAGCGTCTCCATGAGCTTCTCCCAGCCGCCCAGCGCCTCGATCTGCTTCTTCTCCTCCTCGGTGAGCAGCTTCTCGGCGAGCTTGCGCAGCCACTCCTCGGGGATCTCGGCGGTGGCCCCCTCGGCGGGCAGCGCCTCGAGGCCCTTGAAGACGTGGCCGAACACGCGATCGAACTTGTCGAGGTTGCGCTCGTCCTTCACCAGCGCGGCGCGCGACAGGTAGTAGAAGTCGTCGACGCTGTAGTCGGCGACGCCCTTGTCCATCGCGTCCATCAGGGAGAGGTATTCCTTGATGGAGACCGGCAGCTTGGCGCTGCGCAGCTCGAGGAAGAAGTTCACGAACATCGCGTTCTCCTCTCCGCAGTCGTTACTGGCGCTGCTCCCGGCGCGCCATGAAGGCGAGGCGCTCGAAGAGGTGCACGTCCTGCTCGTTCTTGAGCAGCGCGCCGTGCAGCGGCGGGATGAGCTGCTTGCTGTCCTTGGAGCGCAGCGATTCCGGCGACATGTCCTCGACCATGAGGAGCTTCAGCCAGTCGAGCAGCTCCGAGGTCGAGGGCTTCTTCTTGAGGCCCGGCACCTCGCGGATGTCGTAGAACACGTTCAGCGCCTCGCGCAGCAGGTTGCGCTGCAGGTCGGGGAAGTGGACGTCGACGATCTGCGTCATCGTCTCGCGGTCGGGGAAACGGATGTAGTGGAAGAAGCAGCGGCGCAGGAAGGCGTCGGGCAGCTCCTTCTCGTTGTTCGAGGTGATCATCACGATCGGCCGCTGCTCGGCCTTGATCGTCTGCTGCGTCTCGTAGACGTAGAACTGCATGCGATCGAGCTCGAGCAGCAGGTCGTTGGGGAACTCGATGTCGGCCTTGTCGATCTCGTCGATCAGCAGGACCGGGCGGGTCTCCGAGGTGAAGGCCTCCCACATCTTGCCGCGCTTGATGTAGTTCGAGATGTCCTTGACGCGCTCATCGCCGAGCTGGCTGTCGCGCAGTCGCGAGACCGCATCGTACTCGTAGAGCCCCTGCTGCGCCTTGGTGGTCGACTTGATGTGCCACTCGATGATCGGCGCGTTAAGCGCCTTGGCGACCTCGTGCGCGAGGACGGTCTTGCCGGTGCCCGGCTCACCCTTGATGAGCAGCGGACGCTGCAGCGCGATCGACGCGTTCACGGCAACGCGCAGGTCGTCGCTGGCAACGTAGGAGTCGGTACCGGTAAATTTCATGGTGCAAAATCCGAGTTTCACTGTGGTTTCGGCCACCCTAGAGGGGCGGTTTGGGGCCAGCAAGGCCGCGCGGGCGGGTCAGCCGCCTGCGCGCACGATGAAGTAGACGATGGCCGCCGAGGCGATCAGCAGCGAGACCGCAAGGCGAGCCGAGGCGAAGGTGAGCCGGGGCGCCGGCGCGCCGGGCTCCACGACCTGGTGGAGGGGCTTGCGGCCGGTCAGCATCGCGCCGATCAGGTTGTGCCGCTTCCACACGAGGTAGAGCAGCACAGCGAAGACGTGCAACGCCGCCAGCCAGATCAGCACCGTCACCCAATATCCGTGGAAGGCCGACAGCCGGTCGACCCATTTGTCCGGCACCGTGTTGGCGAGCGGTCCGTTCACCATGCCGGTGTCGGTGTCGGCGGCGAACAGGCCTGCAACGGCCTGCGCAAGCACGGCGAAGATCAGGACGACGACCATGACGCCGCCCAGCGGATTGTGGCCGGCATCGTGCGGGCCGGCCTTGCTGAAAAGGTGGCCGACATGGTCGAACGCCGCCCTGGGCCCCCTGATGAAATTCGAGAAGCGTGCCGTCGTGGAGCCGACGAAGCCCCAGGCGATCCGGAAGACCAGCAGCGTCAGGATCCCGTAGCCCGACCAGAAGTGCAGGGTCATCCAGTCGCCGCCGGCGCGGCCGCTGAAGTACGAGACGCAGAGCAGGACCACCAGCGCCCAGTGGAACAGACGTACGGGAAGGTCCCAGACCAGGATCTTGTCGCTCTTGCCGGCCATCCGGATGATCTCCCCCTCGCGAACGCCGAGCATAATCAGGCCAGGGCCGGCACAGGCAAGGCCCAACACACGCAGTCGTGAACGGTCATTCCGCACATAGCCTGTTCGCTTCCGGCGCGACCTCTGCGACAAATGCACCGTCGGTAGGACGGAATCGTCGGCCGGCGATGCGAATCATTAGGGGATGGCCAATGAGGAAGACTCTGATTGTGGCTGTGATCGGCGCGCTGGCGGCCGGCACGATGGTGGGCGGCGCGACGATCGCCATGGCCCAGGGCGACGTGATCGCCCAGCGCAAGGAGAACCGCAAGCAGGCCGGCGCGGCGATGCGCGCCGTCAAGGCCATCGTCGACGCCAAGGGCCCGACCGCCCCGGCCGTCGCGGAAGCCGCCAAGCTCAAGACGCTGGAAGCGGCGTTCGTGAAGATGTTCCCGGCCGGCTCCGACAAGGGCGACACCAAGGCCCTGCCCGCGATCTGGACCGACATGGCCGGCTTCCAGGCGGCCAGCAAGGCCTCCGACGCCGCTTACGACAAGCTCGCCGTCGCCGCGGGTTCGGGCAATACCGAGCAGCTCGCCGCAGCGTTCGCCGAAGTCGGAAAGACCTGCGGCGCCTGCCACGACAAGTATCGCGCCAAGGCCAACTAGGCCGGGATTTCCGTCTCGGACCATCGGGGGCGACGGATCATCCGTCGCCCTTTTTGGTTGCGGCCGTCGTTTGCGCGCAAAGAGAAAGGCCGGTCGCTTGGGGAACGACCGGCCTTCTGCTTGAGCCCGTGACTGGGTGTGGGAAGGATTTGGACGAAGCCTTGGGGTGTGTGGGAGGGAGGGCTTCGTCCCAGTGGCCGTCAGGCCACCGCCACGGGCTGGTTGGGTACCGTAAGAGCCTGCAGGACGATCGCCTCGGCGGTGAAGCGCCAGGTGCGGGAGGCATGCACCGGTGAGAGGCGGAGCTGCTCGCGCATGTTCATCCAGCTGTCGAGACCGAAGGCGAGGTCGAGCGAGTCGAGCACGAGATCGCGCGCCTCGGGATCGAGGTTGCCGAGTTCGGTGGCGAACCACACCGCGAGGCGCTCGCGCAGCAGCTTGCGAAGATGGGAGACGCCGAGGCCGACGGCCGGCGCGACGCTGCGCACGCGCTCGGCGAAATGCCACACTGGCAGCCACTCCTCGAAGAGCTGCGCGCGGTCGGAGACCAGCAGTTCGATGCGATTGGCGAGCGGAGCGGCACTGTCGATCGGGCCGTTGCGATCGAACGCGCGGCTGACGGCGAGTTCGAAGGCGGCAGCATAGAGGTCGGCGAGGCTGGTGAAGTGCTGGAAAAGCGCCCGGCTCGAGACGCCGGCGATGGTGGCGATGGCGGCGGAGGTCGGCTCGACGTCGCCGGCCTGGATGAGGTCGAGGGTCGCCTGGATCAAGGACTGACGGGTCCTGAGGCCGCGCACGATGCGACCGTCCTGGGACCGCGAGACATCGACCGGGAATCCGATAATTTTCATAGTGAAACCAATAGAATAAGAATTGCTTTAATGGCTCGACTTTAACATGGGGCGAACCCTTCGTAACTTGCAATAATGCATATCTCGATGAGACCGAAGGCTGATTCTCAGGGTGTTTTTTGTCCGAGATAGACGCTTTTGGGTGATCTCAGCCTGCATGCTGCCTGCAATTGTTTGGGTGCCCATTGCTCTGCCCACGGCTTTTCATCAATTCTCCGCAGGGGTCAACCCGCCAGGCAAGTCGGGGCTGTGGAAGATCGCCGAAAGGCAAGCCCCGGAAATACGAAAGGCCGGTCGCTTGGGGAACGACCGGCCTTCCTTAGGAACCCGCCTGGGTGTGGGGTTATCGAAGCCTTGGGGTGTGTGGGAAGGGGGCTTCGATGAGCGGCTTGGGAAGGCCGCCGGCGGGTGTTCAGATTTCGTGGATGGAGCGCGATGCGCTGCCTGGATCGTCCAAAAAGCCTTTCAGATATGAATTACATCAACGGACTAACGTCTCTTATGGAGGCAACTTAGCAAATGGTTACCCCGTCCGTTAGTTGCAAAAATGCATATCTGATTCTGCAGATTAAGCCCGAATCCTAAGAATTCCCGCATGCCCCAGGCAGCAGATAAGCGAAAAAGGGGGTGCAGGGCATGACAATATTGGTCGGATTTCGAGAATATATCTTTTTGATTCAGATAGTTAGAAGATGAACCGGCGTCTTCGGCGCCAGAATCCACTGCAATTAACTGCGACGACTGGGCTCACAGGCCTTCAACTTCGCCCAGGACGGGCCGCAGATGGCCGAGGAAACGCTCCGGATCCTCACTCATCGGAAAATGGCCTAGCCCCGGCATGATCACGCACCTGATCCCCGAAGCGAGCGCCGCGACCTCCTGCGTCTCGGCCGGCGTGCACGAATAGTCGTACTCGCCGGTGAGCAGGAAGAGCGGACACTTCTTCGTGTCGATCGCCGCGATGCGCGACCGCAGATCGCCCTCGACCTTGTAGAAGTGCAGATCGCCTTTGAAGACTCCGGGGCCGCCTTGCATGTAGTGCCACAGCGTCTCCCAGCGATGGACGTCGGGTGCATCGGGTCCGACGAGACCGGACACGATGCCGGCGCACACTTCGCCGCCATGCACGTCGGCATGATGCAGCCACTCGGTGTCGTAGTACGGCGCGACATGCGCGGAGGCCTGCAGGCCGATCAAAGCGCGGAAGCGCTCGGCATGCGTGGCAGCGAGGTTGAGCACCACGCGACCGCCGATCGAACAGCCCATCACGACGGGTCGATCGAGCGACAGCGCCTCGGCGACCGCCAAAACGAACGACGTATAGAAGTCGCGCGTCAGCCTGTATTCCTCGCGCTCGAAGCCTTCGGGCGGCGAGGATTTGCCGTGCCACGGCATGTCGAAGGCAATGACACGAAAACGCTTCGTGATCTCCGCATCGTTCAGCACGCCGCGATACTGCCGTCCGTCGGAGCCGGCAGTGTGCAGGCAGAGGAGCGGAATGCCCCCTCCTTTCTCGGGACCCGCCTCCTCGAAGTAGACCCGATAGCGGCGGCCCTCGACCTCGAGCGCCAGATAGCGGCCGACGATCTTCTCCAGCACGGCGCTCATCGCGCACCTCGCGGCGTTTCGAGCACGCCCTTTATGTAGAGCAGGTTCGCCATCAGCGGCTGCAGGTCGCCCTCGAACGACATGAGGCCGCGTCGCACCAGCGCCAGCAGGTCGTGGTCGCCGGGCGCAGGATGCTTCTGCCAAAAGCGCCGCCAGCTCGCCTCGTCGGCGCGGAGGGCGAAGCGCCATGACGGCATCACGAACGGCCCCTCCTCGACCTTCTCGATGCGGCCCCGCAGGACATGGACCAGCCACGAACGGGGGCGCGCCTCGACCAGAAAGCGGCCGCTGAAATGGCGGCCGCGCCGCACCAGCACCGGATCGGCGTTCACCGATTCCCCAAGATGTTGCAGCATGTCCCTCCTCGTGTTTCGGCCTCAATTCCATGCTAGACGATCCCGCACCAATTTTCGGGAGTTTCTCCGTGCGTTTCCTCCGCTCCACTATTCTGCCCATCGCCGGGATGACCCTGCTGTTCGCCGCTGCCGCCCAGCCCGCTGCCGCCGGCATGGAGGAGGCGGTGAAGGCGCTGCAGGGCGGCGACGTCGTCACGGCGGAGAAGGAGTTGCAGGCGCTGGCCGCAGCGCGCGACCCGCGCGCCCAGTTCCTGCTTGGCCTCTACATCTACGGCAACGCCGAATCGAAGCTGTTCGACATCAACAAGGCCACTCCCCTGCTGCTCGACGCCGCAGAGCGGGGCTATCTGCCGGCGATGATCCCGCTGGCCGGCGCTTATGCCGAGGGCAAGGGCGTGCCGAAGAGCCTGTCCGAGGCCTACAAGTGGGTAGCGATCGCCGAGCGCTGGAACGTGCCGAACGCCAACCTGGCCCTCGAGCAGGCGACGCGCGAGCTGCCGCCCAACGAGGTCGAGAAGGCCAAGGCTGCGGCGCTCGCCTACCAGTTCAAGACCAAATGATCGCCGCGCGTGTGGTGCTGGCGGCGGCGATCGCCGTCGCGGGTACCGCCGCGCCCATCTCGTCGCTCCATGCTCAGCCCAGCGATGCTTCGGACGTCCCGTCGCCGCTGCGCCCCGCCGTCACCGCCTATCGCCAGGGCGACACCGCCACTGCCGAGCGGGCTCTGCGCTCCCTGAACGCGCCGAGTGCCGACGCTGATGCCTGGCTCGGCGCCATCCTGATCGACCGCGGCGCGCGCGCCGAAGGCGTGCGGCTGATCCAGCGCGCTGCCGATGCCGGCTCGGCCGAGGGCGAGCATCGCCTGGCGTTGCTCTACGCCGACGGCGATGCCGGCCTCCCGCGCGACGAGGCGCGCGCCGCGCAGCTCTTCGAGAAGGCCGCCGAGAAGGGCAATCGCCGCTCCCAGCTCAACATCGGCACGATGTACTGGCGCGGCCAAGGCGTGCCGCGCGATCTCATCCAGGCACGCGCCTGGCTGGAGAAGGCCGCGGCCGACGGCAACGTCCATGCGATCTATGCGCTGGGCCGCGCCATGTCGGAAAGCGCCCCGCCCGCGAATGCCGACCCGGCGCGTGCTGCCGACCTCTTTCGCCAAGCAGCCGAGCGCGGGCACATGTTCGCGGCGTTGCGCTATGGCATGGCACTGTCGGAAGGCGCGGGCGTGAAAAGAGACCAGACCGCCGCGCAACGCTGGTTCGTCGTGGCGCAGCAGAACGGCGTGCCCGAGGGCGCGCTGGCGATGGGCGACATGCTGGCGCGCGCGCCGGCCACGCGCGACAAGGCAGCCAACGAGAGGATGCTGAAGACGGCGATCTCCTGGTACGAGATGGCCGCCAACTCGGGCGTTCCGTCGGGCCAGTTCAAGCTCGCCAACGCCTACCTTGCCGGCTCGGGCGTGGCACGCGATCCCGGCCAGGCCCAGTTCTGGTACGGCCGCGCCGCGCAGCAGGGCTTGCCCGAGGCGCAGCAGGCGCTGGGCGTGATGCTGCTCACCGGCACGGCCGGCGCAACCGATCCGGTCGAGGCCTTCAAGTGGCTTTACCTCGCCGAGCGCGGCGGCCATCCCGAGGCGCGTGCGGTACGCGACAAGGTGGGCGACAAGGTGCCCGACCGCGACCGCAAGAAAGCCGAAGCGCTCGCCCAGGCTTTCAAGCCGGTCTACGAGCTGCCGCGCGAGGAGTCGCTGCCTGCCCTCGTGCCGGTGCCGGCCAGGCGCTAGGCGCAGTCATGGACCCGGTGCTGCCTGCCGCGCGCCAGACACGCCCCGACATCACGCTTGCCGTCTGCCGCGGCGCCTGCCGGCTGTTGCGCCAGTCGGGACGCACCGTGCTCCTCGAGCTGCCGCTGCCCGACGGACGCCGTGCGGATATCATGGCGATCGGCACCACCGGCGAGCTCACCATCGTCGAGGTGAAGTCGTCGATCGAGGATTGGCGCGTCGACCAGAAGTGGCCGGACTATCTCGACTGGTGCGACCAGCTCTACTTCGCCGTGCCGGTCGACTTCCCGCAGGCGTTGATCCCTCGGGAGGTCGGCCTGATCGTGGCTGACGCCTATGGTGGCGAGATGTTGCGCCACCCGCCGAAGCGCCCCATGGTGGCGGCACGGCGCAAGTCACTGCTGATCGACTGCGCGCGGCTCGCTGCGGAGCGACTGTCGCGGCTGGAAGATCCCGAGTTCGTCGACTTCGCCTGAGCGGTCAACCGATCATGGCGCGCGACGACGGCGCAGCCGGCACGGTCTGCCCGCGGCTCGCCTCGGCCATGCGGATTCGCGCATAGGCCATCACCTCGGTCGGCGGTCCCACCCTCTCGACCCTGCCGTCCATCACCAGCGCCACACGATCGGCGATGGCGAGCGGCGCCAGGCGATGGGTGATCATGATCACCGTCCGCCCGCGTGTGCTGCTCTTGAGCTGGCGTAGAAGCTGCTCCTCGGTGGCGGGGTCGAGCGCGCTGGTGGCCTCGTCGAGGATGAGGATGCGTGGATTGCGGATCAGCGCGCGGGCGATGCAGAGGAGCTGCCGCTGCCCGGTCGAGAGCCCCTGCCCGCGCTCGCCCAGTACCGTGTTGTAGCCCTGCGGCAGGCGCTGGATGAAATCGTGGGCGCCCACGAACTTGGCGACGGCGACGACGCGGCCGGGATCCTTGTCGGCCACGCCCATGGCGATGTTCTCACGCACCGACCCGGTGAAAAGCTGGACGTCCTGCGGCACGGCGCCGATCTGCGCGCGCAGCTGCGCCGGCGAGATGTGGGCGATGTCCGTGCCGTCGACCAGCACGCGGCCGTCGGTCGGCACGACCAGGCCCTGGACCAGGTTGGCGATGGTGGTCTTGCCCGAGCCCGAAGGGCCCACGATACCCAGAATCTCGCCCGCGGCCACGGCGAGGTCGGCGTCGCGCAGGATGGCCGGCCCGCGATCCTCGGCGCGATAGGTCACGCGCTCCAGGGTGATGTCGCCCTGCAGCGCCGGCATGGGCGCGAACTCGCCGGGCGAAGTCTCGGCGGTCTCGCGCATCAGCTCGTCGATGCGCTTGAAGGCGGCGCCCACCGCCTGGAGCTGGTGCCAGGCGCCGGCGAGCTGCCTCATCGGCTGCAACGCCCGCGCCGCCAGCATGTTGGCCGCGATCAGCGCGCCGATCGTCAGGTGCTGGTCAGCGATCTCGGCCACGCCGATCACGACGATGGCGAGCGAGGCGACGAGCTGCAGCGTGCCCGAGGCGCTGGCGGCGATGCTGGCGAGGTTGTTGGCGCGCAGGCTGGTGCGCGCCGACTGCTCGACCCTGGCCTGCCAGCGCTTCTCGACCTCGGCCTCCAGCCCCAACGCCTTGATGGTCGCGGCATTGGCGACCGTTTCGGTGAGCGTCGAGCTCTTGGCGGCCAGCGCCTGGAAGCTCTCGTCGGCCAGCCGCCGTTGCGCGCGATGGGTCGCCAGCGAGACGCCGACCAGCACCGGAATGGCGAGTGCGGCGACGATGCCGAGCGTCGTGCTGATCGCGAAGGTCGCGATCAGGAAGAGCACGACGAAGAGGAGGTCGATCGCCAGCACCGGCATCTGGCCAGTGAAGAAGGAGCGCAGCACGTCGAGCTGGCGCAGGCGCTCTGCGATGATGCCCGACGGCGTCCGCTCGAAGTGGCGCCACGGCAGCGCCATCAGATGGTGCAGCACTTCCGCGCTCATCAGCGCATCGAGTCGTGCGCCGGTCCGGGCCGACAGCCAGCCGCGCGTCACCCTGAGCCCGAAGTCGGCGGCATAGGTCAGGAGCATGCCGACACAGAGCACGGTCATGACCGACGAGATGCCCTGCGGCGGATGACGGCCGATCACGGTGTTGATCACCAGCATCATGAAGAGCGGCGTGACCAGACCCAGCACGTTGATCAGGAACGAGGTGGCGGCGACCTTGAGCATCACCGGCCGCACCTGCGCCCACAGCGGCGCATACCAGGGTTCGGCCGACTCGCGCAGCAACGGCTCGCGCAGCAGCAAGGCGCGCGCGCCCAGCGTCATCACCTCCTCGGCGGTGAGATGCCAGACGCGGCCTTCGACCACGTCGAGGACGGTCCAGCGGTCAGAGCGGCCGGACACCACGACATGCGCCGGCTCGCCGGGTGCCACGAGGGCGAAGGGCAGCGGCAGCTCGTCGAGGCGCACGCCCGCGAGATCTACAGCCTGGCTTTCGAGCCCGAGGCGCGCTCCGGCCGTGAGGAACGCGGACTCGTCGAGGCCGGCGGCCGGCACGGCGGCCAGGCGGCGCACATCGGCCTCGCTGACGGGGCGGCCCACCTGCTGGGCGATGTAGAGCAGGGCCCTCATGAGGGAATCGATGCGGGTTCGGCCCGCATCGTCCCAGACGGGCTGCTGGAAGCCGCCGTTCTCAAGGGGAGCCATTCCTGGAGACTACCAGAAATACGCGTAGATTCAATTATTTAGACGTATTTCCTCATATGACAAAGCAAAGGGCGCGCCCGCTCACGCGGGCGCGCCCTTCGATGGCCAGCGCAGCGGCGCCTACTTTGCGCCGAAGGCGCGCTTCAGCTCCGGCACGAGGTCGGTGCGCTCCCAAGAGAAGCCGCCGTCCTTCTCGGGCTTACGGCCGAAATGGCCGTAGGCAGCGGTGCGTTGGTAGATCGGCTTGTTGAGCTGCAGCGAGCGGCGGATGTTGGTCGGGCGCAGCGGGAAGAGATCCGCCAGCACCTTCTCGATCTTGCGCTCGTCGACCTTGCCCGTGCCTTCGGTGTTCACATAGACCGACATCGGGTCGGCGACGCCGATCGCGTAGGCGACCTGGATCAGGCAGCGGTCGGCAAGACCCGCGGCCACGACGTTCTTGGCGAGGTAGCGCGCGGCGTAGGCGGCCGACCGGTCGACCTTGGTCGGGTCCTTGCCCGAGAAGGCGCCGCCGCCGTGCGGGGCGTAGCCGCCGTAGGTGTCGACGATGATCTTGCGGCCCGTCAGGCCGCAGTCGCCGTCGGGACCGCCGACCACGAAGTTGCCGGTCGGGTTGACGAAGAAGTCCGCGGCCTTCTTGGGCATCCAGCCCTTCGGCAGCGACTTCTCGACATGGCTCGCGATCATGTCGCGGATCATGCCGGAGTTGTACTTCTTGCCCTTGGCGTTGGTCTCGCGGTGCTGCGTGGAGACCACGACCTTGGTGGCGCCGACGGCCTTGCCGTTCACGTAGCGCACCGTCACCTGGCTCTTGGCGTCAGGCTGCAGGTCGGACAGTTCACCCGAGCGACGGGCCTTGCTAAGCACCTCGAGGATCTTGTGCGAGAAATAGATCGGGGCCGGCATGAACGAGCCCTTCTCGTATTCTTCGGAGTCGCGGCAGGCAAAGCCGAACATCAGGCCCTGGTCGCCCGCGCCTTCCTGCTCGCCCTGGTTGCCGCCCTTCTTCTTGGCATCGACGCCCATGGCAATATCGGGCGACTGGCCATGCAGCAGCACCTCGACGTCGGCGCCGTGGAAGGAGAAGCCGTCCTGATCGTAGCCGATGTCGCGCACGACGTTGCGTGCGATCTCGGTCAGCGCCTCGCGGTTCACCACGGAGTGCTTGCCGAACTTCTTCATGAAGGGGGCGGACGCGCGGCCTTCGCCGGCGATCACGATCTTGTTCGTGGTGACCAGCGTCTCGCAGCCGAGGCGGGTGTTGGAATGGCTGTCGTCGGCGATGCCGAGCTTGATGTCGTTGGCGATGAAGGCGTCGAGGATCGCGTCCGAGATCTGGTCGCTGACCTTGTCCGGATGGCCCTCGGAAACCGACTCGCTGGTGAAGATGTAGTCCTTGAGCGCCACAGCACCCTCCACGGTTGTCACTGGACTCCCGGGCAGGGCGGATGGGCCGCCAACGTCCGGCTTAGCCTTTGTTTGCGCGGTGGCAAGTCGTCCAAATCCGTCCGCGTCGGCTCCGGTCTTCC
Organism: uncultured Reyranella sp.; assembly: GCA_964415585.1. GTDB lineage: Bacteria > Pseudomonadota > Alphaproteobacteria > Reyranellales > Reyranellaceae > Reyranella. The sequence goes on from CAYQAY010000018.1 coordinate 66,986, forward strand.
AGGGAAAGGAAGGCGACGCCGCGGCCCGCTAAAAACTCCAAAAGACGTCGGAAATCAAGGGGCCCGCGACCCCGTGCCCGTGGCCTTTCCGGGTCGGTCGGGCGGCGGTCCGCCGCGCCCCGTCAGCGGCCCTTGCGGCCGCCCAGCACCTCGGCATGGCTGGCCGCGCCCACGGCCTTGACCATCTCGAAGATGCGCTTGCGCACGCGGCTCTCGCGGATCTTGTAGTAGGCGCGTACCAGCTCGAGCGTCTCGCGCTTGATCAAGGGATCTTTCTCCTGCTCGAAAGGCGTCGCCGCCTCGCCGAAGCCCTTGCGGCCGCGGCCCGACATCGGGCGGCCGGCGAGTGCATTCGACGGCATCTCGTCGAAGAAATACGACACGGGCACGTCGAGCACCTTGGCGAACTCGAAGAGACGGCTGGAGCCGATGCGGTTGGATCCGCGCTCGTACTTCTGGATCTGCTGGAAAGTGAGGCCGACCGCGGTCCCGAGCTTCTCCTGGCTCATGCCGAGGAGAGTACGCCGTTGGCGCATGCGCGCACCGACGTGCACGTCTACAGGATGCGATCTTGCCATGGGTGCCTATCCTTCAAAGTGCAATAGCCGACATAAACGCAAAATCGGTCCAAATGGTGCCGACCCCAACTCACGCACCCACTAAGTGCCTGTCTCTGCAAATACGCATATCTAAACGCGTGTGCTGCATATCACTCTAGCTACTGTCGCGCATAATGCAAGCTGAACCTTGTACGTTAAAGCCCTGTTTTCCTAAGCATTTTCAGTCGCGGAGAAACGACAGGCCAAGCCGAGTGCCGCCGCCGCGACTACCAGAAGGGCGAGCAGCGTCCAATCCCCCCATCGGCCGTACGGCGTGATGGCGCGCGATGCTGGGAGCCGGTGGTCGATGATGCCCTCCTGCTGCATGTCGAGGGCCGCAAGCAGCCGACCGTACGCGTCGATCACGGCGGATACGCCCGTGTTGGCCGCACGGATCATGGGGAGGCCCTCCTCGACCGCCCTTACCCGAGCGCTGACGAGGTGCTGGTAGGGGCCGCTCGACAGGCCGAACCAGGCATCGTTGGTGACGTTCAGCAGCCAGCGCGGACGCGGCCCCGGCCCGGTGACGGCGGCAGGGAAGATCACCTCGTAGCAGATGACCGGCGAGAACGAAGGCAGGCGCGGCAGCTCGAGCGTCGTGCGCCCCTTCCCGACTTCGAACGAGCCGCGACCGATGGCGCCCGAGACCGGCGCGAGCTGTTTGTGGAAGGGGATGTACTCGCCAAGCGGCACGAGGTGGACCTTGTCGTAGTGCGCGACGATTTCGCCCGCGGGATCGATCACCAGCAGAGAGTTCCATACACCGTCTTCTCGGCGGCCGGTGCCGCGCGCCGCACCGGTCACAAGATAGCCACCGGGCGGTGCGGCGGATCCGAGGATCGGCAGCGACGGTGTGCCCGGCTCGATGATGAAGGGCGGCGCCGTCTCGGGCCAGATCACCGCCGAGACGCCATCGAACCCCGGGCGCCGGCTCATCGATACCAGCTTGTTCACGAGCTGGGCGCGGTTCTCGGGTCGCCACTTCTGATCCTGCGGCGTGTTGGGCTGCACGACACGCAGCATCGGCCCGTCGCCCGCATCGAGCGGCGGCATGATCGACTGTCCGGCGAAGCCCGCCGCGCCGACCACGACCAGCGCGGCGATCGAGGCGCGCCAGCCGGCGACCGGTGCGGCCAGCACGAGGAAGGTGACGAGGCCGAGGCCGAAGACACCGAACAGCGCCACGCTCTGCATCAGCGGCATCGCGAAGGCCCAGACATGAGCCAGCGGATTCCACGGATAGCCCGTAAAGACGTGGCCGCGCAGCCATTCCGCCAGTGTCCAGGCGATGGCCAGCAGCAGCAGGCGGCTGTAGCGACCGCCGAGCCGGCGCCAGCGCAGCGCCGCCCACTTGGCTGCGCCCCCCCCGAGGCCCGGAAAGAAGCCCAGGACACCCGCCAGCCCGATCACGATCGGAGGCCCGAGCAGTCCATACTCGGCCGGCGGAACATAGAAGGCCTCGAGGATCCAGTAGGAGCCGACAGCGAAATGGCCGAAGCCCCAGGCCCAGCCGCGCAGCAGCGCGCTCTTGGCGGTCGGCGCGCCGTCCCACAGCCAGACGAACACGACGATCCCCAGCACGCCGAGCGGCAACCAGTAGAGCGGCGGCATTGCGAGGGCGGCGAGCGCGCCCGACACCGAGGCAGCGCCGGCGGCGCGCCAGCCCTTGAGATTCAGCACGGTCGGGCTGGGATCAGGCAGCCGGCACCGACGACCCCGTCGGCGGCCGGACGCGCAGGCGCCGGATGCGCCTGGGATCGACATCGAGGATCTCGAACTCGACGCCGGAAGGATGGCGGATGACCTCGCCGCGCTCGGGGATACGGCCGAGCAGCGAGAAGATCAGGCCGCCGACCGTGTCGATTTCCCGGCGCTCGTCGTCCGACAGCACGCGGCCGATCTCCTGCTCGAGGAGCTCGATCGGCGTGCGGCCGTTGACGTCGATCGTGCCGTCGACACGGCGCGCTACGGTGGGAGTCTGCGCGACATCGTGCTCGTCCTCGATCTCGCCCACGATCTCCTCGACCAGGTCTTCGATGGTGAGCAGCCCGTCGGTACCGCCGAACTCGTCGACGACCAGTGCCATGTGGGTACGCGAGCGACGCATGTCGAGCAGCATGTCGAGCACGGGCAGCGTCGGAGCAACGAACACGACGCGGCGCAGAATGTCTCGCAGGTTGAACTTCTTGGCGGTGCCCCAGTAGGCCAGCACGTCCTTGATGTGGATCATGCCGATCACGTCGTCGAGCGACTCGCGATAGATCGGGTAGCGCGAATGCGCCTCGGCCTGGATCAGCCGCACGACCTCGTCGAGCGGCGTATCGGCGGCGATGCCCACGATGTCGACGCGCGGCACCATGACATCGGCCACGGTCTTGTCGCGCAGCTTCAGAATGTTGGCGAGCAGGACGCGCTGGTCCTCGCTGATCGGCGTGTCGCTCTCGGGCGTCTCCTCGATCAGTTCCTCGATGGCCTCGCGAACGGCCTCGTTCTTCTCCCGCCTTCTAAGTCGCCGCAGGATGGCTCGCAGAAGGCCGCCGCTCGACGGAACCTCGGCCACGGCCGAAGCAACCGTCGTCGTGGATGGCTCAGCCAACGGACCCGGGCTGACGCCCGGCCGCGTACTGTGCGCTGTGGAATCCGGCATGGCCGTTAAGATAGGCTATCGGCCCTGCGTTGCAATGTCGGAAGTTCCTGATGCGTTCCTGCAAGCTTCCCTCCGGAACGGAAATGCCGGTGCTCGGGCTCGGCACCTGGCGGATGGGCGAAAGCGCTCGCCGCCGCGCCGAGGAACTCGACGCGCTGAAGTACGGCCTCGGACTCGGCTACCCGATGATCGACACGGCCGAAATGTACGGCGAGGGTGGCGCCGAGGAGATCGTAGGCGACGCGATCGGCGGCCACGGAAAGCGCCCCTACATCGTCAGCAAGGTCTATCCGCACAACGCCTCGCGCGCCGGCACGATCGCGGCCTGCGAGCGCAGCCTGAAGCGCATGCGCATCGAGCGCATCGATCTCTACCTGCTGCACTGGCGTGGCGGCGCACGCATCGAGGAGACGTTCGAGGCGTTCCTGAAGCTGCGTGACGCCGGAAAGATCGCCGACTTCGGTGTCAGCAACTTCGACAAGGGCGACATGGAAGACGCCGCCCGCTTCGACAAGGGGCTGAACGGCAGCAACCAGGTGCTGTACTGCCTGTCGCGCCGCGGGCCGGAGTTCGACCTCCTGCCCTGGATGCGCAAACGCTCCATACCGTTGATGGCCTACTCGCCGCTCGACCAGGGCGGCTTGCTGCGCAAGGCGCCGCTCAAGAAGCTGGCCGACGAAGTCGGGTGTACGCCCGCTCAGCTCGCGCTGGCCTGGCTGCTCGCCCAGCCGGGCGTCGTGACGATCCCGAAATCGTCGAGCCGCGAGCGCGTGAAGGAGAACCTCGGCGCGCTGCAGGTGAAGCTCACCCCCGAGATCATCGCCGAACTCGACCGCGCTTTCCCGCCGCCGAGGAGCAGGCAACCGCTCGAGATGCTCTAACGCGCGATGTAGGGATCGGCGATCCCGAGCTTCGCCAGGATGCGGCGCTCCCGTGCTTCCATGCGTTCGGCGTCCTCGTCGCCGGTCTCGTGATCGTGGCCCAGGAGATGCAGCACGCCGTGCACCACGAGATGCGCCACGTGGTCTGCCGGCGTCTTCTTCTGCGCCCTCGCCTCGCGCCACACGGTCTGCCGGGCCAGCACGACGTCGCCCAGGAAGGCGCGCTCGCCCGAGGGATACGACAGGACGTTGGTCGGCTTGTCCTTCTTGCGATCGCGCTTGTTCAGCGCGCGTACGCCCTTGTCGTCCGACAGCGCCACGTTGAGCGACTTGCCGCGGGTTGCGGCGGCGCGTGCTGCCCTGCGCACCAGGCGCTCGACGCCGGGCAGCGCCCGCTCCCAGCCGGCGTCGAGGATGACGACCTGGACGCTAAGCCTTGGCTTTCCGGTCGCGCGCATCATAGGCCTCGACGATGCGGGTCACGAGGTCGTGGCGCACCACGTCCTTGGCGGTGAGGCGCACGAAGCGTACCCCGTCGACGTTGCCCAGCGTCTCGACGGCGTCGTTGAGGCCCGACTTCTGGTTGTTCGGCAGGTCGGTCTGGCTGGGATCGCCGGTGATCACCATGCGCGAGCCCTCGCCGAGACGCGTCAGAAACATGCGCATCTGCATGGGCGTCGTGTTCTGCGCTTCGTCGAGGATGACGAAGCAGTGGGCCAGCGTGCGGCCGCGCATGAAAGCGAGCGGCGCGATCTCGATCTCGCCGTTCTCCATGCGGTTGGCGATCTGCTCCGCCGGGATCATGTCGTGCAGCGCGTCGTACAGTGGCCTGAGGTAGGGATCGATCTTCTCCTTCATGTCGCCTGGCAGGAAGCCCAGCCGTTCGCCCGCCTCGACGGCCGGCCGCGACAGCACGATGCGCTCGACCTTGCCGGCGAGCAGCAACGACACGCCCATCGCGACGGCGAGATAGGTCTTGCCCGAGCCGGCCGGCCCCAAGGCGAAGACCATGTCGCGCTCGCGGAGCGCGGCGAGATAGGTCTTCTGACCGGGCGAGCGTGCCTGCACGGTACGACGGCGCGTACGAATGCCCTCGCCGTCGCCGCCCTCCGCGCCGCTGCGGGCAAAGCGCACCGCGGCATCGACATCGGCCGCCTCGATGGACAGCCCCCGTTTCAGCCGCTCGTAGAGGCCGGCGATCGCCTTCTGCGCGACCGCCGCGTCGTCGGGCGTGCCGGCGATGGCGAGCTGGTTGCCGCGGGCGCTCAACTGGACGTTGGCGAGCTGCTCGATGCGCACGAGGTTGCGGTCGTGGTTGCCGTAGAGCACCGCGAGCAGTGCGTTGTCGTCGAACGTCATGCGACGGACGTCGGCCGCGCGGACGCCGACTGCGGGATCGCTCACGCGGCGACCTCGTACCGGCCGGTCACGATTTCTCCGGCGAGGCTGTTGGCGTGGCCTTCGGTCAGCCGGACATCGACGATGCGGCCGATCAGCCGCGGATCGCCCTCGGCATAGACCGACTGCAGCCACGGCGTCTTGCCAACGATCTGGCCGGGCTTGCGGCCCTTCTCGGCGAACAGGACGGGTGTCGTGGTGCCGGCCTTGGAGACGTTGAAGGCGCGCGCCTGGCCGCCGAGCAAGGCCTGCAGCGCGGCAAGCCGCGCGGCCTTCACGCTCTCGGGCACCTGATCGGCCAGCGCGGCGCCCGGCGTGCCAGGACGGCGGCTGTACTTGAAGGAGAAAGCCGAGGCGAAGCCCACCTGCTCGATCAGGCGCATCGTGTCGTCGAAATCGGCATCGCTCTCACCCGGAAAGCCGACGATGAAGTCCGACGACAACGCGAGGTCGGGGCGCGCGTTGCGCAAGCGGTCGACGAGCCCGAGGAAGAGGTCGCGGCCGTGCCGGCGGTTCATCGCCTCGAGGATGCGGTCCGAGCCCGACTGCACCGGCAGGTGCAGGTAGGGCATGAGCTGCGGCACCTCGCCGTGCGCGGCGACCAGCTCGTCGTCCATGTCGCGTGGGTGCGAGGTCGTGTAACGCAGCCGCGCCACGCCCGCGATGCCGGCGATCTCCCGGATGAGCCGAGCGAGGCCCCAGGTCGAGCCGTCCAGGGCCTCGCCGTGATAGGCGTTGACGTTCTGGCCGAGCAGCGTGAGCTCGATCGCGCCCGCCGCCACGAGCTGGCGCGCCTCGGCGAGGACCGCCGC
>CAYQAY010000019.1:0-70385 GCA_964415585.1 uncultured Reyranella sp.
GAACAATTCCCAGTACCAGACGCCGGCCCGCGGCGGCTGGGACAACTTCCGGGCGGAGACCGTCGAACCGCGATCGGTCGGCCGGGCGAGCTGAAGCTGCGCGCCCCAGCGCGGCCGGCGTCTCAGCGTGTCCGGCGCGGCTGCTTGCCTTTGCCGCCGTCGTCGTTGCCGGACGAGCCGACGGCTTGAGTGATGTCGCGCAAGGTGCCCCACTCCTTGAGCACCGGCGGCTCGTAGGGTTTCTTGACGATTGGCTTCTCGACGGCCTTTTTTTCCGATTTGTCGCTCACCGTTGTCCCCGCTGCAAAACTGCGCTGCCGGAACCATAGAGAGCGAAGCTTACGGCGGGCTGACGTCGTCTGACAGCGACTCGCAGCGCGACTCGCTCTCATCTCCGCCGAGCCGGACTATCTGGCGGCGACGACCTCGATCTCGACGAACATGCCGGGGTCGGCCAGGCCCGAGACGACGATCAGCGTCGCCGCCGGGAACGGTTCCTTCAGGAACTTCGCGCGGGCCTCGCGGTAGGGTGCGATGAAGCGCGAGTCGGTGATGAAGCCGGTCGCGCGCACGATGTCGCCGTAGCCCATGCCGGCGCTCTTCAGGATGTTGCCGATGTTCTTCCAGGTGAGCTCGCACTGCTTCTCGATGCCCGGCGCGAGCCTGCCCTTGGCGTCGTAGCCGACCTGGCCCGCGAGAAAGAGGAGCCGCGCGTCGGGCGGCACCTCGACGCCCAGGTTGTACTTGCCCGTGAGCGCGACGGACTTCGGATTGTGGAACCTGGCCATGCGAACCTCCCGTTGAAAAGGAGGCGCACGGTTCCAGACATGAAAGCGTGCCGCAAGCTACTTCGCCGCGACCACCTCGACCTCGACGAACATGTTCGGGTCGGCGAGGCCCGCGACCACCAGCAGGGTCGAGGCGGGATAGGGCATGTCCTTGACGAACCGGTCGCGCACCGTGCGGTAGGGCCCGATGTAGCGGCTGTCGGTGAGGAACACCGTCACCTTGACGATGTCCCTGTAGCCCATGCCGGCCGACTTCAGGACCTGGGCGATGTTCTTCCAGACATGCTCGGCCTGCTTCTCGAAGGTCGGCTGCAGCCTGCCCTTCGAGTCGGTGCCGACCTGGCCCGAGACGTGGAGGACGCGCGCGCCCGGCGGAATCTCGGCGCCGAGGCTGTACTTGCCGGCCACCGGGACCGACGGGGGATTGTGGAACTTGATCGCCATAAGGCCTTCTCCCATGTAAGGAGGCGCACGGTTTCAGGTCGGAGAGCATGACGTCAAGCGCCAAGCCGGTTCACATCGTCGGCGGCGGCCTCGCGGGCAGCGAGGCGGCGTGGCAGCTCGCCTCGGCGGGCGTGCCCGTGGTGCTGCACGAGATGCGGCCGGTGCGCGGGACGGAGGCGCACGTCACGGACCAGCTCGCCGAGCTGGTCTGCTCCAATTCCTTCCGCTCCGACGACGCCGAGAACAACGCGGTCGGCGTGATCCACGAGGAGATGCGGCGCGCGGGCTCGCTGATCATGCGCGCCGCCGACGCCCACAAGCTGCCGGCCGGCGGCGCGCTGGCGGTCGACCGGCACGGCTTCTCGGCGGCGGTGCAGGCGGCGCTGCTCGCCCACCCGCTGGTGACGCTGGAACGCGGCGAGGTCGCGGGCCTGCCGCCGCAGGACTGGGACAGCGTCATCGTGGCGACCGGTCCCCTCACCTCGCCGGCGCTCGCCGAGGCGATCGCGAAGCTCACCGGCGAAGAGTCGCTCGCCTTCTTCGACGCCATCGCGCCCATCGTGCATCACGAGAGCATCGACCGGTCGATCGCCTGGAAGCAGTCGCGCTACGACAAGGGCGGTCCCGCCGGCGACGGCGCCGACTACTACAACTGCCCGATGGACAAGCCGCAGTACGAGGCGTTCGTCGCCGCGCTGCTGGCGGGCGACAAGAGCGAGTTCAAGGAATGGGAGGCGAGTACGCCCTATTTCCAGGGCTGCCAGCCGATCGAGGTCATCGCCTCCACCGGGCCGCAGAGCCTGCGCTTCGGGCCGATGAAGCCCGTGGGCCTGCGCGACCCGCGCACCGGGCACCGGCCGTGGGCGGTGGTGCAGCTCCGCCAGGACAATGCCCTGGGCACGCTGTGGAACATGGTGGGCTTCCAGACCAAGCTGAAGCACGGCGAGCAGACGCGCATCTTCCGCACCATCCCGGGCCTCGCGAACGCCGAGTTCGCGCGGCTGGGCGGGCTGCACCGCAACACGTTCCTCAACAGCCCGCGCCTGCTCGACGGCACCCTGCGCCTGAAGGCGATGCCCAGGCTGCGCTTCGCCGGCCAGATCACCGGCTGCGAGGGCTATGTCGAGAGCGCCGCGGTCGGGCTGATGACGGGACGCTTCGCGGCGGCCGAACGGCTGGGGCGCGCGCCTTCCGCGCCGCCGCCGACCACGGCGATGGGCGCGCTGCTGGGCCACATCACCGGCGGCGCCGACGCGGCGACCTTCCAGCCGATGAACGTCAACTTCGGCCTGTTCCCGCCGATCGAGGGCGGGCTGCGCGGCAAGGACCGCAAGCGCGCGCTGGCGGCGCGGGCGCTCGGCGATTTCGACCGCTGGCTGGGACGACACGATGCGCCTCTTGCAGCCTGATCCCGCCGCGGCCCTGCTGGGGCTGCGCGCGATGAAGACCGTGGCGTCGACCGGCGGGGCGATGAGCCCGGTGCGACGCAGCCTGCTCGATGCGGCGCGGCGCGTGGTGCTGAAGATCGACGCCGACATCGACTCTCTCGCGCCGATCGCACCGACCGAGTTCGCGGCGGGTTTCCCGCAGGGCCCGCTCCGCGAGCAGTTCGTCGACGGCTTGATGGTCATGACCCTGGCCGACGGCGTGCCGTCGCGCGAGATGGTGGCCGCCGCCGAGGACTTCGCCGGGGCGATCGGCGTGTCGGCGCCTGCGCTTGCCGACATCCGCCTGCTCGCGGAGCGGCACATGACGCTGTTCAAGCTCGACTTCCTGCGGCGCAGCCAGATCGCCGACATCATGAAGGACCAGCTCGGGCAGACCGGCCCGCTCGGGCTCGCCAGGGCGGTGCTGACGATGCGCGGCGTGATGGAGGATCCGGCGCTGGCGGCGCGCTACCGCGCCTGGAACGACCTGCCCGAGGGATCGCTCGGCCGGTCGCTGGTCCAGTTCTATGCCGAGCACGGCTTCAGCCTGCCGGGCGAGCGCAAGGGCTTTCCCGAGGCGGGGCTGCACCACGATCTCTGCCATGTGCTGGGCGACTACGGCACCGACCCGGAGGGCGAGGTGCAGGTTGCGGCCTTCACAGCGGGCTTCAAGGAGAAGACGCCGATCTTCCTCCTCCTGTTCGCGCTGCTGATCTTCAGCGCCGGCGTGAACGTGCGGCCGTCCAAGGAGGATTTCACGACGGTGGGCGTCCTGGGCAAGCCCGGTATGGCCGAGCGCATGTTCGCGGCCCTCGAGCGCGGCGCCCGCGTTAACCAGGACCTCACCGACAAGTGGGACTACTGGGCCTACGTGGCGCTGCCGCTCGACGAGGTGCGTCGGCGTCTCAACATCCTGCCCAAGGCGTGAGCCGAAACATTCCGTAACGTTCGGCAACGTTGGGTAACCAAACGTCATTTCACAGACGGCGGCGATTGCGGTGTCATGGCCTGTCCTTCGACGGAGAGAGCCATGCAGGCCACCTACGATCTCGCCGCCCCCTCGCTGCAGGTCGACGTCATGCGCGAGATCTTCGCCCTCCTCGAACCCTACCACGCGGGCTCGCAGGGTCTCTCGCCGCAGACGGTGATCTCCAGGGGTCTCACCGTCGATTCGCTCACGATCATGGACGTGATCATGGAGCTCGAGGACCGCTTCGACGTCACCATCCCGATGAACGTCGCGGCCGACATCGTGACCCTCGACCAGCTCGCCGAGGCGGTGGTTTCGCAGCGCGCACGCGGCTGAGTTTTCTCCCCGTCCCATGAGATAAGCTCGCGCGCCCGCCGCGGGGCGCGTGCTAGGTAGCGGGCGATGACTCCCGCCGAACGCCGGCAGATGATGCTGGCCGGGCCGATCGTGCCCACCATCCTCGCCCTCGCCACCCCCAACGTGCTGAACGTGGCCATGCAGAGCCTGGTCAGCATCGCCGACGGCTTCTTCATCGGCCAGCTCGGCAGCACCACCGCGCTGGCCGCCCTTGCGCTGGTTTTCCCCGCCCAGATGACGCTCGGCATGATGTCGGCCGGCGCCATGGGTGGCGGCATCTCCTCCTCGGTGGCGCGCGCGCTGGGCTCGGGCAACAGGGCGGCAGCCGAGGCGGCGGCGGCCCACGCGCTGGCCATCGCGATCGGCATGGCGGTGCTGTTCGCGATCGTGTTCGTGGGCTTCGGGCGGACGATCTTCGGCGCCCTGGGCGGCAGCGGCGGCGCGCTCGACGGTGCGGTCTCGTTCGCCACCATCCTGTTCCTTGGCTGCGGCGTGCACTGGGTGGCCAACTCGATGGCCTCCGTGCTGCGCGGCACCGGCGACATGAAGACGCCGGGTCTCGCCCTCGTGGTCACCGGCGCGATCCAGATCCCGCTCACCGGTGCGCTGACGCTGGGCTGGTTCGGTCTGCCGGCGCTCGGCATCCGCGGACCCGCGATCGCGGCGGTGATCGCCTTCGCGATCGCCGCGATCTGGATGCTGTGGCGCCTCACCGGCAACCGCTCGGCGATCAACCTGCACTGGCCGGCGAACGGCTTCCGCTGGGCCGCCTTCCGCGACATCCTGAAGGTCGGGCTGGTCGCCTGCCTGGTGGTGATCCTGACCAACGGCACGGTGCTGGTCGTGACCGGCCTGATCGGGCGCGAAGGCGACGCGGCGATCGCGGGATACGGCATCGGCTCGCGGCTGGAGTACATGCTGATCCCGATCAGCTTCGGCATCGGCGCCGCCCTCACCGCGCTGGTCGGCACCAACATCGGCGCCAGGCAGTATGCCCGCGCCCAGCGGCTCGCCTGGACCGGGGCGATCATGGCCGGCGGCATCGCCGCCGCGATCGGCATCGTCGTGGCGATCTGGCCCGACCTGTGGCTCGGCCTGTTCACCGCCGATCCCGGGGCGCTCGCGTCGGGCCGGCACTATCTCGGCATCGTCGGGCCCGCCTACGGCTTCTTCGGCGTCGCGATGGCGCTCTACTTCGCCTCTCAGGGCACCGGCGAGATGTACTGGCCGGTCGGCGCCAACCTGACCCGCATCACCATCGCGGGCGGCGGCAGCCTGCTGGCGCTCGACCATTTCGGCTGGGGCGTGACGGGTCTCTATGCCTGCGTGGCCACGGGAATCGTGGCCTTCGCGGCGGTGCTGGCCTACTCGACCACGCGGCGGGCGTGGACCGGGGTCTAGCGCGGCCGTAGCACCGGTCGTCGGCAATGTGCGAGAACGGATGCCATGAAGACGATCCTCATCATCGGCATCGGCGCGGGCGATCCCGACTACGTCACCGTGCAGGCGGTGAAGGCGCTCAATCGGGTCGACGTGTTCTTCCTGATGGACAAGGGCGCGGCCAAGGGCAAGCTGCGGGCGGTGCGAGAGGAGATCTGCCGGCGTCACATCGCACCAGGCCGCGCGCACCGCTTCGTCGAGGCGCCGAGTCCGCCGCGCGACGCCAAGCCGGCCGACTATCTCGGCTGTGTCGACGAACTGAACGCCGCCAAGCAGTCGGTGTTCGAGCGCCTGATCGCGGACGAGATGAAGGATGGCGAGACCGCGGGCATCCTGGTGTGGGGCGACCCGATGCTTTACGACAGCACCATCCGCAATATCGAGGCGATCGCCGCGGCCGGGCGCCACACGATCGGCTGGGAAGTCATTCCGGGCATCACCGCCGTGCAGGCACTGGCGGCGCGGCACCGCATCCCGCTCAACCGCATCGGCGAGCCTGTGCTGCTGACCACCGGCCGCCGGATCGCCGGGGGTTTCCCCGACGGTGTGACGAGCGCCGCCGTACTACTCGACGGCGAGGACACCTACCGGAAATTCGCGGACGACGACGTCGATATCTACTGGGGCGCCTATCTCGGCACGCCCGACGAAATCCTGATCGCCGGCAGGACGGCCGACGTGACCGACGAAATACATCGCCGCCGCCATGAGGCACGTGCCAATAACGGCTGGATCATGGATACCTACCTGATGCGCAAGACGACCGACGGGAGAGAGAAATGACCGACAAGATCACCGGCCTACAGCTCCGTTCGCTGCTGAAGAAGAGCGGCGAGCTCGAATTGTCGCTCGCCAGGGTGGAACTGCCGGAGCCCGGCCCCGACCAGGTGCTGGTCAAGGTCGAGGCGACGCCGATCAACCCGTCGGACCTCGGTCTGCTGCTGGGACCGGCCGATCCCTCCACCATGACGGCGTCGGGCAGTGGCGCGGACATCAAGGTCATGGGCAAGGTCGCCCCGGGCGCTCTGCCGTTCCTCGCCGCGCGGCTCGACCAGTCGATGCCGGTCGGCAACGAAGGCGCGGGCACGGTCGTGCAGGCGGGCTCCTCGGACGCCGCACAGGCGCTCAAGGGCAAGACCGTGTCGATGATCGGCGGCGCGATGTACGCCCAGTACCGCCTGCTGAAGGCCACCGACTGCCAGCCACTACCGGCCGGCACGACGGCGGCCGAAGGGGCCTCGTGGTTCGTGAACCCGCTGACCGCGCTCGGCATGACCGAGACGATGAAGCGCGAAGGCCACAAGGCGCTGGTCCACACGGCCGCCGCCTCCAACCTCGGCCAGATGCTGAACAAGATCTGCAACGAGGACGGCATAGGCCTGGTGAACATCGTGCGCAGCGCCGAGCAGGCGAACCTCCTGAAGGGCATCGGCGCCAAACACGTCGTCGATTCGAGTACGACCGGCTTCACCGACGATCTCACCCAGGCACTGGTCGAGACCGGCGCCACCATCGCCTTCGACGCGATCGGCGGTGGCAGGCTCGCCAGCCAGATCCTGACCTCGATGGAGATCGCGCTGAATAAGACGGCCAAGGAATACAGCCGTTATGGCTCGACCACCCACAAGCAGGTCTACATCTACGGCAGTCTGAACACCGGCGCCGTCGAGCTCACCCGCAATTACGGCATGGCCTGGGGCGTGGGTGGCTGGCTGCTGACGCCGTTTCTGCAGAAGATCGGCCGGCCCGACCAGATCCGCCTGCGCGAGCGCGTGGTCAACAACCTCAAAACGACCTTCGCCAGCCACTACACGAAGGTGATCTCGCTACAGGAAGCGCTGGAGCTGAAAAACATCGTCGCCTACGCCAAGCGCGCGACGGGCGAGAAATTCCTGATCGACCCAAGCAAGGGCTGAAGACGAAAGGGCCGGCGCTCGCGCACCGGCCCTTCGCTCCTTGCCTCTGGGCTCCGGCTATTTATCGAGCCAGAACGTGTCGAAGCGGACCACGTCGTAGATACCGAAGTAGTCCTTCGGATTGTGGCCTTTCACGTAGTTGTACCAGCCGTCGTTGATCTTCTCCCACGAGATCGGCAGCAGCGGCGGATCCTGTTCCATGATCGCCTCGGCCTGGCGGATCAGATCGAGGCGCTTCTTCGCGTCGACCTCGCGATCGATCTGCGGCAGCAGCTCGTTGAACTTGGCGTTGTCCCAGGATGAATAGTTCTGCGGCCCCTTCGGACTGTACCAGGCGTTGAAGTAGTCCGACGGATCGAGCAGCGTCGAGACGATGGCACCGATGGCGAGGTCGAACTTCCCGGTACGGACGTCGTCGAACCACACCGATTCGACGGCGGTGCGGATGTTGCACTGGACGTTGAGTGTCTGCTGCAGCATCGCCTGGATCGCCTGCGACCACAGCTTGAAGCTCGCGACCTCGCGAACGAGATAGTCGAGGCCCGTGATGCCCTTCTCGTAGCCTGCCGCCTTCATCAGCGCCTTGGCTTCCTTGACTGCCGCCGTCGGGTCGGCCTGGTAGCCGAGCCGTTTGGTAAGCTCGGGCAGCGGCGTGGCGAACTCCGAGAACGGATAGATGAAGCCGCCCACCATCATCGGCGCGATGTCCTTCACCACGTCGACCAGCACCGGCTTGTCGAGCACGAGGTGGAAGGCGCGGCGCACCCGCGGATCGTCCATCGGCTTCTTCTTGTTGTTCATCCAGGTCGCCTGGATGACGCTTTGGTAGAAGTCCATTCCGGACATGCCCTGCGTGGCCTTGACCCGCCGCATCGAACCGGGATCGAGCAGCCGGGCGTAGTCGACGCGGCCCGAAAGCAGGCTGGAGCCGAGCTCGGGCGAGAACGGCAGCGCATGGTAGAACTCGATGCCGTCGAGATAGGGCAAGCCCTTGTTCCAGTAGTTCTTGTTCTTCTCCATCACCCAGATCTCGGCCTCGACGCGCCGCTGACTCTTGAACGGACCGGTGCCGGGGATGTCGACGACGCGGCGCAGATTGTAGCCGTTGTCCTCGAGTGTCTTCTTGCGGACGATGCCGTTCCAGCCCGAGGCGATCGCCGACATGATGAAGTTGGCCGGCCGTGCCTCGGCCAGCTTGAACTGAACCGTGTACTTGTCGGGTGCCGCGATCTCGCTGACAGCGGCGAACAACGTGCTGCGCGGGATCGAAATGCCCTGGGGTGGCTTGGCGATGCGATCGAAGGTCGCCTTCACGTCTTCCGACGTGAGTTCCGCACCGTCATGAAACTGCACGTCCTTGCGCAACATGAAGGTATAGGTCTTGTTGTCCTTCGATATCTCCCAACTGTGCGCCAGGTCGGGAATGATCGTCTTGCCGCTGTCGCGCGGATCGCGCCGCACGAGGTTGTCGAACATGCAACCCTGGCTGCCCAGGCTGTTGATGGTCCCGGACTGGTGAAAGTCGAAGTGCGGCGGCCGCGAGGTAATGCCGTAGCGCAGCACACCGCCCGCCTTCGCATTCGGCTCAGCCGCCCTGAGTTGGAACTTCGACCCGTCGAATTCGCTGGGCACGCCCTGCGCCCAGGCATGGAATGGCAATCCGTAGGCGCCGGCGACCGCAGCCGCACCTTTCATGAACTGACGGCGATTTACACGGGAACGCTTCGACTCGTGGTCTCGCATCTCTTCCTCCCTTTTGGTCTTTTGCAGACCGAGCACTCTGTGCTCTGATGGTTTGCCCATCTTCCCCGTGGGCCAAACCTAACACCATAAGTTGAAGGGAGTCGATGGCCGCCGAGACGATCCTCCAGATCGAGGACTTGCAGACGCATTTCTTCACGGCAGTCGGCACCGTACGAGCGGTTGACGGCGTATCCTACGCGCTCAAGTCGGGCGAGACGCTGGGCGTGGTGGGTGAGTCCGGCTGCGGCAAGAGCGTGACCGCTCTGTCGATCCTGCGGCTGGTGGCAAATCCGCCGGGCCGCATCGTCGGCGGCACCATCCGCTTCCAGGGCAGGAACCTGCTTGAGATCGACGACACTGAAATGGAGCGCATTCGCGGTAACGAGATCTCGATGATCTTCCAGGAGCCGATGACGTCGCTCAACCCTCTCTACACGGTAGGCAAGCAGATCGCCGAGGCTGTCGCTTTGCATCAGGGACTGAACAAGCGCGACGCCTGGGATCGCGCTGTCGAGATGCTGAAGCGCGTCTACATTCCGGAGCCGGAACGACGGGCGCACGCCTACCCGCATCAGCTTTCGGGCGGCATGCGCCAGCGGGTCATGATCGCCATGGCCCTGTCGTGCAATCCTAAGGTGCTGATCGCCGACGAGCCGACGACGGCCCTCGACGTCACCATCCAGGCGCAGATCCTCGACCTGATGCGCGAACTGCAGGAGACCTTCGGCACCGCCATCATCCTGATCACCCATGACATGGGCGTGGTCGCCGAAAATGCCGATCGCGTGGTCGTCATGTATGCCGGGCGCAAGGTCGAGGAGACCGACGCCGCCCGGCTCTTCGACAATCCAGGACATCCCTATACACGCGGTCTCCTGGCCTCGATCCCCCATCTCGACACCGCCGCCCGCAGCGGCGCGCGGCGGGCGAGACTGAACGAGATCAAGGGCATGGTGCCGTCGTTATTCAACCTGCCACAGGGCTGCAGCTTCGCGCCGCGGTGCGGCCTCGCAACCGCCCAGTGCCGTGACGTGCGGCCGCCCCTCGAGGAGCAGAGATCGGGACATTGGATCGCCTGCTGGCACGCCGACAAGGCGTTGGCGGGCGCGGCCGCGGGAGCCGGAACATGACAGCGCTGCTCGAAGTCGAAGGGCTGAAGAAGCACTTTCCGATCCGCAAGGGCTTCTTCAGCCGCGTCTCCGGGCAGGTCTACGCCGTCGACGGCGTGTCATTCTCGATCGGGCGCGGCGAGACGTTGGGCCTCGTGGGCGAGTCGGGCTGCGGCAAGTCCACGGTTGGACGCACGCTGCTGAGACTGATGGAACCCACCGCCGGGACGATCAAGGTCGCCGGCCAGGACATCACTCGGCTCGACACCCAGAGCCTGCTGCCCTACCGGCGCCGCATGCAGATGATCTACCAGGATCCCTACGCCTCACTGAACCCCCGCATGAGCGCCGGCGAGATCGTCGGCGAACCACTGATCGTCCACGAGATCGGCACGCCGGAAGAGCGCAAGGAGCGCGTCGCAGCATTGTTCGAACGCGTCGGTCTGCGACCCGAGGCGATCAACTCATACCCGCACGAATTCTCGGGTGGCCAGCGGCAGCGCATCGGCATTGCCCGCGCCCTCGCCCTCAATCCGGAACTGATCGTCGGCGACGAGCCGGTGTCGGCGCTCGACGTCTCGATCCAGGCCCAGATCATCAACCTGCTGATGGACCTTCAGGACGAATTCAAGCTCTCTTATCTCTTCGTCGCCCACGACCTCGCCGTCGTCGAGCACATCAGCCATCGCGTCGCCGTCATGTATCTCGGCCGTATCGTCGAAATGACGGACAAGCGCAGCCTTTTCGAGATGCCCCTGCATCCTTACAGCGAGGCGCTGCTCTCAGCAGTTCCGATTCCCAAGTCGAGCGCGCGCGGTCGCAAGCGCGTGATTCTGACTGGCGACGTGCCAAGCCCGATCAAGCCGCCGGCCGGCTGCCACTTCCACACGCGCTGCCCCTACGCCATGCCGCGCTGTCGGACCGAAGCGCCCACCCTGCGCGAAGTCACTGCCGGCCATCTGGCCGCCTGCCATCTGCACGATGACGGCGTGAGATTTCCTCTGGCTGCCGTGACCTAGACGGAGCCGCGCAGGCGGGGGTCGAGCACATCCCGAATGCCGTCGCCCAGCAGATTGAAGGCGAGAACGGTCAGCGTTATCGCGGCGCCTGGAAAGAACACCAACCACCAGGGCGGTACCAAACCCGAATTGAGCGCGTCGGCCAGCATGTTGCCCCAAGTCGGCATCGGCGGCGGGATACCCACTCCCAGGAAGCCCAGCGATGCCTCGATCACGATGGCGACTCCCAGGTGGGTGGTCGCGAGGATCAGGTAGGGTGCCACGCACTGCGGCAGAATATGGCGGAACATCAGGCGCTTGTGCGAGGCGCCGATGCCGCGCGCCGCCTCGACGTATTGCATTTCTTTCAAGGACAGCACGACCGAGCGGATGACCCGTCCGCCGAATGGGATGCGCGTGATGGCGATGGCAACGATCACCGTGGTCAGGCCGCCACCCAGCGCCATGGCGATCGCCATTGCCAATATCAGATCGGGGAACGACTGCAGAAATTCTATCAATCTCTGGCTCACCATGTCGAAGCGGCCACCGAAATAGCCGCACGCCAAGCCCCACAGCGCGCCGACGGTCGTGCCGAACAACACCGCGCCGAGCGCCACCGTGAGCGAGGTCCGGCTGCCGTAGATCACGCGACTCAATATGTCGCGACCGATCTGATCGGTGCCGAACCAATGCTTTTCGCTCGGCGGCTTCTGCATGGCGCGGAAATCGGACTTGAGCGGCGGATAGGGTGCGATCGCCGGGGCCGCCACGGCCATGGCAATGATGAGAGCGGCAACCATCCCCCAGAAGGCGGAGAACGGCGATCGGCGGATGAAAGTCCGCAGGCCGCGCAAGGCCGAGCGCGTGCGCGAGGGCGCCTCGGGAGCGGGAGCGGTCGCAGTCGCGGTCATTGGTACCGGATCCTCGGATCGAGAAGCGCGATGGTGACGTCAACCAGGATGTTCAGGCCGACGAAGACCACGGCGTAGAGGAAAACGAGGTTCTGCATGACGAAGACGTCGCGTTCACTCACCGCGGTGAACATGGCAAAGCCGAGGCCGGGCGTGCCGAAGGCTCGCTCCACCGGAATGGACCCGGCCAGCACGAGACCGAGCAGGACGCCCGACAGGGTGATCACCGGGAGCAGAGCATTGGGCAGTGCGTGGAGCGCAATGACCCATTTGTTGTTCAGGCCCTTGGCCCGCGCCGTCCGCACATAGTCCTCGCGGATCACCTCGAGCAGACTCGAACGGCCCATGCGAGCGATGTAGGCGGCCTGGCCAAGACCGAGCACGACGGCCGGACCGATGACGATCTGGAGGTTGGCCCACGGATCGGCGAAGAACGACACGCCGGCCATCGGCGCCCGGTAGCCGAACCAGAAGAGCAGGCCGAGTACGATCAGCATGCCGACCCAGAATCCCGGCACCGCGATGAACAGGATACTGGTGAAGCGCGCGACGCTGTCGGCCACGCTGTTGGGCTTGAGCGCGCTGACGATCGCCACCGGAATGCCGACCAGCCACGACAGCACGACGGAGATGGCGGCGATCTCGGCGGTCAGCGGCCCGCGCCGCAGGATCATGTCCGCGACGCTTTCGGAGCGGAAGAAGGAGCGGCCGAAGTCGCCGCGCAGGATGTCCTTCACCCACGACATGTACTGGACCCACAGCGGGTCGCTGAGCCCGAGCTCGGCCATGTAGTGAGCGCGTTGGGCCTCGGTGAGCTTGGTCATGCCCTCGGCACCGAAGATTGCCACGAGGGGATCGCCCGGCAGGATACGCATGATCACGAACACCATGATCGATACGCCGATGACCGTGAGCGCCCCGAACACGAGCCGTCGCGCGACATAACTGTACATACCGAGCGTCGCCTCCCTGACGGCAACAGCTGCGCCCACCGAGTGGATCGCAATTTCGGAAGATTAGGCCATATCCGGTGATCCGACGCTACGGGGCTGTGTCAGCCGCATCGTGGCCGTAAAGCCAGGCGATGTTGTCGAACGAACGGTCGCCCGAGACTTTCATGCCCTGGTCGCGCTTCTCCTGCTCAGGTCCGTCGGGCAGGTGAAATCGGACGCGATTCGTCGCACTCGCCTCCTGCAGCCGGGTCGCCCGCGGCTTGCGCAGGGCTTCGTAGCGGGCCAGCACTGCCGGAAGATCGTCTTTCGTCGACGAAAGCAGCGCGGCGAGCGCGGCGCCGTCCTCGATCGCCTGTGCCGCGCCCTGCGCCATCATCGGCAGCATGGGGTGGCAGGCGTCGCCCAGCAGGGCCACCCTGCCCTTCGTCCACGCCGGCAACGGCGACCGATCATGCAACGCCCAGATGAAGGTCTCGGGAAAAGCCGCGATCAGAGAACGCACCGTGGGATGCCACCCCTCATAGCGCGCCAGGATCTCGGCGACATCACCCCTGTCGGTCCAGAACTCGCTCGTCCAGTTCCCGCGCTCGACGATGCAAACCACGTTCATCAGCCGCTTGGCCGAGACCCAATAGTGCACGCAATGGCCGCCCGGCCCCATCCAGTTGTGCGAGGCCACCTCGATGTCGAGATGGGCAATGCGCTCGGCCGGTACCAGGCCGCGCCAGGCGACGCATCCCGTGAATCGCGGTTTTTCCGGGCCGAAGGTGAGATGGCGCACGCGGGAGTGGATGCCATCGGCGCCGATCAGCAGGTCCGCCTCAGCCGAACTGCCGCCGTCGAAGCGGGCGACAATCCGGTCACTCTTTTCCTCGATGCCGACCAGGCGATGGCCGGCATGGGTGCGTTCTTTCGGTAGAGCATCGGCGAGCAGCCCGGCCAGATCGCCACGATGAAAGTGATAGTACGGGGCGCCGAACCGCACCTCCACTTCCGAGCCGAGCAGCGCACGCTGAAGAGTTCGCCCGTCGTCCCAGCGCTTCTGGTGCACGGCCACCGGACGCACGCCCCAAAGCTCCATCGCGGCCTTCAGGCCGAGCCGGTGAAGCAGACGCGAGGCGTTGGGGCTGATCTGGATGCCGGCGCCGATTTCGCCGAAGCCCGGCGCCTGTTCGTAGACATGGACGTCGAAGCCGGCCTTCAACATCGCCAGCGCGGCGGAGAGTCCGCCGATGCCGCCGCCGACGACCGCGATCTTCACGCCCGCTTCACCGCCGCTTCCTTCTCGGCCATCTTCTGTTTGAGTTGCTCGGGTGTCAGACGGACGATGTGCTCGTTCTGGTGACTGTAGATGTCGTACTTCTGGACATCGAGATCCTCGAGCACGATCTCGCGATTCATCACCTTCCGCTTCCACTGCAGATGCTCGGCCTCGGCCGCATGGAACTCGGGCATCACTTCCTTCGCAAACAGCTCGAGCGAGGAGCAGATGTCCTCATGGCTGGTCTTGCCGGCCTGGTTCAGCAGGATCACCTGGTCGACACGGCTCGCCTGGAACTGCCGGAGCTTGCGGCGGATGGTTTCGGGCGAGCCGATAAGGCCCGATTCCAGGGCCTTCTTCTCCTCCGGTCCACCACGCCATACCTGGTACTCCTTCCAGAGGTCCGAGGTGCCGGGCGCATCTACTCCTTTGCGACCGTAGTAGGAGAGCGCGAAGATGAAGAAGGTCCATCCGGCGGCTTTGGCCTCCGCCTCCTCGTCGGTCGGTGCACACATGAAGCCTGACACCATCGCGACGTTGGGATTGCTTGGATAGTCGGCGAGCTTCTTCGGGTTGTTCAGCAGGTTGTTGTAGTATTTGTGCACCCAGGCGCGTGCTGCCTCCGGCGTCACGAAGGTGAAGCCCAGCGCGCCCATGCCCCACTCGCCCGCCTTTCCGATGGTCTGAATGTTCGAGCAGGCGACCCAGAGCGGCGGATGCGGCTTCTGCATCGGCTTGGGAATCACGTTGCGAGCCGGGAAGTCGTAGTACTGGCCGTGGAACTCCCAGCTCTCTCTGGTAAACATCGGGACGATGGCCTTCACAGCCTCCTCCCAGCGCTCGCGCTTGTCACGCACACGGATGTTGAACGGGTGCAGCTCGGCCGGACCCGCCGCCTCGCCCATGCCAAGCTCGACGCGACCACCGGACAGGAGGTCCAGCGTCGCCACCTTCTCAGCGACCCGGTGCGGCTGGTTGGTCGTGAGCTGGATCACACCGTGGCCGAGCCGGATGCGCTTGGTGCGCTGGCTCGCGGCGCCGAGGAACACTTCAGGGGCCGAGGAGTGCGAGTATTCCTCGAGGAAGTGATGCTCGACTTCCCACGCATAGTCGTAGCCCAACGTGTCGGCGAGTTCGATCTGACTGAGCGAATCCTGCAAGAGCTGGTACTCGCTATGCGGTCCCCAGGGTCTCGGGAGCTGATGCTCGTAGAAGATGCCGAACTTCATGGGCGGCTCTCAAACGGCTTTGCAGAATCTGGAGATGCTCTCGACCAGCCTCGGCACCATCTGTGCCGGCAGGTCGTGGCCCCAACCCGGCCAAGTCTCGATCTTTGCACCCGGCACGAGGCTCGCGACATCGCGGCCGCACTCGACGGGCAGCAACGGGTCGTCCTCGCCGTGAAGCACCAGGGTCGGTACCCTGACCGTCCTCAGAAGATCGACCCGCGGGCCCGAAGCCATCACCGCGAGGTATTGACGGGCAGCTCCCTGGGGGTACCAGCGGCGATCGATATTGCGCTCGACCAGGATACGCAGTTCCGTAGGATCGGCCGGAAACCCGGGGCTGCCGATCACGGAACGTAGCTTCATCGCATGGGCAATCAACTGCTCGCGCGCTGTGCCGGGCGGCTGCGCCGACAGCATCGCCACTGCCTCGGGCTTGCCCATGGGCAGACTTGGCCGGCCGCTCGTCGACATGATCGAAACCATGGATTGCGTGCGCTGCGCGCTGGTCGCAGCCAAGATCTGGGCGATCATCCCGCCCATCGATGCGCCCACCATGTGGGCACGATCGATATCAAGTGCGTCGAGCAGGCCGGTCGCGTCGGCCGCCATGTCGCTCAGCAGGTAGGGCGCGTCGAGCTTCTCACCCTTCATCAGCTTGCCGAAGGCTTCCATCAGATTGGGGATGCCCGCCGCGCCGAAGTCCGTCGACAGGCCGACATCGCGGTTGTCGTAGCGCACGACGAAGAAGCCCCGGGACGCTAAACTTTGGCAAAGCGAATCCGGCCAGAGCGTGAGTTGCGCGCCAAGACCCATGATGAGGAGTAGCGCCGGATCCCTCTTCGCGCCAAAGGTCTCGTATTCGATCTCGATTCCGTTTGCCTTGACCCGTGCCACGCGTCCTCCGGAGGTTTCGGGTCAGTATCGCCCGCGCACGGCTCCCCACCAATAGGCCACCGGCAAGCGCCAGGCGCCGATGCCGTCCAGCGCGAGAGCCGGCAGGAGGATCGGCAGGGCCGCGCGATGGACCGTGCGACGCAGGGCGCGAGCGTCGCCCAGCAACTGTCCACGCTCAAGCCCCTCGCCCATCAGCCATGCCGCGGCGACGGCATGCGCGGCTTGGCGGGAGGGCGCATCTTCGACCCCGAGCACGGCGAGCTCGAGATCGGCCAGCGCTTGACCCGCGCGGACGACATCTAGAGGTCCGTCGATCTCCCCCTCGCGCGCATCGACCAGGGCAAGGAGGCCTTCGACCGGGAGCTGGTGCCGCCTGACTGTTTCGCTGAGCGATTCGACGATCGGTTGTGCGCGAGGCCTACCGCGCCCCGCCGCCTCGGCGACGGCCTCTCGCCACCATTGGAGGCGAATGCGCGCCAGCATGGACTCGCGGGTGACAATGCGTGTGCGGGCAAGCTCGTGGTCGAACGCCAGCAAGGCGAGCAGGCCGGCGCGCCGCGGCTCGGGAGCGAACAGCGCACCGAGGAAACGCTCACGGTCAGCGGCCCGGACCAGGTCGAGCACGTAGCGGTGCGACGTCTCGGGAGCTCGGTAAGGGTCGGGCATTGGGGGTAAACGCTCGTCTGCGGCCGTTGAACGCAGCAGGACATAAGATTACATTATGGCGATCCGGGATTCACCAATCCCTTCAACAAGATAAAAGGGGAAGTTCGACATGGGCGCCATATTCACTTCGCTGGGCCGGACGGTTTCAGCAGGCGTCGTGCTGCTGATCTTGATCGTGATCGTTGCCGGCGCCGCTACGGGCCAGATGACCAAAATCGACCACGCCTGGGCTACTTTCATCATGCGCTGGCTGCATGTGCTGAGCGGCGTGATGTGGATCGGCCTGCTCTGGTACCTGAACTTCGTCCAGGTCCCGACCATGCCGAAGATCCAGCCGGTCGAGAGCCGGACCGCGATCACCAAGTTCATCGCGCCGAACGTTCTCTTCTGGTTCCGCTATGCCGCTCTGGCCACGGTCGTCACCGGTTTGCTGCTCGCCTGGATGAACGGCTACTTCGTGCAGGCATTCACGCTGCGTCCCGGCTTCGTCATGATCGGCGTCGGCATGTGGATGGCTCTGGTGATGGCCTTCAATGTCTGGTTCATCATCTGGCCGGCACAGCAGAAGATCCTCGGCCTCGTCGAGGCGACGGCGGAAGAAAAGGCCGCGGCCGCGCCGCGCGCCCTCTACGCCAGCCGGTTCAACACGATGTTCTCGATCGGCATGCTGTATTGCATGGTGGCGCAGCAGAACGCGCCGATCTGATCGGACAAGACTCACGGAAGCGGCGCCCTCTCGGGCGCCGTTTTCATTTGCGGGCAAACGCCAATCCGAGCCCGGCGCCAATGAGCAAGCCGCCGGTGATGCGGTTGCGCAGACGTGCCTTCGTGTGCAGCAGACCCCGCAGCCGGCCGGCCAGCAGCGCCCAGGCGCCGTCGAGCACGACGGCGACCATCAGAAACGTGCCCGCGAGCACAAGCAGTTGGCGCGTCGTTTCCCCGCTGTCCGGCGAAACGAATTGCGGCAGGAAAGCCGCATAGAACAGAAGTGTCTTCGGGTTGGTCAGCGACACAAGAAAGCCGCGTGCGAAGATCGAGACCAGGGAGCGAGGTTCGGCAACGACACCCGACAGGTCGGCGGAGTCCGACCGCCACGCCTGAATACCCAGCCACAAGAGGTAGGCGACGCCCAGCCATCGAAGCCAGTCGAAGAGATTCGCCAGGAAGCCAAGCAACGCGGACGCGCCCGCAACGACCACGGCCAGTTGCAGGATCATGGCGCTCGCCGTTCCGGCCACGGTCACCAGCCCGTAGCGTGCGCCGTGCGTCATACTGTTCGCTACGATCAGGGCGACGTTGGGACCGGGTATGGCGATCAAGATCGCACAGCCAGCCACGAAGCCGAGGTAGAGATCGAGCGGCACGCCGGTCCCTTACAACGGGATCAGCGCCGCGGCCACCCGCCGGCCTTCGGCCAGCAGGACATTGTAGATGCGGCACGCCGAGCCGGTATCCACCACCTCGAGGCCGATGCCTGCCGCCTTCAGCTCGGCACGCACATCGGGCCGGATGAGGACCGCGCGCGGACCGCAGCCCAGCACCAGAAGTTCCGTCGGAGTCGCGGCCCCGCGCAACGGCTCGAGGCTGGCGAGGGTGAGCTCGTCTGCTTGCCCGACCGGCCAGGGATTCGTGGCCGCCGGCGTGACCAGAACCGGCTCCCGCCATTCCCGCTCGCTGATCGAGAAGCGGCCAGGGCCATAGCTGCGAATGTATTGGACCTGCGCCGGGTCGGGAGTCGGCAGGGTCTTGTCGGCGGGGCCCGGGACGGGCGGCTTCACGCCCCCGCCTTCTCCGCCCGGTCGACCTTGTCGTCGGCCGGCCGGAGCTGGTCGGGGCGCAGGCCGAGATAGACCAGACCGGCACAGGCGACCCATACCGAGGAATAGGCACCGACGATCACGCCCCACAGCATGGCGATCGAGAAACTGTAGAGCACGGGGCCACCGAACAGCACGAGCGCGAGAACGGCGACGAACACCGTGGCCGAAGTCATCATGGTGCGCGACAACGTCTCGTTGATGCTCTGGTTCAGAAGATCCACGAGCGCGAGTTTTTTGTATCGGCGCATGTTCTCGCGCACGCGGTCGAAGATCACGACCGTGTCGTTGATCGAGTAGCCGGCGATCGTCAGCACCGCCGCAAGCGCCGTCAGGCTGAAATCGAGCTGCAGCAGCACGAAGATGCCGATCGTCGAGATCACGTCGTGCAGCATGGCGATCAGAGCGCCGACCGCGAACTGCCACTCGAAGCGTACCCAGACATAGATGGCGATCGCGGCCATGGTCGCGATGACCGCCCAGATGCCGCTCCTCATCAGCTCGTCGCCGATCTTCGGTCCGACCGACTCGGTGCCGCGCATCTCGTAATTGGTGCCGATCGCGTCCTCGACCAGTTTGATGGCAACCTGCTGGCACCATTCCGCGCGCTGCTCGGGCGACATGTCTACCTTGGCCGTCGGCGTCGTCCCCCGTGGGAGCTGCCGCTCCTGGATCGTGAGCCCGACGCGGCTGGCGGCATCGCGCCAGTTTGCGCCGTCGAGAGCGGTCGGCGAAACGAACTCCACGTCACCGGTGCCGGCCGGGCCCGGCTTCACCTGCCAGCCGGCACCGGCACGCTTCTGCATGACCCGCTGGGCGCCCGCGACGCATTGGGCGTCGCCTTCCTGGCGCTGCACGCGGATGAGCGCCGTGCTGGGGTCACCGAACTCCTGCAGCGAGACCTCGCCGACGCCCAAGGCGCCGACGGTCTGGCGAAGCTGGTCGAGCTCGGCCTTGCCGTCCTTGGCCTTGGCCTGGATGGCGATGCCGCCCTTGAAGTCGATGCCGAAGTTGAGGCCGATCGTGAACACGCCGACCAGCGAGATGACGTTGACGAGGGTCGACAGGATCAGCGCCGCCTTGCGTTGCCCCAGGAAGTCGAACTTCCTCTTGAAGGTGAACAGGCGAATGGGCTTCCACATGGCGGCGCCTCAGATCACGAGCTCGGTAGGCCGCCGCCAGCGGACCCAGACAGCGAGCAGCATGCGGGTGAAGATCGTCGAGCTGAACATCGAGGTCAGCAGGCCGAGCGACAGGGTTGTGGCAAAGCCGCGGATCGGGCCGGAGCCGAAGCCGAACAGCAACACGGCTGCGATCAGCGTCGTCAGGTTGGCGTCGATGATCGCCGACATGGCGCGTTCGTAGCCGGTGGCGAGTGAGCTGAAGGCCGAGCGGCCGAGCGCCTTCTCCTCGCGCACGCGCTCGTAGATGAGGACGTTGGAGTCGACAGCCATGCCCACGGTGAGCACGAGGCCCGCCATGCCAGGCAGCGTGAGCGAAGCGCCCAGAATCGACATGCCGGCGAACACCATCAGGAGATTGACCAGCATGGCGAGGTTGGCGAAGCCGCCGAACACCGGCCCATAGGCCACGAACATGAAGATCGCCACCAGGGCGGTGCCGACCAGCGCGGCGACAGTGCCGGCCTGGATGGCATCGGCGCCGAGGTCGGCGCCCACCGTACGCTCCTCGATGATCGAGAGAGTCGCGGGCAACGCGCCGGAGCGCAACAGCAGCGCCTGCTCCTGGGTCTGCTGCGTCGTGAAGCTGCCGGTGATGATGCCGCTTCCGCCGCAGATCGCGCCCTGGACCACGGGGGCGCTGATGATCTCGCCGTCGAGCTGGATGGCCAGTCGCCTGCCGATGTTCGCGCGCGTGGCGTTGCAGAAGGCACGTCCGCCGGCAGCATTGAAGGTGAAGCTGATGATCGGCCGGCCGCCCTGCTGCTGCTCGAACGTGGCCCTCGAATCGTCGAGATCCTCGCCTCCGACGACGACGCGCTTCAGCACCGGCAGGCACTGCGGCTGGTAGCGCCGACAGATCTGCTCGGGCGATAGCCGCGGATTTGCGCTCTGGATCTCTTCCCATGCCTTGGGGTTGGTTCGGCGCAGTTCCTGCATGCCCTCGCGCGTCGGTACCAGAGACGTCGTCGGCGGTACGGTCTGCGGGATGTTCTGGCCGGTCGCCGCCACCTCCTCGTTCACGAGATGGAAGGTGAGCTTGGCGGTCTGGTTGATCTTGCGCTTGAGATCGGTCGTGTCCTTGATGCCGGGCACCTGCAGCAGGATGCGCTCGTCACCCTGGCGAACGATGGTCGGCTCTATGGTGCCGGTTTCGTCGACACGCCGGCGCAGGATTTCGATCGACTGATCGACTACTTCCTTTTTGCGTCGCGCCAATTCCTGGTCCGAGTAGGCAACCCTGATCGTGTCCCCCGAGCCCGACACGACGAGCGCCGGGTCGATGGCGCGGATCGCCTCGATCGCTTTGGCCCGGCCCGCCTCGTCACGCAGGGTGACGATCAGCGCGCGGCCCGGCTCGACATTGACGTCTTTGAACGGAACCTGTTGCTTGCGCAGCTCGCCGCGCACCGAGTCCGACAGGTTGGTCAGTCGCTCGTTCAGGACGGAACGCAGGTCGGCTTCCAGAAGGAAGTGCGCTCCGCCTCGCAGATCGAGACCGAGATTGATGCGGCTAGACGAATACCAGTGCGGCATACGATCGAGCACGCTTGCCGGCAGCAGATTCGGCAAAGCAAACAACGCCGACAAGAGCGTAATGCCGGCGATGACGATCGTTTGCCAGCGCGGAAGATTGAGCATGCCGACCCTGCGATCCGGATTATCCCCGAAGGATTACTTCTTCTGACCGCCGCCGAACAGGCCGCCGAACAGACCACCCTTGCGCTCGGGCGCCGGCGCGGGCGGCGGCAGCAGAGGCTTGTCGTCCTCCTCGCTCTCCTTCGGACCGCGCACGGACTCGCCGCGCGCCACGATGTCGGTGATGGTCTGTTTGATGATGCGCACCCGCACACCCTCGGCAAGTTCCACCTGTACCTCGTTGTCGGAGATCACCTTGGTGACGAGCCCGATGATGCCGCCTCCGGTGACGACGCGGTCGCCGCGCTTCACACCTGCCAGCATCTCTCGCTGGGCGCGCACTTTGGCCTGCTGCGGGCGGATCAGGAGAAAGTAGAAGACGACGAAGATGAGGATCAGCGGAAAGAGCTGGACGAGGAAATCTCCGCCCCCGCCGCCACTTTGTGCCCATGCCTGGGAAATGATCATCTTCTGCTCCCGAGTCTTTCCGGCCGTCGAAAAAGCGCGCGGACTATAGCGGCCCCGCCCCGCTTTGCAATGCGAGCGCAGGGCGATATGGTCGCCCCCTTTTCGACAGCCGGCAACGATGGATCAAGACCTTAAGGACACGCTTTCACGCATCGCGGCAGCACTGGATCGCCTGGCGCCGCCCGCGCCGGCCTCGGCGGACATGAACGAGGCGGAAGCCTATGTCTGGCACGCCGCCGGCCAGCGCTTGGAAGCAGTTCCCAAGGTCAATCGGGTAAGCATCGACCTGCTGGTCGGCGTCGACCGACAGAAAGACACCCTGCTCGAGAACACCCGCCGCTTCGCGAAGGGCCTGCCTGCCAACAATGCGCTGCTCTGGGGTTCCCGTGGCGCCGGCAAGAGCTCGATCGTAAAGGCCGTACACGCACACGTGAACCTTGAGATGGGCGGACCGCCCGGCCCGTTGGCGCTGATCGAGATCCATCGCGAGGACATCCCATCCCTGCCATCTCTGCTCACCAGGGTACGCACCTCAAAGCGTCGGTTCATCGTGTTCTGCGACGACCTCTCCTTCGACGGCCAGGATGCAGCCTACAAGTCGCTGAAGGCCGTGCTCGACGGCGGCATCGAGGGCCGGCCGGACAATGTCGTGTTCTACGCGACGTCCAACCGCCGCCACCTGATGCCGCGCGATATGATCGAGAACGAGCGCTCGACGGCGATAAATCCGTCGGAGGCGGTCGAGGAGAAGGTCTCGCTTTCGGACCGCTTCGGCCTGTGGCTCGGCTTCCACAACGCCGACCAGGATACGTTTTTCGCGATGATCGAAGGCTATGCCGCGTTCTACAAGTTGGGTGTGCCGGTCGAGACGCTCCGCAAACAGGCCGTCGAATGGTCGGTGACACGCGGCTCGCGCTCCGGCCGCGTCGCCTGGCAATTCATCCAGGAAGTGGCAGGCCAGCTCGGAAGGAAACTGGAGTAGCGATGCCCGATCCCGAAGA
Source organism: uncultured Reyranella sp. (assembly GCA_964415585.1). Classification (GTDB taxonomy): domain Bacteria; phylum Pseudomonadota; class Alphaproteobacteria; order Reyranellales; family Reyranellaceae; genus Reyranella. The sequence continues at coordinate 23,215 of CAYQAY010000019.1, forward strand.
CGTCCTGTTCTCGCCGGCAGTCAAGGCGGAGCAGACGCGTCTCGGGTCGCGCGCTCGGTTCGAGGGCCGCGAATGGAAGGTGGAGATCACCGGCGATCTTCGGCAATTCCTCGGCGCCATCGACACCTTTTTCTTTGCCACGGCGAGCGCCGACGGCCGCCCATACATCCAGCACCGTGGCGGCCCACCGGGTTTCCTGAAGCCGATCGGAACCAACATGCTGGCTTTCGCCGACTTTGCCGGCAATCGCCTGTACATCTCCCTCGGCCACCTGCGCGAAAACGACCGCGCCCACATCTTCATCCTGCACTTCGCCACGCAGCAGCGCGTCAAGCTCTGGGGCCGCGCCCGGACTATCGAGGGGGATCTCGAACTGATGGAGCGCTTGATCGACCCGCGCTACAAGGCCCGGCCCGAGCGGGCCATCGTCTTCACGATCGAGGCCTGGGACGTAAATTGCCGCCAGCATATCGTGCCGCGCTACAGCGAGGCCGAAATCGCGCCGGCGGTCGACCAGCTCACCCGGCGTATAAAGGAGCTTGAAGAGGAAGTGGCGCGACTCAGGCCTTCTTCGGACGAACGATCTTGATCGTCGATGTCGCGTGGACGATAAGCCGGCCCTTCTCGTCTTTCAGATCGCCATCGAGGAAACCGACCGAACCGCCCCACCGCATGACGCGGCCTTCGGCGTAGACGATCCCCGGCCCCATCGCCTCGAAGAAGCTGATCTTGAGTTCGAGCGTCGGCACCGCGACACCGAGCTTGCCCTTGGCGATCGCGGCGTCGGCCATTGCCGTATCGACCATGCCGGTCAGAAAGCCGCCCTGGCAGATGCGGCCCTGCGAATGACAGAACGCCGGAACGATCTCGAAACGGAGCCGCGCATAGCCGCGTACAGAATCGATGTCGAGCAGTTCGCCGTTCAAGGTCTTCAGCACCACGGGCGCGGTGGCCCGCATCGCGGCGAGAATCTCTGAATCGTGCTCCAGGCCCTTCGGGGCATGCGCGAAGTCGGGATGGGCCGAACTCATGGTGCACGAACTATAGCGATCGCACCGAGCCCCGCACCTTTTCCAGCAGATCAATCAGCGTGCGCGTTTCGGCGACCGAAAGTGCCGACTGGATCTGCTTCTCATGGGTGCGGACCAGGCGATCGAACCGCGCAAGCGCCTTGCGGCCAAACGGCGTGAGGGCGAGAGCATGGGTGCGCCCGTCGGTCGGCGACCTGTGCCGGACCAAGAGGCCGCGCGCCTGCAATCGATCGAGAATCGGCACCAGGGTCGAACGGTCGATGCCGAGTGCGCGGGCCAGAGCCATCTGACTGAGGCCAGCATTGCGCTCGACCAGAACCAGCAACCCGAACTCGCCAGGTGTCAGCGCCTCCCCCGCTTGTGCGAACGTGGCGGCGAAGTCGGCGAACACGGCGGACTGCGCGCGGCGCAACGCGTAGCCCAACAGGGACGGCAACAGGCCGCGATCCAGGCTGCCGGCGAGCGGTTTTTCGGGGGACCTGGCGGGTGGACGGCCCATGTGAGGAGTGGTAATCGGAGATTGTTTGGGGATCAAACAAATTCAGATTCGAGCCCGATGAGCTTCAAAGTACGCATCGCCCAAGCGGACCGCATCATCGACGTCCCCGTCGGCGCCACCATTCTCGAGGCGGCGCTCGATGCCGGCATCTCCTACCCGTTCGGCTGCCAGTCCGGCAACTGCGGCGCCTGCAAGTCGCATCTCGTCAAGGGCGAAGTGACGATGGAAGGCTACTCCGAGTTCGCGCTGTCGGATGATGAGAAGGGCCGGGGCCTGATCCTCGCCTGCCGCGCTGTACCCTGGGAAGAGACAGAGGTGGCCTGGCTCGAGGAGGACGACCTGATCGTCCATCCCCGCCGTCTCCTCACTTGCAAGGTCGTGGGTCTCGATGACGCCACGCATGACATCAAGCGCATCCGCCTAGAGATAGTATCCGGCGGGCCGTTCGACTTCTCCGCCGGTCAGTTCGCTTCCGTCACCTTCGACGGCTGCCCGCCGCGCGATTATTCAATGGCCAACGTGCCGGGCGATCCGATTCTGGAGTTTCACGTCCGCCGCACCGCTGGCGGCGCCGCGAGCACGCATGTCGCGGAGAAACTGTCGCCGGGAGACTCCGTGCGCGTCGAAGGCCCGTTCGGCCCCTCCTATCTGCGCGAAGCTCATCGCGGCCCGATCATCGCTGTGGCCGGTGGCTCCGGGATGGCGCCGATCAAGTCGGTAGTGGAGCGCGCGCTGCAGAAGGCCCTGCCGCAGCACATCTACTTCTATTTCGGCGTCCGCACCGAGCGGGATCTCTACCTCCACGACCATTTCGCGGCGCTGGCGGAAAAGCACAAGAACCTGCACTTCGTGCCGGTGCTTAGCGAGGGCGACGGCATGAACCACCGAAACGGCCTCGTGCACGAAGCCGTCGGTCGCGACTTCGACGAACTGGACGGCTGCAAGGCCTACCTCGCGGGACCTCCGGTCATGGTCGAAGCCACGACGAGACTGTTCGAGGAACGCGGCATGCGGCGCATCGACATCCACGCCGATGCCTTCTACACGGCGGCCGAGATGGCCCACGCGAACAAGAAGACGGGAGCGGAGCTATGACAGGTCTCCTGGCGGGGCGCGCGGCCATCGTCACCGGCGCCGGTCGCGGCATAGGCCGAGCCATCGCCGAAGCGCTCGCGGCCGAAGGCGCCAGTGTCATCGTCGCCGACAACGGCGCCTCGATCGCAGGCGACGGAGGAGATCCCGAGGTCGCCCGCGAGGCGGCCAAGGCGATCGGCGAGAACGCCGTCGCCTTCGGCGATAGCGTCGCTTCGCCCGGCGTCGCAAGGCAGCTCGTCGACCTTGCGGTCAAGAATTTCGGCGGTATCGACATCGTCGTGAACAACGCGGCGATCCTGCGCGACGCCTTCGTCTTCCGCGCCGATCCGGGCGACTGGGATGCCGTGATCCGCACCAACCTGTCGGCGGCCTTCTATCTCATCAATGCCGCGTCGGCGGTGATGCGCGACCAGGGCAAGTCGGGCCGCGGCGGCAGAGACGGCTACGATTGGGGCCGTATCGTCAACATCGTCTCGTCCGCGGGGCTTTATGGCAATCTCGGCCAGGCGGCATACGCAAGCGCCAAAGCGGGCCTGTTCGGCCTCACGCGCGTGACCGCCATGGATCTCGCCCGCGCGCAGATCACCGCCAATGCAGTGGCGCCTTTCGCGCGTACGCGCGTCACCGACATCATCCAGCCCGCCAACGAGGCGCAAAAGACCTACAAGGAGCGCGCGTTGAAGATTGGCGCGCACCATGTGGCCAACCTCGTCACCGCCCTCTGCTCGCCTGCCGGCAAGTCGATCACCGGCCAGCTTCTGGGCGTGCGCGGCCGTGAGATATTCCTGTTCAGCCACCCCCGGCCAATCGAAAAGCTCGAGGCCGGTGCGCCGGCGAGCATCGCGCAGGATCTCGCGGGCAAGCTCGGCGGAAAGTTCACCGATCTCACCACGGATCTCGAAGCCTTCAACACCGAACCCCTCGTCTGAGGAGAGCCACCCATGACCGAGTCGATCACCGTCAAGACCGTCGAGGAGCTCAAGGACGCGCCCGAGGAATATCGGGAGGCCGTGGCCAAGCTCGTCGTCAGCCACGCTGTTAACGAGCTCTACGGCGCGCAGGTCTTCGACGAGCCAGCCATCGCCTATGCGCCGACGCCCTACGCCAAGTGGCTGACCTGCCGCGTCGCCATGGAGGAGTACGGCCACCACGTGCGCTTCAAGCAACTCGGCGTGCAGATGGGCATTCCCGAGGAGCGTATGGTGCCCGGCGCCGGCAGGAAGCCGCTCTCGATCTTCGAGTTCCCGCTCCGGACCTGGGAGGAGTTCGTCGCCATCAAGCTGCTGGCCGACCTCGCCGAGATCCTGCAGGTCGAGGACCTGCTCCACTGCACGTTTCATCCTCTGCGCAACCTCGCGCGCGCCACGATGCCCGAGGAGCGCTTTCACGCCCAGTTCGGAGAGGACTTCTCCGCCGAGCTGGTGAGGACGCCGGACGGCAAGGAGCGACTGCAGGCGGCAGTGAACGAGTACTTCCCCTACCTGCCGTCGTTCTTCGGCGGATCGAAGTCGAAGAACAACGAGATCTTCCGCAAGTGGAACATCAAGCAGCGCACCAACGACGAGATGCGCGCGGATTTCGTAAAGCGTGCTACCGAGGTCGCCGGCAAGTACGGCCTCACTTTGCCTGAGGTCCGGCAGGCGGCGTGAGCGACATCATCGGACTGCCGGCTCCGGCGCTCCGTTCGCTGAAGGCGGAGTTGCGCGCGGCATCGTGGTTCGCGGCGCTGGGCGAGCCACTCACGGATGGCGACCGGATCGACGCCACGGCATACGCGACCGCCCTTGGAGGCCCCGACGTCACCATCGACGTGGCGAGGGGCTGGCCCGAGGCCGAGCACTTCCTGAAGGCGCCCGACTGGTCGCCGCACTGGTGGGATCGTGAAGAGGCCTTGCGCCTCGACCTGCTGAAACGTGCCGAAACACGCCATTCGGAACGCGCATTGTGGACCGGCCTGACGGAACTGACCACGGAGATCGGTGAAGTCGTCCATGGCAAGGCAGCCACGGCCGCGGCGCGCATGGGTGATGCCGCGAGAGCCTCAATCCACGTCGCGGCCGGTGCCGCTTCTCAGGCAGCCTACCAGCTCGCCGTAGCGCGGCTGGCCGGCGAGCCGGCGTCGGCCTTCGAAAGCAAGTTCCGTCTGTTTGCGGCGGGGCGCTGGCCGCTGGGTATCGTCGGCCCTAGGCTGATCCTCTTCTGAGGAGCAACCGCCGATGAAGCCCTACGCCGCCCCACCCCGCACCGCCGGTAGGCTGAAGCGTCCTTTCGGCGATCTCTACTACGAAGTTTCGGGCAGCGGGCCTGCCCTTCTCTTCGCCCACGGGTTGGGCGGCAGCCACCTGAGCTGGTGGCAGCAGGTCGCCTACTTCGCGCCACGCTACACCTGCGTGACCTTCGCCCATCGCGGCTTCGTGCCCTCCGACCCGGTGACCGGCGGCGTCGACCCCGCGGACTACCCGGGCGACCTCGCCGCGTTGATCGATCACCTGATGTTCACCGACGTGAATCTCGTCGCGCAATCGATGGGCGGCTGGACCACACTCGAATACGCGCTTGCCAACCCGGCGCGGGTGAAGACGCAGGTGCTCAGTTCGACATCGGGTACGCTCGATCGCCGCGGTGCCGATCCCTCCGGCGGACACGACTACGATGCCTGGCAGGAGGATGCCGAAAAGAAGCTCGCGGACGGGCTGGCGAAGGGCATCCATCCGGCAATGGGTGCTCGGGCGGCGGAGCGATCGCCCGCGCTGCACCTTCTCTATCGCAGCATCGACGAGATGGCGGGCGCGCTCGACAAAGAGAAGCTTCGCGCCGGCTTGCGCCGCACGGTCACGCGCACTGTCGCCGATCTCAAATCGTTCCGCGTGCCGACGCTGCTGATCGCCGGCGGCGAGGACGTCGTCTTCCCGCCGTTCCTGGCAAGCGCCATAGCGACAACCCTGCCCTGCGGCGAGGCGGAGACGATCGCCGATGCCGGACACTCGCCATACTTCGAGCAGGCCGCTAGATTCAACGCGCTGGTCGATGCGTTCCTCGCGCGACAGCGCTAGGAGGAGATGTTGTCCAAGGACAATCCGCGAATTGCCGTCCTCGGCTTCGCGATCGAGTGCAACCGCTTCTCGCCGGTCACCACCGCGGAAGACTTCGAGCAGGATGTCGACATCCGCGGCAACCGCATCGTGAGCGAGGCCCGCTCGGGCAAGTCGATCACCATGCCCGACCTGCCCGGCTTCTTCGCCGAGATGGATCGTACCGGCGACTGGACGCCCGTCCCGCTGCGCGTCTCGCTCGCCCAGCCTGGCGGACCGGTCGCGGAGAAGTTCTTTCGGGACTACCTCGCCGAAATCGAGGCGAGTCTGAGGTCGGTGCAGCCCGTCGATGCGGTGTTCGTGTCGTGCCACGGCGCGGCACTTGCCGAAGGCACCGACGATCCCGACGGCGACCTGTTCGATCTTCTGCGCCGCATCGTGGGCCCAGAGGTTCCGATCGTGTCGGTGTTCGATCTGCACGCCAACGTCTCGCGCCGGATGGTCGAGAATCTCAGCGTCTTCGTCGGCTATCTCGAGAACCCGCATACCGACATCTACGAGCGCGGTGTCGAGGCGGCCAGGCACATGCGCGATCTGCTGGCCGGCACGAAGACCGCGGTCGAGATGGTCAAGATCCCGCTGGTCCCACCGCAGATCGCGCTGCTGACGGCGAGCGGCCCCTATGCGGACCTGATCAGGTACGGCCAGACCAAGCTCGGCGGCGACATTCTGAACGTCTCGGTGATGGCGGGCTTCGCCTACAGCGACAGCCCGAAGAACGGCCTGACCGCGGTCGTAACCGCCCGCAACGGCAACCGCAGAGCAGCCGCCGATCTCTCGCTCGACATCGCCGAGCGGGCCTGGGCCATGAGGGAGCGCTTCAAGCGCGCGATGATGTCGCTCGCCGATGCGGTCCAGCTCGCCGTCTCGGTCGGCCGCGATCGCCGTCGCAAGCCCATCATCCTGGCCGACGTCGCCGACAACCCCGGCGGCGGCGGGCGTGGCAACACGACGTACCTTCTGCGAGCCCTGAAGGGCGCCAAGGCGCAGGGCGTGATCTTCGGCGTCTTCAACGATGCAGCCCTCGCGGCCAGGGCACACGAGCTGGGCGAAGGCGCGATCTTCAACGCCTCGTTCAACACGAAGGAGCACCAGGAGTTCTCCCTACCCTTCGACTGTGAGGCGAAGGTCGTGAAGCTGTCCGACGGCCAGTATGTCGGTCGGCGTGGCGTTCTGAGGAATGTCTCTTCCGACATGGGGCCGTCGGCGCTGCTCGACCTTGGCGGCATCCAGGTCGTCGTCATCTCCAATCGCTGCCAGTGCATGGACCCGATGCAGTTCGAGCTGTTCGGCATCGACATCGCCCAGGCGCGCGTCGTGGTGGTGAAGAGCCGCGGCCACTTCCGCGGCGGCTTCGACGAGTTCTTCAAGCCCGGGCAGATCTACGAGGTCGACTGCCCCGGCCTGACCTCGCCGGTGCTGGCGAACTTCACCTGGACCAAGCTGCCGCGGCCGGTCTATCCGCTCGACGACGAAACGAGCTGGACACCGCCTCGGGGGTAATCCAGCTCACTTGTCGGGCAGGGGGATGAACTCGTCGTCACCCGGCACCTTCGGAAAGCGCTGGTCGCGCCAGTCGGCTTTGGCTTTCTCGATGCGTTCCTTGCTCGACGACACGAAGTTCCACCAGATGTGACGCGGACCGTCCATCGTGGCGCCCCCCAGCAGCATGGCCTTGACTCCCGAAGGCCCCGCAACTGCTTCGACCGCTCGCCCCGGCGTGAACACCGCGAGATCGCCGACGCCCAGCGTCCGGTCTCCCACTGTCACGGAACCGTCGGCAACATAGATCGCGCGTTCCACATGCTCCGGCGAGACGGCGACCCTGGCGCCGGCCTTTGCCTCGACGCCGACGTAGAAGATCGGTGAGAAGTGTGTCGTGGGCGCCGTCCGGCCGGCATACGTACCGACGATCAGGCGTTGCGCCGTACCGTCTTCGGCCCACGCCGGCAGCTTGGCAGCCTCGACGTGCTCGAACGCCGGATCTGTCTCCTCATGCGACCTCGGCAGGGCGACCCATGTCTGCACGCCGTGCATGCGGAAGCCCTTTGCGCGCATCTCAGGCTCGGTGCGCTCGCTATGGACGATGCCGCGGCCCGCCGTCATCCAGTTGACGTCGCCGGGCTTGATCGCCTGCGCATATCCCAGACTGTCGCGGTGAAAGATGCCGCCGTCGAACAGATAAGTGACCGTCGCCAGGCCGATATGCGGGTGCGGCCTCACCTCCATGCCGCCGCCCGGCGGCACGTCCATCGGCCCGAAATGATCGAGGAAGATGAACGGGCCGACCAGGCGCCGCTTCACGCTCGGCAACACCCGCCGCACCGCGAAGCCGCCACCCAGATCGTGCGCCCTGCCCTGTATCAGAAGCTCGATCGTGTCGGCCATCTTGTTCTCCTCGAATGTTCATGCTGCAAACGAATCTTCATGACCGCCCGCCGCCGCGATCTCTCGCCCTTCTTCGCCCCCGACAGTATCGCCGTCGTCGGCGCGGGCGAGCGCGCGACCTCGTCGGGGGGAGCGGTCATGCAGATGCTGCGCCAGGCGGGATATGGCGGGCGGGTCGTTCCGGTCAATCCCAAGGGCGGCACCATCTTCGATTACGAATCGGTAACCTCGATCGGCGCGATGGACCGGCCGGTCGATCTCGCCGTCATCGTCATCCGACCCGACGCCATTCTCGACGCTGTCGCCGAAGCCTCCGATCGTGGCATCCGTAACCTGCTGATCCTGCCCGGCGGCTTTGCCGAGGCAGGCCCCGCAGGCCTGGCGCGCAATGATGCCTTGCTGAAGCTCGCCGCCGAGCGGAACCTGACCATCGCAGGGCCGAACTGCGCAGGAATCATCCACCTCGATCCGGCAAAGCGCTTCGCGGCGACCTTCTTGCGCGACCTTCCTCCAGGTACGGAGGCCGGCACCGGTCTCGCCTTCATCTCGCAGTCCGGCGCACTGGCCGAGGAGTTCATCGACAAGGCCAATGCGCGCCGCTTGCCGCTGATGTCGGTCGTGTCCGTCGGCAACGCCGTCCATCTCGGCGTCGAGGACTATCTCGGCTGGCTGGGCGACCGGCCGGAGATCGGCGCGGCCCTTCTCTATGTGGAATCGATCGACGACCGCGAGCGCTTCCGGGAAGTCGCGCGGCGCGTTTCCGCGCACAAGCCCGTCATCGCCCTGTTCGGCGGCCGCACCGACGTCGGAGGCATGGCCGCCGCCGCCCATACCGGCGCCGTCGCGAACAGCGACGCGGCCATCGATGCCTTTTGCGCGTCCTGTGGGATCGTCCGAGTCGAAAGCCTGCGCCTGCTTCTACTGGCGGCAAAGGCCTTCGGTCGATTTCCCCAGGGTATCGGTCGGCGGGCGCTGATCCTCTCCAATTCGGGCGGGCCGGGCGTACTTTGCGCCGACCGCGCCGTACTGGCGGGCCTCGAGCTCGCGCCGCTGCCGGCTGCTATGGCCGATGTCCTCCGTCAGCGCTTGCCCGCCGAAGCGTCGGTCGCCAACCCGATCGACCTACTGGCCGATGCCCGGGAAGACCGGTTCGGCCTGGCGTTCGAGGCGGCGATGGATCATGCCTGCCAGACCTACGACGCCGTCCTGATGATCCACGTCGTGCCCTTCATGGTCGACGCCGGGCCGATCATCGAGCGGCTGGCGAGACTGGCAGCGGCCACACAGTTGCCGGTGATGCACAGCATGATGGGCACGCTTCCCGGCAAGGCCGACTGGTTCGCCGCGATGGAGCGAGCGGGCGTTCCAATGTTCAACGACGTCGAGGAAATGGCCGAGGCGGCTGGCCTGCTCGCCCGCTATCAGGCACTTCGCAATGCAGCAAAAGAAGAGACGTTTCCTGTGACCTTTCGCGATCGGCGGTCAGGCTGACGCCAGAAAATCGTTCGTCCACAGACAGTTAACCTGACTTCACGGGTGTTGCATTTTTGCAACTTTTTGTTGGACTTGTGGATATTACGTGGCCAGTATCGGCCGCAAGCGGGGCACGCGGGGGGCATTGACCTGGGGAGGTCGATGGTTCGCAGGGCCTCAACTGTCAGTCAGTAGCGTTCCAATGGAGAACGGGAGAGGCCGAATGGCGTTCACGACGACGCGTCTCAAACGCGCCCAGCGATGGCGAACCGTCCGCAGCCTCATGGCAGCGAGCCTTGCACTCTCCACAATTCAGGTGTTCTGCGCCGCCGGGGCTGTGGCCCAGGTGAAGGCTCCCGCCAAAAAGCAGCTCAGCCCGCCGGCCAAGTCGGCCGCCCCGTCCGAAGACGTCCATCCTTTCTCCATCTCGGCCGACAGCTCGGTCGTACAACAGCTCATCAACCTCAAGGTCGACCCAGCCGATGCTCAGGCCGCTGCCGATTCCGTTGGCAAGGCGCTCAGCCAGCCTGAAGTGAGGGCCGCCAATTCCGGCCGAGCCGTCCTCGAGAGCCAGGGTGCCGGCAAGCCCAAGCGCCTGGTCGCCCTTCAGCTCTATTCTGCCAAGTCCTTGGCCGTCGAGCTTGCGCGCAGCGCGGACGGCTCCTTCGGCTACAAGCTCGCGCCGGGTGCCACGGAAGACGACGATCAGCGTGTGTCGACCCTCCCGGGCTCGGCCTCCGCCACCGGCCCCGGCGCCCGTTCATTGGTTGCCGACTCCGTCAAGATGGTCAAGGCGAGCGGCGCCACCCTCGTCAGCACCCTGGCGCCCAGTGGCGCCAGCCCCTCGGCGCTCAAGGAGCTGACCGAGGCTTTGGCAGGTTTCGCGCCGGCGGGCACCAAGGTAGACGTGGTGCAGGGCCGTACCGTCGATGGAACCCCGAGGGTGCTCGTGGCCAGCCTCGGCGACGGCCCGGCCAGGCAGTCCTTCTGGTGGTTCGCTCCGCCCAACCAACCGGAGGGTTGGTTCGATGAACAAGGTCGCCGCCTCGGCGGCACGGCGCTCGCCGATCCGCGACCGGGTGCCCGCATGTCCTCTCCGTTCGGCATCCGTCGTTACTACGGTCGCAAGAGCGGTGGCGGCTTCCACAACGGTATCGACTTCGAAGGCAAGACCGGCGACCCGATCTACGCGGCAGCCGACGGAGTCATCAACCACCAAGGCTGGTATTTCAACTACGGTCGTACGGTGAAGATCAGCCACGCCGATAACTTCGAGTCGCTTTACGCCCATATGTCGCGCTTCGCCGACGGGATGGGTCCCGGCACGCGCGTTCGCAAGGGCGACCTGATCGGCTATGTCGGGTCGACCGGTCGGTCGACCGGTCCGCACCTGCACTTCTCCGTGATCGTCAACGGACAGTTTGTCGATCCGCAGCCATATATCTCCGGCAAGGGCGGCAATGCCATCCTGGTCGGCGAGACGCTCGTCTCCTATCGGGCGTGGCAGCAGGAGATCAGGCAAGCTTCGGAAAGGGGCAACCGTCGCGGCTGGGGTTTCTTCGGGTTCGGTCAGTCTCAGAACTCGGAGCCCTGGACGAGCAACCCCTTCTCGCCGCGCGAGGCCGACCGCCTCTAATCCGCCACAGTCGGATACGCGCGGACGTTGCGCGCGCCCGGCCGTTCGCCTAGGAATTGCGCCATCGATCCTGAACGGCCTCGCAAGGAGGCCGACGGGAACAGAGGCAACCACGAGGGAAAGACAAATGTTCAATAAAGTCATGGCCGCCGGTGTCGTCGCCGTCGGGCTGGTCGGTGCCGCCGGAACGGCGCAGGCCGGCAAGGATCTCGACGCCGTCAAGGCGCGCGGTCAGCTCATCTGCGGCGTCAGCACAGGTGTCGCCGGCTTCGCATCGGCCGACAGCCAAGGCAAGTGGACCGGCATCGACGTCGACGTCTGTCGCGCCGTCTCGGCCGCCATTTTCGGCGACTCCGAGAAGGTGAAGTACGTGCCGACCACCGCCCAGCAGCGGTTCACGGCGTTGCAGTCGGGCGAGGTCGATCTCCTGTCGCGCACCACGACCTACACGCTGACCCGCGACACCGCGCTCGGCTTCGACTTCACTGGCGTCAACTACTATGACGGCCAGGGCTTCATGGTGAACAAGAAGCTCGGCGTGAAGAGCGCCAAGGAGCTGAACGGCGCTACCGTCTGCGTCCAGCCGGGCACGACCACCGAGCTCAACCTCGCCGACTACTTCCGCGCCAACAAGATGACCTTCAAGCCGGTCGTCATCGAGAAGATCGAAGAAGTGCGCGCCGCCTTCTTCGCCGGTCGTTGCGACGTCTTCACGACGGACGCCTCGGGCCTCTACGCGACGCGCGCCGCGAACGCGCCGAACCCCGACGACTACATCATCCTGCCGGAGATCATCTCGAAGGAGCCGCTGGGCCCCGTCGTGCGCCACGGCGACAACCAGTTCGCCGACATCGTGCGCTGGGCGCTCTACGCCATGGTCGAGGCCGAGGAGTACGGCATCACCTCGAAGAACGTCGACGAGATGCTGAAGAGCGACAACCCGTCGATCAAGCGCATCCTCGGCGTCACACCGGGCATGGGCAAGGCGCTCGGCGTCGACGAGAAGTGGGTCTACAACATCGTCAAGCAGGTCGGTAACTACGGCGAGAGCTTCGACCGCAACGTCGGGGCCGGATCGCCGCTCAAGATCGCCCGCGGCCAGAACGAGCTCTGGACGAAGGGCGGCCTGCAGTACGCCCCGCCGATCCGGTAGTCTTCGGCCTCCAGAAAAGTCATGGACCGCCGCCCGGAAGGGCGGCGGTTTTCATTTGGCCTATTGCTTGCAAGGCCTGGGAAGCGGACACTTGCCGGACGGGGAAAACAGGGGACTTCCAAGCATGAAAATCAAGACAATGGCCACGGCGGCCGCTTTCGCCGCTTTGCTTTTCGGTGCCACCGCAGCGCAGGCCGGCAAGGACCTCGATGCCGCCAAGGCTCGCGGATCGATAAACTGTGGCGTCGGAACCGGCACTGCCGGGTTCATGTTGGCGAACAGCCAGGGCAAGTGGGTCGGACTGAACGTCGACATCTGCCGGGCCATCGCCGCTGCCATTTTCGGCGACTCCGAGAAGGTGAAGTATGTGCCGCTGACGTCGCAGCAGCGCTTCACGGCGCTGCAGTCGGGCGAAGTCGACGTCCTGTCGAACAACACGACCTATACGCTGACCCGCGACACCGCGCTCGGCCTCGAGTTCACCGGCATCACCTACTACGACGGCCAGGGCTTCATGGTGCCGAAGAAGCTCGGCATCAAGAGCGCCAAGGAGCTGAACGGCGCCACGGTCTGTGTGGCCCCCGGCACCACGACCGAGCTCAACCTCGCCGACTACTTCCGCGCCAACAAGATGACCTTCAAGCCGGTCGTCATCGAGAAGGCCGACGAGATTCGTGCCGCCTTCTTCGCCGGCCGCTGCGACGTCTACACCACGGACGCATCGGCATTGGCCGCGGTTCGGGTTGCCAACACGCCCGCGCCGCTCACGGCGGACGACTTCGTCATCCTGCCGGAGATCATCTCGAAGGAGCCGCTGGGCCCCGTCGTGCGCCACGGCGACAACCAGTTCGCCGACATCGTGCGCTGGGCGCTCTACGCCATGGTCGAGGCCGAGGAGTACGGCATCACCTCGAAGAACGTCGACGAGATGCTGAAGAGCGACAACCCGTCGATCAAGCGCATCCTCGGCGTCACACCGGGCATGGGCAAGGCGCTCGGCGTCGACGAGAAGTGGGTCTACAACATCGTCAAGCAGGTCGGTAACTACGGCGAGAGCTTCGACCGCAACGTCGGGGCCGGATCGCCGCTCAAGATCGCCCGCGGCCAGAACGAGCTCTGGACGAAGGGCGGCCTGCAGTACGCCCCGCCGATCCGCTGAGGCAGCCGGCGTGAGACGGCGCGGTCCTGATTTGCCCCGTTGCACGGGAGCTATTCCCCCGTACACTGGCGGCAAATCGGGCCGGACCAGCCGAACGAAGCGGGCCAGCCGCGAGTAGTCAGGGGGGATGGCGTATGGCAGTCGAGGCAATCGGCTCCTCGCAGCGCGTCAAGGCGGCGCCGTGGAACGATCCGGTCATCCGCGGCTGGGTCTTCCAGATCGTGGTCGTCGGACTCGTCGGGTTGCTGGCCTGGTATCTCGTCAGCAACACCATGGAGAACCTGCAGCGGCAGAAGATCGCGAGCGGCTTCGACTTTCTCGGTCGCGAAGCCGGGTTCGAGATCGGCGATACGATGATCGAGTATTCGCCGGCCAGCACCTATGCCCGCGCCATCTGGGTCGGCATCCTCAACACGCTTCGCGTTGCCGTTCTCGGCATCATCCTAAGCACCATCCTCGGAACCCTGATCGGTGTCGGCCGGCTGTCGCCCAACTGGCTGCTCGGCAAGATTTGCGAGTGGTACGTCGAGGCGTTCCGCAACGTGCCGCTGCTGCTCTGGCTGTTCCTGTTCTACAAGCTGATCAGCGAGGCCTTTCCCGGACCCCGCCAGGCGATCGGCGCCTTCTGGAACACGGTGTTCCTCAGCAACCGCGGTCTCTACTTCCCGGCCCCGATCGCCGACCCGATCCACAAGTGGATGGGGGTCGGCCTGCTGGTCGGCATTGCCGCTGCCTATGCCCTGCATCGCTGGGCGAAGAAACGCCAGGAGGCCACCGGCCAGCCCTTCCCGTCGATCCTGACCGGCATCGGCGTGATCGTGGGCGCGCCCCTGGTCGTCTGGCTGGCCGGCGGCGCGCCGCATCACATGAGCTGGCCCGAGCTCAAGGGCTTCAACTTCGTGGGCGGCACGGTCATCCAGCCGGAGTTCACCGCCCTGCTGGTCGGTCTCGTCCTCTACACCGCCGCTTTCGTCGCCGAGATCGTGCGCTCCGGCATCCTGGCGCTGCACAAGGGTCAGAGCGAGGCGGCCGCCGCGCTCGGCCTGTCGCGGGGGCAGTCGATGCGGCTGGTGCTGCTGCCGCAGGCGCTGCGCGTCATCGTGCCGCCGATGACCAGTCAGTACCTCAACATCACCAAGAACAGCTCGCTGGCGATCGCGATCGGCTACCCCGACCTGGTCGCCTCGATCAACGTCACGATCAACCAGACCGGCCAGGCGATCGAGAACATCCTGATCATCATGGCCGCCTACCTGTCGGTCAGCCTGTCGATCTCGGCCTTCATGAACTGGTACAATAAACGCATCGCCCTGAGGGAGCGCTGAGCATGACCGACATGCCTGTCGGCGAGCGCAAGCAGCTCGCTCCCCCGACCGACGACAGCGGCGTCCTGGGCTGGGTCCGCAAGAACCTGTTCTCGAGCTGGGGCAACGGCGTCACCACTGTCGTGCTGCTCGTAGCGATCGCCTGGATCCTGAACTGGTTCCTCGAATGGGCGGTCTTCACCGCCAATTTCACCGCCTCGAGCGGCAGCGAATGCCGCGGCTACGGCGCCTGCTGGGCGCTGATCCGGGAGAAGTTCCGCTACATCTTCTTCGGCTCCTTCCCCTACGAGCAGCACTGGCGGCCGCTGTTCGCCGTCATCGCCATGCTGGCCATGCTGATTCTCAGCGCCGACCGTCGCATGTGGAACTGGCGACTGCTGGTGATCTGGGGCGTCGGATCCTTCGTCACCTTCCTGCTGATGTTCGGCCAGCTCCACATCCCGCTCTCGCTGTTCCTGGTCGTGGCCCTCGCGGTCGGCGGCGTCGGCATCGCCATGCGCAAGGGCATTGCGCGTGCGAGCGAGATGAATGCCTACCGCGCCCTCACGACGATCGGGGTCGTCGGGCTCGTCCTGCGTTTGCTGGGCATCCTGCCGGCCTGGAAACTCTCGATCGCGCCGCTCAGCTACGTCGAGACCAGCCTGTGGGGCGGCCTGCCGGTGACGCTGATCCTCGCCACCTACGGCCTCGCCTTCGCCTTCCCCTACGGCATCCTGCTGGCGCTGGGCCGCCGCTCCAACCTGCCGCTGGTCAAGGGCCTTTGTGTCGGCTTCATCGAGCTGATCCGCGGCGTGCCGCTGATCAGCCTGCTGATCATGGCGTCGGTGATGCTGCCGCTGTTCCTGCCCTCGGGCACGACCATCGACAAGTTCCTGCGCGCACAGGTGGCGGTCATCCTGTTCGCCGGCGCCTACATCGCCGAGGTAATCCGCGGCGGCCTGCAGTCGCTGCCCAAGGGCCAGTTCGAGGCGGCCGACGCGATGGCCCTCAACTACCCGCAGAAGACGCTGCTGATCATCCTGCCGCAGGCGTTGCGCGTGGTCATCCCGCCGCTGATCAACACCTTCATCGGCTTCTTCAAGGACACGTCGCTGGTGCTGATCATCGGCATCTTCGACTTCCTGAACACCGCCAACCAGGCGCTGGTCGATCCCAACTGGGCGGGCTTCCCCGGCGAGGTCTACCTGTTCGCCGCCTTCGTCTACTTCGTCTTCTGCTACTCGATGTCGCGATACAGCAAGTATCTCGAGCACGAGCTCAACAAGGGTACGCGCCGATAGGCGCCCGCGAGGAGCACTTCATGGCCGCAACCGCCCGCGATCTCTCCAACGTCGCCTCGGTGATCCAGCTCAGGGGCGTCAACAAGTGGTTCGGCCAGTTCCACGTGCTGACCGACATCAACCTCGACGTGAAGGAAGGCGAGAAGATCGTCATCTGCGGGCCGTCGGGCTCGGGCAAGTCGACGCTGATCCGCTGCATCAACCGGCTCGAGGAGCACCAGCGGGGCGACATCGTCGTGCACGGCGTGACGCTTTCCAACGACGTCAAGAACATCGAGGCCATCCGCCGCGAGGTCGGAATGGTGTTCCAGTCGTTCAACCTCTTCCCGCATCTCACCATCCTCGAGAACCTGACCCTGGCCCCCATCTGGGTGAAGAAGATGCCCAAGAAGGATGCCGAGGAGATCGCCATGGGGCTCCTCAACCGCGTGCGCATCCCCGAGCAGGCGCTCAAGTATCCCGGCCAGCTCTCGGGCGGCCAGCAGCAGCGCGTGGCGATCGCCCGCGCGCTCTGCATGCGCCCCAAGATCATGCTGTTCGACGAACCGACCTCGGCGCTCGATCCCGAGATGGTGAAGGAAGTGCTCGACGTCATGGTCGAACTCGCCAAGGAGGGCATGACCATGCTGGTGGTCACGCACGAGATGGGCTTCGCGCGCGCCGTCGCCGACCGCGTGATCTTCATGGACCGCGGCGAGATCGTCGAGCAGAACGAACCCGAGGAGTTCTTCGCCAACCCGCGGAACGAACGCACCAAGCTGTTCCTCGGCCAGATCCTGCACCATTGACGGCAACCCCGTCCTGAACCGAGCGAAGGACCTCGCGCATGAGGATCCTCGTCACCGGCGGCGCCGGTTTCATCGGCTCCGCCGTCGTCCGCCACATCGTCCGCGACACCGACTGGACGGTGGCGAACGTCGACAAGCTGACCTACGCCGGTAACCTCGAATCGCTCGCCGAGGCCGGCGCCAGCAACCGCCACCGCCACTACCGGACCGACATCCGCGACCGGCCGGCGATCGACGCGATCTTCGCCGAGTTCCGGCCCGACGCCGTGCTGCACCTCGCCGCGGAGAGCCACGTCGACCGCTCGATCGACGGCGCGGCACCCTTCATCGAGACCAACGTGGTCGGCACCTACACGATGCTGGAGGCGGCGCTCGCCTGGTGGCGCACCCTCGACGAGGGCGCGCGCGGCCGCTTCCGCTTCCAGCACATCTCGACGGACGAGGTGTTCGGGTCGCTGGGCCCGACCGGCCGGTTCACGGAAACCACGCCCTATGCCCCCAACTCGCCCTACTCGGCGAGCAAGGCCGCGTCCGACCATCTGGTGCGCGCCTGGCACCACACCTACGGGCTGCCGACCCTCGCCACCAACTGCTCCAACAACTACGGACCCTACCATTTCCCCGAGAAGCTGATCCCGCTGGTCATCATCCGCGCCCTGCGCGGCGAGGACCTGCCGGTCTACGGCAAGGGCGAGAACGTGCGCGACTGGCTGCACGTCGAGGACCATGCCGAGGCGCTGACCCTCGTGCTGCGCAAGGGACGGCCCGGGGAGACCTACAACATCGGCGGCGACAGCGAGCGCCGCAACATCGACGTGGTGCGCGCGATCTGCCGGCTGCTCGACGAGATGCTGCCCGGCAGCCCCAACCGCCCGCACGAGACGCTGATCCGGTTCGTGACCGACCGTCCCGGTCACGACGCCCGCTACGCCATCGACGCCGGCAAGATCGCCCGCGAACTGGGCTGGCGGCCGCGCCACGACTTCGACACCGGCCTGCGCGAGACGGTGCGCTGGTTCCTCGACAACCGCGGCTGGTGGGAGCGCGTCATGAGCGGCGCCTATCGCGGCGAGCGGCTGGGCCTCTCCGCCTAGGTTTTCCGGCACACATACTGTGCCACGCCGTGTCCCGCTGCCTGTACCACGAAGACGGGCCAAGTCCTTGATCCGGCGGGCATTTCGCCCCCCCGACGGGCTGTGCCACCAGGGACCTTCACTTGCCGTCGTCGGTGTCCCACTCGGGAAGCCCCAGTTCGGCATGGTAGCGGGCCACCCGCTTGTCCGCTTCGTCGAGCCGGCGCCTCAGTTCGAGCGCCCGTTCCCGGTCGGCCTGCGACTCCCGGGCGCGCGGCCCGTACCGGTCCGCCTGCGTTGCCTCGAAGAGCCGCCACAGCAGGGGATTGTCGGGGAAAAGCTCGTGGCCGACGATCCGGCCGTCGTGCCAGACCGGCCGCTCCTCGCCGTGCAGCGCACGTTCCGTGGCGGCATCGCGCTGCCGCTCGCCGGCGCGCAGTCGGGCGGCCTCCCAGCGGCCTCGGAAATCGGCGTCGGAATCGCGCCAGCGATAGACCGTGCGGCGTGCCAGGCCGGCCGCGCGGCAGGCCATGGCCACCGACCCGATGCGCGCGAACTCGCGCAGGAAGCGGCCCTTCGGCCGCCAGAGGCGCTGCACTCTGCTCATTTTCGAACCTCCGTCAGGGCAAAAAGAAACGCCCGCGGGCGGCGCCGGCGGGCGTGAGGGCTGAGGAGACACTTCTCCACAGGATAGTACATTTCATGGCATATTCCTGCTGAACCTGCAAATCGGAGTTCGGCAAGAGTAACAGGGTATCCTGTTACCGCGCTCGTGAGCGCAACCGACGCGGGTCCGTCGAGTTGTCCCCTTCAGCAGAAGGAGATTAGCCATGAGACCGTCCACCCGCCTCGCAATGGCGGCGGCGCTCGCCTCGGCCCTCGGCGCGTGCGCCTCCGACCCGTACCAATCGCAGAACCGCTACTACGGCTCGGGCTACCATCAGCCGAGCTATGCGTACTCGCAGCCGGCCTACCCCCCGGCGCCGGCTTACCGGACGACGACGTACACGACGTACTCCCAGCCCCAGCCGCAGGTCTACCATTCGTCGTCGCGGCGCACCTACGACGGCTACTGGGACTATCAGCGCAACTACAGGGGCATCGGTGCGAGCCCAGAATTCAGCCGGATGTAGCTCGGGATCAGCCCAGCACCGAGCGAATGGCCGAGGCGACCTCGTCGACCGCCTCGTCCGGCATGTGCGGGCCCATCGGCAGGCTGAGCACCGTCTCCGCCAGCTCTTCGGCCAGCGGATAGCTGCCCTTGCCCCGCTTCAGGTCGGCATAGGCATCCTGAAGGTGCGGCGGGATGGGATAGTGGATCAGCGATCCGATCCCCGCTTTCTCCAGCCCTTTCACGACGTCGGCACGGCGCTTGGTGCGCACCACGTAGAGATGCCAGACGGGTTCGGCCCATTGCGGCACGCGCGGCAGGCCCAGACCGGGAATGCCCGCCAGCCTGTCGTCGTAACGCGCCGCGATGCGGCGGCGGCGCTCGTTCCACGCGTCGAGCCGCGGCAGCTTGGCGCGCAGGAACGCGGCCTGCAGCTCGTCGAGCCGCGAGTTGAAGCCGCGCTCCAGGTTCACGTACTTCACCTTGCTGCCGTAGTTGCGCATCGTGCGCAGCCGGTCGGCGAGCCTGGGATCGTCGGTCGTCACCGCCCCGCCGTCGCCGAAGGCGCCGATGTTCTTCGAGGGAAAGAAGCTGTGGGCACCGGCATCGCCCAGCGCGCCGACGCGGCGGCCGCGCACGCGCGCGCCCTGGGCCTGCGCCACGTCCTCGACAACCCGGATGCCGCGCTTGGCCGCCAGAGCCACGATCGCATCCATGTCGGCCGGTTCGCCGTAAAGGTGCACCGGCATGATCGCTTTGGTCCGAGGTGTCAGCGCGGCCTCGATCCGGTCGGGATCGATGTTCGGTCCGGCCGGCGTCGGCTCGACCGGCACGACCGTGGCGCCGACCGCCGTCACCGCGAGCCAGGTCGCGATGTAGGTGTTGGACGGCACGATCACCTCGTCGCCGGGCCCGATGTCCCAGGCGCGCAGCACCATCTCCAGCGCCTCGAGGCCGTTGGCAAGGCCGATGCAATGCCGGGTGCCGCAGAAGGCCGCATACTCCGACTCGAAGGCCTCGACTTCCTTGCCCAGCACGAACCAGCCGGACTCCATGACGCGGTGATAGGCCGCGTCCAGCTCGGGCTTCAGCTCGGCATAGACCGACTTCATGTCGAGAAAGGGAATCACGCGATCCTCGCTGCCGCTTCGCGCCTGAAGGTCTCGTAGTCGCGCAGGTACTCCGCCTCGTCGTAATGCGTCGAGGCGATCACCAGGATGACGGTCTGCGGCGCGAAGTCCGTCAGCTCGTGCCAGACATAAGGGGCGATGTGCAGTGCCCGCGACGGATCGTGCAGGTGGACGGTTTCCCTCACCTGCCCGTCGTCGAGATGCACCTTGCAGCCGCCATTGAGGACGAGCGTGACGAGATGCGATTCGCGGTGGCCGTGCCGGCCGCGCCACTGGCCGGGTGCGATGCCGTGCAGCCAGAACAGCCGCTTGGGAACGAAGCCGAGCCTGCCGTCGAATTCGAGGAAGTTGACGTTGCCGCGCGCGTCGCTGGCGCCGGGAACGGCGATCCAGCGGCAGTCGCGGGTCTTAGGTTCGGGAGCGGTCATGAGTGCATCGCCCGTAGCTTGCGCCATTGCATGTACACCACACCGCTCAAGGCCACGAGGCCGCCGACGATCTGGTAGGCGTTCGGCATGAAGCCATAGGCCATTGACCACAATACGGCGAAGAAGGGCACAAGATTGACCCAGAGCGATGCGACGGCCACACCCAGCCGACTGGCGCCGACGTTCCAGAAGTAGCCGCCGAAGCCGCTGGCGAACAGGGCGACCAGCAGGAGCTGGGTCCAGGCCCAGCCGTCCGAGACCTCGAACGGCGAGCGCGTCCAGCCGAGGCCGATCAACACGGCGCACGCCAACAGCAGCCAGCCCATTGCCGACAAGGAAGCGACGTAAGTGCGATGGAGCTGGCTCGCCCGGTCGAACCAGGCCTGCGCCTTGAGGCTGTAGATCGTCCACAGCACGTTGGATCCCAGCACGATGAACTCGCCGCCGCCCAGCGTCACGGTGCCCTGGCCCAGCACGCTCCCGGATGCCAGGATCGCCCCGCCGAGCAGCGTGAGCGCCAGCGCGACGCCGAACCCCGGATCGAATCGCTGCCCGGTCATCGCCCGGAACGTGACCGCCGCGACGAGCGGCCCCGCGACCTGAACCGCCGCGGCCGAGATCGGATTGCTGAACTGGATGCCCAGCGTATAGAGGCAAAAGAAGCCGCCCATCATCAGCCCGAGCAGCAGGAAGCGCTTCAGCCCGACCTCGATTCGAAGACTGCGCACGCCCTCCACTACAAACAGCAGGGCGCCGAGCACGACCGCCGCGGAAGCCGTCCGGATCGCCGACATCGGAATCAGGTCGAAATGCTCGAGCATGACCTTGGAGACCGGCACGTTGGCGCCCCAGCTCGCCCCCACGAACACCATGGCGGCGAACGCCCCGAAGAGATGACGCCGGTCGCTTCCCGTCATCGTCGCGCCCGCCGCATCTGGCGGATCTGGTGCTGCGCGATGCCGGCCAGGACGACGCCGCCGCCGGCGACCTGCAGCCAGCTCGGCTCGCGGCCCATCAGGGCGGCCAGCCCGATCGCGAAGACCGGGGCCGAGTTGGAAAACAGCGACGCCACCGGCACCCCGACCAGCGATACGCCGGTGTTCCACAGCAGCACCGCGACGGCGACGCCGAGGACACCGATCCAGACGATCATGCCCCACTCCGCCGACGTCGGCGTCCGCGTCGGCCACCATATGCCGCCAGCCGCCCAGACGCCCGCAACCACGAAACCGAGCAGAATGCTGGCCACGGTCGAGGTCAATGCGGACAGGGCCACCTGGCCGCGGTCGGACAGCCACTGCTGGGCACGGATCGAGTACCAGCTCCAGCAGAACTGCGCGACGACCAGCAGCACTTCCCCGCCCTCGAGTCCGTAGGCGCCGGGCGCGCGGCCCGGCGTGCCGATCACCACGACGATACCGCCCGCCACAACGATCGCGAGCGTGAGGACGAAGCCTGGAGGCGTCGTCGCCCCCAGCATCACGCGCGACAACACCGTGGCCCAGATCGGACCGCACATCAGGACGATCGCCGCCGTCGCCGGATGGGAGTGTGCCACGCCGAACGTGTAGAGCACCGAGAAGGCCGACATGGCGGCGCCCAGCCGCAGCAGGCGTTGCCAGTTGATCGGCCGCGGCGAAGCGGCGGGCGGCGCGCTCCACCACACGGCGAGCCAGAGGACCGGCAGGCCGAGGATGTAGCGCGACCAGGACAGCAGCCACTTGTCGTATTGCTCGGCGAGCGCGGCCAGGATCGGGATCATCGAGCCCCAGATCAGCGCGGCGAACAGGAGCACGAGGGTGGCGCGCTTCAGCGCGCCGGCGGACGGGACCATCTCGTCCCGGGCTCAGGCGGACGGGCGGCGGCGCACCGCCTCGTAGCCGACACGACAATCCCTGTAGACGTCGGGCTTCTCGGTCGATACGCGCGCTTCGACCACGCCGGACTGGGACAGGCAGAGGTCGAGGATGGCGTCGACCAGCGTCTCCTGCAGGTTGTAGTGCCGGCTCTTCGCCAGCGCCACGATGCCGTCGTGCACGACGTCGTAGTTCAGGACGTTGGCGATCCGGTCGCCGTGCGCGGCCGACCCAGGCTCGAGCAGCAGGTCGACGTTCACGACCACGGTCTGCGGGCCTTCCTTCTCGAAGTCGTGGATGCCGATCGAGACCTGCAGCCTGAAATCGCGGATGAAGATTCGCCGCTCGGAATGCCGGGTCATGGTCCCTTCTTCTTTTTCTCGTCGAAGGCGATGTCCCGCGGGCGGCCGGTCAGATGCTCGCCGCTGTCGACGATCAGCGTATCGCCGGTGAAGCTGGGGGTCGCCACGATGAAGCGCAAGGCCCGCACGAGATCGTCCGTCTTCACACCCACACCCAGCGGGTTGGCGGCGTGCTGCTCGGCGAAGCGCGCATCGGTCTGGCTGCCGCTGCGCAGCGTCAGGCCGGGCGCGATGCCCGCGACCCGCAGGCGCGGCGCGAAGGACTGCGCGAGCAGCGTGGTCAGCCCCTGCAGACCGACCTTGGAGAGCGTGTAACTCAGGAAATCGGGGTTGAGGTTGAAGAGCTTCTGGTCGAGGACGTTGACGATCAGCCCCTTCGCTCCCTCCGGGAGCTGCCGGGCCAACGCCTGCGAAAGCAGCAGGGGTGCACGCAGATTGATCGCCATGTGCAGGTCGAAGTCGGCCGCCGTCGCGGTCGGCGCGCGGTCGAGCTTGAACAGGGAGGCATTGTTCACGAGGCAGGTGAGCCGCACGCCGCGCGCCCGGCACTTGCCGACGAGGGCCTCCGCCTGTCGCGCCGAGGAGAGGTCGGCGCGGACCGCGAGGGCCTTGCCACCAGCCCTGCGGATCGCCGCCACGGTGTCGCGGGCGCCGGCACCCGAGCGATTGTGATGCACGAAGACGAAGAAGCCGTCGGCCGCCAGCGCCAGCGCCAGCGCGCGGCCGATCCGCATTCCCGCACCGGTGACCAACGCGCCCTTCATCGGTGCGACAACCTAAAAGCCTCATCCTGAGGAGCGGCTCGAAGAGCCGCGTCGCGAAGGATGGGAACCAGTCCTGTTGTAGCCCATCCTTCGAGACGCCGCGCCGAGCGCGGCTCCTCAGGATGAGGGCCGGAGTGACCCGATATTGCTGGTCTCGTCACGGCCGTTTACTAGCATGCGACCATGAGTTCGTCCCCGTTTGAAACCGTAGACTGCGTTGTCATCGGCGCAGGTGTCGTGGGCCTCGCAATCGCTCGGGCGCTTGCCCTTGCCGGACGTGAGGTCATCGTCGTCGAGGCCGCCGAAGGCATCGGCACGGAAACCAGCTCGCGCAATTCCGAGGTCATTCACGCAGGCATCTACTATCCCAAGGGCAGCCTGATGGCGCGCACCTGCGTCGCCGGCCGCCGCATGCTCTATGCCTATTGCGCCGAGCGCGGCGTGCCGCACCTCAACTGCGGCAAGCTGATCGTGGCGACGGACGAGGCCGAGAGCGCCAGGCTGGCCGAGATCAAGGGCCGCGCCGAGGCCAACGGTGTCGAGGGCATGCGCCTGCTCGGTGCCGCCGAGGCGATGGCCATGGAGCCCAACCTGCGATGCACGGCGGCGCTGCTGTCGCCCAGCACCGGCATCGTCGACAGCCATTCCTACATGCTGGCGCTGCAGGGCGACGCCGAGGCGCACGGCGCGATGTTCGCCTTCAACAGCCCGGTGACGCGAGGCCGCGTCGTCGACGGCGGCGTCGAGATCGAGGTCGGCGGAACCGAGCCGATGACCCTGCGTTGCAGGCTTCTCGTCAACTCGGCCGGCCTGCACGCGCCGACGCTCGCAAGAAAAATCGCCGGCATGCCATCCGACCGCGTCCCGACCGCGTATTACGCCAAAGGAAACTACTTCACCTTGACCGGACGTTCGCCCTTCTCCCGCCTCATCTATCCGGTGCCCGTGCCGGGCGGGCTCGGCGTGCACATCACCGTCGACATGGGCGGACAGGCGAAATTCGGCCCCGACGTCGAGTGGATCGACAGCATCGAGGGGGGCATCGACTATACGGTCGACCCGCACCGCGCCGACAAATTCTACGCCGCCGTGCGGCGTTACTGGCCGGGCCTCGAGGACGGCGCATTGCAGCCGGGCTATGCCGGCATCCGCCCCAAGACCGTCCCGCAGGGCGCACCAGCCCAGGACTTCGTCATCCAGGGTCCGGCAGAGCACGGTGTGCCTGGCCTCATCAATCTCTTCGGCATCGAATCGCCCGGTCTCACCGCGTCGCTGGCGCTCGCCGGGCAGGTCCGCGACATCGCGACCGCATGAGTGTGGCGCGACGAGGCCTGATTGCCGGACTGCTCGGCTTGCTCGGCGGCTGCTCCCCCGCAGCGCTCCTGAACACCACCGTCCCACGCAAGGGATACGAACTCGAGGCCGATGTTCCTTACGGCCCGCTTCCCCGGCAGAAGCTCGACGTCTACACCGCCGAGCAACCGAGAGCCGACGGCAGAAGCGTCATCTTCCTATACGGCGGGTCTTGGGACTCGGGGAACAAGAGCGACTACCTCTTCGTGGGTCAGGCGCTGGCCTCGCGCGGCATCACGACGATCATCCCGGACTATCGCGTCTATCCCGAGGTTCTCTATCCGACCTTCATCGAGGACTGCGCACTGGCGACGGGATGGGCCGCCGACAAGGCGGGCGCCTCGAAGCTCTTCGTCACCGGCCACTCGGCGGGCGCCTACAACGCCATGATGCTGCTCGCCGACACACCCTATCTCGCGCAGGCCGGCGTCGACCGCACGAAGCTGCCGGGTGGCATCGGCATCGCCGGCCCCTACGATTTCCTCCCGCTGACCTCGCGACGCCTGATCGAGATCTTCGGCGGCGCCAACCGTCGCGAGACGATGCCCGTGGCCTATGCCCGTGCGCCGCTGCCACCCATCCTGTTGCTGCACGGCACGGCCGACACCACGGTGAAGCCGTTCAACAGCGAGCGGCTGGCGGCCGCGTGGCGGCGCGCCGGCGGCACGGCCGAGCTCAAGCTCTATCCCGAGGTCGACCACATCGACATCGTCGGCGCCTTCTCCGGCCTGCTGCGCAAGCGCGCGCCCACCCTCGACGACACGCTCGCCTTCATCGACCGTCCCTGAATCCGCTTTGCGGAAGACTTTCCCGTCGTGCGGTCGGTAGGCTGGCCTGCACCGCCGCGGTTGGCTAATGCTGGGGAAACCACCCAGCGGGGGAAAAGGCAGAGATGATCAAGACGCGCTTCACCGAGATGTTCGGCATCAAGCACCCGATCGTGCAGGGCGGCATGCAGTGGGTCGGCCGCGCCGAGCTCGCGGCCGCCGTGTCCAACGCCGGCGCGCTCGGCATCCTGACCGGCCTCACCCAGCCGACTCCCGACGACCTGCGCAAGGAGATCAAGCGCTGCCGGGAGATGACCGACCAGCCGTTCGGCGTGAACCTCACCATCCTGCCGACGCTCGTGCCGCGCCCCTACGGCGAGTACATCGACGCCATCATCGATTCCGGCATCAAGATCGTCGAGACCGCCGGCAACAATCCCAAGCCCTTCCTGCCCAAGATGAAGGAAGCCGGCATCAAGGTGATCCACAAGTGCACCTCGGTGCGCCACGGCATCTCGGCCGAGAAGGTGGGCGTCGACGCGATCTCGATGGACGGCTTCGAGTGCGCCGGCCACCCCGGCGAGGACGACGTGCCGAACCTGGTGCTGCTGCCTGCCGCCGCCAACGTCATCAAGATCCCGATGATCGCCTCGGGCGGCTTCGCCGACGCCCGCGGCCTGGTGGCAGCGCTGGCGCTGGGCTGCGAGGGCATCAACATGGGCACGCGCTTCATGGCGACCAAGGAAGCGCCCATCCACCAGAACGTGAAGGAGAAGATCGTCTCCTCCGACGAGCGCAGCACGTCGCTGATCCTGCGCACCATGCGCAACACCAGCCGGGTCTACGGCAACTCCGTCGCCAAGAAGACGATCGAGATGGAGGGCGAAGGCAAGACCATCCAGGAGATCGGGCCGATCGTCGCCGGCGCCAAGGGCAAGGTGGTCTACGAGACCGGCGACATGGAACACGGCATCTGGTCGGCCGGCACCTGCATGGGCCTGATCAACGACATCCCGACCTGCAAGGAACTGGTCGAGCGCATCGTGGGCGAGGCCGAGGCGATGATCCGCGGCCGGCTGGCCAAGGCGATTGCAGCCTGAGGGGCGCCGCCTAGACCGCGCGACGCGCCGCCAGGCGGCGCTTCCACCAGCGCCAGGCGAGGCCGAGCAGCGGCGGCAGCAGGCAGCCCGCCGCGACCGGGATCGCGATCGCGGCGGCGAAGCATCCCCAGCCGCGGCGGAGGCCGGCCAGGCACTCCCAGTCGACCGCCATGAAGCCCAGCGACAGGAGCATGACCGGATTGGCGAACACCGCCACCAGCCAGAGCTTCCAGCCGGCCGCGTCGGTGCCCGGCCGCCACTGGCAGACGAACGAGCTCACCGCCACGCCCAGCACGAACACCGCCACCATCTTCAGGGCGGACAGAGGGTCGGGCAGGAACATGCCCGCAGCGCCGCTCACGATCACGGCGCCGATCAGGTGTCCCATGGTGAAGGGGTGAACTTTCAACACGGGCTATGGAGCATCACACCAGGTTGATGCGGCAGCCACACACCTCGACCTGAGCGGGACCACGTTTGCGACCGCGTTTCTCGGCTGCGGCCAATACGCGCTCGCGGTCCACGACCTTCACGTCGTAGGCCGACACGCCCGGTCCGCGGCCGTCGACGATCGGCACGAAGCGGATCTGCGCACCGTCGAGCCGGATGACGTTGTCCCTGGCCGGCCGGTCCAGGATCCTGGCCCAGGTCGCCGCCGCCTTGTCGGGATCGTCGTGCTGGATCTCCACGCCCGCCAGCCCGTTGGTCACGTCGGCGCGCGCGTGCTTCAGCCAGTCCTTCTCGGCCGGCGGCCACCACAGCGCCGGATCGACGCCCTTCGGCGCGAACGTCGTGTCGAGCGACAGCAGCACGCCCGTCGTGTCGGAGGGATGGAAGTGCGTGTACTGGTATTCCGGCAGGTCCTTCTGTGCCACCGCGCGGATCCCCATGCCGGTCACGCGCTGGCGTTCGGCCGCTGCATCCGGGACCTGGAGGATCACCATGTAGCCGCCGTCGCCCTTGCGACGTTCGATGTAGCGGCCCGCCGAGGTGCCCTCCTTGAACGGCGTCACGATCTCGAGGAAGTCGTGGCCGGTCGGCACGACCACGTTGACCAGGCCCCACTTGGCGACACCGGGATCTCGATAGGCGACCTCGATGCCCAGGATGTCGCAAAGCTCCTCGCGCGAACTCTCGAGGTCCTTGCAGACGAAGACGCACTGCCGCAGTCGCATCGCTTCGCTCCCATTCGTTGCCCGTTGCCGCTATCGTAGCGTCATGCGGACCGTGTGGACCATGGGCTTCGTGGCGGCGGCCGCCCTCTCCTTCTGCCTGCCGGACTTCATCGTCTTCCGCTTCACCCAAGCGGCGATCTGGTCGATCGCGCTCGCGGGCCTGGTCATCCTCTGCGGCATCAGCGGCCAGTTCTCCTTCGCGCAGGCGGCCCTGTTCGGCATCGGCGGCTACTCGGCGGCGATCCTCGGCGCCCACACGCCGCTCTCGGTGTATGGCGGACTGCTGCTGGCGCCGGTCGTGGGCTTCGCCGCGGGCTACGGCCTCGGGAGGGTCGCCGGCCCGCACAGCCTCTGGACGCAGGCGCTCGTCACCTACGCCTTCGCCATCGCTTTTCCGCAGCTCCTGCGCTGGCGGCCCATCGAGCAGTGGACCGGCGGCGTGCAGGGCCTCTATCTCGACTTTCCCGCACCGCCCTTCGAAGGGTTGAGCGGCGACCGCTGGAATTTCCTGATGGCACTCGGTCTGCTCGGAGCCGGCCTGTGGCTGGCACGCAACCTGATCGACGGCCGCGGCGGCCGCGCGATGAAGGCGGCGCGCGATCATGACCTGGCGGCCGCGGCCCAGGGCGTCCCCGTGGCAAGGGTGCGCGCGGCAGCATCCGGCATCGCCGGCGCCTACATCGCGGTCGCCGGATGCCTGTCGGCCTGGCAGTTCGGCTTCGTCGGGCCGACCGCGTACAACTTCGCCCTGTCGGTGCAGATGCTGTTCGGCCTGGTGGTCGGCGGCATGCACTCGCTGGCCGGCGCGGTGCTGGGCGGCCTCTTCCTGCAGTTTTTTCCCGACGTCACGGCAGGCCTCGGCAAGGGCCTGTCGGCCCTGCTCTATGCCGGGCTGCTGATCGGCGCCGTGCTGCTCATGCCGACCGGCGTGGTGGGCGCCCTGGCCCGCCTCGCCGCGGCGGTCGGGATCAGACGCCCTTGAAGACGGGCGCGCGCTTCTCGACGAAGGCGCGGGCGGCCTCCTTGTGGTCCTCGGTCTCGCCGGTGCGGATCATGCGCGCGGCCTCGCTGTCGAGCGCCTCGGAGAGCGTGCCCTCTTCCGCGATCTTCATGTTCTTCTTCACGTGCCACCAGGCGACACGCGGGCCGGCCGCGAGCTTCTTGGCGAAAGCCATCGTCTCGCCCTCGAGGCTGGCGTCGTCCACCACGCGGTTGGCGAGGCCGAGCTTCTCGATCTGCTCGGCATTCAGGATCTCGGCCGTGAAGTAGAGTTCGCGCGCCTTGGCGGTGCCCACCAGCTTGTGCAGGAAGAAGTGCGAGCCGAAGTCGCCCGAGAAGCCGACCTTGGCGAAGGCCGTGGTCATGCGCGCGCTCCGGCCGACGAAGCGCATGTCGGCGGCCAGCGCGATCGAGAGGCCGGCGCCGGCGGCGACGCCGTTCACCATGGCGATGGTCGGCTTGCCCATCTCGTGCAGCAGCTCGGAGACCTTCATGCGCTCGCGGATGTCGTGGACCTTGTCCTCGTAGGTCTTCTCCTGGTCGCGGCCCGCCGCCATCGACTTCACGTCGCCGCCGGCGCAGAAAGCCTTGTCGCCCGCCCCGCGCACCACCACGCAGCCGATGCCGCGCGTGCCCGCCGCCTCCTCGAGCGCGTCCTGCAGCCCGGTCATCATGTCCCGCGACAGCGCGTTCATGGCGTCGGGCCGGTTCAGCACGATCTTCATCACGCCGTCTTCGACGGTCTTGAGCAGGTGGGACATCTCTCTCCTCCGGGATTGCGATTTGCGGGCGTTGCGGCGACTGTTTCCCAAACCGATCAGTCGCGCAACGGCATTCCGTCTTGCTGGGCGGAACCGTGCTTGGAGGAACCCGCCGATGACGTACGAGACCCTGCTGACCGACCTCGCCGAAGGCGTCATGACGGTGACCCTCAACCGGCCCGACAAGCTGAACGCCTTTTCCACGACGATGAGCCGCGAGCTGATCGACTTCTTCGGCCGCGCGAACGCGATGGACGAGGTCCGCGCGATCGTCGTCACCGGCGCCGGCCGCGCCTTCTGCGCCGGCGCCGACATCTCGGGCGGCAGCGGCGCCTTCCAGGTCTGGAACGACGGCAGCAAGCCGGAGAAACGCGAGGCGACCGACTCGATCACGCTGGCGATCTTCAACTGCCTGAAGCCGGTCGTGGCGGCCATCAACGGCGCGGCCGTCGGCGTGGGCATCACCATGTGCCTGCCGATGGACGTCCGCCTGATGTCGAGCACGGCGCGCATCGGCTTCGTGTTCAACAGGCGCGGCATGGCGATGGAGGCCGGGAGCTGCTGGTTCCTGCCGCGGCTGGTCGGCATGCAGCAGGCGCAGGAATGGGTGATGACCGCCGAGCTGTTCGGCGCCGAAGAGGCGTTGAAGGGCGGCCTGGTGCGGTCGGTCCACGCGCCCGAGGAACTGCTGCCGGCCGCCCAGGCGCTGGCCCGCAAGTTCGCCGCGCCGACCTCTTCCGCGGTCGCCGCCGCCGTGAACCGCCGGCTGATGTGGAGCATGTGGGGCGCACAGGATCCGCTCGACGCCGTAACCCTCGACCTGCGGTGCGTCGGGCATCTCGCGGCCGGCGCCGATGCGCAGGAAGGCATCAAGTCGTTCTTCGAGAAGCGCGCGCCGGTCTTTCCCCTCAAGCCGTCGAAGGACATGCCGCCCTTCGGCCCATGGGTCAGGCCGGCTTCCTGACATACATCACGAAGGTCTCGTCGTCGGCCTCCAGCGACTTGTAGAGCGCCCGCGCGGCGACATTGTCCGGCTCGGTGCCGACCCACATCTCGCGGCACCCCTGGTCGCGGCCGAGCGCCAGCGCGGCGTCGAGCATGCGGCGCGCGATTCCCCGCCGCTGATGCGACGGTGTCACCGCGACCTCGTCGACATAGAGTTCGGTCGGGCGGCCGTCGGGATGGCGATGGACGATGGCCGCGACCTGCCCCACCACGAGTCCGTCGTCGATCGCCACGACCAGCAGATGGCCGGGGCTCGCGAGATAGCGCGCAAGCGTCTCGGCATCGATCGGATGGTCGAACACCTCCTCCGCGATGCGCGTCAACACGGCCTCGTCCCCGGGGCGGAGATGCCTGATCTCGACCGTCATCGAAGCACCGCCACCAGGGCCCGGCCGATCGTCGCCGGCGACTTGCGGCCGCGCCGGTACCAGGTCGGCGTCCAGTTGAGCGCGCCGAGGAGCTGCAGGCGCCACAGGGTGCGATCGGTGCCGCGCGGCAGCGGCAGGGCGGCGACCAGCTCGACGAAGCGCTTCTCGTAGCCGTCGCGCATCGTCACCAGCCGGCGCTTCAGCACAGGCTCCAGGCGACCGAGGTCGGCGGTCATGACCGCGGCATGCGCCCTGTCGGCCAGCAACGACTGCAGGTGGGCCACGCAGGCCGCCTCGAGGCGCTCCCAGGGGTCGCACGCGCGAGCGACCGCCTTGTCGACCGCGGCGCCGATCTCGGCCACGCCCGCCTCGTAGACCGCCGCGATCAGGTCGTTCTTCGACGGGAAGTGATAGTACATCGAGCCCGCCAGCATGCCGGCCTCGCCCGCGATGTCGCGCATCGAGGTGGCGTCGAAACCGCCTCTTGCGAAGAGGCGCGCGGAAACGGCCAGCAGGGTCTCGCGGGACATGGTCGAAGCATAGCAACCAAACACTTGTTTGGTAAGCCGCCAGGCGCTAGCCTCGCCCATGGCTTACGTCTTCGACCTCGGCAACCCGGCCACCAACGCCGATCCCTTTCCCGAATTCGCCCGGCTGCGGGCCGAGGATCCGGTCCACTGGTCGCCGGCGATGAAGGCCTGGATCGTGACGCGCCATGCCGACGTGAAGCAGGTCGCTCTGAACAACCGCGAGATCTCGGCCGACCGCCTGACGCCCTTCTTCAAGACGAACCCGGAGTTCCAGCGCGGATCGATCGAGAGCCTGGTGCGCTACCTCAATCACTGGATGGTGTTCCGCGACCCGCCGGACCATACGCGGTTGCGCCGTCTGTTCAACAAGGCCTTCACCCCGACCTCGGTGGCCAACCTCAGGCCCACCATCGAGGACATTGTCGGCCATCTCATCGACGGCATGGAGGCCAAGGCACGCCGCGGCGAAGAGGTCGACTACATCGCCGACTTCGCCTACCCGCTGCCCGCGTCCGTGATCATGGACCTGCTCGGCGTGCCGCGCGCCGACCTCGAGCGCGTCAAGGTCTGGTCCGACGACATCGCCCTGTTCATCGGCACAGCCCAGGTCGCGGGCAACAAGTACCTGCGCGCCGAAGCCGGGGCCAAGGCCATGTCGGACTATTTCCGCACGCTGGTCGAGGCCCGCACGGCCGAACCGCGCGATGACATGATCAGCCAGCTCGTGCTGGCACGCGACGACCGCGATGCGCTCACCACCGACGAGATCATCGGCACCTGCATCCTGCTCCTGTTCGCGGGTCACGAGACCACGACCAACCTGATCGGCAACGGCTTCCTCTATTCGATGAAGCATCGCGATCAATGGGAGCGGCTGCTCGCCGACGCTACGCTGGCCGACAGCGCGATCGAGGAGTTCCTGCGCTACGACGGACCGTCCGGCGCGCTGGCGCGGGTCGCCGCCGCCGACCTCGAAATGGGCGGCCGGACGATCCGCCAAGGTCAGCGCGTGTTCGCCTTCGTCAATTCCGCCAACCGCGATCCCGAGGCGTTCGACGACCCCGACCGCTTCGACATCGGCAGGCGGCAGAACCCGCACATGACCTTCGGCCACGGCATCCATTTCTGCCTCGGCGCACCGCTGGCGCGGCTGGAGGCGCAGATCGCCGTGACCCGTCTCGCGGAACGGCTGCCCAAGGTCGGGCTTTGCGGCGGCGAGCCGGAGTGGCACGATTCGCTGATCCTGCGCGGCGTCAAACGTTTGCCCGTGCGGCTCGGGTAGGGAGACAACGGCATGGCCTCGGGCATTCGCGACAAGGTCGCCATCCTCGGCATGGGCTGCACACGCTTCGGCGAGCACTGGGACAAGGGCGCCGAGGAGCTGATGGTCGCTGCCTTCGAGGAGGCGGTTGCCGACGCCGGCGTCGAGCGCAAGCACATCGATGCCGCCTGGCTGTCGACCTGCCTCGACGAGGTCAATGTCGGCAAGTCGGGCCTGCCTCTGTCGGAGACCCTGCGTTTCGACTACATCCCGGTGAGCCGCGTGGAGAACTACTGCGCCTCGGGCTCCGATGCCTTCCGCTCCGCAGTCTACGCCGTCGCTGCCGGCGCCTGCGACATCGCACTGGCTCTGGGCGTCGAGAAGCTCAAGGACACCGGGTTCGGCGGCCTGCCCGGACTTACCGCCGGGACGACCGCGCCGCTCTGGTGGTCGAACCTGACGGCGCCCGGCAGTTTCGCCCAGCTCGCCTCGGCTTACCGCACCAAGCACGGCGTCGGCCGCGATGACCTGAAACGGGCAATGGCGCACATCTCGGTCAAGAGCCACGCCAACGGCACCCGGAACCCGAAGGCCCATCTGCAGAAGGCGATCACGGAGGCCGATGTACTGAACGCGCCGCTGATCGCAGACCCGCTCGGCCTCTACGATTGCTGCGGCGTCAGCGACGGCGCCGCGGCCGCGATCGTGACCACGCCCGAGATCGCGCGTGGCCT
Source organism: uncultured Reyranella sp. (assembly GCA_964415585.1). GTDB lineage: Bacteria > Pseudomonadota > Alphaproteobacteria > Reyranellales > Reyranellaceae > Reyranella. The sequence goes on from CAYQAY010000019.1 coordinate 56,911, forward strand.
GGGCAAAAAGGACATTGTGACCGTGAAGGCCCTGCAGATCGCCGCCTCCAACGGCATCGAGGAGCAGCACAACACGTGGGACGGAAGCTACTTCGCCACCGCTCGGGTCGCCGCCAAGCGCGCCTACCGTGAGGCCGGCATCGAGCGCCCGCGGGACCAACTCAGCCTGGTCGAGTGCCACGACTGCTTCTCCGTCACCGAATTGGTGACGCTGGAGGACCTGTTCATCTCGCCCGAAGGTGGTGCGGTGAAGGACGTGCTCGACGGCTTCTACGATTCCGACGGCAAGGTACCGTGCCAGATCGACGGCGGCCTGAAGTGCTTCGGCCACCCGATCGGGGCTTCCGGCATCCGCATGATCTACGAGATGTATCTCCAGCTTCAGGGCCGGGCCGGCGCCCGGCAGCGGCCCGACGTACGACTCGGCCTAACACACAATCTCGGCGGCTTTCCTGCCCGCAACGTCTGCTCGGTCGCCATCGTCGGCGCACTGGGCGCCTGACAGAAGGCCGATCGTGAAGGCGGTGCTCTGTCGCCAATGGGGTGGGCCCGACGATCTGCGACTGGAAGAGATCGATGCGCCGCCGCTCAAGTCCGGCCAGGTGCGCATCAAAGTCCGCGCCGCCGGCGTCAGCTTCGCCACCACCCTGGTGATTGCCGGCAAGTACCAGCGTCGTCCGCCCTTCCCCTTCGCCCCCGGCACCGAAGTCGCGGGCGTCGTGATCGAGACCGACGTGGCCTGCAAGCGCCTCAAGGTCGGCGACGAGGTTGTGGCCGTCCTCGACTGGGGCGGCCTCGCCGAGGAAACCGTAGCACACGAGGTCAACGTCTTCCCGAAGCCCGCTAACGTGGGCTTCACCGAAGCCATCCAGCTCGCCATCTCCTACCCGACCTCGGCCGGCGCGCTGACCTGGCCAGAAGCGCTCGACGTACAGCGGGGACAGACACTGCTGGTGCACGCCGCCGCCGGTGGCGTCGGCATGGCCGCCGTGGAGATCGGCAAGATCCTGGGCGCGACCGTCATCGCCACGGCGGGCGGAGCGCGCAAGACGGCTTTCGCCAAGGCGCACGGCGCCGATCATGTGATCGACTATTCCAGCGGCGAGTTCCGCGAGGAAGTGCTGAAGCTGACCGCCGGACGCGGCGTCGATCGGGTCTACGATCCGGTGGGCGGCGAGGTATTCGCGCAATCGCTGCGCTGCATGGCGGTGGGCGGCCGTATTTGCCCCATCGGCTTCGCCAGCGGCACCATCCCGCAGATCCCGGCCAACATCCTGCTGGTGAAGACGCTCGCCGTCACCGGCTTCAATTACGGCTACTATGTGGGCTGGAGCCCGCACGACGCCCGCTTCGAGGAAGCGGGCCGGACATTCGCGCTGATGGAGCGTATTCGCGGCTGGTGCGAGCAGGGCCTTTGCCGCCCGCACGTCGACCGCACCTTCGCCCTCGCCGAGACCCCACAGGCGATGCGTGCGCTGCTCGAGCGCAGCGTCACTGGCCGCGTCGCGATCGCGATGGACTGACTACTGCTTCTTGGTCAGTTTGCCTTCGAAGATGCAGTAACCGTCGAGCTTGATCTTGGAGTCGCCCTCCTTGATCTGGCCGATGACGTCCATGATGCCGCCGCCGCCGACCATGGCGGCCGTCTTGATCGCGCCGTTCTTTCCGAGCGTCGTCTGGAAGGTCCGCTCCGGGCGGCCTTCCTGCTGGAACCGGCCCTTCACTTCGTTGCCGTCAACGGTGACGTCGATCGTCATCTTGTACGTCGGACATTTGGCGCCTCCCGTGCCCTTCTCGCCCATGCCGGTCCATGTGTAGACGACCGGTTCGGCCGATGCGGTGCTTGCCACGACAAGGATCGCAACCACACCCGCAAAAACCTTCAACATCATCTGCCTCCCGAAGGTCCAGTTTCGAACGATGACATTACGCAGTTTTGCTGGGGAAATCGCCAATTTGAAGGCATGCCCCGGCAGTTCACGCCTTCTGCGACACCTTGCGCCCGGTCGGGATCAACGACCCTTGAACTGCGGTTCCCGCTTCTCGAGGAAGGCCTTGATACCCTCCTTCATGTCCTCGGTCTGCATCAGCGGCAGGAGTTGCAGGAAGACGTGGTGAACGTGCTCGTTGAAGGGCTCGTTCCATGCCATGCGCATCATCCTCTTGGCCGCCTGGATGGCCAGAGGCGCATTGGCGGCGATCTCCAGCGCAAGGTCACGGGCCGCCCCCATGACCTCGGCATCCGGCACGACCTGGTTGACCAAGCCGATCTCGAGCGACTTGCCGGCATCGAGCGTCCGGCCGGTGAAGATCAGCTCCGAGGCCTTGGCCCAGCCCAGCATGCGCGGCAGGTACCATGTGCCACCCGACTCCGGCAGCACACCACGCTTGGCATAGGAGGCCGCGAGCTTGGCAGATTGGGCCATGACCCGGATGTCGGCCCCCAGCGCCAGGTCGAGCCCGTAGCCTGCCGCGGAGCCGTTCAGCGCGGCGATCACCGGCTTGTCCATGGCGTGCAGCACCGGCGGCGGCGTGTTGCGCAAGTCGATGTTGGTGGGCGTCGCACCCGAGCCGACGCTGAGATTGTCGGTGCCGGTGCTCTGCGCTTCGAGGTTCAGCCCGGCGCAGAAGGCCCGGCCGGTGCCGGTCAGGATCACGACACGCACGCTGCGGTCCTCGCTCGCCCGAACCAGCGCCTCGGTGAGCTGCTTCAGCATCGGCCCGGAGATGGTGTTCATGCGCTGCGGTGCGTTCAGCGTTATCGTCGCGACGGCGCCGTCGACGCCGTACAGCAGCTCTTCCGGCATTACTGAAGCTGCAGGCTGGGCCGCAAACTGGCTCATGTTTCCTCCCTTCGGCGATTGCCGCTATGGTGGCGCAGGAGATCAGTTCGCACCATGCAAAACCGCTTCATCGACCTTTATAGCGACACCAAGACCAAGCCTTCGGCCGGAATGCGAAAGGCGATGGCCGACGCCGAGGTCGGCGACGAGCAGAAGTACGAGGACCCCACCGTCGAGCGGCTGCGCGAACGGATCTGTGACCTGCTCGGCACCGAAGACTCCGTGTTCATGCCCTCGGGCACCATGTGCAACCAGGCGGCCATCCGCGTCCATTGCCGCCTGGGCGACGAGGTGATCGCCGATCGCACGGCACACATCATAAACGCCGAGACCGGCGGCACCGCGGCCAACGCGGGCGTCATGATCCGCATGCTCGACGGCCCCAACGGCGTGTTCACCGGCGAGCAGGTCAGGGAAGCCCTGCGTGACCCCAACAGTCGCAACGCCCCACGCTCGCGACTGGTCTCGATCGAGAATACCTCGAACGGCGGTTGCGGGACGGTGTGGCCGCTCGCCACCATGCAGGGCGTGACCAAGGTCGCGCGCGAGGCGGGCCTTTCGCTGCACATGGATGGCGCGCGGCTCGCCAACGCCTGCGTGAAGTCGGGCACCAAGGCCCGTGACTACGCGGCCTGCGTGGATTCGCTCTGGATCGACTACACCAAGGGCCTCGGTGCACCGGTCGGCGCGAGCCTCGGCGGCTCCAGAGACTTCATCAAGGAAGCCTGGCGCCAGAAGCAGATGCTCGGCGGCTCGATGCGCCAGTCGGGCGTCATCGCGGCCGCCGCCCTCTACGCGCTCGACCACAACTGGGATCGGCTCGCCGAGGATCACGACAACGCGCGCCACCTTTCCGAGGGAATAGCCAACATCAAGGGGCTGTCGATCGAAGTTTCGCGGATGGAGACCAACCTCGTGTTCTTCCAGGTGACGAAGCCCGGCTGGACGCCAGCCAGGCTCGTCGATGCCTGCAAGCAGCGCGGCGTCGGCATGGGCACGGCCGCCGGAAATCGGATCCGAGCCGTCACACATCTCGACGTCAACAAGGCCGATATCGATGCCGCGCTGAAGGTGATCAGCGACTCGCTGGCGGCCTGAGGAGCATGAACGCGCCCGCCAAGCTCGGTCAGTCGATCGTCCGCCGGGAGGACCAGCGCTTCCTGACCGGCCGCGGCCGCTACACCGACGACACGGTTCCCGCCGGCACTCTCGCTGTGCTGTTCGTGCGCTCGCCGCACGCCCACGCCCGCATAGCCGGCATCGAGACAGCGGCAGCCCTCGCCTCGCCGGGCGTCGCGGCGGTCTACACGGCAAGCGATCTCGTTGCCGACAAGGTCGGGCATCTGCCGGCGATCAGCGAGATCAAGGACGAGGCCGGCAACCGGCATCGCGAGCCGCAGCACCTGCCCATGCCACCGGGCAAGGTGCGCCATGTCGGCGACATCGTTGCGATGGTGGTCGCCGGTACGCTCGATCAGGCCCGCGATGCGGCGGAACTGCTGGGCGTCGACTACGAGGAGCTGCCGGCCGTCGTGACGGCAGCGCAGGCGCTGGCACAGGGCGCACCGCTGGTGCACGACGACGTGCCGGGCAACCTGATGTGCCGCTGGAGCAAGGGCGACCGCGCCGCGACCGACACCGCTTTCGTGCGCGCCGCCCACGTCTCCACGCTGTCCATCCGCTCGCCGCGTCAGGTCGTCCACTACATGGAGACGCGCGCGGCCTGGTCCAGCTACGACGCCGCATCTGACCTCGTCACCGTCACTTTGTCCTCGCAGGGCGTGCAGATCCCCCACCGCCTGATGTGCGAGCGCGTACTGAATGTGCCGAAGGACAAGTTGCGACTCATCACCGAGGATGTCGGCGGCGGCTTCGGGCCGAAGTATCCGATCTCCGCGGAGTCGACCCTGATCGCCTGGGCGACCCGCAAGCTCAAGCGCGGCATGCGCTGGACCTGCGAGCGCGGCGATCATGCGCTCTCCGACAGCCACGCCCGCGATCTCACGGCGACTGCCGACCTGGCGCTCGACGCCGACGGACGGTTCATCGGGCTGCGGGTCAGGGCGCAGGCGAACTACGGTGCCTATGTCTCGATGTTCGCGCCGACCATCCCGACGACAGGCCTCGCCAAGGTGATCTCCGGCCTCTACCGGATTCCCGCGATCCGCATCGACTTCGACTGCGCCTTTTCCAACACCGTGCCTGTGGACGCGATCCGCGGCGCCGGCAAGCCCGAGGCGTTGCTGCTGCTCGAGCGTCTGGTCGATCTCGCCGCGCACGAGACGGGACGTACACCGGCCGAGTTGCGCCGGCTGAACCTGCTGCGTGCCGACGAGATGCCGTACACCGCGGCGAGCGGCTACACCTATGACGCCGCCGACTGCGTTCGTCTCTTCGAGACGGCGCTCGAGGAAGCGGACGATGCCGGCTTCGCGGCGCGGCGTGCCGCTAGCGAGGCCACCGGCAAGCGGCGCGGGCTGGGCTTCTCCTGTCACCTGCATGGCACCGGCGGTATCGCCGACGAGCATGTGGTGGTTCAGGCCTCGGCTGACGGCCTTGTGGCGAGGGTGGGCACGCAGAGCCAGGGCCAAGGCCATGAGACCGTTTTCGCGCAGATGCTGTCGGATGCGCTCGGCGTACCGGTCGAACACATCGAGGTCCGCCAGGGCGATACGCGCTCGATCCCGCGCGGCGGCGGGACGGGCGGCTCCTCTTCCACGATCATCAGCGGCACGACGCTGAAACGCGCGGCCGACGTGCTGATCCAGCGCGGTCGCGACCTCGCCGCCGAGCGTCTCGAGACCGCGCCGGCCGACATCACCTATCGGGACGGCGCCTTCGAGATCGTGGGCACCGACCGGCGGGTCGGCCTCCTCGAACTGGCGGCCTGGAAGCCGTTCGACGGCGACGCCGTGTTCGCCGACAAGATCGAATCCTTTCCCACTGGCGTCATGGTCTGCGAGGTCGAGGTCGACCCCGAGACCGGTGAGGCGCGCATCGACCGGCTGTTGGCCGTCGCGGATTGCGGCCGGGTGGTCAATCCGCGCCTGCTCGAAGGGCAGATCCACGGCGGCATCGTGCACGGGCTGGGCAACGCCATGATGGAAGAGGCGGTCTACGACCAGGATACCGGCCAGCTGCTGAGCGCCACACTGATGGACTATGCGTTGCCGCGTGCCGAGGACGTGCCCTCCTTCGACATCGAGACGATCTCGACCGCGTCGCCGAACAATTTCATGGGTCTCAAGGGCGTCGGCGAATTGCCGACCAACGGCGCTCCTGCCGCGTTCGTCAATGCCGTGCTCGATGCCTTGCATCCGCTCGGCGTTCGGCATATCGACATGCCGCTCACGCCCCATAAGGTCTGGAAGGCCCTGCAGCGATGAAGAAGTTCGTAGCCGGTGTCGCGCTGTTGCTCGGTGCACTTGCGTTCGTCGCCGCCGGCGCCACGACGGCAGTGGTCGCCTTCGATGCGCCCTCCCAGCTGCCGGTGCTGTCGGCCGGCGAATCCATTCCCGGCATCTCACAATGGAATCGCGCCGAGATTCCGGCACCTCAAAGCGTCAAGGCCCGTGACGGCGCGCCACTCAACTATCGGCTCTATTCCGGCCGCAAGGACCGCGCGATCGTCCTCGTGCACGGCTCGTCGGGCACCGGCTACACCATGCACAAGCTCGCGCAGGCGCTTCAGGCGGCTGGCGGCACAGTCTACACGATCAGCCTGCGCGGTCATGGCGGCTCGGGCACGGTGAACGGCGACACGTCCTACAAGGGCCAACTCGACGACGACCTCGTCGACTTCGTGAAGGCCGCAGGCCTTGCCGATCCGCAGATCCATCGCACGCTCGCGGGCTTTTCCTCCGGCGGCGGCTTCGTGCTGCGCACCGCAAGTGGCCCCAACCAAGCGATGTTCGACAATTATCTCGCGATCTCGCCGTACATCGCCCAGGATTCGCCTACGACCAGGCCCGGCGCCGGCGGCTGGGCGAGTGCCGCCATGCCGCGCATCGTGGCGCTCTCGATTCTCGATGGGCTCGGCCTGCCGTGGTTCCAGCACTTGCCCGTCGTGCGATTTGCGACCGACGCCCAGCCCAGCGCCAACCGTACGCCCGTCTATTCTTACCGGCTGGCCGCCGGCATGCAGCTTCCACGCGACTGGCGGCAGGCCCTGGCGAGCATCCGGGAGCCGACGCTGATCGTGGTCGGCTCGAAAGACGAGCTGTTCAACGCCGAGGCCTTCGCGCCGACGGTCGTGCCACTGAATGGCAAGATCGCGGTCGAGATCGTGCCGGAACAGACGCATCTCGGCATGATCGGCGATCCCGCCGCGATCGCCGCCATTGCGACCGCTTGGCGAAAGTTGGCGGGCGGCTAACGGGCGCGCTACCCTCCCTGCCGGGAGGATGAAATGACCAAGAAGTTTTCTGCCGCGATCGCGAGCGCTCTGCTGTTCCTGTCTGCCGATGCCTTTGCACAGGCCTGGCCGAACAAGCCGATCAAGCTCGTCGCGCCCTATCCGCCGGGCGGCCAGACCGACGTCGTGTCACGCTATTTCGCCGAGAAGCTCTCGGGTGCGCTCGGCCAGCAGGTGATCGTCGAGAACAAGGCCGGTGCGCAGGGAATGGTCGGCGCCGAGATCGTGAAGAATGCGCCGCCAGACGGCTACACGTTCGTCTACGTCAACTCGTCGATGATGTGCATCAATCCATACGTCTACAAGAAGATGCCCTATGACGGCTTCAAGGACTTCGTGCCGGTGACGCAGCACGGGCAGGCGCCGCTGATGATGGTGGTGCCGCCGACGCTCGGGCCGAAGTCGGTCAAAGAGTTTGTCGCCTGGGCCAACGAGCGCAAGGGCAAGGTGAACTTCGCCTCCTTCGGAAACGGCTCGTCCTCGCACATCTGGGGCGAGATGCTGAACCAGGTCGAGAAGCTCGACATGACGCACGTGCCCTACAAGGGTGCGGGGCCTGCGATCCAGGACACGCTGGCCGGCCACATCCCGATGACCATCCAAGATCTCGCCTCCTCCGGACCTGCGATCTCGGGCGGCAAGCTGACGCCGCTCGCCGTTACCTCCACGGTGCGCTGGCCACGCCTGCCCGACGTGCCGACCTTCAACGAGCTCGGCTACAAGATCGACCTGGTCGGCTGGAACGGCATCATGGCCCCGGCCGGCACTCCGAAGGACATCGTCGACCGCATGAGCGCGGAGATCCGCAAGCTCGTGCAGACGCCCGAAGGCAAGGAGAAGCTCCTCGACATGGGCCTGTTCGCGACCGGCACGACGTCGACCGAGATGACCGAGATCATGCGCACCGGCTGTGCCGCCTGGAGCGACGCGGTGAAGCGCGCCGGGGTGCAGCCCGAATGATCCAGGTCAAGGCCGGCCTGCCGCGGGTCGTGCGAAAAGCCACGCATGACCCGCCGCATCCTCGTTCTGAATGGACATCCCGACCCTGACGGCGCGGGTCTCTGCCGTGCCCTGGCCGACGCCTACTCGGACGGGGCGACCGAAAGAGGTCACGCCGTACGGCGTGTCGATGTCGCCAAACTCGCCTTCGACCTCGTGCGGTCGCAGGCGGATTTCGAGAAGGGCGGCGCTCCCGCCGACATCGTCGCGGTCCAGGAGTCGATACGCTGGGCCGACCACCTGGTCGTGGTGTTCCCTCTCTGGCTCGGCGACATGCCGGCACTGCTCAAGGCCTTCTTCGAGCAGGCCCTGCGGCCGGGCTTTGCCTTCAGCTACCGCGCGAGCGGCTTTCCCGAGACGCATCTCAAGGGCCGGTCAGCGCGCGTCATCGTGACGATGGGCATGCCCGCCTTTGTCTACCGCTGGTACTTCCGCGCACACGGCCTGAAGAACCTCAAACGCAACATCCTCCGATTCGTCGGCTATTCCCCGGTTCGCGACACGATCGTCGGCGGACTCGGATCGGCCGATCGGACGCGGATCGCCCGCCGCATCGAGGAGATCCGGCGACTCGGCTGCGCCGCCGCCTAGCTCAGCGCCGCGCCAGCCGGTCGAGTGCCGCCGCGATTGCCTCGCGCGTCGCGGTGGGCTGCTCGGCGATGGCGTGCCCCAGGAGATCGAGCTGGCGGCGCAGCGTGTGAACCTGGTCCACGAGGTCGACGACGGTCTCGACCGCCTCCTCGTCGAAGCCCAGCTCGTCGCCGAGCTCGGCGAGCAGACACGCGCGGGCGACGTCGACCTGCTCGAAGCGCCACGCCTCGACCGTGCCGCTCGGACGCAAGAGGCCGCGTGCTACCCAGCGCTCCACATGAACCGCGGTGAGGCGCCCGTGAGCGCGCAACAGCTCATCGAGCGTCGTCATGTGAACTGCTCCATCGCCTTACGCGGATCGTAGGCGCGACCCGCCTCCCAACCCTCGAGGAACTCCTTCAGCTTGTCGTCGGGCCGCTCGGGCAGCACGACCTTGAGCTTCACATACTGGTCGCCGCGCTGACCCGACTTGCGATCGAGCAGGCCGCGGCCCTTGAGGCGGAGCGACGAGCCGGTGTTGGACCCCGCCGGCACGTTCAGCATGACTGGCCCGCCGACCGTCGGCACGCGAATCTTGCCGCCGAGCGCCGCCTCGGTGACCGTCACCGGCAGCTCGACATGGATGTCGTTGTCCCGCGCCACGAAGAATGCGTGCGGCTCGACGCGGATCTCGACGTAGGCGTCGCCGGCCGGGCGCCCCTGCGTACCGGGCATGCCCTGCCCCTTCAGCCGCAAGGTCTGGCCGTCGCCCGTTCCCTCGGGGATGTCTATGTCGAGCGTCTTGCCGTCGGGCAGGGTCACGCGCTGCTTGCCGCCGCGCGCGGCTACGAGAAAGGGCACACGCAGAGAATAGGTGACTGGCATGCCGCCCATGTCGAAGCCGGCGCCACCGCCACCGAAGCCGCGGCGGTCGCCGAACATTTCGGAAAAGATACCGCCCATGTCGACGAACGATTCGTGGGCACCCGCGCGCTCGTACTTGCCGCCGCCGAAGCCGGTACCGGCCTGGTCGCGGTAGAAGCCGCGCGGCGGCATCTCCTGACCGCTGGCGTCGATCTCGCCCGCGTCGAAGCGCCGGCGCTTCTCGGGATCGGACAGCAGGTCGTTGGCCCGCGAGATTTCCTTGAACTTCGCCTCGGCGGCCTTGTCGCCGGGGTTGAGGTCGGGGTGATGCTTCTTGGCGAGCTTGCGGAACGCCTTGCGGATGTCGTCCTCGGAGGCGGTCCTCGGCACGCCCAGGACGGAATAGGGGTCGGTCATGGCCCTACAGATGTGCTGTCCATTATGGCCTTACAAGTAGGCGAGGCAGCCCGCCTCCTCGAGCACTGGCGCGAGCTGGCGGCGTGCGGCGTCGGGCAGCGCGGCGAACTTCTTGCGCAGCGCGTCGTAGCATTTGCCCTGATAGCGGAACGGTCCTTGCGCGAACGGCCGGCCCAGCAGCGCGACCTCGAAGGACTCGCGCCCGTCCTGCAGTGCGGCGAGGTTGGCGGCGAGGAACGGCAGATAGGTCGCCGCCGCATGGCGCAGCAGCTCGACGACGCCCGTGGGAAGCGGCGCCGATGGATCGATCCACACCCCCTCGACACCCGAGGCGTCGTCGAGGCGCATCAGCCAGCAGAAGACGTCGATCGCCCGCGCGCGCATCTCGGCAGCGGGCGTGGGATCGACCGACAGGATCTGGAGCTGGCCGTAGAGGCCGAAATCGCCCAGCGACGGCCGGGTCCCGAGGAGGAACGGCAGCTCGCGCAGGTGGCGATCGAGCGTGTCGAGGACGAAGCGGTAGCTCTCCTCGATCACCGGCCGATTCTGCTCGGTGCAGCCGACCAGCGCCATGCGCCCGACCTGGCGGTCGTTGAAGGCCTGCATCATGGCGCGGCGCGCATCCGGCTCCATCACCGGATCGCGCGAGGTGACGACCCAAGCCTGCGCGAAGTCGCGATCGGCCTGGTAGTACCAGCGGTAGTGGAACATCATCTTGGTGACCCACTCGTCGCCGAAATCTTCCAGAAGATCGCTGACGAAGGCGAGAGCGGCATCGTCGGGGATCACCGACCGGACAGCGGGGTGCTCGCGCTCCAGCGCGTAGGCGAGCGGCGTGGAGTCGTTCATCAGCCGCCCGTCGGGGAAGCGCAGGACCGGAATGACCGGCGGCAGGCCGGCGGCGACCGCGACATCGCGCGGCTGTCCGACGCCCTCCCACACGAAGGGAATACGGCGGTAGCGCAGCAGCGCCCGCATCTTCACCGAATAGGGCGACGGGTCGATGCCGTACAGCGTGTACATGCTCACAGGCCCAGCACGGCCTTGGCGATGATGTTGCGCTGGATCTCGTTGGAGCCGGCGTAGATCGTCGAGGCGCGGTTGTTGAGGTAGAGCGGCATCGCGGTGATGCCCCACTCCGGCGTCACCGTCGGCTCGTTGTGGCCAAGCATGCGCGCCTCGGGCTCGAAGGGCGCGGCATACCAGGCCAGCGCCTCGACGCCGAGATGGTCGAGCTTCTGCAGGGTCTCGCTGCCCCGGATCTTCATCGCCGACGAGATCGCGCCGGGATTGCGGCCCTTGCTGAGGTCGGACAAGACCTGCATCTCGATCATCTCGAGAGCCTGGATCTCCATCTCGGTCTCGGCCAGGCGTTGGGCGAAGCCGCGATCGGCCATCAGTCTGCCCGAGCCGTCGGCCGCCTCCTCGCGCGCGATGCGCTTCACGTCCTCGATGCGGGCGTAGAGGTTGGGCGTGTAGCCCTCGCCGCCGCGTTCGAACTCCAGCAGGTACTTGGCGACCGTCCAGCCGGCATTCTCCGGCCCGATGCGGTTGGCGACCGGCGTCCGCACATTGTCGAAGAACACCTGGTTGACCTCGTGGTCGCCGGCCAGCGTCAGGATCGGCGCGACGGAAAGGCCCGGCGTCTTCATCGAATCGATTAGCACGAAGGAGATACCGTCCTGCGGTTTGCCTTCGGTGCTGGTCCGCACCAGGCAGAACATGTGGTCGGCGACATGCGCGCCGGTCGTCCAGATCTTGGTACCGTTGATGACGTAGTCGTCGCCGTCGCGCTCCGCCTTCGTCTTGAGGCTGGCGAGGTCGGAGCCCGAGCCCGGCTCGGAGTAGCCCTGGCAGAACACGATGTCGCCGGCCACGATACGCGGCAGGTACTTGGCCTTCTGCTCCGGCGTGCCGAATTTCATGATCACCGGCCCCACCATGCGCAGGCCCATCGAGAAGATGCGCGGCGCGTCGGCGGCAGCGCATTCGCGGGCGAAGATGTAGCGTTCCGTGGCATCCCAGCCCGTGCCGCCATGCTCCCTGGGCCAGGTCGGTGCCGACCAGCCCTTCTTCGCCAGCACCTTGTGCCATCGCAGCCCGGCCGCGAAGTCGGCGAACACGCCCCCCGTCTTGCGCCCGGCCTCCCGCAGATCCTCGCTGAGGTTCTCGTCGAGGAAGCGGCGGACCTCGTCGCGGAAAGCTTCGTCCTTCTTGCTCAGCGACAGATCCATCGGCTTCTCCCTCTTCCGTCCACAGAGGCTAGCGACCGCGCCGGTCCTGCGTCCAGTGCGTGGCTGACAGCGGCTTCCGATGGGCGGTATGCTTTTTGCCTCGCTGTGCGTACCCGATCGCGGAGGTCGCCGTGGCCCGTCTGCTTGGTCTGCTCGCCGTACTGCTCCTCGCCGCGCCCGCCCTCCACCCGGCCGCGGCGCAGGACCGCAAGGAGATCGACCTCGCGCTGGTGCTGGCCGTCGACATTTCCGGCAGCGTCGATCCGGAGGAAGCCAGGTTGCAGCGGCAGGGCTATGTCGAGGCCTTCCGCGACAAGGTGATCGTCAAGGCGATCCTGGGCGGCAACCACGGCCGCATCGCCGTCGCCTATTTCGAATGGTCCGACGCCTGGGTGCAGAAGCTGCTGATCGACTGGACGCTGCTCGATTCCGAGGCGGCGATCGAGGCCTTCACGCGACGGCTCGAGAATGCACCGATCTCGATCGCGCGCCGCACCTCGATCAGCGGCGCCATCCGCTACGCCATCCCGATGTACCGCCGCATGCCCTACGAGGCCGACCGCAAGGTGCTCGACATCTCGGGCGACGGCTCGAACAACGATGGTGGCCTCGTCACCGACGTGCGCCACGATGCGCTGAAGGAGCGCATCGTGATCAACGGCCTGCCGATCATGAACGACCGGCCGAACCCGTTCGGCTTCCCCAGCGAGACCGACCTCGACAAGTACTACCTGCACTGCGTCACCGGCGGGCCGCGTTCCTTCGTCGAGGTCGCCCAGGACTTCGAGGATTTCCCGCGGGCGATCCGCAAGAAGCTGCTGCAGGAGGTCGCCGACGTGTTGCCGAACGACTGGGGCCCCCTGAACGACTTCGACATCGGCGAGCTGGGCGTGGCGCGCGACGGCATCCACCTCGCCCAGAGCAACGGCCGACGGCAGACACGCGACGGGGAGGACTACACCCGCTACGTGAGGCCGGAGTACGAGCTGGGGTGCGACATCGGCGAGAAGCGTTCCCGCGACTTCTGGCAGCGTCGTTTCGGCGTCACGCCGGACTGAAACCCCGACCAAAACGCTGCCCCAGGTCCCCGGCCCGATTTCGGCTTCCCGCACGCCGGAAAGCCAACACCGACGG
>CAYQAY010000020.1:0-70261 GCA_964415585.1 uncultured Reyranella sp.
AGGCCCTGCGGCGTGCCGACGGCGACGCCGATGTCGTAGTAGTTCTTGTAGACGAGCTCGTCGCCCTCGATCTCGGCGTTGACCGCGGGCAGCTCCCTGAGGCCCGCGATGCAGGCCTTCACGAAGAACGACATGAAGCCCAGCCGGGCGCCGTGCTTCTTCTCGAAATCGTCCTTCAGGCGGTCGCGCAGCGCCATCACGTTGGTCATGTCCACCTCGTTGAAGGTGGTGAGCATGGCCGCGGTGTTCTGCGCGTCCTTGAGGCGGTTGGCGATGGTGCGGCGCAGCCGCGTCATGCGCACGCGCTCCTCGCGGTCGGCGCGCGGGCGCGGGCCACCGGGCCCTGGACCGGGAACGGCGGGCCTGGCGGCGGGCGCAGCGGCCTGCGGGATCGAGGAGATCGCGGCCAGCACGTCCTCCTTGGTGGCGCGGCCGTCCTTGCCCGAAGGCTGGATGGCCTGTGCCGGCACGCCCTTCTCATCGGCCAGCTTGCGCGCGGCGGGACCGGAGGCCGCCAGGTTGGCGCCGGCGGGAGCCGCAGCCGGCGCCGCAGGCTTCGGCGCAGCGGCGGGAGCGGCAGCAGGCTTCGGTGCGGCGGCGGCACCGCCGGTTCCTGCTGCACCTGCCTCGATATGGCAGAGCACGCCGCCCACCTGGACGGACGCGCCTTCGGCGACGGCGAGATCGGCGACGGTGCCGGCCACCGAGGCATTCACCTCGACGGTGACCTTGTCGGTCTCCAGCTCACAGAGCGGCTGGTCGACGGCGACGCTGTCGCCCGCCTTCACCAGCCACTTGGCGACGGTCGCCTCGGTGACCGATTCACCGAGTGCCGGGACCTTGATCTCGACGGCCATGACTTCGAACCCCTTCGCTATCCGCGCTCAGCCGATCGTGAGGGCGCGGTCGACCAGATCGGCCTGTTCCTTGAGATGCGTGCGCGCCGAGCCGGTGGCCGGCGATGCGGCCTCGGCGCGGCCGACATAGACCGGCCGCCTGGCCTTGACGTCGATGCCCGCCAGCGCGCGCTCGATGCGGCGGTCGACGAAGTGCCAGGCGCCCATGTTCTCGGGCTCCTCCTGGCACCACACGACCTCGGCGTCGGGATACTGCGAGAGCCGCACCCCGAGCCGCGTGAACGGGAACGGGTAGAGCTGCTCGATGCGCATGATCGCGATATCTTCGATCCTGCGCTTGCGGCGCTCGGCGACGAGGTCGAAGTACACCTTGCCCGAGCACAGCACGACGCGGCGGATCTTGGCGTCGTCGGCCAGCCGGTCGGTCTCGGCGAGGATGCGGCGGAACGAGCTGCCCGGGCCGAAGTCGGCGAGCGACGAGACGGCGTCCTTGTGGCGCAGCAGCGACTTCGGCGTCATCACGACCAGCGGCTTGCGGAAGCTGCGGCGCATCTGGCGGCGCAGGGCGTGGAAGTAGTTGGCCGGCGTGGTCGGGTTGATGACCTGCCAGTTGTCCTCGGCCGAGAGCTGCAGGTAGCGCTCGAGGCGCGCCGAGCTGTGCTCCGGCCCCTGGCCCTCGTAGCCGTGCGGCAGCAGCATGACGAGACCCGACATGCGCAGCCACTTGCTCTCGCCGGAACAGATGAACTGGTCGATGATGACCTGCGCGCCGTTGGCGAAGTCGCCGAACTGCGCCTCCCACAGGACGAGCGCGTTGGGTTCGGCGAGCGAATAGCCGTACTCGAAGCCCAGCACGCCCGCCTCGTTCAGCGGGCTGTCGATCACCTCGAAGCGGGCCTGGCCCTCGGCCACATGGTTGAGCGGGACGTACTTGGCCTCGCTCGTCTGGTCGACCAGCACCGAATGGCGCTGCGAGAAGGTGCCGCGGCCCGAATCCTGGCCGCTGAGGCGCACCGGCGTGCCCTCGGCGAGCAGGGTGCCGAACGCCAGCGCCTCGCCGGTCGCCCAGTCGATATGCTCGCCGGTGTCGATCGTCTTGCGCTTCTCCTGGAGCTGGCGCGCGATCTTGCGGTTGAGGTCGAAGTTCTTCGGCGGCTCGGAGATCGCCCGGCCGACCGCCCTGAGCTTGTCGAGCTCGACGGCGGTGACGCCCTTGCGATCCTCCTCGCCCGGCGCGACGGTGAAGCCCGCCCACTTCCCCTCGAGCCAGTCGGCCTTGTTGGGCTTGTAGTTGGCCGCGGCCTCCAGAGCCTTGTCGAGCTTGTCGCGCAGGGCGTCGTCCATCGCGGCCACTTCGTCGGCCGTCACCACGCCCTCGGCTTCGAGGCGCGCGGCGTAGACTTCCTTCACCGTCTTGTGGGTGCCGATCTCCTTGTACATCAGCGGCTGGGTGAACATCGGCTCGTCGCCCTCGTTGTGGCCATGCCGCCGGTAGCAGAACATGTCGATGACGATGTCGCGCTTGAAGTGCTGACGGAACTCGGTGGCGATGCGCGCGCAGTGGACGACCGCCTCGGGATCGTCGCCGTTCACGTGCAGGATCGGCGCCTGCACGATCTTGGCGACCTCGGTGCAGTAGGGGCCCGAGCGCGACTCGGTCGGCAGCGTCGTGAAGCCGATCTGGTTGTTCACGATGAAGTGGATGGTGCCGCCGATGCGGTAGCCCTTGAGGTCGGAGAGGTCGAGGCTCTCGGCTACGAGGCCCTGGCCCGCGAAGGCGGCGTCGCCGTGCATCAGGATGCACATGACCTGGCTGCGCTCGGTGTCGCCGCGCTGGTCCTCCTTGGCGCGCGCCTTGCCCAGCACCACGGGGTTCACGGCCTCCAGATGCGACGGATTGGACGACAGCGAGAGGTGGATCACGTTGCCGTCGAACTCGCGATCGGCCGAGGCGCCGAGGTGGTACTTCACGTCGCCCGAACCGCGCATCTCCTCGGGCTGCGAGGAGCGGCCCTGGAACTCTGAGAACAGCGCGGTGTAGCTCTTGTGCATGACGTGCACGAGCGTGTTGAGGCGGCCGCGGTGCGGCATGCCGATCATCACTTCCTTCACGCCGAGCTGGCCGCCGCGCTTCAGGATCTGCTCGAGACCGGGAATCAGAGACTCGCCGCCGTCGAGGCCGAAGCGCTTGGTGCCGACGAACTTGACGTGCAGGTAGCGCTCGAGGCCCTCGGCCTCGCCGACCCGCTCGAGGATCATCTTGCGGCCGGTGAGCGTGAACTCGGTGTGGTTCTCGATATGCTCGATGCGCTCCTGGATCCACGCCTTCTGGTCGGGATCGGAGATGTGCATGAACTCGACGCCGATCTTGCCGCAATAGGTCTTGCGCAGGCGTTCCATGATCTGGCGCAACGTCGCGGTCTCGCCCAGCGCCAGCGAACCGAAGATCAGGATGGGGCGGTCCCAGTCGCCCTCGCCGAAGCCGTAGGTCGCGGGCTCGAGTTCTCGATGCGGCGCCTGGCGCACAAGGCCGAGCGGATCGAGGTCGGCCTCGAGATGGCCGCGGATGCGGTAGGCGCGGATCAGCATCAGCGCCCGTGCCGTGTCCTGGGCGGCGGCGCGGATCTCCTGCTCGGTCTTGCCCGCGAGCGCCGGCGCCTTGTCGCCCTTCACGTTGCGGTTGGCCGCAGCCGGCACCGTCTCGGGATCGACCGCGCCGATCACGCGCACGCCGTTCGGTGCCCAGGAGGCGCCGCGCACCTCAGCGAGCACGTCGCCCTTCTGCTCGGCGAGTGCACCGAAGAACGTCCGCCACTCCTCGTCGACCGCATTCGGATCGACGAGGAAGCGCGCGTAGAGCTCCTCGATAAAAGGCGCATTGGCGCCGAACAGGAACGACGTCTGTTCTGCTCTCATGGCCCGCTACTCCCTGGCCTGTCCTTGCTGGCCGCCCGGCAGAGGCTGGGCGGCTGATCCGCTCGTCAGCCCTTCATGGCCTTGAGCATCTCCTCGCCCAGCGCCGCGGGCGAGTCCGCGACCCTGATGCCGGCCGAGCGCATCGCCTCGACCTTGAACTCCGCGGTGTCGTTGCCGCCGGAGATCACCGCACCGGCGTGGCCCATGCGGCGGCCCGGCGGCGCGGTGCGCCCGGCGATGAAGCCGACGACCGGCTTCCTGGTCTTCGACGCCTTGATGTATTCGGCGGCCTTGACCTCGGCGTCGCCGCCGATCTCGCCGATCATGACGATGCCCTGCGTCTCGGGATCGGGCAGCAGCATCTCCAGGCACTCGACGAAGTTGGTGCCGTTGACCGGATCGCCGCCGATGCCGATGCAGGTCGTCTGGCCGAGCCCGGCCGCCGTGGTCTGTGCCACCGCCTCGTAGGTCAGCGTCCCCGACCGCGAGATGATGCCGATCTTGCCGCGCTTGTGGATGTGGCCCGGCATGATGCCGATCTTGCACTCGCCCGGCGTGATGACGCCCGGGCAGTTGGGGCCGATCAGGCGCGACTTGGAGCCGGCGAGAGCGCGCTTCACCTTCACCATGTCGAGCACGGGAATGCCCTCGGTGATGCAGACGACCAGCGGGATCTCGGCATCGATCGCCTCGAGGATCGAGTCGGCGGCGTAGGGTGCCGGCACGTAGATCACCGACGCGTTGGCGCCCGTCTTCTCGACGGCCTGGGCCACCGTGTCGAACACCGGCAGGTCGAGATGCGTGGCGCCGCCTTTGCCCGGCGTCACACCGCCCACCATCCTGGTGCCGTAGGCGATCGCCTGCTCGGAATGGAAGGTTCCCTGGCTGCCGGTGAAGCCCTGGCAGATGACCTTGGTGTTCTTGTCGACGAGGACGGCCATCAGTTCTGCTCCTTGACCGCCTTGACGATCTTTTCGGCGGCGTCGGCGAGATGGTCGGCCGACGTTATCTTGAGGCCCGATTCCTTCAGGATCTTCTTGCCGAGCTCGACATTGGTGCCTTCCAGCCGGACGACCAGCGGTACGTGCAGGTTGACCTCGCGCGCCGCGGCGACCACGCCCTCGGCGATCACGTCGCAGCGCATGATGCCGCCGAAGATGTTGACCAGGATGCCCTCGACATTGGGATCCTTGAGGATGATCTTGAAGGCCGCCGTCACGCGCTCCTTGGTGGCGCCGCCACCCACATCGAGGAAGTTCGCAGGCGACGAGCCGTAGAGCTTGATGATGTCCATGGTGGCCATGGCGAGGCCTGCGCCGTTCACCATGCAGCCGATCTGGCCGTCGAGCTTCACGTAGTTGAGCGCGTACTTGGCGGCCTCGGTCTCGGCGGGATCCTCCTCGTCGAGATCGCGCAGCTCCTCCAGCTCCTTGTGCCGGTAGAGCGCGTTGTCGTCGAAGTTCATCTTGGCATCGAGGGCGATGACCTCGCCGGCGCCGGTGACGACCAGCGGGTTGATCTCGAGCAGCGAGGCGTCGAGCTCGGTGAAGGCACGGTAGAGGTTGCCCAACATCGTGACGAAAGCACCGACCTGCTTGCCCTGCAGGCCGAGTCCGAAGGCGAGCTTACGGCCCTGGTAGCCCTGGAAGCCGGCGGCGGGATCGATCGTCTGCTTGATGATCTTCTCGGGCGTCTCGTGCGCCACCGTCTCGATGTCCATGCCGCCCTCGGTCGAGGCGACCAGAGCGATGCGGCCGATCGCGCGATCGACCAGCATGGAGAGGTAGAGTTCGCGTTTGATGTCGCAGCCATCTTCGATGTAGAGGCGCTTCACCGTCTTGCCGGCCGGGCCGGTCTGCTTTGTGACGAGGTCCTGGCCCAGCATCGCCGCCGCCGCCGCGCCCACCTCTTCCACCGACTTGGCGACGCGCACGCCACCCTTGCCATTGGGATCGTTCTTGAAACGGCCCTTGCCGCGGCCGCCGGCATGGATCTGTGACTTCACCACGGTGATCGGGCCGCCCAGCCGACGCGCCACGTCCATCGCCTCGTCCTTGGTATAGGCGACGCCGCCCTTCAGCAGAGGGACGGCGAACTTGGCCAGCAATGCCTTGGCCTGATACTCGTGGATATTCATGGAATCCTGTCGTTCGGGACGGCTTGCAAGAAGCGTGCTGCCCCTCAGTTTTAAAACGCAACTGACCAAGGGATGCGGCACTTTATGAGCGGCGCAGGCCCTTGGCAACGATGGATCGGTGACTGTCTAGGGTCGTTGGACGAAAGTCGAAGCCCCGCAGCGAACCCGCCCGGGCGTACTAGCGGCCGACGATCTTGTTGGTGGCGTCGATCAGCGACTTCACGGCGGCTACCGACTTGTCGAACATCGCCTTTTCCTCGGCATTGAACTCGACCTCGACGATGCGCTCCACGCCCTTGGCGCCGATCACCACCGGCACGCCGATGTAGAGGCCCTTCACACCGTACTGGCCGTTCAGCATCACCGCGCAGGGCAGGACGCGCTTCTTGTCCTTGAGATAGGACTCGGCCATGGCGATGGCCGAGGCAGCCGGGGCGTAGAAGGCCGAGCCGGTCTTCAGCAGAGCCACGATCTCCGCGCCGCCGTCGCGCGTACGCTGCACGATCTTCTCGAGGCGCTCCTTGGTGGTCCAGCCCATGTCGACCAGGTCGTGCAGCGAGATGCCGCCGACCGTCGAGTAGCGCAGCAGCGGCACCATCGTGTCACCGTGGCCGCCCAGCACGAAGGCCGTGACGTCCTCGACCGAGACGTTGAACTCCTCGGCGAGGAACAGGCGGAAGCGGGCGCTGTCGAGGACGCCGGCCATGCCGACGACCTTCTCCGGCGGAAAACCGGTGACTTCCTGCATCAGGCCGACCATGGCGTCGAGCGGGTTTGTGATGACGATGACGAAGGCGTCGGGTGCGTGCTGCTTGATGCCCTTGCCGACCGCGTCGATGATCTTGGCGTTGATGCCGACCAGGTCGTCGCGCGTCATGCCGGGCTTGCGCGGCACGCCGGCGGTCACGATCACGACGTCGGAGCCCTCGATCGCCTTGTAGTCCGAGGAGCCGCTATAGGCGGCGTCGAAGCCTTCGACCGGGCTGAGCTGTGCGATGTCGAGCGCCTTGCCCTTCGCCACGCCTTCGAGATCGGGAATGTCAAACAGCACGACGTCGCCCAGCTCCTTCTGGCCCGCGAGCAACGCCAGGGTGCCACCAATCTGTCCGGCGCCGATCAGCGCGATCTTCTTGCGAGCCATGCCCAAAACTCCCGATTCCGTGAAGGCGGCGCGTGGTAGCGCGATTCGCGGGGACCGGCAAGAAGTCGCAGTTCACCGCGGCGGCGGGCCACCGCGTGGCGGACGGCCGCCGCCTCCCCCCATGTGCGGCCCACCCTGCTTCTGGAAGCTGCCGTCGGGCGTGCCGACGAAGCATCGCGGCACGAAGGGAAACTGCAATGTCACAACGTAGTGGTAGGTGCCCTGCGGAAACTCCGCCGTCGCGCCGTCGCGGCCGTTGCACTCGTCCAGCGTGCCGAGGCCACGCACGAACTCGTAGTCCTTGGTGTAGATGCCGTCCGGCCGTCCGGCGGGGCCGCCGGGGTCGCGCTGCGCCTTCAGTCGCCAGCTCGAGCGCGCCGTCTCGTCGACGTAGATCGGGAAGCCGTCGGCCGCCCAGCCGATCTGCATCGGCCTGCCCCGCTGGCCGAGCGCGGCGACGAGACCCGTCGGCACGCCGTGGTAGTGGTAGGACCCGTCGGGCTGCACGTGGGCGTTGTTCTGATCCATGCCGAGCGGTATCGCCCCCGACAGCGCCTCGATCATCCAGCCCGACTGGCGGTCGTTGTTCCAGAACTCGGCCGTGTTGGGATCGAACACCACACCGTTCACAGCTACCCCGAACAAGTGATTCGGCCGGTAGTAGAGCGCGCGCCCGGTCTTCGCCGGACGAAGCGGCATTCGGAAGTAGTAGCTCTGCGCCGAGATGCGGTTGGGATTGCCGCGGTTGGGGAACTGGCCCGTCGCATGGTTGGGCAGGCCATCGGCGCGGATCAGACGCACGCCCGACCGCTCGTCGACTTCCATCTGCTGAGCCGCCGCCGCGCGCGGCACGAGATCGAGCCACCAGCCCTGTGACACGCCGGCACCCTTCGCCGAACCGGTATCGTGATCGCCGTGCGCCAACACCGGGCTCGCCGCAAGCGACGCCGCGGCGACCATGGATGCCAATCGATGTTTCATAGCCCGCTCTGCCCACTTCCCCGGCGGAATGGTGCCGGCAGAGTCTTGTCGAAATTGTGGGGCTTCAGTTCACACCGGATGCTTCCTGAGGTGGGCCAGGATCAGATCGGTCGCCTTGGCGGGTGCCTGGTCCATTACGAAGTGACCCACGTTGGGCAGCACTTCCATGGCGAAGGACGGCGCCACGAATTCCGCCGTCCCGTAGGCGGCGTCCGGCCCGACGGTCGCATCGACGTCGCCCCAGATGTAGAGTGTCGGCACTGGGATGGTGCCGATGTCGGCCGCCAGTCCCTTGTTGGCGCGATACCAGGCGAGGGCTGCCTCGAGAGCCGCCGGATTGCCGAGCACCGAGAGATGCTCATCCAGCGCCGCCGCAGGCACGCCCTGCCCAAACAGCCCGTCGCGCAACCGCCTGGCATTGTCGGCCAGCAGCAGCCCGCCGGTCTCGGGGTCGAGGAAGGCCCGATGGTGACGCGAGCGATGCTTCTGGTCGCCACCCTCCTTGGCAAGCGCGCGCCGGAACGACGCCGGATGCGGACGCGACAGGACGGTGAGCGACGCAAGGCGATCGGGGTGTGTCGAGGCGACGCCCCACGAGACCTGACCACCCCAGTCGTGGCCGACCAGATGGAAACGCTTTCCCCCGTAGCCGGCAGCCGCCGCGATCTCGACCGCATCGGCTACGAGCTTGTCGAAGGCATAGTTGGAAAGATCGCCCGGGTCCGGCCGCGCGCCGACCGAATAGCCACGCTGGTCCGGCGCCACGACGCGGTAGCCCGCGGCGGCCAGCGCAGGCAATGCCGCGCGCCAGCTATGACGCGATTCGGGAAACCCGTGCAGCATCAGCACGAGCGGCCCGCCGACCGGACCCGCGACATCCGCCGTGAACGTCAGGCCCGAGCGCGCCTCGATGCCCGTGGTGTCGACCACGAGGGGATCAGGTCACGCCGTTGGCCTTGAACCAGGCAAGCGCCCGCTTCCACCCGTCCTCGGCCGCTTCCTTGCGGTAGCTCGGGCGATAGTCGGCGTTGAAGGCATGCGGCATGTCCGGATAGGTGTGGATCTCGGACTTCTTGGCCGCCGCGCTGCCCTCCTTGAGGGCGGCCCGCATCCTGTCGACCGTGTCGTTGGGAATTCCGGTATCGGCGCCGCCGTAGAGGCCGAGCACGGGGGCCTTGAGCTCCTTGGCCAGGTCGACCGGATGCTTGGGCGTCATTGCCGTCGAGTCGCCGACGACGCGGCCGTACCACGCGACGCCCGCCTTGAGGCCGGGGTTGTGCGCGGCATAGAGCCAAGTGATGCGACCGCCCCAGCAGAAGCCGGTGATGCCGAGCTTGGCGGTGTCGGCCTTGCCCTCGCCCTTGGCGAAAGCGACGCAAGCGTCGAGATCGGCCATGACCTGCGCGTCAGGCACCTTCGACACGATCTCGGCGATCAGCTTGGGAATCTCGGTGTAGCCCTTGGGATCGCCCTGGCGGAAGTAGAGTTCGGATGCGATCGCGTAGTAGCCGGCCTTGGCGAACCGACGGCACATGTCGGCGATGTGTGCATGGACGCCGAAGATCTCCTGCACGACGAGGATGGTGCCGAAGCCGGTGCCGCTGGCCGGCATCGCGCGATAGGCCACCATCTCCTTTCCGTCCGCGGTCTTCACCTTGACCTCGCCGGCGGTCAGCCCGTCGGCCGGCGTGGTGATCATCGTCTGCGCGCTGACGGGCTGCACCGACAGCGCGAAGGTGCTGCCGAGCGCGGCGCCAGTCGCCGTTGCCTTGAGAGCGCTGCGCCGCGACAGGCCGCGCTCGTCGAGGGAAATCATGCGGTCACCATCCATGTCCTGCCTCCACCAGAATTTGCGGAGAGCCTATGATGCCGCCCGCCCGGCCCACAATCACAATCAGGCGATGTGCTCGAGGCTGAGGTACTCCGGGCTCTGCATCTCCATTAGCCGGGAGACCGTGCGCTCGAACTCGAAGGAGCCGTCGCCGGCGACGTAAAGGGCTTGCGGCGGGCCGGCGGCCGAGCAGATGAACTTCACCTTCTTCTCGTAGAAAGTGTCGATCATGGTCACAAACCTGACGGCCTTGTCCTGACTGTCCGGACCCATCCTGGGGATGTCGGCGACGATGACCGTGTGGAAGTTGTCGGCGATGCAGAGGAAGTCGGCGGCGCCCATCGGCCTGCCGCACCAGTCGAGGAAATGCGCCATGGCAACGCCAGGCGCCGCCCGTGGCACGTCGACGTCGCGCCCCTGGGTCCGCAGAACGCGCGGCTCGCCGTCCAGACCGCCACTCAGAGAGCGGAACGCCTCGTCGAGCTTTCCGTTCGCCCACTTGCCGAGCGGCGTCAGGTAGAGGTCGAACTCACGCATCCGCCCCATGCGGTAGTCGTGGTCGCCGCCCAGTTCGAGGACTTCGAGTCGCTGCTTCAGGAGCTCGATGAACGGCAGGAAGCGCTCGCGCTGCAAGCCGTTCTTGTAGAGGTCGTCGGGTGCCCGGTTGGATGTCGCGATCACCGTGATGCCTTCCTCGAACAGCGTCTCGAACAGCCGGCCGAGGATCATGGCGTCGGCGATGTTGGTGACCTGGAATTCATCGAAGCAGAGAAGCCGCGCTTCGGCCGCGATCTGCTTTCCGATCGGCACGATCGTATCGGATTCCGGAGAGGCGCCCTTCGCTGCCAGTTCCTCGCGCCGGCGATGCAGGCGTTCCTGA
Source organism: uncultured Reyranella sp. (assembly GCA_964415585.1). Taxonomy (GTDB): domain Bacteria; phylum Pseudomonadota; class Alphaproteobacteria; order Reyranellales; family Reyranellaceae; genus Reyranella. Next base: position 10,744 of record CAYQAY010000020.1, read on the forward strand.
ACCTCGAGCATGAATTCATGGAAGTGCACGCGCCGCTTCTTCGCGACCGGCGCGTCGGCAAAGAAGAGATCCATCAGCATCGACTTGCCACGGCCGACCGGCCCCCAGATGTAGAGACCGTGCGGCCCCTCGGGCGACTTCGACGCACTCGCCAGCCCTAGCCGTGCCAGCAGGCCGGGCGGCTTGGCCGGATGCGCCGCCATCGCGGCGAGCTGGTCGTGGATCGCCTGCAGGCGCAGGACGACCTTCTCCTGGACGGAATCGGCGTGGATTTCGCCGGCCGCGCGCTTGGCCGTGAGATTGGCGAGCGGGCCTTTGCCTGTGGGAGAGGGGCTGGAGTCCATTGACGGCAGCATACCTAGCTCACCGCCGCGCGGCTGCCTATAAGGTGCGGCGATGAAGATCGCGTTCCTCGGAACCTCCGCTTTCGCCGTGCCGGCACTGCGTGCACTGGTCGACGCCGGCCACGACGTCGTCCTGGTCTACACGCGCGCGCCCAAGCCCGCCGGCCGTGGCCAGCAGGAACGCCGGACGCCGGTGCACGAGCTCGCCGCCGAGCTCGGCCTTACCGTTCGCACACCTCGCAGTCTCAGGAGCGACGAGGAGGCCCAGGCCTTCAGGGCACTCGATCTCGACGCCGCCGTCGTCGTCTCCTATGGCCACATCCTGCCCAGGGGCTTCCTCGATGCGCCGGTGCTGGGCTGTATCAACATCCACGGTTCGCTGCTGCCGCGCTGGCGCGGCGCTGCGCCGATCCATCGCGCGATCCTGGCGGGCGACGCCGAGACCGGCGTCACCACCATGCGAATGGACGAGGGTCTCGACACCGGACCGATGCTGCTTGCCGAAAGCACGCCGATCTCGGCGGGTGACACGGCGGCCAGCGTACACGACCGGCTGGCCGCTCTCGGTGCGACCCTGATCGTCTCGACGCTCGACGCGCTGATGCGCAAGAGCATCGAGGCCGTGCCGCAGCCCGACGAGGGCGTGACCTACGCCCACAAGCTCGGCAAGGAGGAAGGCATGCTCGATTGGCGTCGGCCGGCGGCCGAGCTCGAGCGCAAGGTGCGCGCCTTCCACCCGTGGCCCGGCACGTCGTTCGAGGCCAATGGAGAGCGCATCAAAGTGCTGGAAGCCGGCCTCGCACTGGCCGGCGGCGCGCCCGGTACCGTCACGATTTCGCGCGATGGCTTTCCCGTAGTGGCCTGCGGCGTCGGCGGGCTGAAGCTCCTGAAGCTGCAGCGGCCCGGCAAGGCCGCGACATCGGCCGACGCCTTCCTCCGCGGCTTCGCGCTCGGACCCGGCACCGTACTGGCGCCGCCAGCGATCGCGCCGCTGCCGGCCTGACACGGTGCCGCGCTACAAGCTCACGATCGAGTATGACGGCGAGCCGTTCGTCGGCTGGCAGCGCCAGGACAACGGCCCCTCGGTGCAGGCAGCCCTCGAGGATGCCATCTTCGCGTTCAGCGCTGAGCGTGCCGTGGTCCACGGTGCCGGCCGCACCGATGCCGGCGTCCACGCGCGCGGTCAGGTCGCCCATTTCGATCTCGCCGAAGAGAGATCGGTCGAGACTGTGCGCGCCGCGATCAACTTCCATCTCAAGCCGCAGCCGGTCGCGGTGATCACGGCCGAACCGGTTGCCGCCGATTTTCATGCCCGCTTCTCCGCGACGGGACGTCGCTACCGCTATCGTATCCTGAACCGTCGTGCGCCCCCGACGCTCGACCGTGGCCAGATCTGGCACGTGGGCATCCAGCTCGATGCTGCGGCCATGGCGGACGCCGCGTCGGTACTGGTGGGCCGTCACGACTTCAACAGCTTTCGCTCGACCGCCTGCCAGGCCGCCTCGGCGCTGAAGACTCTCGACCTGCTCGAGGTCGCCCGCGACGGCGACGAGATCCGGATCGATGTCGGTGCCCGCTCCTTCCTGCACAACCAGGTGCGCATTCTCGTCGGCACTCTGCAGCTCGTGGGGCGCGGCCAGTGGACCCGGCGCAACGTCGAGGAGGCGCTCGCGGCCGGCGACCGCGCGCGCGCCGGGCCGACGGCGCCGCCGCAAGGTCTCTGCCTGATGGAGGTGCGCTACGGGCTAGCCGATACCGCGAGCGACGCCGAGGAAGCGGTCGACGATCAGTGACAGGAAGAGCGACGGCACCCAGTTGACCACCAGCAGGAGCGCGGCCGGCCCCCAGCCGACGTTCAGCACGCTCCGTGTCGCGATGAGGAACCAGTAGAAAAACAGCGCCTGCAGGGCGAGGCGGATCAACTCGCCCATGGCGGCCGGCACGACCGTCGTCAGCACGACGACGATCACCGCGACGATCATCGCCGGCAGATTCACCCAGTTGAGGGCGGAGATATAGCGTGGAAAGAGCCCCAGCCAGTTCCGCCGGCGCGCGATCTCGTGGAACAGAACGGGGAAGAGCAGCCAGTCGACGACGTAGCGCAGGGCTTCGACGGCGACGATCTCGAATTCTCCGGCCGCCACGCTGACATGCGAATAGCGGATCAGCATCAGGGCGGCATGCAGCGGCGCCACCAGCACCATGACCAGGAACGAGCGCAGGCAGGCTTCGACGGTGTTCTCGAAGTACGACGGCGCGGCGGGATCGCGCTGCAGGAAACCCAATGCGCCCTGCATGCCGCGGGCGATTTCGACGGCGCTCAGCACGCCGACCTCAGGCGGGGAAGTAGCGGTCGAGCACCGTTTCGTAGACGCGGGCAAGCGTCCTGAGATCGGCGATCGCGCTCTTCTCGTCGACCTTGTGCATGCTCTCGCCGACCAGCCCGAACTCGAGCACCGGGCAGTACGAGGCGATGAATCGCGCATCCGACGTGCCTCCGGTGGTCGAGAGCTCCGGTTCGATGCCTGTGACCTCGCGGATGGCGCCGGCGACCAGATCGACCAGCGGGCCGGGCTGCGTGTAGAACGATTCGCCTGACACCTCGACCTTGTCGTACTCGATCGTGCCGTTGCCCCCCAGGCTCGCATTGGCGCGCTCCATGCGCTCCTTGAGGTGCGCCAGCAGCTTCCCGGACGTCCACAGATCATTGAAGCGCGTGTTGAAGCGCGCGCGGGCAACCCCGGGAGCGATGTTCGTCGCCTTGTTGCCGACATCGACGGTGGTGAATTGCAGCGACGTCGGCTGAAAGTGGGTACTGCCCTGGTCGATCGGATCGCGCACCAGCGCCTCGATGATCGCCGAGAGCCGATGGATCGCATTGTCCAGCCGGTCCGGATAGCCGACATGGCCCTGCACCCCGCGCACCGTGAAATCGACCGTCATGCTGCCGCGCCGGCCGATCTTCATCATGTCGCCGAACTTCTTCGAGCTGGTCGGCTCGCCCACGATGCAGGCGTCGAAGGTCTCGCCGCGGTCGGCAAGCTTCTTCAGCATCTTGACCGTGCCGTTGACGGCGGGCCCCTCCTCGTCGCCGGTGATCAGCAGGCTGATAGAGCCGCCGAAGCTGGTGCCGCGCCGGGCGACAAAGCGCGCCGCGGCCTCGGTGAAGGCCGCGATCGCGCCCTTCATGTCGGCGGCGCCGCGCCCGAACAGGTAGCCGGCCGACAGCTCGGCCGAGAACGGCCCGATCGTCCACGACGAGAGGTCGCCCACCGGCACCACGTCGGAATGGCCGGCGAAGCAGAAGTGCCGCCCGTTGCCGTTCTTCCCTGCACTGAGCGAAGTCGAAGGGTCCTCGCCGATGCGGGCATAGAGGTTCGCGACGTCGTCGGTGCCGGCCTGGCTGAAGTCCATGCGCTCGCAGCGGAAGCCGATCGGCGTCAGCATGCGCTCCAGAAGCTGGAGCGCGCCTGCCTCGCGCGGCGTCACGCTTTCGCAGCGTACGAGCGAGCGCGTCAATTCGATAACATCGATGGCGGCGGCAGCGTGCGTGTCGGGCATGGCCGGACACTACCGCCCGGCCTCCCTAAAGAGAAGGGCGCCGGCTGCTGTCGGCCGGCGCCCAGTCGATGTGAGAGGAAGATAGTCTTGCTTGTTTTGAGCCGACCTCAGGCCACCAGGCGGTCCGCTTCCATGAGGTTGACCGAGACGAGCTGGCTGACGCCCTGCTCGGCCATGGTCACGCCGTAGAGGCGGTCCATGCGCGCCATGGTGACGCGATGGTGGGTGATGATGAGGAATCGCGTGTCGGTGCGGCCGGCGATGTCGCTTACCAGGCCGCAGAAGCGCTCCACATTGAGATCGTCCAGCGGCGCGTCCACCTCGTCCAGCACGCAGATCGGCGCCGGGTTGGTCATGAACACCGCGAACAACAGCGAGAGGGCGGTCAAAGCCTGTTCACCGCCCGAGAGCAGCGACATGACCTGCAGCTTCTTGCCTGGCGGGCTGGCATGGATCTCGAGGCCGGCTTCGAGCGGATCCTCCGACTCGGTGAGCCGCAGCTCGGCCTTGCCGCCCCCGAACAGCTTGGTGAAGAGCTGCTGGAAGTGGCCGCTGACCTGCTCGAAGGCGGCGAGGAAGCGCTCTCGGCCCTCGCGGTTCAGGCTCTGGATGCCCTGGCGCAGGCGGCCGATGGCGGCGATCAGGTCGTCGCGCTCGGTCGTCATGCCGGTGATCTGCTGCTCGAGCTCGTTGGCCTCTTCCTCGGCGCGCAGGTTGACCGCACCCATCGTCTCGCGCTCGTGCACCAGCCGTTCGAGCTTGTGCTCGGCCTTCTCGAGTTCCGGCAGCTCCTCGATCGACTGCACCTCGGCCAGCGCCAGCACGCCGTCGGGCTCGCAGCGCAGGCGCTCGACGATGCGCTCGACCACCGCCTCGCGGTCCTTGGTCGCCTGCTCCATCAGGCCCTCGCGACGCACCCGGCTCTCGCGCGCCTGGCCCATCTCGATCTCGGCCTGCTTCAGCGCCTTGTCGGCTTCACCGAGGCGGGTCTCGCCGATGGCGAGGCGATCGGCCGCCTGCTGCCGGTTGGCCTCCGCCTTGGCGATCTCCTCGCCGAGCGCGAGCCGCTTGGCCTCGATCTCGGCAGGCTTGGCCGCCAGATCGGCGATCGTGGCCTGGGTCTGCTCGCGACGGGCATCGAGCTCGACGATCTGGCCGTCGGCATCGCCCAGGCGCTTGGCCCAGCCTTCGCGATCCTGCGCAACCTGCGCCAGCCGCTCGACGCGCATGGCCGATTCGCGCGCCAGCCGCTCGCAATTGCCTTCCGCCTCGACCAGCGCGGCGCGCAGCTCGGCGATGCGGGCGCGCAGCGCACCCGCCGTGACGCGATCGGCCTGCGTGTCGGAGATCGAGGAGAGGCGCGCCTCGCGGAACGTGCGGCGCATCTCGGCGTCGGCGATGTCGCCCGCGACCTCGGTCACGGTCGTCTCGATGCCGGCAAGACGCGCGCGGAGCTGGTCGGTGCGGCGCGCCACCTCGACGTGGCGGTCGCGCGCCTGCGTGGCCAGCCGCTCGGCGGTGGCGATTGCCGACTGCGAGGCACGCTCGGCGGCGCGGGTCGCTTCGCCGGCATCCTGCGTCTTGCGACGCGCCGCCTCGGCGACACTGCGCTCGTGCGCGCGCGCCTGGTCAACGCACGTCTTCTCGGCTTCACGGGCGGCCGCGAGCCAGATCTTCTCGGCATCGACACGGGCCTGCTCGACCGCCTGCTCGGCGACCACGCCTTCGATCTGATGGCGGATCTCGGCCAGGCGGTTGCGCTGGCTGAGCCGCACGGCGGCAGTCGTCGGCGCGCCGGCGCGCATCGTATAGCCGTCCCAGCGCCACACCGCGCCCTCGGCGGTGACGAGCTGCTGGCCGGGTTTCAGGCCGGGCTGCAGGGCCGCGCCGGTCGCGTCGTCGGCGACGACGCCGATGAAGGCCAGGCGGCGCGCCAGCTCAGGCAGCGTGTGGACGTGCGTCGAAAGAGGCGTCGCGCCCTCGGGCAGCGCCGGCGTATCGGCCAGCGGCTCCAGCGGCAGCCAGTGCGTCGGCGCACCGCGATCGGAAGAGGCTTCCAGCTCGTCGCCGAACGCCGCACCCAGCGCCTTCTCGAAGCCCGGCTCGACGGTCAGCGCGTCGAGCAGCGGCGGCCAGAGAGAGTCGGCTGCCGACTTCAGCGCGGCAGCGACGCCCGCCTCCTCGGCCCGCAGCTTGGTCAACCGCGCGCTGGTCTTCTGCAGGGTCTCGACGGCCGTCGCGTGACTCGCCTCGGCAGCCTGGCGCTCCGCGGCGCGCGCCTTCTCCATGTCGAGACGCTCGGCCTCGGCCTTGGCGACCGCGACGCGCGCGGCATCGGATTCGTAGCGCTCGGCCTCGCGGGCGGCGTCGATCGCCTCCTGGCCGGTGCGGCGCGCCTCGTCGAGCGCGGCGCGGGCGGCCTCCAGCTCGGCCTCGACTTCCGGCAGCGCCGGCAGGCTCGCGAGGTCGCTCTGGACCTGCTTCTGCTGGGCGGCGACCTCGTCGCGGCGAACGGTCAGGCGGCGCAGGCGGTCCTGCAGCTCGGCGATCTCGCGGCTGACGCTCTGACGCAGCGCCTCGTCGTCGGCGATCTGACGCGTCAGGCGATCGTGCTCCGCCTCGGCCGCGGTCGTCTCGGCATGCGCGGCATCGCGTGCCTGCTGGGCGGCGGCGGCGCGATCCTCCTCACCCACCCGTTGCTCCTCGAGCCGCGCGCGCTGGCTGTCGAGATCGCCGATGGCGATCTCGGCATCGCTCTTGCGGCCCCGCTCGCGGGCGAGGTCCTGTTCGGTCTGCGCGAGGCGCGTCTCGGCCTCCTGCTGGGCGGCCGCGACGCGCTCGGCTTCGGCCGTCAGCGCGTCATGCGCGACGCGCAGGCGCTGCAGCGCGGCCGCGGCGGCGGCCTCGTCGCTGCGCAACGGCGGCAGCGCCGTCGCGGCCTCGGCCTGCGCCGTGGTGGCGAGACCCACGAGACGGGTCAGGTCCGCGACCTGCGCCTCGGCTTCCTTCAGGCGCTCGCCGGCATCGGCCAGCTCGCGCTCCGCATTGGCGAGCTTCAGCGCCAGGACGGCGGCCTCGGCGCGACGGATATGGTCGCTGAGGTTGCGATAGCGGCTGGCCTGGCGGGCCTGGCGCTTCAGTCCCCTGTGCTGCTCCTCGAGCGCCACCAGCACGTCCTGCACGCGCGCGAGGTTCTGTTCGGCGGCGCGCAGGCGCAGCTCCGCCTCGTGACGGCGGGCGTAGAGGCCGGTGATGCCGGCGGCCTCGTCGATGATGGTGCGGCGGTCGGCCGGCTTGGCGTTGATCAGCGCGCCGATGCGGCCCTGGCTGACCAGCGCGGTGGAGCGCGATCCCGTCGCGGCGTCGGCGAACAGCGTCTGCACGTCGCGGGCGCGGATCTCGCGGCCGTTCACCGAGTAGGCCGAGCCGTGGCCGCGCTCGATGCGGCGGACGACGTCGAGCTGGTCGGTGTCGTTGACCATGGCCGGCGCGGTGCGGGTCTTGTTGTCGAGCTGCAGCGTCACTTCGGCGATGTTGCGGGCCGGCCGCGTGCCGGTGCCGGCGAAGATGACGTCCTCCATCTCCGAGCCGCGCATCTGCTTGGCGGAGGTCTCGCCCATCACCCACTTCAGCGCCTCCACGAGGTTCGACTTGCCGCAGCCGTTGGGCCCCACGATGCCCGTCATGCCGGGCTCGATGGCGAGCTCGGTCGGGTCGACGAAGGACTTGAAGCCGGAGAGCCGGAGCTTGTCGAACTGGACCATCTACACCACGCCCGTCTGTTGCCTGTCTCTGTTGCCTACTTGGCGAGCTTCGAGAGCACGCTGTCGAGTTCGTCGACCGAGCGCGATCCGCGATAGAGCTGACCGTTGATGAAGAGCGTCGGCGTGGAGTTCACGCCCAGCGCCTCGCCGCTCTTGTAGTCGTTGAGGACGGCGTTGCTCATCGCGTCGTTGGCGAGGCACGCCTTGATCTCGCTCTCGCCCATGCCGGCGATGCGCAGCGGCTTGGCGAGCTCGGCCAGCGGGTCCTGCGAGGTCGCCCACTGCGGCTGGCCGCGGAAGATGATGTCGAGCACACCGAAATACTTGTCTTTGCCGGCGCACTCGGCGATCTGGGCGGCCTTCACGGCGACCTGGTCGAGCGGGAAGTCGCGGTAGACCAGCTTCACCTTGCCGGTATCGATCCACTTCTTCTTGATCTCGGGCAGGATCTGGGTGTGGAAATGGGCGCAGTGCGAGCAGGTGAGCGAGGCGTACTCGATCACCGTGATCGGCGCGTTCGGGTTTCCGAGCACATGATCACCCGGCAGCACATTGGCGAGCGCAGCCTTGTCGGCGGTCGCGACGGCCACCGGCGGCGGGCCGGCGGCGGGCGGGCGGGTGCCGAACCAGACGCCGGCCGCAATCGCGGCCACCGCCACGACCCCGCCGGCGACGATCAAGATATTCCGCATACGCTCTTTCCTCTCCACTACATCTTGGGAATTACGCCTGTGGGGAGTCAAACCAATTACCGTCCCACCTGACGCAAAATTGCGGCGATGGCGTCGGCCCCGCCGGGATTGCCGTAGTGCTGCTCGTTGATGAACAGGGTGGGGGTCGACCGCACCCCCAGCATCTGGCCCGACTGCACGTCGGCCACGACCTTGTCCAAAAGCCGGTCGTCGGTCAGGGCGGCCTCGGCAGCGGCCTTCGAGAGCCCCTCCGGCACCAGCACGGTCAGCAGGTCGGCCGCCGGATCGGCCGCCGTGAGCCACTGCACCTGGGTGCGGAAGATCAGGTCGACCGCAGCGAAGAACTTGTTCTTGCCGACCGCCTCCGAGAGCAGGCTGGCGCGGGTGGCGATCGCGTCCGACGGGAAGTGCCGGTGGATCAGCCGCATCTTGCCGGTGTCGATCCACTCCTTGCGCAGCACCGGCATCACCGCGGCGTTGAACGTCGCGCAGTAGGGGCAGGTGAACGAGGCGTAGTCGATCAGGATGTTGGGTGCGTCGTCCTTGCCCAGCACATGATCGTCCGGCAGCGGATCGAGATACTTCGCGGCCGCCGACTGCGCCCTGAGCTCGTCTGGCACGAACAGCGCCCCGAGGCCCGCGATCAGCACGTTGCGCCGTCCGGTGGCGATGCGCGCGCCGAGCTTCGCCAGCGCGGCGCGCAGCTCGGGATCCTTGACCGTCGCGGTGCGGCCGGCGATCGCCGTCTCGGTCGCCGGATCGGGCCGCGGCACCTTGCGGGCGGGCGGCGGGGCGGCGATCGCGCCCTGCACGAGGCGGACGTCGTCGATCATCCTGTGGCCGAAATACGCATTCACGCGCTCCACGATCTGGCTGCTCCTGTGCTGGACTTCGAGGGCGGCGGCGCCCGACACCTTGAGCCGCAGCGCCGTGCCGGCGCGGCCGCCGCGGCCGGCGAGCACGGCATCCGGCCGCGTGACGCGCGCGAGGTCGGCCCCGACCACGGCCGGCCAGTCGGCCTTGAGGCGCACGAGCGTCGCCGTGCTGCCCTTGGTGCCGCCCTTGGCCAGGCCTGACGTGAGCTTCTGGGCCAGACCGCCGATCGCACGGAAGCCGTTTTCGCGCATGGACCCTTTCAAACGCCGTTGCTTATGGTAGGCCACGCTTCCCCGCCTGACCATGACCCACGCCGACCGCCTGCTCGCCTGGTACGATCGACATCGTCGCACCCTCCCCTGGCGCGCGGCCGCGGGAGAGCGCACGCCGCCCTACCGTGTCTGGCTGTCGGAGATCATGCTGCAGCAGACCACGGTCGCCACGGTGGGCGAGTATTTCCGCCGCTTCACGGAGCGCTGGCCGACCGTCGAGGCGCTGGCCGCCGCCCCCCTCGACGAGGTGCTCTCGGCCTGGGCCGGCTTGGGTTACTACGCCCGCGCCCGCAACCTGCACGCCTGCGCCCGCGCCGTCGTCGAGCGGCACGGCGGCCGCTTTCCCGAGGACGAGGCCGGCCTGCGCGCGCTCCGCGGCATCGGCCCCTACACGGCCGCCGCCATCCAGGCGATCGCCTTCGACATCCCGGCCTCGGCGGTCGACGGCAATGTCGAGCGCGTGATCGCCCGCCTCCATGCGCTGGAGACGCCGCTGCCCGACGCCAAGCCCGAGATCACGGTGCGCGCCGCGAAGCTCGTGCCCCGGCACCGCGCCGGCGACTACGCGCAGGCGATGATGGATCTCGGCGCCACCGTCTGCGTGCCGCGCAATCCGCGCTGCGTGATCTGCCCGTTGATGGCGGGCTGCAAGGCGCGCAAGCAGGGCCTCGCCGAGGAGCTGCCACGCCGTGCGCCGAAGGCGGAGAAGCCGACCCGCCGCGGCCTCGCCTTCGTGCTGGCCCGCAAGGACGGCGCCATCCTGCTGCGCAGACGCCCCGAGAAGGGCCTGCTGGGCGGCATGGACGAGGTGCCGTCGAGCGCCTGGCGCGAAGGCAGGTTCGTCGAAGCGACGGCACTCGGCGAGGCGCCCGTGCCGGCCCGCTGGCAGGTGATGGACGGGCTGGTGCGCCACACCTTCACGCACTTCCATCTCGAGCTCGTCGTCGCGCGCGCCACCGCGACCACGGCACGGCTCGGCGAGCAGGTGCCGGGCGCCGTCTGGTGCCCGCTCGACCGGCTCACCGAGCGCGCGCTGCCGACGGTGATGCGCAAGGTGATCGCGCACGCCGCCAAGGCCTGATTCCGGCACACAGTTTGTGCCGCACGCTGTTCCGCTGCCTGTGCCGCGGATCGCGGTCAACCGCCTGAGGCGACAGGGAAATCCCGCCCCGACGGGCTGTGTCACCGACCCCCTCGGGCACAGGCCACGGGTGTACCGCTGCCCGCCCGGCAGGGACCATGAAAAACGCCCGCCGGATCTCTCCGCGGGCGTCTCCCATCATAGGCTTTTTCTTACCACAAACCTGCTGAACCTGCAAGTCCACGTCATTGACATGAAATGAATTCCAATTCATTTCTTTGCCCATGGCCTACCGGCGCACCGAACGGGTCCAGGAGCAGCTCCAGGACAAGCGTGACCGCATCCTGCAGGCGGTGCGCGCAGTGGTGGGCGAGGTCGGTTTCCGCGGCGCCCAGCTGTCGGTGGTGGCCGAGGCGGCGGGCGTCGCGACCGGCACGGTCTACCGGCATTTTCCCTCCAAGGGCGAGCTGTTCGCCGAGGCCCTGGCGCTGAACGCGGGCCACGAGGTCGGCGTCATGCAGGCCGTGGCCGACAGCGACGGAACCGCCGCCGCGCGGCTGGCCGACGCGGTGCGCGTGTTCGCTCTGCGCGCCGCGCGGGCCAGGCGCCTGGCCTGGGCGATGATCGCCGAGCCCGCCGAGCCCGAGGTCGATGCCGCCCGCCTGAAATACCGCCGCGCCTTCGCCAACGTTCTGCAGGGCCTGATCGAGGACGGCATCGCGCGCGCCGAGTTCCCGCCGCAGAACGCGCGCATCGCCGCCGCCGGCCTGATCGGCGCCCTGACCGAGGGTCTGATCGGCCCGCTGGCGCAGGAGGCGGAAACGCCGCCCGACGCCCTGTCGCTCGCACGCGAGATCACCGCCTTCTGCCTGCAGGCCGTCTCCGCCCGCCCCTACGAGGAGTTCCGACCATGACGATGCCCGATATCGGCGCTGCTCCCGCTGCTCCCGCCGCCACCGCTCCCCACTGGCAGGCCCTGTTCCAACGCCTGCTGGCCGAGATGGGCGGGCGCACCAGCCCCGACTGGCAGGCCGACGTCGCGGGCCTCGATCCCGCCCTCTACACCGATCCTGCCCGCTTCGGGCGCGAGCGCGAGCGCCTGTTCCGCCGCCTGCCGCTCTGCCTCGGTCCCGTCGACCAGCTCCGCGAGCCCGGCAGCGTGATGGCGCGCGAGGTCTGCGGCGTGCCGGTGCTGATTGCGCACTCGCGCGAGGGCCGGGTGAAGGCGTTTCTGAACGTCTGCCGCCATCGCGGCGCGCGCCTCGTCGACGGCGCAAGCGAATCCTGGGGCGAGCCCTGCCGGCGCCAGAGCCTGGTCTGTCCCTATCACGGCTGGACCTACCGGCTCGACGGCTCGCTGGCCGGCCTGCCGCGGGCCGAGGCCTTCCCTTCGATCGAGAAGCACGCGCTCGGCCTGCGCGAACTGCCCTCGGCCGTCCGGCACGGCATGATCTGGGCGGTGCTCGATCCCTCGGCCGCGGAACCCGACATCGCAGCGTTCCTGGGCCCGCTCGACACCGACCTCGCAACGATCGATCTCGGCGGCCATCGCTTCTATCGCCAGCACGCGATCAAGCGCGCGGCGAACTGGAAGCTGATCGTCGAGGCCTTCCTCGAGATCTATCATGTGACGCGCCTGCATGCCGGCACGATCGGGCCGTTCTTCGCCGACGCCGTCTCGGTCAGCGACGCGGTGGGCCCGCACATCCGCTTCCTCGCGGCGCGCGAACGCACGACGGAGATCCGCGCGCTGCCGCCCGAGCGCTGGAGCCCGCAGCATCACGGCACCCTGGTGCACTTCGTGATGCCCAACAGCATCTTCGTCTACCATCCCGACTACATCAGCCATCTCGGCCTGTTCCCGAATGCGCCGGACGAGACGTTGTTCGTGCATTCGATGCTGACCCCGGAAGTGCCTCCGGACGAGAAGACGGAGACGCACTGGGCACGCTCGTTCGAGCTGATCGACGGCGGTGTCTTCAACGGCGAGGACCTGCCGACCTGCGAGCAGATCCAGCGCGGCATGGGCAGCGGCGCCAACGAGCGGCTGATCGTCGGCCGGCTGGAGCAGAACCTCCGACGGTTCCACGCCAGCCTGGACGCGGCGCTGGGCTGACGCACGCCCTCGCGAAGGTCGAAATGGAAGACCTTCGCGATGATCTGCCAGCGCCCGTCGACGAGGACGAGGCTCAGGAGATCGCCGAAGAACTTCCGGCCGATGGCGCACTCGACCCTCGCCAGCGCCGTCACGGGGCCCGCGAACTCGATGGCGAGGATGCGGTCGACCCGCGCCTCGCCGCGGCTGGCCGGCGACGGGCGCCGATCGACAGGGGAAAGTATTCGTCCATCCCGAGATGGGTCAGCGTGCCCTCGGTCGCGCGGGCATACTGTGCCTTGGGATGGAACACCTGGCGCAGGAGCGCCGTGTCGCCGTGATGGCGCCCGTCGAATTACTTTTCGACGACAGTGACGACGGCCTCGAACGCCGGAGAAGCCTTCCCTGTCATGCCGCGAGCTGGTGCCGGCGATCGAGGCGATTGTCCGCGTCGGTCACCGGCTGAAGGGCCGCAGACTCTAGCGCCCTGGCCCGACCTCGACGCGGATTCGGCCCAGCGACGAGGGTCCGGCCGCCGGCATCTGCAAGGGAGGCAGACGCACCCGGGACGCAGCGGCTACTACGGGGGCCGCCGCCACCGGCACGGGGGCTTTTCTGGCGTCGGCGACGTTCTTTTCGATCTGGGCGACGACGGCCGGGGAGCTTGTCTGAAGCCCCGCCAGAGCCTTCCTGATTTCGCTCTCCCTGCCGGTGAACAGCTGATTTGTGGCACCGCCAACCGTCGGGGGCGTCACGAGCGTGCTCAACGACCTGTTGAGGTCGGCTTTCTCGGCGTCGGTTGGGCTCAACATCAGCAGCCAGTACAGGGCCTGGAGCTGCTGCGATGAGATCGCATTGCCATTGTTGACCAGTTGGCCGATCCGCGCCTGCACCGTACTGCCGGCCGCCGTATTGATGTCCGGCACGGAATAGGGCCTGGCGATGCCGATCGCATCCCTGACGAGGTTGAGGATGTTCTGCACCTCGCACTGGGCCTGAATGTCGATCAGCGCGGAGATTCCGGACGCGAAGTCATAGCTTGCCAACCGTTCCTCGGAGAACGCGGCGGTACGGGCGGTGGATACGGCATCGAGCGTGAGCTTCTGGACCGCCCCGACATTGTCCTCCGAGAACAGGAAGTTGCGGGCGTACAAATTGATCGTCGAGACGCCCGCGGCGGTGCCCAATCCTGTCCAGGCGATCGCGGTCGCGTTGCCGGCTCCTCCCGAGGCGACCGACACGGCGCCCAGTATGCCCGTCGTCAGGGTTCCGGCGACGGCGAGGAAATCCTTGCCGAACAGCAACCATTGCTGCTCCTTGCCGGCGCTGCGGAAAAAATCCCTGCAGAGCTGATACTGAAGCTCCGCGCCGACCTTGACCATTCTGGCCGCTGCCTGGGAATCCGTCGGATTGGCGTATGATGCGTCGAAGGCGCTACGGAAGATCGCCGTGGTGCCGGCGCCGGCCGGAGCCGTCATCCCCGACGCACTGACGATGGGGCTGGGCCCCTCGAATCCGCAGCCGGTGACGCCCAGCGCGAGCGCGCAAGCTTTCAGCATGATTTTCATGTCATCTCCCCCGAGATGGTCGCACTATGTCATCGTGCTGCTACTTATGCGAGATGGCGGAGCCAACTATTTGTTCTCGCAGCAGGGGGAGTCGTATGCCGATCGGTATTGAAAAGATCCGCTACGCTGCGTTCGGCGGGCAGGCGCGACAGCTCAGCGGCTAGAGACCCGCCCTCACCTGCTGGCGGAGATGGTCGATCGGCAGCCGGGCGCCCGCGACGTCGACGTGCCAGAACGTCCAGCCGTTGCAGGCCGGCGCGCCCTGCACCGCCGCACCGACCTGGTGGATCGAGCCGCGATGCTCGCCCAGCGCATTGGCGGCCGACAGCGTGCCGTCGGCGCGCACGCGGGCGCGATGCCGGCCGCTCGGATCGGAGAGCACGGTGCCGGGCTGCAGCAGGCCCGCCTCGATCAGCACGCCGAACGGAATCCTGGGCTCGCTGCGCTTGCTGGGCTTGGGCGTCACGTCCTCGGCGGCAAGCGGCGCGATCTCGGCGATGCGCTTCCTCGCGACGGCGGCATAGGTCGGATCGCGCTCCAGGCCGATGAACCGCCGGCCGAGGCGGCGCGCGACGGCGCCGGTCGTGCCGGTGCCGAAGAACGGGTCGAGGATCGTGTCGCCGGGATTGCTGGCGGCCATGATGCAGCGGAACAGCAGCGACTCCGGCTTCTGCGTCGGATGCGCCTTCTTGCCGTCGTCGCCCTTCAGCCGCTCGGAGCCGGTGCAGAGCGGCAGGAGCCAGTCGGAGCGCATCTGGATGCCCTCGTTAAGCTCCTTCATCGATTCGTAGTTGAAGGTGTAGCGCCTGGCCTTGCGATCGCGCGCCGCCCAGATCAGCGTCTCGTGCGCGTTGGTGAAGCGCTTGCCGCGGAAGTTCGGCATCGGGTTGGACTTGCGCCACACGATGTCGTTCAGCAGCCAGTACTGCAGGTCCTGCAGCGCGGTGCCGATGCGGAAGATGTTGTGGTAGCTGCCGATCACCCAGAGCGTGCCCTCGGGCTTCAGCACGCGGCGCGCGGCGGCGAGCCAGGCGCGCGTGAACTGGTCGTAGCGCGCGAAATCGTCGAACTTGTCCCAGTCGTCGTCGACCGCGTCGACCTTGCTGTTGTCGGGCCTCAGCAGGTCGCCGCCGAGCTGGAGATTGTACGGCGGGTCGGCGAAGACCATGTCGACGGAAGCTTCGGGCAGTCCCTGCATCAGCTCGATGCAGTCCCCCACCAGGACGCGATCCGGATTCTCCACATTCATCGGCAGAGAATCGTTCATCCACCGAGTCGTGGTCAACAAATTACAATTGATTCAATTGTTTACGGGATCGATCCACAAGATCGAGTCCGAGTTCTCCCGGCACCCACCAGACCTAGGCAAGGCTGGCGACGCTAGTCCAGGAACACAGCAAGATCGCCATAGTCGATACGTCGCCTTGTCGGATTGGGCGACACAGGCTGATCGATTGCATAGACCTCCGGCCACCAATCAAGAGCCGGACGCGCCAGATTGATGATGTCTCGACGGTTCACGTCATCAAGTTTAACGATCGGGAATGGGCCACCGTATTGTCTAGGAACGAGGTAGTCCGGGCGCGCAGGGGATGGCCCGCCTACGCTTGAGTTCCAAGCCCACATCCTGCCTTGAAAGAGCTGCCATTCGGACCTTGGCGACTCTTCCGCGTCTTCACCCTCTGTATTGTCTTGCACCAGGAAGTGCGCCCACATGGCGTCGGTTACGACGTGGCATTGGTGCACTCCGGCGTGAGGATTCCGCTCAAGCCAGACAACGAGACCGCGCACCTCACAAAGTGCTGCGAGTGCGTGATACTTCCCTATGTTGGAAGGCGCATGATTTGGCAGTCTTTCGAAGCGGTAGGACTTGGGAAATTCGCCCGTCGATCCGTCGGTCATGACTAGGCAAGCTCTTCCGCGATCGCCTTCTTCACCGCCGCGCGCTCCGACATGCGGCGGCGATGGTCGATCACCTTCGGGAGGCGCGCCGGATCGACGCCGTCGGCCTCGAGCCATTGCGCCAGCGTGAAGAGATAGGGGTCGCAGATCGTGTAGCGCTCGCCCATCACCCAGGGGCCCCGCAGCATCTCGCGCTCGACCAGGGCGAAGGCCTCGCCCACCGACTCCGGGACCTTGCGCTGCATGGCGGCGATGGCTGCCTTGTCGTTCGCATCGACCCAGCGATGGCCGCGCATGCGGTGGGCGTGCGCGACGTGCAGGTGCGAGCAGAGATAAGAGTTGAAGGCCTGTACCTCGGCGAAGGCGAAGGCGTCGTCCATCGGCGCGAGCTTCGCTGCCGGGAATGTCTGGGCGACATAGACCAGCATCGCCGGCGTCTCGGTCAGGATGCCGCGGTCGGTCACCAGCGCCGGCACGCGCGCCTTCGGGTTGATCTTCAGGTAGTCGGCTGACTTCTGCTGCTCCCTGGAGAAGTCGATGCGCACGGTCGTGTAGTCGGCGCCGGCCTCCTCGAGGGCGATGTGGGTGGCGAGCGAGCAGGTGTGAGCGGCGTAGAAAAGCTCGAGCATGCCCTCAGAGTAGACGGTTCAGGGGCGCGAAGCTCATACGGTGGTGCGGGGTCGGCCCGAGAAATTCGAGGGCCTGCAGATGCTGCGCGCTGCCGTAGCCGCGGTTGGTCTCCCAGCCGTAGCCCGGGAAGGTTGCGGCGAGCGCGGCCATCTGGCGGTCGCGCGTCACCTTGGCCACGATCGAGGCCGCGGCGATCGAATAGGAGTGCGCGTCGCCGCCGACGATGGTCTCGGCACGGCAGGGAAGCTGCGGCGGCGCCCGGTTGCCATCGATCAGCAGCACGGTCGGTGGCGCAGCAAGGGGTTGGGCCGCCAGCGCCTGCACGGCGCGGCGCATCGCAAGGAAGGTGGCCTGCAGGATGTTGAGGCGGTCGATCTCCTCGACGCTGGCCTCGCCCACTGCGAACTGCACGACCTCGGACTCGACCATCGCCTCGTAGGCGTCCTCGCGCGCCTCGTGGCTCAGCTTCTTCGAATCGTCGATCAGCTTCAGCAGGCGGCGCTTGGCGCGTTCGCGATCGATCACCGCTGCCGCGGCGACCACGGGGCCTGCCAGCGGTCCGCGGCCGGCCTCGTCGACGCCGGCGACGATGCCGGGTCCCTGGGCCTCGCAGCGAAGTTCGAATCGAAAACTCGGCATGGCGCGCGATCATCGCGCAGGTGCCTGTGGGCATGAAACAGTGCCATGCCGGGCACCGCGCGGCTTGCGCCGGCGGCCGGTGCCTCGATAATCGCGCCGATGAAGACGCTGCTGCGGGCTCTGGCCGCCTTGTCGTTCGCCGTGCCCGGCCTTGCCGCGGCAGAGGATACCGACGGCCTGCAGAACGACGCCAACAACCCGCTGACGCCGAAGATGGCGGTGATGGCGCACAACTACGTGCAGCCCGTCCTGTCCGGCCAGCCCGGCAGCGGCACCAACCAGCTCTTCGCGCGGGGCTTGCTGCCGCACGACGCGCTCGGCGTCGACCAGCTCATGCGCGTCTCGCTGCCGGTGATCTCGAACGCCTGGGCGCCGCACCACGCCGCCAACGGCATCGGCGACCTCATCATCTACGACATGGCGATCCACAGGTTCGACCGGAACAAGATCGGCGTCGGTCCGCTTCTCGTCGCGCCGACCGCCAGCAGCCCGGCGCTGGGGTCCGGCAAATGGCAGGGCGGCCTGCAGACCGTGATCAGCCTGCCGCACAAATGGGGACTCACCGCCGCGCTCACCTCCTACCAGCAGGCGTTCGACGGCAGCCTGCAGACGCTCACCGTCCAGCCCCTCGTTTTCTACAACCTGGACAACGGCTACTACCTGCGCTCGTCGGGCATCTCGACCTTCGATCTCGGTCGCAGCTCGGTGGTGCCCATCGGGCTCGGCCTGGGGCGCGTCTTCGAGCGTCCGGGCGGCAAGGTGCTCAACCTCTTCATCGAGCCGCAATACTCGGTGGTCCAGACCGGCATCGGCGTACCGTCGTTCCAGGTCTTCGCCGGGCTGGTGCTGCAGATCCCGGTCAAGACACCGGCGCGGCCCTGACATGTCCGCGGGCGACGACTTCATCGCCGGCACGATGAGACGCGACGCGGTCGCCATGGCGCAGCTCCGTGCGGCGCGCACGCTCGCCCTGCCCGACTGGTGCATCGCCGCGGGCTTCGTGCGCAACCGCGTGTGGGATCGCCTGCACGGGATCGAGCCGCCGCGCCCACCGGCCGACATCGACGTCATCTACTACGACACGGCCGACCTTTCGAAGAAGCGCGAGCAGGAATACGAGGCGGCGCTCGACCGGCTGCTGCCCGGCCTGCCCTGGCAGGTCCGCAACCAGGCGCGTATGCATGTCTGGAAGGGTCTGCCGCAGCACAAGGACACGGCGGACTCGATGATCTACTGGCTGGAGAGCGTGACCGGCATCGGCGTGCGCCTGGAAGCCGACGATTCCCTGACGGTAATCGCCCCGCTCGGGACCGACGATCTCCTCGACCTCCGCTGCCGCCCCACTCCCTTCGGCCGCCGGCAGCGCCACGAGTACGACGAACGCATCGCCGCCAAACGCTGGCGCGAGCTCTGGCCGAAGGTACGGTTCCTCGACTAGCCGCCCATCGTCGGACGTATCCTGGTCCAGGCGGGGCGCTCGACGTGCGGCTTCACGTAGGCCTCGAAGGCCGCGCGCTTCTCGATGACGCCGAACATCATGCCGAAGTCGAGGAAGGAGGCGACATAGATGTCGGCGGCGGTGAAATGGTCGGCGGCGATGAAGCGCTTGCCGATGACGGCCTTCTCCAGCGTGTCCATCGTCGCCTGGTAGGAGCCGTACCCGAAGCTGCGCTGCCGCTCGGGCGTAGGTTCCCAACCCATCGCCTTGTTGGCCATCGCCGGCTCGCCGCAGCCCGCGACGAAGAACAGCCAGCGATAGTAGGCGCCGCGATCGCCCACCGACGGGGCAAGCTTCGATTCGGGGAAAAGATCGGCCAGATAAGCCAGGATCGCGCCGGTCTCGGTGACGACGGTCTTGCCGTGCACGAGCGCCGGCACCTTGCCCATCGGATTGACGGCGAGATAGTCGGCCGACTTCATGTCCGGCCCGAATTCCTTCACCACCATGCGATAGGGGCAGCCGATCTCCTCCAGCATCCACTGCGTCGTGAGTCCGCGCGATTGCGGGTTGGTGTAGAGGACGATCTCGTCGGCCATGGGTTTCCTTCCTAGAAGAGTTTCATCTGGCGCGCGTCGCGCCTGGGGTCGACCAGGGCTGTGCGATGCGCCTCCGGCACGGCAAAGCGCAACGTGTCGAGGCGGTAGCGGATGCGGTTGAGGCCGAGGCGCTTCACCGCCGCGATGAAGCGCCGGCTGAGAAGCTCGGCGATCGGCCCCTCACCCCGCATGCGCTCGCCGAACTTCGCCTTGTAGAGCTCGCCGCCGCGCATCTGGCGGACCAGCGACAGCACGCGCTCGGCACGGTCGGGCCGGTTTGTGCGCAGCCACTCCTCGAACAGGTCCTTGATCTCGAGCGGCAGCCTCAGGACCGTGTAGCCAGCACGCGTCGCGCCGGCCTTGGTCGCGGCCTCGAGGATCGCTTCCATCTCGTGGTCGTTCAGCCCCGGGATCATCGGCGCGCTCATCACGCCGGTCGGGATGCCGGCGTCCGACAGTTCCCTGATCGCCGCAAGCCTCCGATGCGGCGCCGAAGCGCGCGGCTCCATGGTGCGTGCGAGATCGCGGTCGAGTGTCGTCACCGACAGGAACACTTCAGCGAGATTGCGCCTGGCCATGTCGGCCAGGATGTCGATGTCGCGCGTGATCAGGTGGTTCTTGGTGACGATGCCCACCGGATTGTTGAAGTCCGACAGCACGCGCAGGATCTGCCGCGTCACTTTCAGGTCGCGCTCGACCGGCTGGTAGGGATCGGTGTTGGTGCCCATCGCCACCACGTCGCAGCGGTATTTCGGCGAGGCGAGCTCTGCGGCCAGCAGCTTCGCCGCCTCGGGCTTGAAGAGAATCCTGGTCTCGAAGTCGAGGCCGGGCGACAGGCCGAGATAGGCGTGCGTCGGTCGCGCGAAGCAGTAGATGCAGCCGTGCTCGCAGCCGCGATAGGGATTGATCGAGCGGTCGAACGGGACGTCGGGCGAGGTGTTGCGCGCCAGGATGGTGCGCGTGGCGTCCCTGGTCAGCGTCGTGCGCAGCGGCGGCAGCTCGTCCTCGATGTCCCAGCCGTCGTCGGTGCGGATGCGCTTCTCGTCGTCGTAACGGCTCGACGCGTTGGAAAGCGCGCCGCGGCCGTTGTGCGGCGCGAGCGGGATCTCGTCGTCGGGATACAGCGGTTCGCCGGCCTGCTTGCTCATGTCGCGAACATGAGAACAAAAACAGAACGCGTCAAGCCGCTGCATCTAGGAGCTAGCACTGCTAGCAGGCCACTATGGGCAGCGGTCTGGTAAAGACCAGCATGACCAAATTCGAATTGCGCCCAGCTCTGCCCAACGACCGCGAGTTTCTTTTGAGCCTGTCGCCGCGCCTCTCGGGCGTCCCCGGCCCTGCATGGCACGACCTCGCCGCGATGGAGGGTTTCCAGGAGCGCTTCATGGCCGCGACTTTCGCCGACGCCGACGCGAGCGCGCAGACACTCGTCGCCTGCTCGTCCGACGGGAAGCGGCTGGGCTTCGTGCACATGCGCGCCGGCAAGGACGGCGTGACGGACGAGCCTTGCGGCTACGTCTCGCTGCTTGCCGTGGAGGAAGAGTCAGAAGGCCTCGGCATCGCGCAACGGATGATGGACGCAGCCGAAGCCTGGGCCCGTGCGCGCGGCTATCGTTTCCTGAGTCTCGACGTGTTCGCCGACAACCGGCGCGCCGTCGAATTCTACGAGCGCCGCGGCTTCAGATCGGAGACGCTGCGCATGGTGAAGCCGCTATAGCCACTCGGCCCGGATGGCGCGGATCGTGTCACGACCGAACGACATGGCGATGCGCGAGCGGAGATGGGTCTTCATCTCGGCGGACAGTCCGGCATCGCTCCATTGCGAAGGATCGTCGGGATCGCGCGGCGCTTCGGTCTGTACGCGCCAACGCGCCATGAAGAGCGTCGTGCGCAGCCAGGTGAGCCGGCGCATCGGCTGCAGCCATGGCTGCAATTCGGCAGCGCGCTTGGCCCCGACCTTCGCGAGATAGGAGACGTAGAATCCCGTCGCCTCCTCACGCGACAGTTCCTTGCCGACATCGGGATGCCAGAGCGTCGAGGTCGGCAAGGTCGCGTGCGCCAGGTCGATCGCGGGCGAACCGACGTGCACTTTCTCGAGATCGACGAACCAGGCGACGCCGTCCTTATCGACGATGAAATTGCCGGGGTGCGTGTCGGCCAACGCGACCGACAGCGGCTGTGCGCGTTCGGCGAAGGCCGGCGCCATGCCGCGCATCAGACACAGCTCGTCCTCGATCTCCGCGCGCGCGCCCGGGTCGAGCACGGCCTTGTCGAGGAATCGCCTGGCGTTCGCCTCGACGGCTTCGAGCGTCTCGAGGAAGGGATCGGCCTGCCGCGGAAACGGCGCGCTCGTGGGCGGCAGCGGCAGAGTGTGAATGCGCGCCAGGGTGTCGGCCATCGCGTCGAGCTCGTCCGGCAGGCGTGGCGCACGGCCCTCGACGAAGTCGACGATCAGCGCACCGCCCGGCAGGCCGGCGCGCGGATCGATCACCTCGTGCAACTTCGGTGTCCGTCCGGCGGGCTGCAGGTAACGGAACGCTTCGGCCTGCACATGCAGTCGCGCGGCGGCGGTCGGGTCGCCCTCGTAGGCATAGGCAATGCGCGCCAGCCTTCCGTCCTTCAGCCGGACGTGACCGTGCGCCGTGCCGGTCGCCGGTAGCTTCACGCCCTCGGCAATCGCGTGGAGAATGTCAATCACAGCAGACCTCACCCTGAGGAGGGCGCGTAGCGCCCGTCTCGAACGGTGGGCGCGAGCACCATCGCCGAGGCCCATCCTTCGAGATGCACGCCTGCGGCGCGCGCCTCAGGATGTGGGCAATCCGATGGTCAGCCACTGCGAGGCGTCTTGCCTTCGTTGAGGCGCGGCATCAGCTCGGCGAAGTTGCAGGGGCGGAACCGGATGTCGAGCTGCTGACGCAGGATGCCGTCCCAGCCGTCCTTGCAGGCGCCGGTCGAGCCGGGCAGCGCGAAGATGTAGGTCGCGTTGGCGACTCCCGCGGTCGCTCTGCTCTGCATGGTCGAGGTGCCTATCTTCTGGAAGGAGATCCAGCGGAAGGTCTCGCCGAAGCCCTCGATCTTCTTCTCGAACAGCGCCTCCAGGGCCTCCGGCGTGACGTCGCGGCCGGTCACGCCGGTGCCGCCTGTGGTGATCACCGCCTCGATGTCGGGATCGTCGATCCACTTCTTCACCTGGGCGCGGATCAGGCCGACATCGTCGGTGACGATGGCGCGGTCGGCCAGCACGTGGCCGTCGCGCGCGATGCGCTCGACCAGCGCGTCGCCCGACTTGTCGGTCTCCAGCGTGCGCGTGTCGGAAACCGTGAGCACGGCGATGTTCACCGGCTTGAAGGGCTTGGTCTCGTCGATCCTGTTCATGCGAGCATTCTATCTTTCCTCGCTTGTGGAGGCGAGCCGGCGGGCCTAGATGAGGGCATGACCGACTGGAAGCATGACGGCGTGCGGGTCATCCCCGCGGGCTCGCTTGACACCAACACCGCCCAGACCCCGGGCATGAACCGCGCAGCGGCGATCAACTTCGCCCGTGTCGGTGCCCAGAAGCTGTGGGCCGGCACGGTGACCATCCATGCCCACGCCAAGACCGGCGCGCACCATCACGGCCACCTCGAGAGCGTGATCTACGTCGTGAAGGGGCGTGCGCGCATGCGCTGGGGCGATCAGCTCCAGTTCACCGCCGAGGCCGGTCCAGGCGACTTCATCTACGTGCCGCCCTACGTGCCGCACCAGGAGATCAACGCCTCCGACACCGAGCCGCTGGAATGCGTCCTGGTCCGCTCCGACAACGAGGCGGTGGCGATCAACATCGACATCGAGCCGGCCGAGAAGGTCGAGGAAGTCTACTGGGTCGACCCGACCCATCCCCATCCGCACAAACACTAGCGCGCAGCGTTAGTGTTGGCGGGCGGCAGCGCGTTCTGACGCGCGAGAGCCCGCACCGCGCAGATAAAGACAAGAACTCAGCCCGCAGCCCTGACCTCGACCGAGCGGTCCCAGATGTTGGGCTGCTCCCTGTTGGTGTAGCCCGATACGAAGAGGTTCGGCGCTCCCGTCTTCACGTCGAACGTGTGCCGGCGCACCGCGCCGATGTTGCCGCCGTAGACGTGGATGCTGATCGAGCCCCGGTCGTCGAGCGCATTCGTCACCTGGTGGATGTCGCCGCCGGGATTGCGCGGCGCCGGGACGAGCACCTCGACGTCGCCGGGCTCGAGCCTGGTCAGGTTGCCCGGCACGAGCACACCGGTCTCGGGATGGCGCGTGAAGGCGAGCGAGGTCTCCGAGCCGCGCAGCATGCCGACCAGGCCCCACATCTGATGGTCGTGCACCGGCGTGTTGGCGCGCGGCGCCCACACGAAGCTCACGACGCAGAAGCGCTCGAACGGATCGCACCACAGCAGGTTCTGCGCATAGCCGTGCGCCGGCACCTTCGCGGCGGACTCGGGCAGCCAGTCGTCGTGTTTCACCAGTTCGCCGAGCAGCCTGGCGCCGACCTCGACGATCGCCGCTTCGTCCCTGTCCTGCCATGCGCCGCCGGTCAGGGACGTCATGTCGCCGATGAAGCGGCGCAGGCGGTCAACGGTCATTCTGCGGCCTTTCGCGAGAAAGCTTCGCCGAATACTAGCTCAGTATCCGCTCCCAGCGCCGGTGGATCACGCCGCTTCGAAAGATCGGTGGCCGAAATCCGCACCGGGCTGCCGAAGGTCCTGGTCTTCACGCCGGACGGCAGCTCCATCTCCTCGACCCAGCCCATGTGCTGGACCTGCGGGTCGGTCAGAATCTGGCTGTAGCTGTTGATGCGGCCGTGCGGCACGCCCGCCTTCTCGAAGGCGCCGAGCCAATGGTCGACGCCCTGCCGGGCGAACTCGGCCTCGAGCAGGTCCTTCAGCGCGACCTGGTTGGCGGCGCGCGACTGAGTCGTGGCGAAGCGCTCGTCGGCGAAGAGGTCGGGCCGGCCCACCACCTCGGTGACCGATTGCCAGAGCTTGTCGTTGCCGGCGGCGATGACGAAGTGGCCGTCGGCCGCCTTGAAGGCCTGGTAGGGCGCGTTGCGGGGATGGGCCGAGCCGAGCTTCCTGGGATCGCGGCCGGTGCCGAAGTACTCGCTGGTCTGCAGTGCCGCCATGCCGAGGCTGCAGCCCAGCATCGACGCGTCGATGTGCGCGCCCTGCCCGCCGCCCGCGACGCGGCGCAGCACGGACACGATCGTGAAAGCGGCGTAGAGCCCGGTGCCGACATCGGAGACCGGCACGCCGCACTTGACCGGCGCGCCGTCGGGCTCGCCGGTCACGCTCATGATGCCGCTCATCGCCTGCACCGTGACGTCGAAGCCGCCCTCGCCCGAGCGCGGCCCGCTCTGGCCGAAGGCCGAGATCGAGCAGTAGACGAGGCCGGGCTTCTCGGCACGGAAGGAGTCGTAGCCGAGGCCGAGACGATCCATCACGCCCGGCCGGTTGTTCTCCAGCACCACGTCGGCCGAGAGGATCAGCCGGCGCGCCGCCTGCTTGTGCTCGGGGTTCTTGAGATCGAGTACGACCGAGCGCTTGTTGCGGTTGATCGAGGCGAAGTTCTCGCTGTAGCCCTCACTGATGGGCGGCCACTGGCGCATCATGTCGCCGTCGGGCGGTTCGACCTTGACGACCTCGGCGCCGAGATCGGCCATCAGCATGCCGCAATAGGGACCCGCCAGGACCTGGCAGAACTCGACGGCTCTCACACCCGACAACGGCAACATGTCTTTGTCTCTAGCGACGGCCATCCTGCGGCGAGTAGCGCGGCCATTCATGCGCCGCGATCTGCTCGAGCGACGGCGTCGGCTGGCCGAGCCGGATCTGGTACATCCAGTAGTTCGCGAGCACGCGCTGCACGAAGTCGCGCGTCTCGTGGAGCGGGATCGAGGCGATGTAGAGCAGCGGATCCTGGCTGGCGTTCAGCGAATTGTCCCAGCGCATCACGTTGCCCGGCCCGCCATTGTAGCCGGCCGCCGTGCGCACGAGGTTGCCGTCGGTCTCGCTGAGCAGCATCGAGATGTAGGCCTGGCCCAGCGCGACGTTGGTCGACGGATCCCACGGATCGGCACCGGCCGTCTCCGGTGCGTAGCGCGTCGAGACGACACGCGCGGTCGCGGGCATGAGCTGCATCAGGCCCATCGCCCCGACGCGCGAGCGCGCCCTGGGGCTGAATGCCGACTCCTGGCGCATGAAGCCATAGATCAGCGCGCGGTCGACGCTGAAGCCGCCGGTCGGCTGCCAGGGCGGGATGGGATACATCGCGCCGTCGTAGCCCTTGATGACGTGACGCTGGTCCCAGTTGGCGTTGCCGACGCGCGCCGCGAGGCCGGGCTGCTCGGCCTTGAGCGCGAGCGACATCACCGCCTCGATGAGCCGCGGATCGGCGTCGATCGCGGCGGCGTAGAGCTCGCGCGAGGCGGCCGTCGCGGCGCCGAGCTGCAGGAGACCGAGAGCGCGGCGGGTGGCGCTGTTGTCGCGGAGCATGTCGGAGCGGCGGCGGTCGAGCGGCGGCACGTCGAAGTCGGGCTGGATCTGCATGCCCAGCGCCTTCTGCGCCACGAGCCCGTAGAAGGTACGGCCGTGCAGCGCCGCGCGCTTGAGATAGGGCGCATACTTCTGCGGGTTGCCGGCCAGCAGGTTGGCGCGTGCGGCCCAGAACGATCCGGCCGACAGCGTCCACGACGAGGCCTGGTCGGGCGCGGCGTCGGCCACGGCCTCGAAGCGGCGCGCGGCTTCCGCCATGTTGCCGCGCGTGAAGGCCGAAAGCGCCGCATTCCAGTTGGCGTCGGGCGGTGCGCCGGGATCGACGGGGATCTGCAGGGCACGCTGCGGATCGGCCTCGAGCTGGCGGGTCCGCATCCGGCCTCGCCACAGCTCGACCTCCTGCGGTCCCAGCGCGTCGACGGTCGACTTGCGGTCGAGCAGGACGAAGGCGGCGTTGAAGCCGCCGTCGTCGGCCATGTGCTGCAATTGCGCGCGCAGCTCGGCGGCGCGGCCGGCATCGGCGCCGCGCACCGTACGGGCGGCCGCGAAGGTCGGCGACGGCTGCGCCGTGCCGACGAAGCTCGCCGGCGTCAGCTCCGGACCCCCGGGCGCACGGCGCGCCAGGGCCAGCCGGTAGATGGCCGGCGCGTCGGGATGGTCGTGGAACTCCTGAAGCCAGGCCGCGAGCTGTTCGTAGCGCGCCTGGGAATTCGGGCTCAGCAGGCGCTGCGCGCCGACATAGCCCATCAGCAGCCGGTCCCTGATCTGTGCGATCTCGCCGTCGGCGGCGGCGAAATTGCCCGTGGCCTGGGCCTGGAAGATGCGGCGGTAACGGTCGCGCGTCTCGTTGTCGAGGACGGTCGGCAGGTCGGCGACGACCGGCTGCTCGTCGAGCTCGATGACCGGCGGCGGCGGCACGAAGACGGCGGCGCGGGCGGCGGCCGGACGTGCCGCGGGTCGGGCGGCGGGCTTGGCGGCGGCGGGCTTGGCCGCCACCGGCTTGCTCGCCTGCGTCTGGGTGGGCTTCCGCGTCGTCTGCGCGGAAGCGGACGCCGCCATCAGGGCGGCCGCACCGATCAGGACGGCGGCAACGGTGGTTCGCATGGCGCACCGTAGTTTGACTCCGGGCCATGCCACAAGGGCCGGCCCGGCTATACTGGGCCGAACGGAGGAAGCCATGACCGTGCATCAGGAGCGCGCCGCCGCCGTGCGGCGCCTGGTCGACGAAGCCCGCGGTATCGAGAAGAGCGGCGTTACGCCTGCCAACCTCGAGAAGATCAGTGGTCTTCTCGCATCGCTGGCCCGCCGCGCCGAGCTTTTCCCGCAGGAGGAGTTTCCGCTGGGCCCCGACGGCGGCATCTACCGGCTGAGCGAAGACCCCGACAACCGCTTCGCGCTCTACGCCTCCGCGGGCGGCGCCGGCAAGAAGGTGCCGCCGCACAACCACACGACCTGGGCGATCATCGCGGGCGTACACGGCGCGGAGCGCAACGTCGTCTACGAGCGCCTCGACAACGGCGCACGCGAGGGCTTCGTGCAGCTGCGCGAAGTGCCCGCGAAGGAGAAGACGCTGAAGCGCGGCGACGTCATCGCCTACATGCCCGAGGACTTCCACCACATCGAGACGCCCGCCGGCTCGGCC
Organism: uncultured Reyranella sp.; assembly: GCA_964415585.1. Lineage (GTDB taxonomy): Bacteria > Pseudomonadota > Alphaproteobacteria > Reyranellales > Reyranellaceae > Reyranella. The sequence continues at coordinate 38,353 of CAYQAY010000020.1, forward strand.
AATGCATTGCATCTCCATTTCTACGGCCTCAGCCTCGAGCACCTGCCCGACCGGGTTTCGGTCGACATGGCGACCGGCACGGCCAGGCGCTTCATGGCCAAGGCCAGAATCCTGACGCCGCTCGTCTCGGTGCAGCAGGTCAAGGCGATGCTGAAATCGGGCGAGGTCTTCGCCTTCTTCGACGTGCGCGAGGAGGGCGAGTTCTCGACACAAGGTCATCCGCTGTTCGCGACGCCGCTGCCGCTCTCCCGGCTGGAGCCGCGGGCGCTCGCCCTGCTGCCGGATCCGGCGACGCGCATCGTGCTGATGGACAGCGGCGATCCGGCTCAGGATCCGCAATGGTCGGGCCGCGCCAATCGGGCGGCCGCCAAGCTCAGCCAGCTCGGCTACGGCAACCTCGCCGTCATGCAGGGCGGCCTGCAAGCGTGGCGCGACGCGGGCTACGAGGTCTTCACCGGCGTCAACGTGCCCAGCAAGGCGTTCGGCGAGGTGGTCGAGCACGGCAACGACACGCCGCGCATCGACGCCGCGGACGTCCAGAGGCTGATCGATTCCAAGGCCGACATGGTGATCCTGGATTCGCGGCCGCTGCCCGAGTTCACCAACATGTCGATCCCCGGCGGCATCGACTGCCCCGGTGCCGAGCTGGTCTATCGCGTGAAGGACTTCGTGACACGGCCCGAGACGCTGGTGATCGTGAACTGCGCCGGCCGCACGCGCTCGATCATCGGCGCCCAGTCGCTGATCAACGCCGGGCTGCCCAACAAGGTGATGGCCCTGAAGAACGGCACCATGGGCTGGCATCTCGCGGGCCTGAAGGTGGCGCGCGGCGAGACCAGGAGTTTCGGGCCGCAGGGACCGGAGGCCGCGAAGTTCGCACAAGCCGCGGCGGCGAGCATCGCCAAGCGCATGGGCGTGAAGAAGATCGACATGGCGGGCCTCGCCGCGCTCGAGAAGAAAGGCGGCCCGCTCTATCGCCTCGACGTGCGCGACCCCGCCGAATACGCGCAGGGTCACCTAAAGGGCTTCCGCCATGCCGCGGGCGGCCAGCTCGTGCAGGCGACCGATCAATATGTCGGGGCGCGCAACGCCACCATCGTGTTGCACGACAATGACGGGGTGCGCGCCACCATGACGGCCCACTGGCTGCTGCAGATGGGCTGGAACGAGACCTATGTGCTCGAGCACAGGCCGGCCGCCTCCGAGCTCACGACCGAAGCCGAGCCGCGCTTCCCGGCGGGCTTCGCGTTGCCCAAGGTCGCGAACGTGTCGGCCGCCGAATTGAACAACCAGCTCGCCTCGACGCTGATCGTCGATCTCGACACGAGCCTGCGCCATCGCGACGGCCATATCCCGGGCGCCTGGTTCGCCGTGCGCGCCGGTCTCGCCAGGTCGCTGCCCGAGATGCTGAAGAAGCAGGCCGGGGTCGCCCGCATCGTGCTGGTCTCGCCGGATGGCGAGATCGCCTCCCTCGCTGCACCCGAAGCCGCCGAGGCCTCGGGCGGTCTGCCGGTGGCGGTTCTCGCCGGCGGCATGCAGGCCTGGCGCGCCGCCAAACTGGCGATCGAGATGGGCCATGTCCGCATGGCCGATCCGCCGACCGACGTCTGGTACAGGCCCTACGACTTCAAGGAGGACGTCGAGGCGGCGATGCGCCAGTACCTCGACTGGGAGGTCGACCTGGTCCCGCAGGTAGAGCGCGACGGCGATGCGCGGTTCGCGGTGCTCGGCGCTTCGAAACACCTCTAACCGATTGTGGAACAAGGGAAATCGGTTCCTTGACAGGGCCCGGCACGCCCCCTAGACATCGCCCCGCCAGCGGGTGGCGGGGTTGGTACTTCTAACGACGTCACCCGAGGGTGGAAGCGATGGCAGCACCGGATCCGGAATCCGATCGCCGCAGGATCGACGAACTCGACGCCCGCCTCCGGGCAGCGCGCGGGACCGCCGAAAAACCTCGGCAGAGCGGCGGAATGTCCGGAATGTCGCACCGGCAGACGGGCGTTGCCTATCGCGTCTTGGTGGATATGATCGCGGGCCTTTTGGTCGGGGGCTTCCTCGGCTACTGGCTCGATCGCTGGCTGGGTTGGGCGCCTTACTCCTTGGTGGCCGGTCTGGTTCTGGGGTTTGCCGCAGGCGCCAACAATGCGTGGCGCGCCATCCGGGTCTACTCGGCGCAAGCCGACAAGGGTGGGGACGAGGGTCCGCGCCTTCCCTGAGAGCGGTCTTGGGCGTCGTAAGTGTGGGGAAGGCCTGAATGCATAGCCCGATGGAGCAGTTCGAGATCAAGCGACTGCTGCACTTCCATTTCGCCGGCCTCGACGTCTCCTTCACCAATTCGTCGCTGTGGATGATCATCGCCGTGATCCTGGCGACCGGCGTCTTCGTGGTCGGCATGCGCCGGCAGGCGCTGGTGCCGGGTCGCCTGCAGTCGGTGGCGGAGCTGGGCTACGAATTCATTGCCGGCATGGTCCGCGACAATGTCGGCGATCAGGGCAAGAAGTATTTCCCGTTCATCCTGACGCTCTTCATCTTCATCCTGTTCTGCAACGTGCTGGGCATGGTGCCCTACTCGTTCACGCCGACCAGCCACATCGTCGTCACCTTCGCGATGGCGCTGTTCGTGTTCGTCGGTGTCACCGTCATCGGCCTCGCCCGGCACGGCATGCACTTCTTCTCGCTGTTCGTGCCGAAGGGCGTTCCCTGGTTTCTCCTGATCCTGCTGGTGCCGATCGAGATCATCTCCTACTTCATCCGTCCGTTCAGCCTGTCGATCCGACTGTTCGCCAACATGCTGGCCGGCCACACCATGCTCAAGGTGTTCGGCGGCTTCGTGGTGATGCTCGGCATCATCGGCGGCTGGGCGCCGCTCGCCTTCATCGTCGTGTTCACGGGTCTCGAGCTCCTGATCGCGTTCCTGCAGGCCTACGTGTTTGCGATCCTGACCTGCCTCTATCTGAACGACGCCATCCACCTCCATCACTAACCAGCTACGTCAACGAAAGGACAAGTATCATGGACGCCTCTGCAGCCAAGCTCATCGGTGCCGGCCTCGCCACCATCGCCCTCGCCGGCGTCGGTGTCGGTATCGGCAACATCTTCGGCAGCTTCGTCTCGGGCGCGCTGCGCAACCCCGAAGCCGCTCCCCGCGTGTTCGGCAACGTGCTCCTGGGCTTCGCGCTCACCGAGGCCGTCGCACTGTTCGCGCTGGTCATCGCCTTCATGATCCTGTTCGTGTTCTGAGCCGCCAGGCTTGGGACGAAGGATCATGCGTACAGCCGTCCATAGCGCAGTTGCGGCGGGCACTCTCTTGCTCGCCGCGACCGGCAGCGCCGCGGCCAAGTCCGGCGGCATGCCGCAGCTCGACTTCCACAGCTTTACGCCGCAGCTCGTCTGGCTCGCGATCGCGTTCGTGGCGCTGTACCTCATCATGTCGCGGATGGCCGTGCCGGCGATCGCCGACACGCTGGCCAGACGCCAGGCCAAGATCCAGGGCGATCTCGACGCCGCCGAGAAGGCGAACGAGGAAACCCGGGCGCTGGTCGCGGCATACGAGAAGAGCCTTGCGGACTCGCGAGAGGCCGCCCGTGGCGTCACGCGCCAGCAGGGCGAGGCCGACGCCGGCATCGCTTCCGCGCAGCTCGGCCAGCTTCAGGACCGCCTCGCGGCCCAGATCGCCGACGCCGAGAAGCGAATCGCCCGGCAGCGTGACGAGGTGATGGCCGGCCTCGAGCAGATGGCCAACGAGATCGCCCAGGGCGCCTACGCCAAGCTCGCCGGTCAGCCGGCCGATGCCGGCCAGCTCAGTGCCAAGGTCTCGACGGCGGCCAAGGGAGGCAACCGATGATCGGCACGGCTTGGGCGGCAGGCGCCGACGGCGCCAAAGGTGGCCTGTTCTCCGATCCCGGCTTCTGGGTCGCGGTCGCTTTCGTCCTGTTCTTCGCCCTCGCCGGCAAGGTGCTGTGGAAGACTATCCGCGAGATGCTCGACAAGCGCTCGGCCGATATCGGCAAGGCGCTGGCCGACGCCGAGCGGCTGCGCGCCGAGGCGCTCAAGGCCAAGCAGGACGCCGAGCGCACGCTCGCCCAGGCGTCCGGCGAGGGCAACGCCATCATCCAGCAGGCCCGCGAGGAGGCCGACCGCATGAAGGCCAAGGCCGCCGCGAGCCTCGAGGCAGCCATCGCGCTGCGCGAGCAGCAGGCCAAGGACCGCATCGCGCAGGCCGAGGCGCAGGCGTCGAAGCAGGTGCGCGACACCGCCGTCGACGTGGCGCTCGCCGCCACCCGCGCGCTGCTGCGCGAGCAGGTCGGTCAGGGTCGCACTGCGGCGATGATCGACGAGGCGATCGCCGAACTGCCCCGGCGTCTTCATTGAGGCGCCTGCACTGAGTTCAGAAATCCAGGAATTGCCCGCAAACAACAATCGCGGGCTACCTGACGCCCCCGCCGAAAGGCGGGGGCTTTTTCTTTGGCGGATCGCTACTCGGCGGCCTGCTTCACCGGACTGCCGCCCGGCGGGTTGTTCGAGGGCTGCCAGCGCAGCACCGGCTTGCGCGCGGCCAGCGTCTCGTCGAGACGGCGGCGCGGCGAGTAGAGCGGTGCGGCCTTGAACGCCTCGACCGCGGTGCCGGTCCTCGCCCGCTCGGCGAGTGAGCGCAGCGCGCCGATGAACTGGTCGAGATCCTCCTTGGCCTGGCTCTCGGTCGGCTCGATCAGCATCGCGCCGTGCACCACCAGCGGGAAGTACATGGTCATCGGGTGGTAGCCCTCGTCGATCATCGCCTTGGCGAAATCGAGCGTGCTGACACCGGTGTCCTTGAGGAAGCTGTCGTCGAACAGCGCCTCGTGCATGCACGGGCCTTCGAAGGCCGGGCTCATGATGTCGCCGAGCGACGCCATGATGTAGTTGGCCGAGAGTACGGCATCCTCGGCCGCCTGCTTCAACCCGTCGGCACCGTGGCTCATGATGTAGGCCAGCGCCCGCGTGAACATGCCCATCTGGCCGTGGAAGGCCTTCAGCCGGCCGAGCGGCGCCCCATCTACCCTCGCGCCGTCCTCGGCGACCGACCATTTGTCGCCGTTCTTCACGATCCACGGATAGGGCGCGTAAGGCGCCAGCGCCGCCGACAGCACCACCGGACCCGCACCCGGCCCGCCGCCGCCGTGCGGCGTCGAGAAGGTCTTGTGCAGGTTGATGTGCATGCAGTCGATGCCGAGGTCGCCCGGTCGCACGCGACCGACGATGGCGTTGAAGTTGGCGCCGTCGCAGTAGAAATAGGCGCCCGCCGCGTGCACGGCCTTGGAAATCTCGACGATCTCGCTTTCGAACAGGCCGCAGGTGTTGGGGTTGGTCAGCATGATCGCCGCCACGTCGGGACCCAGCGCCGCCTTGAGCGCGGCGAGGTCGACACGGCCGCGGTCGTTGGCCGGGATCGGCTTCACGACGAAGCCCAGCGCCGCCGCCGTCGCCGGGTTGGTGCCGTGCGCCGACTCCGGCGCCAGCACGACCTTGCGCTGCGCCCGCTCGCCCCTGGCCTCGAGCGCCGCGGCGATCGCCATCATGCCGCACATCTCGCCGTGCGCGCCGGCGGCGGGCGACATCGCCACGGCCGGCATGCCGGTGAGGGTCTTGAGCCAGTGCGCGAGGCGATCGATCAGTTCGAGCGCGCCCTGCACGGTCGAGACCGGCTGCAGCGGATGGAGGTCGCCGATGCCCGCAAGCCGCGCGACCTTCTCGTTGATCCTGGGGTTGTGCTTCATGGTGCACGAGCCCAGTGGGTAGACGCCCATGTCGATGGCGTAATTCTTCTGGCTGAGGCGCGTGTAGTGCTGCACGACCTGCGGCTCCGAGAGGCCCGGCAGGCCGATCTCGCCCTTGCGGCGCATGCCGTTGAGGCGGTCCTTCACCTTGGGCGGCTCCGGCAGGTCGACGCCGCAGCGTCCGGCCTGGCCCATCTCGAAGATCAGCGGCTCCTCGATGTGCAGCGCCCTGTTTCCTGTAAAGGTGGTGCCGGTGAAGGTGTTGATGACGGGCGCATCGCCCGAAGCGGTACCGCCCGTGCGGCCTTGGCTGCGGTCCATTACAGCACCTCCTTCAGCGCGGCGACGAACGGGTCCATGCCCGCCTCCGTCGCGGTCTCGGTCGCGGCGACCAGCAGCAGGTTCTCCACCGAGGCATCGCCCGGGATCAGGCGCGACACGGGCAGACCGCCCAGGATACGCCGGGCGGCCAGCGCCTCGACGACCGGCGCGGCGGGCTTGGGCAGCTTGACCGTGAACTCGTTGAAGAAGCTGTCGTTCAGCAGCTTCACGCCCGGCACCGCCGCGAGCTTGTCGGCGAGCTGCGAGGCCTTGGCATGGTTGAGCTCGGCGAGCCGCGTGAAGCCCGCTTCGCCAAGGAGCGTCAGATGCACCGTGAAGGCGAGCGCACAGAGGCCCGCATTGGTGCAGATATTGGACGTCGCCTTCTCGCGGCGTATGTGCTGCTCGCGCGTCGAGAGCGTCAGCACGAAACCGCGCTTGCCGTCGGCGTCGACAGTCTCGCCGCAGAGGCGCCCCGGCATCTGCCGCATGTACTTCTCTTTGGTCGCGAACAGGCCGACATACGGTCCGCCGAAGCCCAGCCCGTTGCCGAGCGACTGGCCCTCGCAGACCACGATGTCGGCGCCCATCTCGCCCGGCGGCCTGAGCAGCCCCAGCGACACCACTTCCGTCACGACGACGATCAGCAGCGCACCGGCGGCATGGCAGGCCTCGGCAAGCTTCGTGAAGTCACGGACATGGCCGAAGAAGCTCGGATTCTGCACGACGACGCAGGAAGTCTCCTTGTCGACGGCGGCGATCAGGTCCTCGAGCCCCTCGGCGTCCGGCTCGGAGAGCCGGGCCTCGAAGCCCTCCCACTTGGCCGTCGTCTCGACGATGCTGCGATACTGCGGATGGAGCCCGCCGGAGATCAGCGCCTTGTGGCGGCGCGTGATCCGGTTGGCCATCAGCGCGGCCTCGCTCGTACCGGTCGAGCCGTCGTACATCGAGGCGTTGGCCACCTCCATGCCGGTGAGCAGCGTGACCTGCGTCTGGAACTCGAACAGGTACTGCAGAGTCCCTTGCGTGATCTCGGGCTGATACGGTGTGTAGGAGGTCAGGAACTCGCCGCGCTGGATCATGTAGTCGACGGTCGCGGGCACATGATGGCGGTAGGCGCCGGCGCCGATGAAGAACGGCGCGGCGGCCGGCGACACGTTCTTCGCCGCATAGGCCTGGAAGGCGCGTTCGACCTCGAGTTCGCCCAGATGATCGGGCAGGCCTGCAACCTTGGCACCGAGGCGCGCCGAAGCGGGCACGTCCTTGAACAGCTCGTCGACCGACTTGGCGCCGATGACACTCAGCATCTCGCGCCGGTCGGCTTCCGTGAGGGGGAGATAACGCATGAAAGCTCCTGATCTAAGCCAAGCCCTCACCCGGAGGAGCATCGCGCAGCGATGCGTCTCGAAGGGTGGGCACGAACACCACGTCTGCTGCCCATCCTTCGAGACGTGCCCTTCGGGCGCCCCTCAGGACGAGGTGTATCTGTTTCGTCACCCGAGGCTCTTCACGAAATCGTCGTAGGCCTTTTCGTCCATCAAGCCGGCGAGCTCGCCCTTGTCGGAGAGTTTCAGCTTGAAGAACCAGCCCTTGCCCGTCGGCTCGGCGTTGACGTCGCCCGGCGCGTCGGCGAGGCCGGCATTGCCCTCGATCACCTCGCCCGAGGCCGGCGCATAGATGTCGGAGGCCGCCTTCACCGACTCGACCACGGCGCAGGCCTCGCCCTTGGCGACCTTGCGGCCGGCCTGCGGCACCTCGACGAACACCACGTCGCCGAGCTGCTCCTGTGCGTACTGCGTGATGCCCACCGTGCCGACATCGCCCTCGACGCGGATCCACTCATGGTCCTGGCTGTACCTGGTCTCGGCCATCTCTCGCTCCTATCCGCGGTAGTAGGTGTGTTTGACGAAGGGCATCGGCACGATCTCGGCCGGCACGGGCTTGCCGCGCACCACGAGATCGACCTTGGTTCCGTTGGCCGAGTGGGCCTTCTCGACGTAGCCCATGGCGACCGCGCGGCCGAGCGTCGGGCCGAAGCCGCCCGACGTGACCTTGCCGACGATCTTGCCATCGAGCGCGATCTCCGCGCCCTCGCGCGCGATCGCCTTGCCCTCGGGCAGCAGGCCCACGCGCTTGCGCGGCGCGCCCTCGGCCGCATGCCTCTGCACGATCTCGGCGCCGGGATAGCCGCCGGCCCGCGCGCCGCCGGCGCGGCGGTCCTTGCCGATGCTCCACAGCAGCACCGCCTCGACCGGCGTCGTGGTCGTGTCGATGTCGTGGCCGTAGAGGCAGAGGCCGGCCTCGAGGCGCAGCGAGTCGCGCGCGCCGAGGCCGATCGGTTTCACCTCGGGATGGCTGAGCAGCTTGCGGGCGATCGGGTCGGTCGCATCGGCCGGCGTCGAGATCTCGAAGCCGTCGCAGCCGGTGTAGCCCGAGCGCGTGACGTAGCAGCGCGCGCCCTCGATCATCACGAAGGCGCCGGTCATGAAGGCCATGGTCGCGACCTGGGGTGCGAAGCGCGACAGCACCGCGACCGCCTGCGGCCCCTGCAGCGCCAGCAGGCCGCGCGCGAACATCGGCTCGATCTCGCAGGCCGACGAGAGAGTCGCCCGGATGTGCGCGAGGTCGGCGTCCTTGCAGGCGGCGTTGACGACGAGCTGCAGATGATCGCCCGTGCTGGTCACCATCAGGTCGTCCAGGATGCCGCCCTGGGCGTTGGTGAACTGGGTGTAGCGCTGCTGGCCGGGCTGCAGGCCCACGATGTCGCCCGGCACGATGGTCTCCAGCGCCCTGGCCGCGTCGTGGCCCGACTTGGACGTGAGCCGCACCTGGCCCATGTGCGAGACGTCGAACAGGCCGCAGGCTTTCCGCGTGTGCGCATGCTCGACCAGGATGCCGGTCGGGTACTGCACAGGCATCTCGTAGCCCGCGAACGGCACGATGCGCGCGCCCAGCTCGCGATGAAGCTCGTAAAGCGGCGTGCGCTTCAGGGGGCCGGCAGCGGGTTCACTCAAGGCGGTCTCCTAGAGTCGCGTTATCAGGCGCAAGAATTGCGCCGCTCGCGACCCCCTCTGTCCGGAGACCTGAAAGATTCGGACGGCAGGGCCGGCCTTACTTCGTCGGTGGGCCGGAGCCGAATGAGGCGCCGCCGCTTTCCAGAGACCCATCCTCCTGCGGTCCGTTTGCCTGAGAGTTTCCGGGGCCGGTTGCTCCTTCGGCGCCATCCTTTCGGATGGTCTCTCCCACAGGGATCGACTGGGTGCGCCGACCATAGGGGGCGGTCTTCCGGGCGTCCATGCGCAAAGCGCCGACCGTCTCGCGATTCACGGGGAAAATTCGTGACCGGGACATTTCGCCGAAGCCAGCGCGCAAAAGAGAAAACGGGGCGACAGGCACGGATGGCCGGCTCGCTTGTCTCTTTTCATGCTCCGCTACGCGCCCCATGCCCCGCCGAACGGGACATCTCGTTTTTCGCCGCCCCGGGACAGGCGGAACATCCGTCGGGCAGTGGGCAGCGGAAGAAGGTCGATCGATCATAGGATATATGACTATCCTATAGTACGATCAATGTCAAGTGGCTGACCCTTGGAATTGAGTGATTACTCACTTATATTCTGAGCGCCTACTCACAAAGGAGGTTGGGATGTTCATCCGCCGGTCTTTCGACGAGTTCCTCAAGCTTCAGAGCGACGCCCCGCCGGCATCCGCCGTACGCGACTGGGTGATCGACTGGCGCTGGTTCTGCGAGGAAGCGTCTTTGCCGAGTGAGCGCTCCCTCATAGACTGCGGAACATGGGAAAAGCCGAAGAAACCAAAGCCCGCGTAGAGCGCGCAGCCCTCACCCTGTTCGTGGCCCGTGGGGTCACCGAGACGACCACCAAGGAGATCGCCATGGCGGCGTCGATCGCCGAGGGCACGATCTACCGCCACTTTCCCAGCAAGGAGCGGCTCGCCCTCGATCTCTTCCTGCGCCACCACCGCGCGCTCGCCGAAGCGCTCGAGGCGGCGCAGGAGAAGGCGCCGACGCTGCGCGAGAAGATCGACGCCATCGTCGCCTGCTACTGCGAGTGGGCGGACCGGGACTGGACCCTGTTCGCCTACCACCTGCTCAACCAGCACTCGTTCCTGATCCAGGTGCCCGAGGACGTGCCCAACCCGGTCGCCGTCGTGCGCGAGGTGATCTCGCAGGCGATGCGGGCCGGCGAGATCCCCAAGCGTAACATCGACCTGGTGGCGGCGTCGGCGATCGGCGTCGTGATGCAGGCCGCGACCTACAAGGTCTACGGCCGCTTCGAGGGCCCGCTCTCCGCGCACACCCGCTTCTTCGGCGAGGCGGCCTGGGCCGTGCTGTCGCTCGAGCAGACATAGGACGCTCGGTAGAGTCTTCGGACCGCGAGCGTCCTCAGCGCGGGGTCTACGCCGCGCGACCCGCTCGTGAACCCGAGGCGCGCGAGACGCGCGCGGTCCACGAGGACCTGAAAGCGCCCGCTCCTTCCGCAAATCGACGCTCGGCGACTCGCCAAACCGCGCTATCCTGCCCGGAACCCTGGGCCAGGCAGCCGTTCCGGCGCCAAGGCCCCGGCATTGAGGGAGGATCCGATGGGCGAAGCACCGTCCGCCGTTCGCGCCCGCAAGGGCAAGCGGCAAGAAGTGGTCACCGCCGTTACCGGCCCGGTGGCGTTCATGCACCCCGAAGACATCGGCAAGCTCGTCGTGCCCGGTTCCCGGCGCCGGGGCACCCGGCTGAAGCCCAACTATGCGACTCACGAGGACGGCGTCGACACGGTGAAGGTGCTGATGGCGACCGACACGATGATCTGCTTCGAGGCGTTCCGGCCCAAGGGCGCGGTCGATACCGCCCACCAGCACCCCGACCACCATTCGATGGTCTACCAGAAGAAGGGCCGCACCCGCATGCGGATCGGCGAGGAGACCTTCACCATCGAGGCGGGAGACACCTATTTCCATCCGATGGGCGTAGTGCACCAGCACGAGGCGCTGGAAGACTCCGTCCGCATCGAGACCAAGATCTATCCCAAGGGCGGCGCGATCCGGTCCTGGAATCGTCTGGTCGGTGGCGGTCCGTCGAAGGTCCGTCAGGCGCCGACATAGACCCACGCCTCGAGGCCCGACTTCAGGCGCACCGCGATGCGCTTGTAGTCGGAGACCTCGTAGGTGTCGGCCGCGGCCAGTTCCGCCGGCGTGATGCGGAAGACCATGCCAGGAACCTCGTCGGACGGGCGGCCGCTGGGCCTCGCCATCAGATGGTGCGTCTTGCCGCTGGTCTTCACGACCTCGGCGTCCTCGATCGCGAACAGCGAGGTGGCGTAGCCCGGCAGCGCGTCGCGCCGGCCTTCGAGCAGCCGGCCGAAGGTGGCGAGCTGCACCTCGTCCTGCTGTAGCGTGCCGTAGGAGAACAGCCAGACGTCGTCGGCCATCAACCCTCGCGCGCAAGAGCCGTGAAGGCCTCGGCGAAGGCCTCGCGCGGGCCGCCGACGCTCGTTTCGTCGAAGATGTCGGCGGTCAGCGACTTCACGGCGTTCTCGTCGATCCTCACGCCGTTGCCGGCGAGAAAGCCGCGCGCCGCGGCGACCGCCTCGTCCATGGCGCCGCCCTTCTTGTAGAGCTGGTAGTAGTCGGGATGGCCGCCGCGACCCAGCGCCTCGGCGATCACGTCGGTGAAGTTGACGACGCGCAGAGACGGATAGATCGCCTCGGCGCCCGCCAGCGCGCGATGGCAGGAATGGTACATGGTGACGATGGTATCGGCGCCCCGCTCGACCGCACCCGTGACCAGTGCGCGATGGATCGCCTGCTCGCGGTCCTTGAACTTCGCGGCCTGGCCGCCGCAGGCATAGGAGAAGCCGGAATCCTGCGGCAGGTCGATCAGCTCGAGGTTGGGGACCGCGCCCAGTAGCTTGCGGATGCTCGCCACCGTGGCGCCGATGCCCTGGTGCTCGTGGATCACGACGCGGCGCCGGGGCTGATCCGCGTCGAAGCGCGGCCGCAGCTCGTCGAGGTTGGCGGCGAGGAACTCGCTGACATGGCCGAGATCGAAGGACGGCTCCTCGACGTCCTTTTCCAGCTCGTCGAAGTTCTTCGTGCAGGTCGGGCACCAGGTCAGCACCTTCGAGGCACCCGACTGGCCGAAGCGCTGGAAGGTGCGGTGGCCCATGCGCTCGTAGGTCGGCAGGTCGGCCTCCTGGAACTGGTAGACGCCGCAGCAATGGGCGGTGCCGCCGACCACGTCGAAATCGAGCTCCAGCGCGTCGAGGATGTCCATGACGTTCAGCACGATGTGCGGCGTGCGCAGCACGTTGCAGCCCGTGTAGAAAAGCACGTCGGCGGTGCGCCGCTCGGCGGGCTGCAGGATGCGCTTCAGCGTCTCCGAGGGGAGCTGCATGCTGGCGAGCAGCCGCACCGCCTGCGCCATGCGGCGGAAGCGGCCGGCCGCCGCGGTCGCGCCGTCGCTCGCCGGCCGCGTCGCCTGCAGGGACTTCATCTTGGCGATGGTCACCCACTGGCGGACGTTGATCTCTTCTGGGCAGGCCGCCGTGCACTGGGCACTGCCGTCGCAGGCGTTCAGCCATCTCTGGAGGTCGGGCGCCGCACCGCCGCCGAGCTGCGTCAGCGCGATCAGCTCGCCGACGCGGGCCACGCCCCGGGTCATGTCCAGGCCGCTTTCGCGCGCCGTCGGACAGGCCTCGAAGCACTTGCCGCAGGTCGTGCAGCGATCTGCCGCCTGGGCCACAAGGGCTTCCAACCGTTCAGCGTAAGCAACCACGGCACGCCTCCGCACGCGGACGATGTTTCGCCCACCACGATGAGGCCGCTGCGGCCGTCCCGCAAGCAAGCCCTGGTCGGGTCGCGAGATACCTGAATTGAGGTCGAAAGCGCGCGGGCGGCCTACTGGCCGCCGCGGCGGTTGTATTCGAGCTCGGCCTGCGTCGGCTTCAGGCCGACGGCGATGCGGTAGCCGTTGAGGTCGGCGAGCTTGCTGTAGGGCAGCGTCAGCGACAGCTCCTCCTGCGAACCGCTGCGCGGATTGCCGGCCGTCAGCTTGTAGTCGGCGATGAAGTCCTGGCCCTGCACCACCGTGCCCTGGCTGCCGATCACGCGCACGAAGTACGGCACGCGCGTCGGTCCGGCGCCGACCGAAGGACCGGCGACGACGGCGATCCTCATGATGAGATTCACGTCCATCTGGTTCCGCCGCAGCGTGCAGGTGGCGCGCACCTGGCCGAGCTGCGCGGCCCACTCGACGTCGCGCGGGTCGCGGCCGGGACCGTCCCTGAAGTGGGTGAGCCGGCCGGCATCCTGAACGGTGAAGGGCTGCGGACAGTAGGCGCGCGCCTCCTCGGCACTGCCACCACCACAGCCGGTGAGGAACAGCGCCAGGGCGAGCGGCGCAAGACGCACGAACTTCCCGACGGTCATGCCAGGGTCTTGTGCGCGCCGTCGCAGAGCGGCTTCTTGCTGGAGTGCTTGCAGGCGCAGAGCCAGTAGTCGCCCGATTTGTCGACGGCATACTTCATCGGGCTGAGACTCGTGCCCTTGTGGCTGCCGTCGCAGAAGGGCTGACTCTTGGAGAGCCCGCAGGAGCACCACCAATAGTCCTTGCCCGCCTCGAGCGTCACTTTGGCTGGAGCCTTGGCCGCGACAACCGGCTCGGTCATGTTGCTTTCCCCGTTGCGGCGGCTTTGTTACGGTGCCGCGCCAATCCGTCGTACAACGAGTCTAAGCAATGGTCCGCAGGCCTGCAAGCGAACGGGCCGGCATCCCTTCGGACGTTTCTCCATGACCGCGCCACGCAACAAGCCGCTCACGATCCTGCTCGCCAGCCCGCGCGGCTTCTGCGCCGGCGTCGACCGCGCGATCCAGATCGTCGAGCGCGCCATCGAGCGCTACGGCCGGCCGGTCTATGTCAGGCACGAGATCGTGCACAACCGGTTCGTCGTGGAGAATCTCGAGGCCAAGGGCGCGATCTTCGTCGACGAGCTCGACGAGGTGCCGGACGACCGGCCCGTCGTCTTCTCCGCGCACGGCGTGCCGAAGTCGGTGCCGGCCGAGGCGGGCCGCCGCAAGCTCCTCTACGTCGACGCCACCTGCCCGCTGGTTTCCAAGGTCCACCGAGAGGCCGAGCGCCACGCACAATCCGGCCGCACCGTGATCCTGATCGGCCATGCCGGTCATCCCGAAGTGATCGGCACGATGGGCCAGCTTCCGCCGGGCAAGGTGGTGCTGGTCGAGGACGTGGCCCAGGCCGAGGCGCTCGCCGTCGCCGATACCGCCAATCTCGCCTATGCCACGCAGACCACCCTGTCGGTCGACGACACGACGGGCATCGTGGCCGTCCTGCGCCGGCGTTTCCCGGCGATCCAGGGCCCGAAGATGGAGGACATCTGCTACGCCACCACCAACCGCCAGGCCGCGGTCAAGGCGATCGCCGAGCGCTGCGACGCCATGGTGGTGATCGGTGCGCCCAACTCGTCGAACTCGATGAGGCTCGTCGAGGTCGCGGCGAACTACGGTTGCACCCGGTCGCGCCTGGTGCAGCGCGCCGGCGACATGGACTGGGGCTGGCTGGAGGAGAGCTGGAAGAGCGATGCCCGCCGGCTCGGCATCACGGCCGGCGCTTCCGCCCCCGAACTGCTGGTCGACGAGCTGATCGCGGCATGCCGGGAGCGCTACGACGTCACGGTCGAGGAGGTGCGCACGACCGAGGAGAGCGTCGTCTTCAAGTTGCCGCGCGCGCTGGTGGCCTGATGGCGGTCTACACCGAAGTCAGCGACACCGAGCTCGAAGCCTTCCTCACGGACTACGACATCGGCACGCCCGACTCGTTCAAGGGCATCGCCGAGGGCGTCGAGAACTCGAACTACCTGCTGACCACCACCAAAGGACAGTATCTCGTCACGCTCTACGAGAAGCGCGTCGACCCGAAGGACCTGCCGTTCTTCCTGGGGCTGATGGACCATCTCGCCGATCGCGGCATCGTCTGCCCGCGACCGATCCACGGCCGGGACGGCAAGGCGTTGCGCACGCTCGCCGGCAAGCCGGCGGCGATCACCAGCTTTCTTCACGGCATGTGGCCGCGCCGCATGACGGTGGCGCATTGCGGGCCGGTGGGAGAGGCGCTGGCCGGGTTGCATCTCGCCGGCCTCGACTTCGCGCTCAGGCGTCCCAACGCACTCTCGGTCGCGGGCTGGCGGCCGTTGTGGGAAGGCACACGCCGCCACATCGACGCCGCGCTCGACCGCGAGCTCCAGGGCGAGATCGAGTTCTTCGAGGCGAACTGGCCGAACGACCTGCCGGCCGGCGTCATCCACGCCGACCTGTTCAACGACAACGTCTTCTTCCTGAACGAGAGGCTCTCGGGCCTGATCGACTTCTACTTCGCCTGCAACGACCTGCTGGCCTACGACGTGGCGATCTGCCTCAACGCCTGGTGCTTCGAGGCCGACAACTCGTTCAATGCCACCAAGGCGCGCGCCTTGCTGCAGGGCTACGACAAGGTGCGCAGGCTGGGCGACGACGAACGCAAGGCGCTGCCGCTGCTGTCGCGCGGCGCGGCGCTGCGCTTCCTGCTGACCCGGCTCTACGACTGGGTGCACACGCCGGCCGACGCGCTGGTCAAGCGCAAGGACCCGCAGGAGTATCTCGCCAAGCTGCGCTTCCACCGCGGCACCACATCGCTTGCGGACTACGGCCTGTGAGAGCCGGTACGTGAGTCATCCCGCGGTCGAGATCTTCACCGACGGCGCCTGCAGCGGAAATCCCGGGCCGGGCGGCTGGGGCGTCATTCTCCGTATGGGTGACAAGGAACGCGAGCTTTCCGGCGGCGATCCGGCGACGACCAACAACCGCATGGAGCTGATGGCCGCCATCCAGGGGCTCGAAGCGCTGAAGCGGCCCTGCCGGGTCCGGCTCTTCACCGACAGCGTCTACGTGAAGGACGGCGTCACCAAATGGATCCACGGCTGGAAGAAGAACGGCTGGCGGACATCGGACAAGAAGCCGGTCAAGAACGTCGAGCTGTGGCAGCGGCTCGATGCAGCCCGCAACGGCCACTCCGTCGAATGGCACTGGGTGAAGGGCCATAGCGGCCATCCGGAGAACGAGCGCGCCGACCGGCTGGCGCGCGACGAGATAGCGAAGCTGCGTTAGCTCTTCTTCTGTCCCGCGGGGACAGGCTTCTTCTCGACCGCCTTGTCCATCATGAGGTCGAAGCCCTCGCGCGTGCCGTCGCAGGGATTGTCGCCCTCGGCCAGACGCCACACGTTCGACTTGCCCGAGCGCCGGAAGTTCAGCAGGCCGGCGACCTTGCACGGCGTGCCCTTCTCCACGCCCGCGACGCGGAAGGTGACCTCGCCCCGGATCTGCACCGCACCGGCGGCGATGCGCTCGACGACGCCGTCGATCACCGCATAGTCGCCTTCGGTGCCGGGGGCGACGCTGTCGATGCGGCCCTTAACCAGCCAGAGATTGCCCTGGCGCGTCACCGTGACCTCGCCGGCCTTCGCGCCCTTGATCTTGGCATGGCGGCCCCACGCGATCTTGCGCGCATCGGCGAAGAGCTGCGCCTCGGCGTCGGAGTCGATGACCGTGCGGTCGACTTTCGACTGGCCGGCAGGCAGCGGCGAGGTGAGGCCGGTGGTCGGCGCACCCTGCTGGACGGTCGGCGCCTGCAGCGGCGGCGGCGCGGGATACATCGGCGTGGCCTGCGGCGGCTGTTGCTGTGCCACGGCGACGCCGGGAGCCAGCCCGCCGAGAAGAAGAAGCGTCGAGAGAGAAAGTTTCATTTGCATGGCTCTTACCTCAGCGATCGGGGCGACGCTATCGCTTGCCGGCAGGACTTGGCGGGGAAGTGGGTGCCGGCGCCGACGGCAGGTCGCCGCGCAAGCCCGCCTCGGCGCGGCGGGCCGCCGGGGTGCCGGGCGGCACGAGCTTCAGGACCCGCTCGAAATCGGCGTTCGCGAGCTGGCGCGAGCCGCGCGCGAGATTGGCGAAGCCGCGTTCGAGCAGCGCCTCGGAATGATCGGGCGCGATCGACAGTGCGCGGTTGGCGTCGACCAGCGCCTTGCCGGGATCGCGCGCGTTGCGCCAGGCGGCGGCGCGCAGCACCAGCACCTCGACATCGTCCTGGCGCAGCCGGATGGCGCGGTCGAAATCGGAGATGGCGCGCGGCCAGGCCTGCATGGCCGCGTAGGCGAGGCCGCGATCGACCCAGAGATCGGGATCGTCGGCCTTGAGCTCCAGCGCGCGGCTCTGCGCCTGCGCCGCCTTCTCCGCGCCGCCCGCTTCCATCCAGGCCTGGCCGGCCTGCGCCCACAGCTCGGCGCGGAGCCCGGGGCGATCCTGGCCCATGTCGCGGGCCAGCGCCTCGAACTGCGCGGCCGCCTGGGCATGGCGGCCCGACTGGAACATCGCCACGGCCACGCAATGGCGCGCGCCCATGCCGCCGCCCTCGGCGATCCACTTCTCCGCCGCCGGCAGCGCCTTCAGGGGCTCCAGGCGAGCGAGCCGCATGCAGTCGGTGTATTTGCGCAGGTGATCGGGGGAGGACTCCACGCCCGACGGTCCCGGCAATTGCCCGCGCGGCGCGGGGATCACCGGGATGGGCTGCGCCGACGCCGTCGCGGCGCCGAGCAGGACCACGCAAAGGATCGTGCGGCCAAACACCATGCTTGCAAAGAACCGCGCCCGGGCGATCCTGACAAGATGACAAGACGTCTTTTCATCTTCGGCCTGGGCTACAGCGGCCTCGAAATCGCCCGGCTCGCGCGGGCCGAGGGCTGGTCGGTGGCCGGTACCTGCACCACGGCCGACAAGGCCGCACGCCTCGCGCAGGAGGGCATAGACGCGCACGTCTTCGACGGTACCGCCGCGCTGCCCGACGGCGCGCTGGGCGAGAGTTCGCACGTCTTGTGCACGGTCTCTCCCGGCAGCGCGGGAGATCCCGCGCTGCGCACCATGGCGGGCCCGATCGGCCGCGTACCCTGGCTGGGCTACCTCTCGACCACCGGCGTCTACGGCGATCACGGCGGTGGCTGGGTCGACGAAACGACGCCGCTGCGCTCGACCCAGCCGCGCAGCCTGGAGCGCATGGCGGCCGAACGGGGCTGGCGCGACCTCGCGGCGGCAGGCGGCGCGGCCCTGCATATATTGCGGCTGCCCGGCATCTACGGGCCGCGCCGCAGCGCCATCGACCAGGTGAAGGCCGGCGCCGCGCGCCGCATCGACAAGCCCGGCCAGTTCTTCTCGCGCATCCATGTCGAGGACATCGCGCGCGCCACGCTGAAGGCCGCGGAGCGCACGAAGGGCATCGAAGTGTGGAACGTGGCCGACGACCTGCCGGCGCCCAACGCCGACGTGGTGGCATACGCCTGCGAGTTGCTGGGGCTCGCCGTGCCGCCCGCGATCCCGTGGGAGGAGGCGGCGCCCGCGATGACGCCGATGGCGCGCTCCTTCTACACGGAGAGCCGCCGCGTGCGGAACGAGAAGATGAAGCGCGAGCTCGGCGTCGCTCTCAAGTATCCGACCTATCGCGAGGGCCTGGCGGCTATCCTGCGAGCTCGCTGACGGTCGCGATCAGCCGCGCGATGTCGGCCGGCGTGCTGAGCCGGTGGTCGCCGCCCTTCACGAAGGTGGTGACCACCTCGGGCGCGTCGAGGTGCTGCGCGATCTGCAGCGAATACTCCCACGGCACGTCGGGATCGCTCTGGCCGTGCAGCAGCCGCACCGGACAGGGCAACGACAGCGGCGTGTCGAGCAGCAGGTGGTTGCGCCCCTCCTCGATCAGCTTCCAGGTGAAGACCGACGGCTCGGGCGAGTACTGCGAGGGCCGCTCAAGCCTGCCGTCGCGCTGCAGAGTCGCGCGATCCTCGGGCGACAGTCCTTTCAGCAGCATGCGCTCGGTGAAGTCGGGCGCGGCGGCGATCAGCACGAGGCCCGCCAGCCGCTCGGGCCGCGCGCGCGCGGCGAGCAGCGCCAGCCAGCCCCCCATGCTCGATCCCACCAGCACCAGCTTGCCGGTCGTGAGCCGGTCGATGGCGGCCAGCGAATCGTCGAGCCAGCGACCGATCGTGCCGTCCTCGAATTTCCCCGACGACTGGCCGTGGCCGAGATAGTCGAAGCGCAGGAAGGCCTGGCCGCGTTTCTCCGCCCAGGCTTCGAGCGCCACGGCCTTGGTGCCGGTCATGTCGGAGCGGAAGCCGCCCAGGAACACGACGGTCGGCGCGCGGCCCGGCGTCGTCGCATAGGCGATGGTGTTGCCGTCGCCGCGCTGCAGTCGCCCGGTACTATCCCCGACTCTACCCACGTGGTCGCTCCCGTGTTAGGTGCTCTCTCCCCGCTCGTTTAACGCAAAAGCAGCCAACGTGCCCGCGCCCACCCTCCTGCAGATCGTTCCGACTCTCGCCGGCGGCGGCCTGGCGCGGGCCACGCTGGATGCGGCGCAGGCTGTGATCGCAGCCGGCGGCTCGGCGATCGTCGCCTCGCCCGGCGGCAGCATGGTGCCCGACCTCCTGCGGCTCCGCGCCTCGCATCTCGAGCTGCCCGACAGCGGCCACGCGCTGTGGGGCCGGCTGACCCTCCCCGGCAAGCTCGCCTCCAGCCTGCGCGAGGCGAAGGTCGATGTCGTGCAGGCGCGCTCGCCCGCCACCGCCTGGGCGGCGCGCGCGCTGGCACGCCGCCTCCGCATCAGGTGGATCGCCACGCTCCATCGGCCCTTCATCGCACGCGACCTCGCGGGCCGCTTCGTCGAGCGGCGGCAGGCGCGCGCCGATGCCGTGATCGCCGTCTCCGAGCACGTGGCGCGCGACGCGCTGCAGCGCTTCCCCACGCTCGAGAACCGGCTGGAGACGATCCCGCCCGGCGTGAACTTCGACCGCTTCGATCCCGCCATCGTGCGCGCCGACCGGCTGATCCGCCTCGCCGGTGAGCTGCGCGTGCCCGACGGCGCCCATCTCGTGCTGTGCCCGGCGCGCTTCGGCGAGGACAACGGCCAGAAGATCCTGATCGAGGCGATCCGGCGGCTGGATCGCGAGGACGTGTTCTGCCTGCTGCTGGGCTCGACCGGCCAGCCGATGCCCTTCGAGAAGGAGCTGGAGGGCGCCATCGTGAAGGCCGGCATGCAGGGCCGCGTGCAGATCGGTCCCTATGTCGACGACATGCCGGCCGCCTACATGCTGGCCGACGTCGTGGTCGCGACCGGCGGCGCCCGCCAGGGCTTCAGCCGCACCCTGGTCGAGGCGCAGGCGATGGGCCGGCCGGTCGTCGCCGAGGATGGCGGCGGGGCGGCCGAGGCGATCCGCCCCGGCATCACCGGATGGCTGGCGCCGCAGGGCGATCCGGCCGCGCTCGCGGAGGCGTTGCAGACCGCGCTGTCGCTCTCGACCGAGCGGCGCGCCGAGCTGGCCCGCGCCGCCCAGGAACATGTGCGCGGCCACTTCTCCCTGGCGCAGTCCAACCAGCAGCTTCTCGCCCTCTACCATCGCCTGGCCGGCCGTTGAGGCCCGCCCCCCAAACTTGACTCGGAGCACGCCCGCGACTATCTCCGGGCGCATGGAACGCCGGTTTTTCACCGCTCCAGCCGCCACCACCACCGTCCGAACTTGATCCGGCCGGGCGCGCACACTCGTGCGGCTTCCCGGCCTGCTGTCGCCGACTTTTCCGAGTCGGCCGATGAGCTGCGTTCGGAATCTCGTTAGCTGGTGGACACCATGATCAACATTACATTGCCGGACGGTTCGGTCCGGAAGTTCGACAAGCCGGTCAGCGGCACGGAGATCGCCGCCTCGATCGGCCCCGGCCTCGCCAAGGCCGCCCTCGCCCTGCGCGTCGACGGCAAGATGGTCGACCTCGGGCACGTGGTCGATCGCGACTCGAAGATCGGCATCGTGACGTCGAAGGACCCCGACGCCCTCGAGCTGCTGCGCCACGACGCGGCGCATGTGCTCGCCCAGGCGGTGCAGGAACTCTATCCCGGCACGCAGATCACGTTCGGCCCCTCGACGGAGGACGGCTTCTACTACGACTTCGTGCGCGCCGAGCCCTTCTCGCCCGAGGACTTCGGCAAGATCGAGCAGCGCATGGCCGAGATCGTCGATCGCGACCTGCCGATCGAGCGCTCGGTGTGGGACCGCGCCAGGATCAAGGACTACTTCCAGAAGCACGGTGAGACGTTCAAGGCCGAGTGGGCCGACGAGCTGCCCAAGGACGAGGAGATCTCGGTCTACAGGCAGGGCAACTGGCTCGACATGTGCCTCGGCCCGCACCTGCCCTCGACGGGCAAGCTCGGCAAGGCGTTCAAGCTGACGAAGGTGTCGGGCGCCTACTGGCGCGGCGACAAGAACAACGCCCAGCTCCAGCGCATCTACGGAACGGTCTTCTTCTCGGACAAGGACCTCAAGGCCTACCTGCTGCGCATCGAGGAGGCGGAGAAGCGCGATCACCGCCGAATCGGCCGAGAGATGGGTCTCTTCCACCAGCAGGAAGAGGCAGCCGGCATGGTGTTCTGGCATCCCAAGGGCTGGACGTTCTGGCGCACGATCGAGGAGTACCTCCGGCGCAAGCTCGAGGCCGGCGGCTATGTCGAGGTGAAGACGCCGCAGCTCGTCGACCGCAAGCTGTGGGAGGCGTCGGGCCACTGGGAGAAGTTCCGCGAGAACATGTATCTCAGCGAGAACGAGGAAGGCCTGCGCGAGTTCATCGCCGACGATGCCAACCGCATCTTCGCGCTCAAACCGATGAACTGCCCCTGCCATGTGCAGATCTTCAACCAGGGGCTCCGCAGCTACCGCGAGCTGCCGCTGCGCATGGCCGAGATGGGCTCGTGCCACCGCTTCGAGCCGTCGGGCGCGCTGCACGGCATCATGCGTGTGCGCAACTTCACGCAGGACGACGCCCACATCTTCTGCAGCGAGGAGCAGATCGAGGCGGAGACGATCCGCTTCTGCAGGCTCCTGGGCGAGGTCTACAGGGACCTGGGCTTCCCCGAGTACTTCGTGAAGTTCTCCGACCGTCCGCCGGTCCGTGCGGGGTCCGACGCCGTGTGGGACCAGGCGGAGGGCGCGCTCAAGGCAGCGTCGAAGGCCGCCGGCCTCGACCTCATCCTCAATCCCGGCGAGGGCGCCTTCTACGGGCCCAAGCTCGAGTTCGTGCTGCGCGACGCGATCGGCCGCGACTGGCAGTGCGGCACGCTGCAGGTCGACTTCGTGCTGCCCGACCGGCTCGATGCGACGTATGTGGCGGAGGACGGCTCGCGCAAGCGGCCGGTGATGCTGCACCGCGCCATCTTCGGCAGCTTCGAGCGCATGATCGGCATTCTCATCGAGAACTATGCCGGCCGCTTCCCGCGCTGGTTGGCGCCGACGCAGGCGGTGGTGGCCACCATCGTGAACGACGCCGACGGCTATGCCGGCGAGGTCGCGGCCGCGCTGCGGGCGGCGGGCATGCGGGTCGAGACGGACCTGCGCAACGAGAAGATCAACTACAAGGTCCGAGAGCATTCGCTGGCCCACGTGCCGCTGATCCTCGCGGTCGGCCGGCGCGACATGGACAACCGTACGGTGGCGATCCGCCGGCTCGGCTCCGAGAAGCAGGAGGTCCTTGAACTCGGGGCCGCCGTCACTAAACTTTCAGAGGAGGGCCGGCCGCCCTTCTAGGGCGGCCCGGACCTTCATTTCCCGCCCCTGCGTATCGAAAGATGGAGGGGCATCAACGAAGGAGAATGACATAGCACGACCTGCACAACAGACCGCGCCGACCAAGGATGGCCCGCGCGTCAACGGCGAGATCAGAGCGCCGCAAGTCCGATTGATCGACGAGAACGGCGACATGGTCGGCGTCGTCAGCACCCGCGAAGCGATCGAAATGGCCGAGGAGGCCAGTCTCGACCTGATCGAGATTTCCCCCAACGCGGTGCCCCCCGTCGCCAAAATCTCCGACTACGGCAAGTACAAGTACGAGGCCCAGAAGAAGGCCCACGAGGCGCGCAAGCACCAGAAGGTCATCGAGGTCAAAGAGATCAAGATGCGCCCGAACATCGACGACCACGATTACGAGGTGAAGATGCGGGCCATGAAGCGGTTCATCGAGGAAGGCGACAAGGTGAAGGTCACCCTGCGTTTCCGTGGCCGCGAGATGGTGCATTCCGAGCTCGGCCTGCAGGTCCTCAACCGCGTCCGCGGCGAGATGGATCCGCTCACCAAGATCGAGTCGATGCCGCGCATGGAAGGCCGGCAGATGATCATGGTGCTGGCTCCCAAGTAACGGGAGCCGGAACCGCGGCCGCTACTTCCTGGCGGGCCGCTCGCGCAGCGTCACCGTTCCCGAGGAGCGGTGCTCGCCGGGGTCGAAGCGCCCGGTCGCGATCGTGTTGTCCGGCCAGGCGACGCTGTAGACGGTCTCGCCGGCGAACGACATCGGACCGTCCCTGGCCGCCATCCAGTAGTCGCACCGCACCGCGTCGGATGGATCGAGTTGCTGCGCCAGGCAGAACTGGTGAAGCACGAAGGGTATGAAGCGCGCCTTGCCGCCTGCCGGCAGCGTAGCATGCCTGAGCGCCAGCGACGCCTGGTCCGAGATCTGGCGATCGCAGCGGTAGCGGGCGTGGATTTCTGCCGCGCCGGGCGTGCGCAGCCGAATGCCCTCGAGTTCGCCGCGCAGGATGTCGAGCGCCCTCGTGCGCGCGGCGTCAGCGAAGCGCGCCGCGACGAGCGCCGCCTCATAGCGGCCGATCGACTCGGCGACCGGAACCTCGGGGTAGCCGGCGCGGACGAGATCGCGCGACCAGGCCTGGGTCTCGAGCGCGCGCACGACCATCTCGCCGGTCATGCCCGACGGCTCGGCCCAGTCGCCCAGCACGTTGACGGGCGTCCAGCAGTATTTCAGGAGATTGTACCCGCCGCTTTCGACCGGCAGGGCCCGGGTGTGCACGATGCCGAGCACGCGACCGACGACGGCCTTCATCAGGGTGAACTGCGCGGCGGTATTCTCGACCACCTTCTGCGAACTCGACGTCAAGACCATCGGCGTCGCCGCGGCGACCGCGTCGGGCGGGACGGTCGGAACCGCGGTCAGGCCCGGTGCGGGGACTGAGACCTGTGCCCAGGCCGACAGGGCCGTCGCGACGGTCGCCAGGGCGATGGATGCAGCCTTGATCATGATGGAATGCTAGCCTCGCGCCGGGGGACAACGCATGAAGGCTGTGATCGTTGCGGCTGCGACGCTGCTGGTCGGCTCGATCGGTGCCGCGTGGGCCGAGACCAAGCCGGCGCTGAACGACGCCGCGGCCCGGGCCTTTTCCGATTTCCAGAACCTGGGGCCGCACCGCGCTTTTGCGGTCTCGCCGGACGGCGGGGCCTTCACCTGGGCCGGCGCCGGCGGTCCCGATCCGGGCGGCGCCGTGACCTCGGTGATGAAGCGCTGCGAGGAGAGGTCGGCCGGCAAGCCGTGCGTCCTGCACGTCGTCAACAACTACACCGTGACGGGGCAGAACTGGCGGGAGGCGATCCCGGCGCGCGCGCCCGGTGCGGCGGACATCGGCCGACTGCGGCCCGAGCCCTACTGGTCGATGCGCGGTCCACAGCTCGCCACCGGGCTGATCGTGTGGAGCCACGGCTACATGTCCGGCAAGAACTCGACCGAGAGCGCGCCACAGGTCTGGACCGGCCGCTTCCTGCGCGCCGGCTACGATCTCTACCGCTTCGATCGCGAATGGATCTCCGACTGGGCGAGCGACGCGACGGCGCTCGCCGACGCGGTGCGCAAGGCCAAGGCGATGGGCTATCGCCGCGTCGTCCTGGCCGGCCAGTCGGCGGGCGCCTGGGTGTCGCTCGCCGCCCTACAGCGCGGCGCCCCGGCCGACGGCGTGATCTCCGTCGCCGCCGCGCATCATGGCACGGTCGACAAGATGCGCGACACGACGCGGGCGCGCTCGGAATGGCAGCATGTGCTCGACGGCATCAAGCGCGGCCCGCGCGTCGTGGTCGTGAACTTCGCCGAGGACACCTACGATGTCGGTGGCCGCATGAACGATGCGCGCTCGATCTTCGGCAAGACCGGCGTCGATGCGGTAGTGATCGACGAGCCGGCGGGCTTCAAGGGCCACGGCGCCGGCGCCGACTTCGGATTTGCACGCACGTTCGGCCCTTGCCTGCTGGCGTTCGTCGAGAACGGCGCACGGCAGAAGCCCTGTTCCTGATTTTCCGAGGATCACGACGGGGGCGGCCGCAGGTGGGGCCTTGCCTTACTGCTGCGGCCCGCTAGGGCCGCCCCGGCGTGTCATTCGTGACTATCCGCTACGCCGACGCCCGAACGTATGCGCCGGCGGTCTCAGCGGATCGTTGACCCGGTGGAAGCATCCAAACCTCCCTGTCAGTCGCGGACACATCGACTCAACGCCTGTCGCGCGGGATCGTCAACGGTCGCCTGACGAGAGATTTTCTACGGCATGTAGGAGCCGCCGTTGACGTGCAGCACCTGTCCCGTCGTGGCGCTGGACTCGTCGGAAGCGAGATAGACTGCGGTGCGTGCGATCTGGTCCGGCGTCAGCAGCTTGCCGCCGAGCGGGATGGTCGAGCGCGCCATCTCGACCAGCTCGGCGTCGGTGTTGCCGTAACGCGGCTGCGCAGTGTCGGTGAGGCCGGGGGCGATCGCGTTCACGCGGATGCCGTAGGGCGCGAGCTCGAGCGCCAGCGCGCGGGTCATCGAGACGACTCCGCCCTTGCTCGCGCTGTAGTGCACGCCGCGCACCGCGCCGCGGATCGCCGACGAGGAGAGGTTGACCACCGCGCCACCTTTCTTCTTCGCCGCGATCAGCGCCTTGGCCATTGCGATGGTGGCGAAGCAGCCGGCCTTGAGGTTGATGTCGAGCACATGGTCCCAGTCGCTCTCGCGCATCTCGAGCAGCGGCACGCGCGGATAGACGCCGGCGTTGTTCACCAGGATGTCGGGCGCCCCCAGCACCTTCACGGTCTCGGCGACCATGGCCTCGATCTCCGGGAGCTTCGCGACATCGGCCTTGACGAGGTGGGCGCGCCGGCCGGTGCTCTTGATCGCTGCGGCCACCGCTTCGGCCCCGGCCCGGTCGTCCAGCCAGGTGAGCGCTACGTCGGCCCCCTCGCCCGCCAGCGCCCGCGCGATCGCGGCCCCGATCCCCTGCTGCGCCCCGGTCACCAGGGCCACCTTGCCTGCCAGCTTCATGCGAAAATCCCCCATCGGACGGGTATTCTGCCCAATTCCGGCGCGCTTGCACGGTCTGGGCCGCATCGCTATAAGCCCCCGTTCCTTCGGGCGGTCTGGCCAATAAAGGGCATTGCCTCGGCTGCTTCGTAAGGACTTTCCGGGCTTAGGCCTGGCCGGCGCGCAAGCGCTAACCCTTTGAAAAGGAACGAAAATGCCCAAGATGAAGACCAAGAGCGGGGCCAAGAAGCGTTTTCGCTTCACGGCCTCCGGCAAGGTGAAGCACGGGGTCGTGGGCAAGCGCCACGGCATGAGCAAGCGGGGCAACCGCTTCCTCCGCCAGGCGACCGGGATGGCGATCGTCTCCGAGCCGGACACCCGCATCATCAAGCGCAACTTCTTCCCGTACGAGAGGTAGACCATGGCACGCGTAAAGCGGGGCGTGGCTGCACACGCTCGTCACAAGAAGGTCCTGAAGCTCGCCAAGGGCTATCGCGGCCGCGCCAAGGTGGCGTTCCGCGTCGGCATCGAGAAGGTCGAGAAGGGCCTGCAGTACGCCTATCGCGACCGTCGCAACAAGAAGCGCACGTTCCGCGGTCTCTGGATCCAGCGCATCAACGCCGCGGTCCGCGAGCACGGCATGACCTACTCGCAGTTCATGAACGGCATCCTGAAGTCCGGGATCGAGGTCGACCGCAAGGTCATGGCCGATCTCGCGGCGCGGGAGCCGGCGGCGTTCAAGGCCCTGGTCGACCAGGCACAAGCGGCTCTGAAGTAGGGCTCGCCCTCAAGTAGTCGTTCGCGCGTCAGGCGCGGATAGCAATCTCGAAGAGGGAGCCTGGACCGCAGGCTCCCTTTTTTCGTGTTCGGTTCGAGAGTGGGAAAGATGGACGATCTTTCGACGATTCGCAGCGCGGCGCTCGACGCCGTGCAGGCCGCCGCCGATCTCGGCGCGCTCGACGCCGCGCGCGTCGCCGTGCTCGGCAAGAAGGGCAGCGTCACCGGTCTCATGAAGACGCTAGGCGGCATGGCGCCCGACCAGCGCAAGGCGTTCGGCGCGCGGGTCAACGAGTTGAAGGGCGAGATCGAGGCCGCGCTCGAGGCGCGCAAGGGATCGCTCTCGGCCTCCGCGCTGGAGGCCAAGCTCGCCGCGGAGAAGATCGACGTCAGCCTGCCGGTGCGTCCCGAGAGTCAGGGCACGCTGCATCCGATCGGCCAGGTGATGGACGAGCTCGGCGCCATCTTCGGCGAGATGGGCTTCACCTGGGCCGAGGGTCCCGACATCGAGGACGACTGGCACAATTTCACCGCCCTCAACATCCCGCCCGACCATCCGGCGCGGCAGATGCAGGACACCTTCTATCTGCCCCAGCGCGCCGACGGCACGCCGATGGTGCTGCGCACCCACACTTCGCCGGTGCAGGCGCGCACCATGCTGAACAAGGATGTGCAGAAGATGCTGGCCGATGGCGGGTCGCTGCGCATCATCGTGCCGGGCCGCACCTTCCGCATCGACAACGATGCCACCCACACGCCGATGTTCCACCAGGTCGAGGGCCTGGTGATCGATCGCACGACGCACATGGGCCACCTCAAGGGCTGCCTGGTCGATTTCTGCCGCGCCTTCTTCGAGGTCGACGACCTGCCGTTGCGCTTCCGCCCCTCCTACTTCCCGTTCACCGAGCCGTCGGCCGAGGTCGACATCGGCTGCTCGTGGAAGGGCGGCGAGCTCAGGATCGGTGCAGGCGATTCATGGCTCGAGATCCTGGGCTCCGGCATGGTGCATCCCAACGTGATCAGGAACTGCGGCCTCGATCCCGCGGTCTACCAGGGCTTCGCCTTCGGCATGGGCATCGATCGCATCGCGATGCTGAAATACGGCATTCCCGACCTGCGCTCGTTCTTCGACTCCGACCTCCGGTGGCTGCGCCACTACGGCTTCTCCGCGCTGGAAGGAGTCGGCCGATGAAGTTCACTCTGAACTGGCTCAAGGAGCATCTCGACACCAACGCGTCGCTGACCGAGATCCGCGATGCGCTGACCATGCTCGGCCTCGAGGTCGAGGGCATCACCAACCCGGCCGAGACACTCAAGGGCTTCGTGGTGGGCTACGTCGTCGAGGCAGTGCAGCATCCCAATGCCGACCGCCTGCGGGTCTGCAAGGTCGACACCGGCACGGGTACCATCGTCCAGGTCGTGTGCGGCGCGCCCAACGCGCGCACCGGCATGAAGGGCATCTTCGCCCCGCCCGGCAGCTACATTCCCGGCACCGACCTGCACCTTAAGGTAGGCAAGATCCGTGGCGAGGAGAGCAACGGCATGCTGTGCTCCAGCCGCGAGCTGCAGATCGGCGACGACCATAGCGGCATCATCGACCTGCCGGCCGAGACCAGGACCGGCATCCCGGCCGCCGAGGCGCTGGGCCTCGACGATGCGGTGATCGAGATCAAGGTGACGCCGAATCGCGGCGATTGCCTGGGCGTGCACGGCATCGCGCGCGACCTCGCGGCGGCCGGGCTCGGCACCCTGAAGCCGATCAAGGCCGACAGGATCGAGGGCAGCTACCAGAGCCCGATCAGGTGGACGCACGCCTACGAGCCCAAGCCCGACAGCCCCTGCCCCCTGGTGGTCGGCCGCCACTTCCGCGGCGTCAAGAACGGGCCCTCCCCCGACTGGCTGCAGCGCCGGCTGAAGGCGATCGGGCTGCGTCCGATTTCGATCCTGGTCGACATCACCAACCTCGTGACGTTCGACCTCAACCGGCCGCTGCACGTGTTCGACGCGAGGAAGCTCGCCGGCGATCTGGTGATGCGTCAGGCGAAGGACGGCGAGCAGATCCTGGCGCTCGACGGCCGCACCTACACGCTCGACCCCGCGGTCTCCGTCATCGCCGATTCGAAGGGCGTGCACGGCATCGGCGGCATCATGGGCGGCGAGGACACCGGCGTGCGCGACGACACGACCGAGGTGTTCCTCGAAGCGGCCTACTTCCAGCCGATCGGCATCGCGGCCTCGGGCCGCAAGCTCGGCATCCTGTCCGACGCGCGCTATCGCAACGAGCGCGGCATCGATCCGGAGTCCTGCGCCTGGGGCGCGGAGGTCGCGACGCGGCTGATCCTCGAGCTCTGCGGCGGCGAGACGAGCGAGATCGTGACGAGCGGCGTGATGCCGGCGTGGAAGCGCAGCTACGATCTGCGCGTCGACCGCGTGAGGGGCCTCACCGGCATCGACGTGCCGGCAACCGAGACCACGTCGATCCTGAGGAAACTGGGCTTCGAGGTGAGCGGCAGCGGGCCCTGGACAGCGGCGGTGCCGTCGTGGCGTCCCGACGTCATCGGCGAGGCCGACCTCGTCGAGGAGGTGGCGCGCGTCCACGGCTTCGACCACATCCCGACGACGTCGCTGCCGCGGCTCTCGGCGACCTCGAAGCCGGTGCGCGATCCGATGCAGCGGCGCGTGCCGCAGGCGAGGCGCGCGCTCGCGGCGCGCGGTCTGAATGAAGCCGTCACCTGGTCGTTCCTGCCCTTCAGGAAGGCCGAGCGTTTCGGCGGCGGCCAGGCCGACCTGCGCCTCCTGAACTCGATCGACGCCACGCTCGACACGATGCGGCCCTCGGTGCTGCCCAACCTGATCGATGCGGCCTCGCGCAACGAGGCGCGCGGCCTGTCCGATCCTGCGCTGTTCGAGGTTGGACCGCAGTACAAGGACGCCACGCCCGCCGGCCAGCGCATGGTGGCGGCTGGACTCCGCCATCACATGGCGGTGCCGCGCAACTGGGCGGGACCGCCGCGCACGGTCGACGCATTCGACGCCAAGGCCGACGCGCTCGCCGTGCTGGCGGCGATCGGTGCGCCGGATAATCTCTCCGCCCAGGGCGGCGGTGCGCCCGACTGGTATCACCCCGGCCGCTCCGGCGCGCTGAAGCTGGGCGACCGTGTCATGGCGTATTTCGGCGAAGTGCATCCCGCGATCGTCGCGGAAGCAGACCTCAAGGGACCGGTCGCGGCCTTCGAGGTGTTCCTCGATGCACCGCCGCTGCCCAAGGCGAGAGCGACCAAGGCGCGGCCGAAGCTCGTCGTGTCGGCATTCCAGCCGGTCGAGCGCGACTTCGCCTTTCTGGTCGACACCGCCGTCGAGGCCGACAAGCTCGTGCGCGCCGCGCGCGGGGCCGACAAGGCGCTGATCACAGCGGCGCGCGTGTTCGACCTCTATGCCGGCAAGGGGGTCCCTGCGGGCAAGAAGTCGCTCGCTATCGCCGTCACACTGCAGCCGGTCGAGCGCACCTTGACCGATGCGGAGATCGAGGCCGTGTGCGACAAGATCGTGGCCGCCGTCGTCAAGGCGACCGGCGCGACATTGCGTGGTTAGAGTTCTGGTGAAATGACCGACCTGTCGCTGATCCGCAATTTCTCGATCATCGCCCATATCGACCACGGCAAGAGCACCCTGGCCGACCGCCTGCTGCTGGCTTGCGGGGCGGTGACCGAGCGCGAGTTCCACGACCAGATGCTCGATTCCATGGATATCGAGCGCGAGCGCGGCATCACGATCAAGGCGCAGACCGTGCGCCTCAACTACCCGGCAAAGGACGGCAAGACCTACGTTCTGAACCTCATGGACACGCCGGGCCATGTCGACTTCGCCTACGAGGTGAGCCGCTCGCTCGCCGCCTGCGAGGGCTCGCTGCTGGTGGTCGACGCCAGCCAGGGCGTCGAGGCGCAGACGCTGGCCAACGCCTATCACGCGATCGAGGCCAACCACGAGATCATCCCGGTCCTCAACAAGATCGACCTGCCGGCCGCCGAACCCGAACGCGTCTGCACGGAGATCGAGGACGTGGTCGGCATCGACACGTCCGACGCGGTCAGGGTCTCGGCCAAGACCGGCCTCGGCATCGACGAACTGCTCGAGGCGATGGTCAAGCGCCTGCCGCCGCCCAGGGGCGACCGCAACGCGCCGCTGAAGGCGCTGCTGGTCGACAGCTGGTACGACCCCTATCTCGGCGTCGTCACGCTGGTGCGCGTGCAGGACGGCGTGCTGAAGAAGGGCATGAAGATCCGCATGATGGCGGTGGGCGCGGCCTACGACCTCGACAAGGTCGGCATCTTCGCGCCCAAGCCGACCGACGTGGCCGAGCTCGGCCCGGGCGAGATCGGCTTCATCATCGCCGGCATCAAGACCATCGCCGACTGCAAGGTCGGCGACACGATCACCGACGACCGCAAGCCCGCGACCGAGATGCTGGCGGGCTTCAAGCCGTCGGTGCCGGTGGTGTTCTGTGGTCTCTTCCCGGCCGACGCCGCCGAGTTCGAGACGCTCCGCGAGTCGCTCGGCAAACTGCAGCTCAACGACGCCTCGTTCCACTTCGAAGCCGAGACCAGCGCGGCCCTCGGCTTCGGCTTCCGCTGCGGCTTCCTCGGCCTGCTGCACCTCGAGATCATCCAGGAGCGGCTGGAGCGCGAATTCAACCTCGACCTCGTCACCACGGCGCCCTCGGTCGTCTACAAGGTGCAGATGACCGACGGTACGTCGATCGAACTGCACAATCCGGCCGACTATCCCGATCCGATGAAGATCGAGACGATGCAGGAGCCGTGGATCAAGGCCACGATCATCACGCCCGACGAGCATCTCGGCTCGGT
>CAYQAY010000021.1:0-68654 GCA_964415585.1 uncultured Reyranella sp.
GTCGCCCTGGCCTCGGCAAAGCTATGGTTGCGCACTTATGAGTCCACTACCTAGCCGGCCCGCGTGACGCCACCATGCAGTGGGCAATGCCGCCTCGGCCCGGCGAGCAGCAGCGACATCGCCGAAGATCGCAAAGCAGGTGGCGCCGCTGCCGCTCATGCCGGCGTAAGCCGCTCCGTCCGCCGCGCGCAGGTGCCGCAGCACGTCGGCAATCTCGGACCGCAGCGAAATCGCCGCATCGGCGAGATCGTTGCCGCGTGCGGCCAGGTCGCCGGCCAGGGCGGCGAGGTCCGCCCAGCCGCGGGGTGCGGCACGCACGGGCGAGAATCCACCGCGGCGCGCAGCGAAAACCGAAGGAGTCGGCAGCGGCACATCCGGGTTGACGAGCAGGATCGCGGAGGCCGGCAGCGCCGGCGCCGGCGCCAGCCGCTCGCCGATGCCCGACACAAGGGCCGGCCGGCCGGCGAGGCACATGGGCACGTCTGCGCCCAGCTCGGCCGCGAGGTCGAACAGCTCCTCCTCCGGCATCGCCACGCGCCACAGCTCGACCAGCGCCCGAAGCGTCGCCGCGGCATCGGCGGAACCGCCGCCCAGCCCGGCCGCCACCGGGATCCGCTTCGTCAGCCGGATCGCGGCACGCGGTGCGACGCCGGCGCGTCCTGCGAGGAGACGGGCCGCCTTGAGCACGATGTTGTCGGGCTCGCCATCGAGGGACGGCGCCCCCGGTCCTTCGACCGCAAGCGACAAGCCGGAGGCCTCTGCGACCGCCACCTCGTCGGCAAGATCAGTGAAGGCGACCAGCGAGTCGAGCAAGTGATAGCCGTCGGCGCGACGGCCGACGACGTTCAGCCAGAGATTGACCTTGGCGCGGGCGAGCGGCACGCCCCGGTGCCCCGTTCAGCCGCCCTGCTTGGAGTCGGCGGCCTTCTCGTAGACGGTCGGCTTGTCGTTGCCGGCGTTCAGTCCGTTCTCGAGCTTGTCCTTGATGATGGGCACGCGGTCCTTGTCCGGCTTCTGCTGCAGCGAGCGATCCCACTGGAAACGCGCCTCGCGCTTGCGTCCGACATGCCAGTAGGCATCGCCGAGATGCTCGGTGATCGTGGCGTCGTCGCCCTTCTGCTCGATCGCGCGCTCCAGCCATTCGACGGCCTTCTCGAACTGACCGAGCCGGTAGTAGGCCCAGCCGACCGAGTCTGTGATGGCGCCGTCGTCGGGCCGCAGCTCGGTGGCGCGCTCCAGCATTTTCATGCCTTCCTCCAGGTGGAGGCCCTGGTCGATCCAACTGTAGCCGAGATAGTTCAACACGTAGGGCTGCTCGGGCGAGAGCTCGAGCGCCTTCTTCATGTCGACCTCGGCCTTCGGCCAGTTCTTGGTGCGCTCGAGTGCGATACCGCGACCGAAATAGATCTGCCAGTGGCGATCCTCGGGGTTCTTCAGGCGCGAGATGGCCGTATCGTAGGCGGCGACCGCATCGGTCCACTTCTCCTTGCCCCTCAGCAGGTCGGCAAGCGTCAGCGCCGCGTCGATGCGCTCGGGCTTCTCCGCGACCAGAGCCTTGAGGCGCGACACCGCCTGGTCGAACTTGTCCTGCTGGGCGTCGAGTGCTGCCGTGCGCAGGCGCGCCTGCCAGTAGAGTGGCGACGTCGGGCCGATCCTGCCCAGCGCGGCGATCGCCTTGGGGATCTGCTGGAACTGCTCGTAGAGGCCCGCGATCATCAGCCAGCCGAAATCCTGGTCGGGCTTCAGGGTCGTGGCGAGCTGGTAGAAGATCAGCGCAAGGTCGTTACGCTGGGCGCGCGGATCGGAACCCAGAATGCCGCCGATGTCGAACAGGATCTCGGCGATACCCGAGGCCGGCGACGGTGGCTTGGGCATCGGCGCGTTGGGGCCCATCAGCCCGTCCATGACGACGGAGTCGCTGTACTTGGTGCCGTAGACCCGCAGCAGCTCGCGGGCGTCGGCGTCCTTGCCGAGGCGGCGCAGGCCTTCGGCGACGGCCACGGTGGTGCGGAGCCCGTTGCGGTCGAGCGACGCGGCGCGACGGTATTTTGCCTCGGCCGCGGCCTTGTCGCCCGCCATCTCGTCGATCTGGGCCTCGATCACCAGCGCCGGCGCTTCGGCGCGCTCGCCGGCGGCAGGCTTCAAGCGTGCGAGGAAAGCGCGGGCCGCGCCGAAATCCTTCTCGCCAGCCTTGAGCCACGCCATCACGTATTCGCGCAGCACACCGAGCTGGTTCTCGGTGCCGATGCGGGCGAGCTGCTGCTCCGCCGCCTTATACTCGCCCTTGCGGATCTGCTGGACCGCAAGCGCCAGGTTGGCGAAGCCGTCGCCCGGCCGGGCGCGCAGCACCGCCGGTGCGAGCTCGATCGCGGAGTCGAAGCGGCCGGCATAGAGACGCAGGCGAAACGCGCCGTAGACCAGGTCGGGATCGCCGGGTGTCTGAAGCAGAGCCTGGTCGAGCTGGTCGGCGGCCGCGTCATAGTCGTGATCCTGCTCGCCGACGCGGGCGGCAAGATAACGGCCCGACAGCGATATCGGGGCCAGTCGCGGCGCCGGCTGCGTCTGCGGCGGGCGGTTCTGCTGCTGTTGCGGCCGCTGCTGGGCATACGCCGCAACCGGAAGAAGGAGCAACGCTGCCGAGAGCAGCGCGAGAGGGGTGCGTCGCATGCGTCTCACATGTTGGGATAGTTGGGCCCGCCGCCGCCTTCGGGGACTGACCAGTCGATGTTCTGCGCCGGATCCTTGATGTCGCACGTCTTGCAGTGGACGCAGTTCTGCGCGTTGATCTGGAAGCGCGGCTGGCCGTTGTCGGCGGTGACCACCTCGTAGACGCCGGCCGGACAGTAGCGTTGCGCCGGCTCGGCATAGAGCGGCAGGTTGACCGCGATCGGAATCGAGGGATCACGCAGCTTGAGGTGAACCGGCTGGTCCTCCTCGTGGTTGGTGTTCGACAGGAACACCGAGGAGAGCTTGTCGAAGGAGATCACGCCATCCGGCTTGGGATACTGGATCGGCTGAAACTCGGACGCCGGCCGCAGGCACTCGTGGTCCGCCTTGTGATGGCGCAGCGTCCAGGGTACGCGGATGCCGAGATCGTGCAGCCACATGTCCATGCCGCCGTAGAGCGTGCCGAGCATGGTGCCCCACTTCAGCGCGGGCTTCACGTTGCGCACCTTGTCGAGATCCTTCCAGAGCCATGACGCCTTGAGCTTCACGGGGTAGGCGATCAGCTCGTCGCCCCCGGTCTTGCCGCCGGCCAGCGCCTCGAACGCCGCCTCCGCCGCAAGCATGCCGCTCTTGATCGCGTTGTGGCTGCCCTTGATGCGCGGCACGTTGACGAAGCCCGCCGAGCAGCCGATCAGCGCGCCGCCCGGGAAGGTGAGCTTGGGTATCGACTGCTGGCCGCCCTCGGTGATGGCACGCGAGCCGTAGACCAGACGTTTGCCGCCCTTCAGGTACTTGGCGACGTCGGGATGCGTCTTGAAGCGCTGGAACTCGTCGAACGGCGAGAGGTACGGATTCTCGTATGAGAGATGCACCACGAGGCCGACCGCGACAAGGTTGTCGCCGAAGTGGTACATGAACGTACCGCCCGCAGTATCGGTCTCCGACAGCGGCCAGCCCTGCGTATGGACGACCAGCCCCTTGCGGAAGTTGGCGGGCTCGACCTGCCAGAGTTCCTTGATGCCGATGCCGAATTTCTGCGGATCGACGCCGTCGCGCAGGTCGAACTTCGACATGAGCTGCTTGGCGAGCGAACCGCGCACGCCCTCGCCGATCAGGGTGTACTTGGCGTGCAGCTCCATGCCGGGCGTGTAGCTCTCCTTGTGCGTGCCGTCCTTGGCGATGCCCATGTCGCCGGTGGCGACGCCCTTCACCGAGCCGTCCTCGTTGTAGAGCACCTCGGCGGCAGCGAAGCCCGGATAGATCTCGACGCCCAGCGCCTCGGCCTGCTGGCCGAGCCAGCGGCAAACCTCGCCGAGGCTGACGATGTAGTTGCCGTGGTTGTTCATCAGCCGCGGCATCAGGAAGTTGGGGAAGCGGTAGGAGCCGCCCCTGGTGAGGAACAGGAACTGGTCGTCGGTAACCTGCGTCTCGAGTGGCGCGCCCTTGTCCTTCCAGTCGGGAATGAGTTCGTTGAGACCGATCGGATCGACGACGGCGCCGGACAGGATGTGGGCGCCGAGTTCCGACCCCTTCTCCAGAACGCACACGGAGACTTCATGATTGCGCTCGGCGGCCAACTGCTTCAGGCGGATCGCCGCCGACAGCCCGGCCGGGCCGCCACCGACGATCACCACGTCGTACTCCATCGCCTCGCGCGTCATGCCCGTCTCGCTCTGCAGTGTCTTTTCCCGATGGACGCGCGCCGGTCCGACGGCAATCCTTCGATTTAGATAGCCTGTCGGGGGCTGGATCGCCACCCGCTCAAAAGGGGAATTCCCGTGGCAGAGTTGACCGGAATCGAGAGCAAGGCCTTCTCCGCGCGCGATTTCCGGCTCGAGAACGGTCAGGTCCTGCCCACGCTCGAACTCGCCTACGAGACCTACGGCACTCTCGATGCGGCGAACGACAATGCCATCTTGGTCGTGCATGGCTATACGTCGAGCCATCACGCCGCGGGAAAGAATGCCCCCGGGAAGCAGGGTCGCGGCGTCGCCGCCGGCGCCGTCGGCTGGTTCGACGGGCTGATCGGGCCTGGCAAGGCCATCGACACCGATCGCCATTTCGTCGTGTCGGTGAACGCGCTGGGCTCCGCACATGGCAGCAGCGGCGCCAACTGCATCGATCCGCGCACAGGCAAGGTCTACGGACCCACCTTCCCGCACATCACGCTCCGCGACATGGTCGAGAGCCAGAAGCTGCTGGTCGATTCGCTGGGACTGAAGAGCCTTGTTGCCGTGGTCGGCCCGTCGATGGGCGGCTTCCAGTCCTTTCAGTGGGCCGCTTCGTATCCGGGCTTCATGAAGGGCATCGCCGCTTCCGTCACCGCGCCGCGCGCTCCATCGCGGGCCGGCGGCCTCGAGGCGCTGGAGAAGCGGCTGGCGAGCGATCCCAACTGGAACGGCGGCTGGTACTACGAGAACGAGGGCATCGCCGGCACGCTGGAGCAGATCCGTTATGAGACGTTGCTGAACTACGGCCAGACCGAAGCGGAAGCGAAGGTGGCGGCCAAGAGCTGGGCGAAGATCTACGACGGCCATTCGCTCGTGACGCTCAGGCGCGCGATCGACGGCTTCGACGTAACCGGTCAATACGACCGGCTCAAGCAGGCCAAAGTCCTGTACGTGGTCTCCAAGACCGACAAGTTGTTCGACCTCACGGCCTGCGCCGGCCACGCGCTCGACATGCGCAAGGCCGGGGTCGACCTCACCTATGTCGAGATGCCCTCAGAGAAGGGGCACATGGCCAGCCACGCCGACGCCGCCATGTGGGCGCCGATTCTGGCCGCGTTCATCGAGGGCCTCCGATGACCGAGCCCCGTCTCGCGCCCGAAGATGCCGCGGCGCTGCTCCGCTGGTACGTCGATCACGGCATCGACGAGACGATCGGCGAGGAGCCGATCGATCGATTCGCCCTCCCACCCGCCGCCGCCATTGTCGTCCCGGCACAAGCGACGACCCCGGCCAGGCCAGCCGCGCCGACGGCGATCCGCGCCCCAGCCGCACCGCCACCGCGCGCGCCGGTGCCGCTCGAATCGCCGCAACTCGTCGAGGATGCGCGCGCGCTGGCCGAAGGCTGCCACACGATCGCCGAGCTCGAGGCCGCGGTGCGTGCCTTCGAGGGCTGCGCACTGAAGCGCACGGCAAAAAACACCGTGTTCGCCGACGGCAGGCCCGATGCGCACGTCATGGTGGTGGGCGAAGCGCCGGGTGCCGACGAGGACCGGCTCGGCAAGCCGTTCGTCGGCGTCAGCGGCCAGCTCATGGATCGCATGATGGAGGCGATCGGCCTTACCCGCGACGGCGGCTTCTACATCACCAACATCCTGTTCTGGCGGCCGCCCGGCAACCGCACGCCGACCCTCGCCGAACAGGCGATGTGTCTCGCCTTCACGCGGCGCCACATCGAGCTGGTGCGGCCCAAGGTGCTGGTGCTGGCCGGCGGCGTTTCCGCCAAGGCGGTCCTCGACACCACCGAAGGCATCATGCGGCTGCGCGGCAGGTGGACGGGCTATCGTCTCGCCGACGGGACGGAAATCCCGACCATGCCGACGTTCCATCCCGCCTATCTACTACGTACGCCGGCGAGCAAGCGGCAGAGCTGGCAGGACCTGTTGGCGATCGACAAGAAGCTGAAGGAGCTGACGGCGTAGCGGTCACCGCGCGCGGGGTAATCCCCGCGCTGGAGCGAAGCCGGGGGTCTTGTCGGATTCGGAAGAGATCCCTCGCTCCGCTTCGCTTCGGTCGGGATGACTACGTCAGCTTCTTCTTCAGGAAGAACTTCTTGTGCTCGCCGGGGAAGCCGTCGAGCGTGGCGAACAGCTCATAGCCGCGCTTCTCGTAGAACGGCCGCGCCTGCCAGGAATGCGTGTCGAGATAAGCCGAATGGCACCTGCGCTGGCGTGCATAGTCCTCGGCAGCCTCCATCAGCCTCGTCGCATGTCCCTGCCCGCGCAGCGCTTCGTCGACCCAGAGGATGGCGACGAACAGCCAGCCACCCCAGACATAGCCGAGCAACCCGCCCAGCGTTTCGCGCTTCTCCCCCTTCAGGAAGATGTTGCAGGGGTAGAAGCCTTCATCGCCCGTTCGTGCGGCATTGAACGACGACAGCCGGTCGCGGACGTACTCGGCAGCCTTGGCGTTGTCCGGATCGAAGACGAGATCGACTCTCTCCATGCGCGCAGCCTAGCGCATCGCCGCCCGCTGCCGTACCAGGGCGAGCACCGACCGGCTGATCGGCATGTCGACGCCGACCCATTGTGACATTTCGACCACGGCGCCCAGCAGCGCCTCGATCTCGAGCGGCCGGCCCTTCTCCATATCCTGCAACATCGAAGTCTTGTGCGCACCGACCTCGGCACCGCCGGCCAGGCGCTTGTCGACGCCGATCACGAATCTGACACCGAGCTTCTCGGCAGCCGCCTGCCCCTCGACCATCATGGCACGGCAGATTGCATGCGTGCCCGGATCGGCCAGCACCTTGTCGAGAGTCGCGCCCGTCAATGCACTCACCGGGTTGAATGCCATGTTGCCCCAGAGCTTGATCCAAAGCTCGTCGCGTATGCGCGGCCGGATCGGCGCCTTGAAGCCCGCCTTCATCAGCAGATCGGCGAACTTCGATACACGCTCGCTCTTGGCCCCGTCGGGCTCCCCCAGGGTGAAGCGGTCGCCATAGGTATGCTCGATGACACCCGGCTGGGCGACGTCAGCCGCCGGATAGACGATCGCGTGCACCACCTGAGCGGGCGGCAGGCCGGCCGAGACCGCGCCGTCGGGATCGACCGCCTCGATCCGCTTGCCTTCGAATTCGCCCCCCAGCCTGTAGGTGTACCACCAGGGCACGCCGTTGATCGCCGCCACGATGGTGGTGTTCGGGCCGATCAGCGGCTTGAGCTGCGCCATCGCCGGCAGCAGCGAGTGCGCCTTGAGCGTGAGGACGAGATAGTCCTGCGGGCCCACATCCCTGGGGTCGAGCGCCACCTTGGGATAGGTGATCGTCTCCCTGCCTTCGCTGCGCAGCGTGAGGCCCTTGGCCAGCATCGCATCATAGTGCGGTCCCCGCGCCACGACGGTGACCGGCATGCCGGCCATCTCGAGCTTCGCGGCCATCAGGCCGCCGATCGCGCCTGCACCGAAAACGCAGATCGACGTCAAGCGGTCACCTCGCCCAGCCCGAGCTTGGCCGCGAGACCGATGCGCTGCAGCTTGCCGGTGGCGCCCTTGGGAATCTCGGTCACGAACACGACCTTGCGTGGCACCTTGAAGTCCGCAGCGCGCGCCGCCACGAAGTCGCGCAGCTCGCGCTCCGTACACTCGGTGCCGCCGCGCAGCACGACCACCGCGCCCACCTCCTCGCCGAGCTTGGCATGCGGGATCGCGAAGGTGACGCACTGCTCCACCGAGGGATGATCCATCAGGATCGTGTCGATCTCGATCGGGCTGATCTTCTCGCCGCCGCGGTTGATGATCTCCTTCAGGCGCCCGGTGAGGAACAGGTAGCCGTCTTCGTCGAAGCGACCCTGGTCGCCAGTGCGAAACCAGCCGTTGACGAAAGCCTTCAGGTTGGCGTCGGGATTGTTGTCGTAACCTGCCGTCACGTTCGGGCCCTGGATCACGACCTCGCCGATCGCGCCCTGTGGCAGCATGTTGCCGGCATCGTCCATGATGGCGATCTTCGGGCCGGCCGGCAGGCCGACCGCGCCCGGCTTGCGCTTGCCGGGGGGCAGCGCATTCGACGCCATCTGGTGGCTGGCCTCGGTCATGCCGTAGGCCTCGATCACCGGACAGCCGAAGGCTTCCTCGAGCTCGGCCATGACCTGCGGCGGCAGGGACGCCGACGAGGAACGGATGAAGCGGAGCTTCGCCGCCTTGGCGGCCTCCGAGTTGCCGCGCAGGCGGCCCAGGATCGCCTGGTGCATGGTCGGCACCGCCGTGTACCAGGTGGGCTTCACCTCTTCGAGTTGGCCGAAGAAGCGCAACGCGTTGAAGCCCGGCGTGCACGACACCGACGCGCCGGCACCGAGCGACGACAAGGTCGCGGCGATCAGTCCATGGATGTGGAACAGCGGCATGATGTTTAGACAGCGGTCGTTCGGCGTCAGCGAGAGCGAGGCCGCGATGTGACGCGCCGAGGCGGCAAGATTGGCGGTAGACAGCGGCACGATCTTGGGTCGCGCCGTCGTGCCCGAGGTGTGCAGCACCAGTGCGCCCTCGTCACCCGACGATGGGCCGGTCTTGTCGGCCTTTGCAGGCTTCAGCCCGGCGACGTCGAGGGTGAAGACGCCGGCCGGCGCACCCTGGGTCGGCACCAGTTCGATCAGCGGCACGCCGACCTTCGCGGCCATTGCGCGCACCGGGCTGTCGACGCCCTTCTGCACGATGCAGGCCTTGGGCTTGAGATCGTCGAGATAGAACTCGAACTCGTCGGCACGGTAAGCGGGGTTGAGCGGCGCCGAGACGGTGCCGGCCGCCACCGCGATGAACGAGGAAGCCATCTCTGGCCCGTTCGGGATGACCATAGCGACACGATCACCGCGGCCAATGCCGACGCCGTTCAGCGTCGCCAGCATATCGTCGGTGAGTTTCTTCAGGCCGCCATAGGTCAGCCAGGGCTTGCCCGGCGCGCCGATCGCCGGGGCATCGGATTTGCCCGCGGAGGTGACGTCGTAGACGCTCTGGACCATCGTCATTTCCTCAGGCTGCCGCCTTCTTCTCGTCGGCGATGATGCGATCGTAGGCCGGCAGGGTGAGGAACTCGTAGAACTGCGGCTGCTCGACCAGGTCGACCATGAGCTGGGCCGCATCCTCGTAGCGGCCCTTGGCGTAGGCCTCCTCGCCGATCTGCGCCTTCACCCTGTCGTTCTCCTCGCGCACGATCTGGCGCACGAGATCCTTGGTGATGGGACGGCCGTCGTCGAGCTTCTGGCTATGGCGCACCCACTGCCAGACCTGGGCGCGGCTGATTTCGGCGGTGGCGGCGTCCTCCATCAGGTTGAACAGGGGCACGCAGCCGATGCCGCGCAGCCACGCCTCGACATAGCCGATGCCGACCGCCACGTTCTGGCGGAGCCCCGCCTCGGTCTTCGGCCCGCTGGGGATCTGGATCAGGTCGGCCGCCGTGACGTGCACGTCCTGACGCTTGCGGGCGATCTGGTTAGCCTCCTTCATGACGGCATCGAACTCTGCCTTCGCGATCTCGACGAGGCCGGGATGCGCGACCCAGGTGCCAT
Source organism: uncultured Reyranella sp. (assembly GCA_964415585.1). Taxonomy (GTDB): domain Bacteria; phylum Pseudomonadota; class Alphaproteobacteria; order Reyranellales; family Reyranellaceae; genus Reyranella. The sequence goes on from CAYQAY010000021.1 coordinate 9,893, forward strand.
CGTGCCCATCGCCCGCCTCGCGTTTCTTGTCGGCGCGGACACGCCCCATCGCCTCCTCGTTCGCCTTGGGGTCGTTCTTGATCGGAATCTGCGCGGCCATCCCGCCCATCGCGTGCACCTCGCGGCGATGGCAGGTCTTGATCACGAGCTGACTGTACGAGCGCAGGAAGTGCGAGGTCATGCCGACCGTGCCGCGATCGGGCAGTACCGCCCAGTCCTGCTCGCGGAACTTCTTGATGAAGGAAAAGATATAGTCCCACCGCCCGCAGTTGAGGCCGGCCGAGTGATCCTTCAGCTCCCACAGGATCTCGTCCATCTCGAAGGTGGCGAGGATGGTCTCGATCAGCACCGTGGCCTTGATCGACTTCTGCGGCACGCCGAGCGCATCTTGCGCATGGACGAACACGTCGTTCCACAGGCGCGCCTCCAGATGGCTTTCCATCTTCGGCAGGTAGAAGTACGGCCCGGTGCCGCGGCTCAATGCTTCCTTGGCGTTGTGGAAGAAGTAGAAGCCGAAATCGAACAGCGAGCCCGACATCGGCTTGCCGTCGACCAGCATGTGCTTCTCGAGCAGGTGCCAGCCGCGTGGACGAACGAACAGCACGGCTGTCTTGTCGTTCAGCTTGTAGGCCTTGCCGCTGGTCGGATCGACGTAGTCGATCTGGCGACGCACCGCATCGGCCAGGTTGAACTGGCCCTCGACCATGTTGGCCCAGGTCGGCGTCGAGGCGTCCTCGAAGTCGGCCATGAAGACGTTGGCGCCGCAGTTCAGCGCGTTGATGATCATCTTGCGGTCGACCGGCCCGGTGATCTCGACGCGGCGGTCGAGAATGTCTTTGGGTAGAGGCGCCACGGTCCAGTCGCTCTCGCGGATCTTGGCGGTCTCCTTCAGGAAGTCCGGCTTCTCGCCGGCATCGAGCCGCTTCTGGCGCTCGACGCGGGCGGCCAGCAGCTCCTCGCGGCGGGCATTGAACTTGCGCTGCAGCTCGGCGACGAAGGCCACTGCCTCTTTCGTGAGCACCTTTTCGAAGCCCGGCTTGATGGCGCCGTCGATCGTCACGCCTGCCGGAAGGTCCAGAGCCGCCATTTCGTTTCCCCTCAGAATTCGCTTGGTTGCCAGTCGAGGGGCGATTTACCGCCTTGAGGCCATGCCCGGCAAGGCGGTACGACAAGCCATGGATGCCGCTTTCGTCATGGACTGGCTGAATCTGCTGCTGCGCTGGGCCCACACGATCGTGGGCATCGCCTGGATCGGCGCGTCCTTCTATTTCATCTGGCTGGACAACCATCTGCACAAGCCGCTCGACCCGGCAGACGCCGCCAAGGGGATAGGCGGCGAAGTCTGGGCGGTCCACGGCGGCGGGTTCTATACGGCCAAGAAGTTCACGCTGGCACCGGAGCGGCTCCCGCCCGAGCTGCACTGGTTCAAGTGGGAAGCCTACACGACGCTGATCACCGGCTTCTTCCTGCTCTGCCTCGTCTATTACTACGGTGCCGAGATCGCACTTATCGATCCGGCGGTCATGCAACTGACCAAGACCCAGGCTATCGTCATCGGGCTGGGCTTTCTGGTGCTTGGCTGGCTGGTCTACGACCGGCTGTGCCGGTCGGCGTTCGGCGATGACGAGGCGGTGCTGGGCGGGCTGGTCTTCCTCTATTGCGTCATCGCCGCATGGGCGCTCTGCCACATCTTCTCCGGCCGCGGCGCCTACATCCATTTCGGCGCCATGCTCGGCACCATCATGGTGCTGAACGTCTACTTCGTCATCATCCCCGGCCAGCGCGAGCTGGTGAAGGCCAAGGAAGAAGGCCGTACCCCGGACCCGAAGTACGGGCTGATGGGCCGGCAGCGTTCGGTGCACAACACCTACTTCACCCTGCCCGTGCTGTTCACGATGATCAGCAATCACTATGCGGGCCTCTATGGCCACGAGTGGAACTGGGTGCTGCTGATCCTGATCTCGATGGCCGGCGCCCTCATCCGTGTCTGGTTCGTGCAGCGCCACAAGGGCAACCAGAACCCGCTGGTGCTGGCGGCAGGCTTCGTGACGCTCGCGATCACCGCGCTGCTGGCCCTGCCACGGCCGAGTGCCGACGGTGGCGGGCCGGTGGCGTTCGACCAGATCCAGCCGATCATCCAGGCGCGCTGCGTGTCGTGCCATGCCGTGAAGCCAACACAGGAAGGCTTCCTTGCGCCACCCAAGGGCATCCTGCTCGAGACGCCCTCGCAGATCCACGCCATGGCCGCCGCCATCAACCAGCAGGCCGCCGCCTCGCGCGTCATGCCGCCCGGCAACATGACGGAGATGACCGACGCCGAACGCCGCATGATTGCGCGCTGGTTCAAGGGTGGCGCACAATAGCGCCATGAACGGCCGCCCCGGCGGCCTGCCGTGGCGCCGTCTGCTGACAGCGGCGTTGGCGGCGGCCGCGATTCTCGTCTACTGGCTGAGCGTCTCCGATCGCGGCGGCCGCGAGGTCGTGCGCGAGACGGCGCCGGCGCCGACAGCCGGTGCCGTGGCACGCGAGGCGCCGCCGGGCTGGGGCACCAGCGTCGGCTTCGCCGACCAGCGCCGCCTCGACGAGCACTACGAGAAGCACGGCGCCGAGTTCGGCCGCATCACAAAGCACGACTATCTCCGCCAGGCGCAGCTCCTGCGAGACGCGCGCGTCGGCGGACCGATCCTGGAGACGGTGCGGAAGGATGGCGTCGTCACGCGCTTCGATCGCGACACCGGCGCCTTCATCGCCTTCAATCCGAACGGCGTCATTCGCACCTTCTTCAAGCCCAACGACGGCGAACGCTACTACCGCCGTCAGTCCGAGCGGGGACGCGAATGAGGCCGCCGCCCCCGCCCGGTCCGCCCGACGTCGCCGACCTGCAGGAGCTGATCGACCAGTGGGCGAGCTTCGCCACCGACCTCGAGCGAGAGGGCTACAATTTCGATCTCGACAATTGGCTTAACGACGTCGACGTGCGCGAACTGATCCTCGAGGCGCTGCCGATGTTCAGTCGCGAGGAAATGGGCGATCACGCGCTGAAGCTCGACGAGGCCGACCGTGCGTTCATGCGCTCGACGCGCGACTTCAAGCGCTGCGTCTGGGGTCACGGCACGGCGCGCAAGGAGAAATGGACGGCGCAGAAGAACTGGTGGTACTTCCGCACGCCCGCGCGCTCCAACGGGCAGCTCGAAGACGAGTTGGCAACCGTCCGGTAGCTGGATCCGCCCCTTTAGACGCGCTCGTAGAACTCGAAGGCGTAGGGCTGGTTGGGGAAGTCCTTGCGGGCGCCCCACGGCGTGCGATCCGTCGGCTTGAACAGCGATCCGAGAAGGCCAAGCTGGTGCAGAGACTGCGGCATGTCCTCGAGATGCCAGCCGACGAAAAGCAACCCGCCCGGCCTGATGGTTCGATGTAACGCAGCCAGCAGTGGCGGCAGCTCGTCTCCGCGTGGTCCGTACTCGTTGTTGGCCGGATCGGCGTAACCGAGGACGCCGGTCAGCATGATGCAATCGAAGAACTCCGCCGGCCGATGTCTGTCGACCTCCCCGATCGGCGCGATGATGTGGTTCTGCGAACCCCACACCTTGTTAAGCGCGGCGCGATCGATCGTATGGTAGCGATCGGGATCGTCGGCGAAGAACTCTTCGTATTGATAGGTGTAGGAGGCAGTACCGACGAACAAGACCTTGCGATAGGTCCTGGCGACCCAGGGCAGCGCCTCTTTCTGCAGGAAGACGCGCTCGGGATTCACCCGCAGCATGGTCTCGTAGCCGCCCCTGTTCACGCCGACGACGTTCAGCAGCACGTAGCGATGCACGCTCTTCGGAACCAGCGACTTGACGCCGGGAAACGTGTCGTTCACCCAGTAGGCAATCTTGGACAGCAGTCTCTTGACCAATTTCGCCGCCCTTCCCCGCTTGCGCTCCGCCCTGATCCTTTGGTTACGGGTTTCCGAATTGCACTTCAAGTGCGGGTTCCGATGACGTCCATGAAAATCCTTGTCGAGCGCGCTGGACCGGTCACGACCATCATCATCAACCGGCCGCTGGCGAAGAACGCTCTCGACAACGAGGCCGCCCACGCGCTCGCCGATGCGCTCAAGTCGTTCGAGGCGGACGGTGAAGCCCGCGTCGCAGTTCTGACGGGCGCGGGCGGGGCCTTCTGTGCCGGCGCCGATCTCAAGGAGCTGGGCGGCGGCACCGACTATTTCCCATGGGCCGGCAGCGACGAGGGTCCGCTGCGGGCGCCGCTATCCAAGCCAGTGATCGCCGCAGTGGAGGGCCATGCCTGCGCCGGCGGACTGGGCGTCGCACTTTTCTGCGACATCCGCATTGTCGACGAGACCGCGACCTTCGGCGTCTTCTCGCGCCGCTGGGGTGTGCCGATGAGCGACGGCACGACCGTGCGCCTGCCACGTATCGTCGGCCAGGGTCGTGCCATGGACATGCTGCTGACCGGCCGTGCCGTCGGTGCCGACGAGGCGATTGCCATCGGTCTCGCCACGCGCAAGGTGGCGCGCGGCACGACACGCGCCGAGGCCGAGGCGCTCGCGCTGCAGATCGCGGGCTTTCCGCCGATCGCCATGACCTCCGACCGGCAGTCGGCCTACGAGAGTTTCGACCGGGACCAGTCGGCCGCCATCCGGCGCGAGATGGAGCTTTCGCTCGAGGCGAGGCGCAAGGAGTCGCAGAGTGGTGCCGCGCGCTTCGCCCAGGGTGAAGGCCGGCACGGCCAGTTCCAGAAGTAGTCTCGGAGAGGGTGGAGCTGATGCGGGCGCTGGTTTGTCATGCCTACGGTCCGATCGACAGTCTGAGGATCGAGGACATTCCGAAGCCCGAGCCGAAGGCTGGCGAGGTGTTGGTCCATGTCCGCGCCGCCGGCGTAAGCTTCGCCGCAATGCTGGGCGTGCAGGGCAAGCACCAGAACAAGCCGCCGCTGCCCTATGTGCCAGGCAACGAACTCGCCGGCCATGTGGTGGCACTAGGGGAGGGCGTGACCAACGTCGCCGTTGGCGACCGTATCGCCACCGGCGTCAGCCAGGGCGCGTTTGCCGAGTATGCCGTCGCGACGGCCGCCAACCTGATTCCGATCCCCGAGCGCATGCCCTATGCCGAGGCCACCAACTTCCCGACGCTCTACCCCACGGCCTATGGGGCGCTGAAGTGGAAGGCCGCCCTGCAGCCGGATGAAGTGTTGCTGGTGCATGGCGCGGGTGGCGGCTCCGGGCTGACCGCCATAGAGGTCGGCAAGGCCATGGGCGCGGTGGTGATCGCAAGCGCGGGCGGCTTCGACAAGCTCAAGGCGGCGCGCGATGCCGGCGCCGACCACCTGATCGACTATCGCAGCGAGGACCTGCGCACTAGGGTGCTCGAGCTGACCGGCGGCCGCGGCGCCGACGTGATTTACGATCCGGTCGGCGGCTCGGCCTTCGAAGCCTCGCTGCGCTGCATCGCGCCGGAGGGACGGCTCATCCCCATGGGCTTCGCGAGCGGCAGCATCCCGCAGATCCCCGCCAACATCCTGCTGGTCAAGAACGTGACGGTGATCGGCTTCTACTACGGCTACTGGAACGGCTGGGGCGGCCCGGGGAGCAAGGGTGGCGCCCCAACGCCCAAGGAGGCGGCCGCTCTTGCCAGGCGTCGAGCCATGGTCGCCGATGCGCAGAAGGAGCTGACGCGCTGGTTTACCGAAGGAAAGCTCAAGGCGACGGTCGCGGCGACCTATGATCTGGGCGATTGGGTCAGGGCGTTCCGCTTGATCGAGGAGCGCACCGTCGTCGGCAAGGCCGTCCTCGTTCCGTGATTTCACCTATCTGCACGTCACCACCTGCAGGCGTCGGCTAGCCAAGCACCTTCGGGAACGTCTCGCACTCGAGCCGGTCGCCGGGCTTCAGGCCGTGACCTTCGATAGGCGGCGAAATCTGGCCGACACGGCTGGCGTAGCGCGCATCGTCGCCGCACCAGCGCGTCGCCCAGGCGCGGCGGCGGCGCGTCGTCGAGCGGTTGCCCGAGGCGCCGTGCAGGGTGAGCGCATGGAAGGCGATGACGTCGCCCGGCTCCATGTCCCAGGCGAGGAACTCGTGCTTGTCGCGCTCGGCATCGAGGTCGGGCAGCGGCTCGAAGCGGCTGTCCTGCACCTGCAGGTCGACACCACCCTGGCGGAAGAACTTGGGCTGGAACCAGCGGCCCCATCGATGCGATCCTTTCACGTATTCCACACAGGTCGCGCGGTCGACCGGATCGAGCGGCAGCCACAACGAGACGATCTGCCTGCCGTCGATCGGGTAATAGGGCTGGTCGTGGTGCCAGGGTGTGCGTTCCTGCGTGCCCGGCTCCTTCACCAGCAGATGGTCGTGATAGTAGACGACCTCGTTCGATCCCATCAGCCGCGCAGCGATCTCCTTCGCGGGCGAGTCGTAGACGAAGTCGCGCGCCGCGGGGTGGCGCTGCCAGAGCTGGAAATCGACGAAGAAACGGCCCGGCGCGCCTTCGGGCGTGTTGATGCGGACCATCGGACCAGGCGTAGCGATGTCGTCGTCGATCGCGCCGCGCAGCCGCTCGATCCATTGCGTCGAGAAGGCGCCGCGCAGGCAGACCGCGCCGTCGGCGCGATACCGGGCGATCTCCGCGTCGGTCGGCAGCGCCATCAGATCTCCCCGAAATCCCCGCCGCGGCCCTTACCGGACGCGAATCGTGCCGCGCCCCGGCGCGACTCCGCCCGCAGGGCCGGCAGGCCGTGCCGCGCCTCGTTGACCAGCGCGGCCGGCAGCTCGAGCGCCCACTGCTCGTAAGAAGAGCGGCGGTCGGAACGCAGACAGGTCTGCGGAAACTTCGCGAGCTGTTCGGCCAACACCTTGGCCTCGGCAAGCGCCTGTCCGTCCGGCACCAGCCGGTTGGCCAGACCCCAGTCGAAGGCCTCGCGGGCCCCGACCTCGCGGCCGGTCAGGACCATGTCCATGGCCCGGCTCTGGCCGATCAGGCGCGGAAGCCGCACCGTGCCACCGTCGATCAGGGGCACGCCCCAGCGTCGGCAGAAGACACCGAACTTCGCGCTCTCGGAGGCTACACGCATGTCGCACCACAGGGCGAGCTCAAGGCCGCCCGCGACGGCGTAGCCCTCGACGGCGGCGATCACCGGCTTGGACAACAGATGCCGCGTCGGCCCCATCGGGCCGGGCCCGGCGGGATCATGCAACAAGGCACCGTCCCGGCCGGCCGCGACCTTGAGATCGTAGCCGGCGCAGAAGGTGCCGCCGCGGCCTGTCAGGATCGCGACCGACTGCGTCTCGTCGGCGTCGAAGGCGAGAAACGCTTCGCGCAGCAGGATCGCAGTCTCGGGATCGACGGCGTTGCGTGCCTCGGCAAAACGGTCGATCGAGACGATCGTGGTCGCGCCTGCCTTCTCGACGGCGACCTTGGCCATCTCAGCGCCTCTCACCGGCCCTGCATCATGCGTAGCGGCGTGTAGATCAGCACCGTCTCGCCCCTCTGGTTCTTGACCAGATTCGTGGTGCGCACCAGCGCCCGCAACGGATCCTTGGAGGTCGGCTTGATCTCGGTGACCTCGATCTCGACATGAATCGTGTCGTTCACGTAGGTCGGACCCTTGATGTCGAAGCCCATCGACAAGAAGGCGAGGCCCGAGCCCTGCAGGGTGGTCGGGATCACCAGGCCTTCCGCCATGGAGTAGACCAGCGCACCCGGCACCGGATGCCCGCCGCGCATCGGCGCGTGCTCCTTGATGTATTCCCTGTTGGTGAACAGCTCCTCGGAAAAGCCGCAAAGCGTCACGAAGCTGAGGAGATCGGCCTCGAACAGCGTCCGGCCGTAGGTGATGAATGTGTCGCCGACCTGGAGGTCGCGCCAGTTCCAGCCTTCGCCGAGTTGTTTCATGGGGCCGATTTTCCTCAGTGGGCGTGGGCAGGATGCGCGCCTTTGCGCAACTTGTAGACGCGGCTGCAATAGGGGCACTCGACTTGTCCCTCCGGGCCGAGGTTGAGGTAGACTTTGGGATGACCCAACGCGCCGCCACCGCCATCGCAGGCGACGCGGTCGGTATCGACGGTGATGACTTCAAACGGCTCGGTCACGATCCCACTCCTCTTGCGCCGCCGGATGATAGCGGCCTCGTTCGCCATGGTCATGCTTTCCGCCTGTGCGCCCACGGTCGTTCCGGCAGGCAAGCCGGTTCAGGCGCCGAAGCTGACGGACGACACTTATGTCGCGGCCGACGGCACGACGCTACCGCTCTCGGTGTGGCCTGCGGCAAACGGCGCGCCCAAGGCGGTCATCCTCGGTCTGCATGGCTTCGGCGACTATCGCCAGGCTTGGGAAGAGCCGGCCGGCATCTGGTCGGGCGCGGGGTTCACCACCTATGCCTACGACCAGCGAGGCTTCGGCGGCAGCCCGACCCGCGGCCGCTGGCCGGGGACAGATGCCCTGGCGGACGACGCCAGGACGGTCGCCCGGCTGATCCAGGCCAAGCACCCGGGCGTGCCGTTCTATCTGGCGGGCGAAAGCATGGGCGGCGCCGTGGTTCTGGTGGCGGCCGATCGCGGCACCCCGGCCGACGGCCTGATCCTGTCGGCGACGGCGCTGCGCTCGCGCGACACGATCGGCCCGCTCGCCAGTGCCGGCCTCTGGTTCTTCGCCCACACGATTCCCTGGATGCCTTCGGGCCCGACCTCGATCGACTACAAGCCGACCGACAATCCCCGGACGCTCGACAAGCTGCGCAACGACCCGATGATGCTGCGCCAGACACGGCTCGACATGGCCTACGGTCTGGTCGACCTGATGGACGACGCGCGCGCGGCCGCGGCGCACGTCAAGGTGCCCTACCTGATGATGCACGGGCTCGGCGACCGCATCGTGCCGCAGGAGCCGGTCCGTGCGGCCATCGAGATCATGCCGCCGCGCAGCGATTCGAAGCTCGCCTTCTACAAGGACGGATATCACCTGCTGATGCGCGACAAGGCCGGGCCGACGGTTGCGGCCGACGTCGTGGTCTGGATCGACGACCACGAAGCCGCCCTGCCCTCGGGCGCGGACGCCGCGAAGTCGCAACCCGAGATGGCGACTCTCTGGGGCTCGAAGCGAAAAACGATGAACGGAAACTAGCTGCCGCAGCGGACGACGACAGAGGCGGCGCCGCGTACCGCCGTCATGTCGCCGCGCGTCGGCATGTTGTCCATCTTGAGCGCCGTGTAGTTGCCGCCGGTGCTGTTGCACATCGCGACGGCGCGCGACTCGCAGCCGCCGGGCTGACGGCAGCTGATCGAGATGGCGTCCTGGCCATCGGTCCACTTGACGATCGTCGCGGTCGATTCGGTGCGTGGGTCGTCGCCGGGAGTGCTCTTGGCCATTGCGCAGGCGGCGGCCAGACTTGCGATGCCCACCACAAGCATCCATCGAATCGCAGGTCGCATCGCCATCTTCTCTCCCCCTTGGCCTGCACCGCGGCAGGCACCGGACAGTACATCGTGCCTGCCGAAAGGTGCAACAAGGCGCCTTACTTCCACTCGATGACGAGCGCGTCGGCCCCGAGCGACACGGCGAGCCCCTCGCGGCGCGCCTGGAGTTCGAGTTGCACGCCCTCCGGATTTTCGAGCCACATGCGCCCGCCGCCCTTGTCCCCGGCGACTGCGCCATAGCGCGCCTGGCCATAGGCGCCGGGAAACTGCCGCAGTTCCTTCAGGTTGTAGACGTCGCCCCAGGCCTGGATCTTGGAGAAGCCGAAGCCGCCGACGCCCAGGCCGCCGACCGAGAAACGATGGGACCTTCCCTCGAAATGCAGCGTGCCGGAGCCGGCATTGCCGCTGCCGATGAACGCCACCTGGACCTGCTCCATCTCCACCGTGCCGGACTTCACGCGCTGCTCGGCGATCGCCGGCGCGGCCAGCATCGTTCCGACCGCACCGACCAGCGCCTGCCGGCGCCGCAGAAGGATACGGCCGGTCATCGGTCGACCACCGCGGTGGCTTCGATCTCGACCAGCAGGCCCGGCACGGCGAGCGCGCTCACCGCCACCAGGGTCGAGGTGATGACCGACCCCTTGAGGGACCTTGCCATCGCCTTGGTCACCGCCCCCATGTCGCGGATGTCGGTGACGTAGATCGTCAACCGGACCAGGTCGCCGAGCTTCGCGCCGGCCGACTTCAGCCCGGCCTCGATCTTCTTCATCGTGATCGTGGTCTGCTGCGCGGCATCCTTGCCCTGCACCTGGCCCTTCGAGTTGAGCGAGGTGGTGCCCGCCACGAAGACGAAAGGTCCGCTCCTGATGGTGCGGACGTAGAAGCCCGCGACCTCGGTGCCGTCGGGAAAGAGTTTCTTGGCCATTGAAAAGCTCCGGTATCGATACGCTATGGTGCCGCCACCATAAGCGGCCGGCCGCGCCGGGCAAAGGAGGAACCCCTTGTCTCTCGATCGTTACCGCACCGCCATCGTCAGCGGGGCGAGCCGCGGCATCGGCGCGGCGATCGTGCGCGAGCTCCGGATCGGCGGCCTCGAGGTCTACGCCGTCGCGCGCTCGGCCGACGACCTGACGGCGCTGGCCCGCGAAACCGGCTGCCGGCCGCTGGCGCTCGACATCTCGCACCGCGATGCCGTGATGAGCGCGCTGGGCTCGCTCGACGCCGACGTGCTGGTCAACAACGCCGCGGCGCTGGCCCGCTCGACCGCCTCGTGGGAGACGGCGCCGGACGACATCGACGCCCTGCTCGACGTCAACCTGCGCGGCACCCTGAACTGCCTCGCCGCCACCGTGCCCGGCATGAAGGCGCGCGGGCTGGGCCACATCGTCAATCTCGGCTCGACCGCCGGCACCTCGCCGCTGCCCGGCATGCCGGTCTACGGCATGACCAAGGCCGCCATCCACAATCTCTGCGGCACGCTGCGCCTCGACCTGCACGGGTCCGGCGTGCGGGTCAGCGAGATTTCGCCGGGCCGCGTCGAGACCGGCGCGCATCTTGCTCTGACCGAGGACAGGGACGAGGGCCGCCGCCGCTTCTACGACGGCTTCGAGACCCTGCAGCCCGGCGATATCGCCGAGGCCGTCATGTTCGTGCTGGGCGCCCCGCAACGCATGGACGTGAGCTATATGGAGATCGTGCCGACCGACCAATCCTACGGCGGCTCGCAATTCTTTCGACGCGGACAGACATGACGATCAAGAACCTCGCCGCCATCCTCGACCCGACCGCACCGGCCGACCGTCCCTTCATCATCCAGTCCTCGCCCGACGGCGACGAGCAGTTTCGCCTGAGCTACGGGGAAGGTCGCGCGCGCATCGCGGCCCTGGCCCGCGGGCTCCTGAAGCGCGGCCTGACGCGCGGCGAGGCGGTGGCCATCGTCGCCGCCAACTCGGCCGACTATCTCGCGCTCTACATGGCGACCATGGCGGCAGGCCTGGTCTCGGTCTGCGTCAACCACAAGCTGCCGCGCGAGACCGTGGCGCACATCATGAAGGATTCGGGCGTCAAGCTCGCGGTCGCCGACGCCGAGCGCGCGCCGCTGGTCAGTTCGCTCGTCCCGACGGTCGCCATCGAGCAGCTCGACAGCCTGCTCGACCCCGGCCCATTCGACGCCGTCGACATGAGGCCCGAGGAAGTGGCGATGGTGCTCTACACGTCGGGTTCGACGGGACTGCCGAAGGGCGTGCCGCTCACCCACGGCGGCTACCTCTGGGCGACCGGCGCCACGCCCGAGCAGAGACCCGGCATCGAGGGCAGGAAGGTCATCATCGCGGCGCCGCTCTTCCACATGAACGGCCTGTTCAGCGCCAAGATGGTGATGATCAACGGCGGCACCATCGTGCTGATGACCAACTTCACCGCCCGCGGCTACATCCGCGCGATCCACCGGCAGCGCGTCGACATGGTGACCTCGGTGCCGACCATGCTGGCGCTGGTGATGCGCGAGACCGAGGAGCTCGCCAGGGCGGACCTCTCCTCCGTCACCACCGCGGTCACCGGCTCCGCCCCCTCGACGCCGGAGTTCTTCGGCCAGATGAAGCGGCTCTTCCCCAACGCCCAGCTCGCCAACAGCTGGGGCACGACCGAGTCCGGCCCGCTGGGCTTCGGGCCGCATCCGGACGGCCTCCCGACGCCGCCCGGCGCGCTCGGCTATCCGCGCAAGGGCATCGAGGTGAAGTTCGTCGGCGGCGCCGAGACCGGCCCGACCGAGGGCGTGGTGCACATCCGCACGCCCGCGCTGATGACCGGCTACCTCAACCGCGAGGCCGACACCAGGAAGCGCCTGATCGACGGCTGGTACGACACCGGCGACGTGATGCGCCGCGACGAGAACGGCTTCGTCTTCTTCGTCGGCCGCGCCGACGACATGTTCCAGTGCGGCGGCGAGAACGTCTATCCCGGCGAGGTCGAGAAGCTGCTGGGCCGCCATCCCGACGTGGCGCAGGCCTGCGTCGTGCCGGTGCCGGACGAGATCAAGTACCAGCTTCCCGTCGCCTTCGTGGTGCCGAAGCCCGGCACCGCGCCGACCGAGGAGGCGCTGCGCCGCTTCGCCCTCGACAACGGCCCGGCCTACGCCCACCCGCGCGCGGTGTGGTTCGTCCCCGAGCTGCCGCTCGCCGGCACCAACAAGATCGACCGCAAGGCGCTGGTCGACCGTGCCGTCGCGAGCTACGCCCGCGAGGGCGGCAAGCGGGTCTGAGCCGCGCTACAGCGACACCGCCGTCCCGACGCCTGTGCGACGGGGCTTGGATGCAGCATTTGCGCGGTCTTCGTGATTTTCGAGTGCTACACCCGGACGTACCGCTTTGTAGCAGGTGTCGCAGGGCGCACGTCGAGCCGACGCTCAATCGCCGGTCTTTTCGTCTTTCATTCGATCAGGGAGCGCAGCGCGCTCCGGGGACATCTCCAGCCTCGAAAGGTCAGGAGATTCGTGCGGTCGGTTGGGTCCGCCGGCCTGGTCGTCGGAGCCCGGTCAGGACCGGGCTCATTATAGTCTTTTTCCTAGCAGATTCCTGCTGGACCTGCAAGTCAGGAATCGGCCGTGAACCCGATTTTTTTGACGATCGGGCCCCAGCGGTCGTAGCTCTCCTTCAGGAGCGTGGCGAGTTCCTGCGGCGTCGAGGATTTGGCCTCGAGGCCCATGACGGCGAGGCCGTCGACGACGTCCTTCTGGGCGAGCGCGGCGCGCAGGGCCGCGTTGGCCCGCTCCACGACCGGCGCCGGCGTGCCGCCCGGCGCGAAGAAGCCGAACCATTCGGAGAAGACCAGGTCCTTGTAGCCCTGCTCGGCGAAGGTCGGCACGTTGGGCGCGAAACGGTTGCGCGCAGCGCCCGAGACGCCGAGGAAGCGGATCTTGCCGGCGTTGGCCTGCTGCGTGAACTCGCCGACCGGGCCCGACACGGCCTGGATCTGGCCCGCGACGAGATCCTGCACGGCGGGCTGCGTGCCGCGGTAGGGCACGTGCTTCAACTCGACGCCGCCCGCCTGTCCCAGCAGCACGCCGATGAAGTGCGGCACCGAGCCCGCGGCGGGCGAGCCGTAGTTCGCCTTGTCCGGGTTGGCCTTGCACCAGGCGAGAAAGCCCGGAATGTCCTTCACGCTGTCGGGCACGGCGGGGCCAGCGCAGAAGCCGAAGTCGAAGGTGCAGGCGAGCGTCACCGGCGTCACGTCGTTGAAGGCGTTGTAGGCGAGGTTCTTGTAGATGTGCGGATAGATCATCAGCATCGAGGCCGGCGTCTGCAGGATCACGCTGCCGTCGGTCGCCGCGCCTTTCATCGACTGGATGGCGATCTGGCCGCCGGCACCCGGCTTGTTCTCGACGATGGCGGCCTTGGTGTAGGCCGAGCCCTTGATGGCTTCGGCGACGCGGCGGCAGAGCGTGTCGGACGTGCCGCCCGGCGGGAAGCCGGTGAGGATGCGGACACTATCGAGCGGCGCGGCGCCTGACGTTCCTTGCGCCACTGCGCGACCGGCGAAGCCTCCCAGCGTGGCGAGTGCGGCAGCGGCGCCGGAAGCGCGGACGAACCCGCGGCGGCTCTTGTCGATCATGTTTGTCCTCCCGACAATCCAGGTTTGTGGCCGGAACTGTCGCTCAATCGGGACGGCGCGCCAAGCCGGCTTTGCCGCCGGATTGCACGGGAGGGACCCCTCCGGTATGGTCCGCCGCGCCGGACCCGTAGCTCAGCTGGATAGAGCGCTGCCCTCCGAAGGCAGAGGTCGTGAGTTCGAATCTCGCCGGGTCCGCCATTTGATCAGCCAAGCTTCAAATCAGTGATCGAAGACAAGCGTCCCCTGCCGGCCGGCCGCGGCAGCCTGCATGCGCTGATGCGGCGCAAGTCGACCGTCGCCTTCCTGATGACCTTGCCGCTGATCGCGCTCCTCGCGTCGCTGGTGGCCTATCCCGCAGGCTTCGCGGTATATCTCTCGATGCTCGACCGGACGACGACCCGGTTCGTCGGCTTCGCCAACTTCGCCCGTCTCGCCGGCAGCGAGCGGTTCTGGACGCTCGTCGTCCAGACCTGCCTCTACGCGCTGATCGCCGTGGCGCTCAGCGCGATCCTGGGCTTCGTCGTCGCCCATCTGGTGAACAACATCCCGGCACGGCGCCAGCGCGAGTGGCGCGGCCTGCTGCTGCTGCCGTGGGTGATCCCGCTCGCCATGAGCGTGCCGGCGTGGCGGCTGCTTTTCGATCCGTCGTTCAGCCCCCTCAACTGGATCCTCGAGCAGGGCGGCATCGGGCGCATCAACTGGTTCGTCGATGCCGGCTGGGCACGGTTCGCCGTCGTGTTGGTGACGGTATGGTCGACCGCGCCGTTCTTCCTCGTGATGTACCTCGCGGCGTTGAAGTCCGTGCCGGAGGAGCTCCACGAGGCCGCCTCGATCGACGGCGCCACCTGGTGGCAGCGGATGCGCTACATCACCCTGCCGGCGATACGCAACGTCGTCGCCGTCACCGCGCTCTATGCGCTGATCGTCATCTTCACCGGCTTCACGACCGTGAACGTGCTGACCAACGGCGGGCCTCTCGGGGCGACCCAGGTGCTGGGCACGGCCGCGTTCGGCATCGGCATCCTGGGCGGAAACCTCCCCTTGGGCGCCGCCGTGGCGCTCGGCATGGTGCCGATCCTGGCGGTGGCCGCGGTCTTTCTCCTGCGGGGAATCGTCCGACGCGGCACCGAAGCCTGATCTCCATCCTCACTTCGGCTTCGATGCCGCCGCGCCGGCGATGCCCAGCACTTCGGCCAGCAGCCGGTTGGGGAAGCGCCGCTTCTGCACGATCGCATAGAAGCTCTCGGTGACGCCGGCGATGCGGCAATGCTCGACCAGGAGTCCGGTCGTCAGCTCGTCGCGCACGACGATCGGCGGCACCAGCGTCACGCCCTCGCGCTCGCGCGCGAGCAGGCGCAGCATCGCCATGTCGTCGACCTCGGCGAGGATGGTCGGCCTGATCCCCGCCCGCTCGAGAACGCGGTCGAACGCCACCCGGACGTCGCTGTCGAGACTGGGCAGCAGCAGCGGCTCGGTGCGCAGGTCTTCGGGGAAGCGGAACTTCCGCCGGCCCGTCCGGCGGCGGCCGACCAGGCTGACCGGCTGCTCGTTGAGCAGGTGATTGCGCAGCGAGGACCGCGCGTCGCGCGGCGCGGCGCTGTTGGCGAGCACGACGTCGAGCGCATGCGCCTCGAGCTGCGCCAGCAGATCGCGGATGTTGCCCGACCGGACGATCAGCTCCACGTCCGACCGGCCGACCAGCGGCCGCAGGAACTCGAGCTGGAAGTTGCGCGACAGCGTGGTGAGCGCGCCGACCCGCAGGACCTGCCGGCTGGCCCGCGGGCGCCCGCGCAGGGTGCTCATCAGCTCGTCGCCCGCCTCGAACATCGTGTCGGCATAGTCGAGCGCGATCTGGCCGGCCTCGGTCAGGACGAGCTTCCTGCCCGCGCGCTCGAACAGGGGATGGCCCACCTGGTGCTCGAGTTTCTGGATCTGCACCGAGAGCGCCGACTGCGACAGGTTCATGCGCTCGGCCGCCCGCGTCAGGCTGCCCTGATGCGCGACCGCCCAGAAGTAGCGCAGATGGTTGAAATTGAGCTTGTCCATATCGTTCACTTAAATCGAACGATCTCGACGAAACAATGAATTTTTCCGAGGAGATGTGCTCCCGTAAAACGCCACCCGAACGAACAAGCCGCTTTGGGGAACGTCCGTGCCGATCCATCTGCTGCCCTTGCTGGCCCCGGTGCCGCTTCTCGCCGCCGCGGCGGTCGGCTTCCTGAACGCCGGGCGGCGGCCGAGGGGTGTCGCCGGACTCGCCGAAGGCGCGGCCCTCCTCTCTTTCGCCGTGGCTCTCGCCGCGCTGGCCGGGCTGGTCCTGGTCGGTCCTGCCGCAGGCCTGTCGGTCCGGCTCGACGCCGTCAGCGCCGTGATGCTGGTCCTGGTGACCTTCATCGGCTGGATCGTCGTCCGCTACGCCGCGACCTATCTCGACGGCGAGGCCGGACAGGGCCCGTTCACCGGCTGGCTCTGCCTGACGCTGGCCGCCGTCGTCCTGCTCGTCACCGCCGGCAACCTTGTGCAGCTCGTCGTCGCCTGGTTCGCCACGAGCCTGTTCCTCCACCGGCTGCTGCTCTTCTACCCCGATCGCGTGGCCGCCCGGCGCGCGGCCCGCAAGAAGTTCATCACCGCACGGCTCGGCGACGTGGCGCTGGTCGGCGCGGCCGTGCTGCTGGCGATCGCCTACGGCACGGCTGACATCGGGACGATCCTGAAGGCCGCCCGCGCCGGCGAGGGCGGCGGGCTCGCGGTGGCGGCGGCGGGCCTGCTGGCGCTCGCGGCCCTGCTCAAGTCTGCGCAGTTCCCCACGCACGGCTGGCTGACCGAAGTGATGGAGACGCCCACGCCCGTCTCGGCCCTGCTCCATGCCGGCGTCATCAACGCCGGCGGCTTCCTGCTGATCCGCTTCGCCGACGTCATGCTGCTGTCGCCGGGGATCCTCGCTGTCCTGGTCATGGTCGGCGGCTTTACCGCGCTGTTCGGCGGCCTGGTGATGCTGACCCAGCCCGCGGTGAAGACCTCGCTGGCCTGGTCGACCGTCGCGCAGATGGGCTTCATGATCTTCCAGTGCGGGCTCACGCTCTTCCCGCTCGCCCTGCTGCACATCGTCGCCCACTCCCTCTACAAAGCCCATTCCTTCCTGGCGTCCGGCGGCGCCGTGGAGCGGGTCGCATCGATCCGCAGGCCGGGCCCGGTCGCGATCCCCGACGCCGGGGCGGTCGGTCGCGCCTTCGTCGCGGCGCTCGCCATCTATGTCCTGGTGGGCCTCGGTTTCGGCTTCGCGCACAAGTCGCCGCAGGCGATCGCGTTGGGCGCCATCCTGATCTTCGGCGTGGCCTACATGCTGGCGCAGGGCCTCGCCGACGCCGCCCCCCGGGCGCTCACCGCCCGCACCGCCGCCTACGCCGTAGTGACGTCGATCGCCTACTTCGCGCTGCACGAGGCGGCGACCGCCGCCACCGCCGGCGTGCTGCCGGCCACACCGGATCCCGGCGCACTGGAATGGGCGCTCCTCGTCCTCGCCGTCATCAGCTTCGGCCTGGTCGCCATCGTGCAGGCGATGTTCCCGCTGTGGGCCTATCACCCGGCGGCCGCCGGCCTGCGCGTCCATCTCTCGAACGGTCTGTACGCCAACGCCGTCTTCGACCGCCTCATCCGGGGCTGGTCGACGCGCACGCCCTCCTGATCCGTCCGACGCCGCGAAGGAGTTCCTCGATGTCCGATCCCGATCCTGCGTCGCCGGCCGCGCCGACGCCCCTCGAGCACGCCGGGGAGCGCGCGGCCCGCGCCATTCCGCCGGTGTGGCCGCTCGCCTCGAGCGTCGCGGTCAATCCCTTTCTCGGGCAGGCGGGCGAGAGCCTCGCCGCTGCGGGCGCGCGCCTCGCGCGGGTCGCGGGAGTGGCTGTCACCATGCCGCGCGCCTGGTACCGGCAGAAGATGTCCGCCGGCGCGATCTCCGACCAGGACCTGCACGACGCCTGGCGGCGGGCGCCGGCTTCCCTGAGGCCGCTCGATCTGGCAGCCCTGAAGGCCGCCGTCGCCAGCGACGCGCCGACGCCGCGAGCGCTGCCCACCGTCGCCGATCTGGCCGCGCAGGTGTCCGGCATCGACTGGCCGGGCCTGATCGCCGAACGGTTCGGTGCCTGGGCGGCCGGCTATTTCGACGAAGGCCAGGCGCTCTGGGCCGCGCCGCGGGGGCGCGGGGCCTACACCGCCTGGCGCGCCGTCGCCCTGCACGACCTGACGCCGGAGATCGCGGGCCTGCCGGGCTTCGCGGCACACGTGGCGGAGGCGCCTGACAATGGCAGCGCAGCGATCGCACGCGCCGCCGAGCGGCTCGGGCTCGGCGAGCAGGCGGCGGAGACGTATTTCCATCAGCTTCTCATGACGCTGGGCGGCTGGGCGCAGTTCGCGCGCTACAAGCTGTGGCAGGCCGAGCTGGCCGGCGCTTCCGACCGCACGATCGCCGATTTCCTGGCGATCCGGCTGATCTGGGAGGAAGCCTTGTTCCTGCGCTACGGCGCAGAGATCTCCGGCGAGTGGTCGGGCGTGCGTGCGCGCCATGCCGAGCCGCCGGCGGTCACGTCCGACCTCGTCGTGGACACCATCCTGCAGGAGGCCGCGGAGCTTGCGGCCCAGCGGACGCTGGCCGCGACGCTGGCCGCGCCCGCACCGAAGCCAGTCGCGGGCCGGCCCGGCCTGCAAGCCGCGTTCTGCATCGACGTTCGGTCGGAGGTGTTCCGCCGGGCGCTCGAGAGCGTCAGCCCCGAGATCAGGACTTTGGGCTTCGCCGGGTTCTTCGGCCTGACAACGGCGCATCGCCGCTTCGCCTCGGATGTCGAGGAGCTGCGGCTGCCCGTGCTGCTCAACCCCGGGCTCCGGTCCTGCTCCGGGGGGCCGGATGTCGCGCCGGCCGACCACGCGGCGAGGATCAAGGCCCGGGCGAAGCGCGCCTGGGGCCGGTTCAAGCTCGCAGCGGTCTCCTCCTTCGCCTTCGTCGAAGCGGCCGGCCCGATCTATGTCGGCAAGCTCGTCGGCGATGCCGTGGGCCTCAACCAGGCCCCGGCGCCCAACGATCCGGCGCCCCGGCTGGATCCCGCCCTCGACGTCGCCGCGCGGATCGGCGCCGCCGAGACCGTCCTGCGGGCGATGTCCCTGACGGCGGACTTCGCGCGGCTCGTGCTGCTGGCCGGACACGGCGCCAACGTCGTCAACAATCCGCATGCGAGCGGACTGCACTGCGGCGCCTGTGGCGGCTATTCGGGCGAGGTCAACGCCCGCCTGCTGGCGGGGCTTCTGAACGATCCGGAGGTGAGGACCGGACTGGCGCCGAGAGGCATCGACATTCCCGCCGACACGCTCTTCGTCGCCGCGCTGCACGACACGACGACGGACCGGGTGAGCCTCTATGCCGACGATCGTCCCTCGGATGCCCACCGTGCCGATCTCGACCGGGCGAGAAGCTGGCTCGCCGCAGCCGGCCGGCTGACGCGCGGCGAACGCGCCCTCCGCCTGCCCCGCGCCGCCAACGAGAACGCGATCGAGAAGCGGAGCCGCGACTGGGCCGAGACGCGGCCGGAGTGGGCGCTCGCCGGCTGCAAGGCGTTCATCGCCGCGCCGCGGACGCGCACGGCCGGCAAGAACCTCGAGGGTCGCGCCTTCCTGCACGACTACGACTGGCAGCAGGACAAGGGGTTCGGCGTCCTCGAACTGATCCTGACCGCCCCCGTCGTCGTGGCGAGCTGGATCAGCCTGCAATACTACGGCTCGACGGTGGCGCCCGAAGCCTTCGGCGGCGGCAACAAGCTTCTGCACAACGTCTCGGGCGGCATCGGCGTGGTCGAGGGCAACGGCGGGCTGCTGCGGGCGGGTCTTCCCTGGCAGTCGGTCCACGACGGCGAGCACTACGCGCACGAGCCGCTGCGGCTCTCGGTCTGTGTCGAGGCGCCCCGCGAGGCGATGTCGGACATCCTGAAGCGCCACGACGGCGTGCGCGCGCTGTTCGACAACGGCTGGCTGCACCTCTTCGCCCTCGACGAGGCGGGCCGCATGGCCTGGCGCTACGCCGGCGACCTGCAATGGACGGCGATGGGCGACGCGGAGGCCGCCGATCGGCAGCCCAAGCTCCAGGTCGCGATCTGAACGCGACGGCCGGGCCCGACGCTGGCACTGGGGGTGCCCCATGAGGCATCCTTCGGCCATGAAGATCTCCGTTCCGACCACTCTCGCCGTCCTCTTCGCGCCCCTCCTAGCCCTGGGCGGCTGTCAGTCCGCCGCCCAGCTCGAGGAGAAGCCACCGACCTGGACCGCCGTCTACCAGGCACCCTGGGAGCCGACCGCCAACTGCATCGTGGCGCGCTCGCAACGGCCGCTGGTCACCGTGACGCCGACCTTCTCCGCCGGCCGCGCCAACATCGTGGTGAAAAACGCGGCCGGCGCCGTGCTGGGCACGTTCGACGTGCGCGAGTATCGCGGCCGCAACGCCACCGAGGTCGCCTATCGCAGCATCTACGGCGGCCCGACCAGCGACGCCGGCGGCGACGCCCGCGACATCGCCGACCGCTGCGCCAGGCCTTAGGTTCGCTATCGCGGCCTGATGTCGGCCGGCAGGCGCTCGAGGAAGCGCAGGCTGGTCGCGATGCTGCGCAGCGGGTCGGCCGAATCGTCCTGCTCGACGAAGAGATGCCGGACGCCGCCCGCCAGCGCGGTGCGGACGATCGCCGCGAAGTCGAGGCCACCGGCGCCCAGCTCGACCGTGGCGCCGTCTGCGCCCAGGTCCTTGAGATGCACCAGCACGACCCGGTCGCGGCGATCCGAAAGCATCCGCACCGGGTCCAGGCCGGCCTTCGCCGCCCAATAGACGTCGAGCTCGAGCTTGAGATCGTGCGGGTCGGTTTCCGTCACCATAAGGCCGAACGGCGTGGCGCCGTCGGGGAACGGCACGAACTCGAAATCGTGGTTGTGGTAGGCGAGCGTGACGCCGCGCTCGCGCAAGATCCGTCCGCTCGCGGCCAGGGTCAGGCAGACCTTCTTCCAGTCGTCGGCGGTCCGGCGCAGCTCCGCATCGATCGACGGGCAGACGACGAAGCCCGCGCCGAGGGTCCGTGCGTCCGCCACGACCGTATCGAGCCCGTCGCGCAGCTCCTCGTAGCCGGCATGCATCGCCGGCGCCGCGAGCCCGTAGCGGCGGAGGTTCTCCGCCATGACGGGAACGACGGGGTTCACGGGGCCGAACAGTTCGACCTCGCGAAAGCCGATCTCGGCCACGCGCCGCAGCGTTCCGGGCAGGTCGCGCCGGAGCGGATCGCGCACGGTGTAGAGCTGCACGCCGGGCCGCCATCCCGACGGCTGCGCCGCGGCGGCGCGCGACAGGGCCAGGCCGCCCAACGCCGCCAGCGTCGATCGCCTGGTGATCGTCCCCGCCATGACCCGACGATAGACGCGCGGCCGGCCCTGTGACAGCGTCGGCGCGACGAAAAGGGGACACGCCATGATCGCCAAGTCGCGCCGCCATGCCCTGAAGCTCGCCGCCCTCGCCCCACTCGCCGCCGTCCTGCCCGCCTCTGCGCAGACGGCCGGCTTTCCCTCGCGCCCGATCAAGCTGATCGTGCCGCACGCGCCGGGGGGCAACTCCGACACGTTCGGCCGCATCCTGGCGCAGTCGCTGTCCGAGCGGATCGGCCAGCAGGTCGTGGTCGAGAACAAGCCGGGCGCCGGCGGCACGGTCGCGAGCGGCGCCATCGCCAAAGGCACGCCGGCCGACGGCTACACGCTGCTGGTGGCCGACAACGGCACCCACGCCATTGCGCCCGCGCTCTACGGCACCAGGCTCAGCTACGACGTCTTCAGGGACTTCACGCCGATCACGCTGGCCGCCTCGTTCCCGACCGTGATCATGCTGCACCCGTCGGTGCCGGCGGCGAACGCCAGGGAGTTCGTGGTGCTCGCGAAGAGCCAGCCGGGCAAATTCACCTATTCGTCAGCGGGCACCGGCAACGGCTCGCACCTCACCATCGAGCTGTTCCGCACCGCCGCCGGCGGGCTCGACATGCTGCACGTTCCCTACAAGGGCGGCGCACCGGCGGTGCAGGCGCTGCTGGCCGGCGAAGTGCAGCTCACGGCGGTGAGCGTCAACACGGCCCTGCCGCACATCCAGGCGGGCAAGGTGCGGGCGCTGGGCGTCGCCTCCTCCAGACGCTCGCCGGCGCTGCCCGACGTGCCGACCTTCGCCGAAAGCGGCATCCCGTTCGACGGCGACAGCTGGCTGGCGATCGCGGGCCCGCCCGGCGTCCCGGCCGATGTCGCAGCAAAGCTCAACGCCGAGATCGCCGCGACGCTGCAGCAGCCCGCCGTCAAGGAGCGGCTGGCCAGGATCGGTCTGGAGGTCGCGGCCTCGTCGCCGGCCGACCTCACCGCCGCGCTGCAGCGCGACGTGCCGAAATGGGGCAAGGCCGTGAAGGATTCCGGCGCGGTCGCCGAGTAGCCTATGCGGCCTTGATGTTGGAGCGCGCGATGCGGTCGAGGTTCTCGCCTTCGATGCGCACCAGCCGCGTGAGGCCGTCGCGCTTGGGCGAATGGACGACGCCGACGTCGTAGAAGTGGGCGTCGCCCGGCCGCATCACGTAGCTCACGGTGGGCTCGACCAGCGAGGGGGCATCGCCCTCGCCCTTCTTCACGATCTTCCAGTCGGTCATCTCGGTGTCGCCCTCGGCGAGACCGTAGATCGCCCAGCTCGGGCCGTGGTCGTGCGGCGCCCCGTGCGCCGGCTTCTCGTAGACGTGGCCACAGATGCAGAAGCCGAGCTCGGGATCCTCGTACAGCACCTTGCGCGGCTTGCACTGGTCGGCCGTCAGATGCTTTGCAATGAACTCCTTGTCGCCCAGCACGCGCGTGACGAGCTTGCATACCGCCTGCTTGCCGGCCGGACCGGGATCGGCCTTGAGGGCGGCGCGGATGTCCGAGCCGAGCTGCTCGAGCGTGTAGGACATGACATCTCCGTGCGGGTGACTGCGACGATGGGCCGAGTTTTGGCCGGCCCCGTCCCGCGCGTCAATCGCACAGACCCGGGCCGGTGCCGATCAGAGCCGCAGCAGCCAGGCCTCGACGAGGCCCTTGCCCTTGACCTCGATGCCGCCGCGCGGCTCGAAGGCGAACTTGTCCTTGAGCTTCTCGTAGACCGGACGCGTCACCTGGATCGAGTTGGGCACGCCCCCCGATTCCATGCGGCTCGCCAGGTTCACCGTGTCGCCCCAGAGATCGTAGATGTACTTGCTCTTGCCGATGACGCCGGCGACGACCGGGCCGCTGTTGATGCCGACGCGGAGCTGCATCGACACCTTGTGCTCCATCGCATGCTCGCGCGTGATGTGGATCATGCGGATCGCCATCCGCACCATGCGTTCGGCATGGTCTTCCGCCGGCACCGGCAGGCCGCACACCGCCATGTAGGCGTCGCCCACCGTCTTGATCTTCTCGATGCCGAGATCGGTCGCCGCGACGTCGAAGCGGGTGAACAGGCCATTGAGAAGACTGACGACTTCGGCGGGCGGCATGTCCGACGACAGCGCCGTGAATCCCACCAGATCGGAGAATGCCACCGTCACCTCGGCGAAGCCGTCGGCGATGCGTTGCTCGCCGCCGCGCAGGCGGTTGGCGATCGGCGCCGGCAGGACGTTGAGCAGAAGCTCCTCGTTCTCCCGGTTCTTGTTCTCGATCACCGTGTTCTTCTCGCGCAGGTCCTCGACCATGCCGTTGAAGGCCGCACACAGACGCCCGATCTCGTCGCGCGTTCGCACCGGCACGCGGGCCTCGTAGTCGCCGGCGGCGAACCGGGTCACGCCGGCGGTGAGCTCGCGCAACGGACCCAGCAGCGCACGCGACAGCCAGGCGGCCGTCGCCGCCACGACCAGCAGCGCGAGCCCGCCGACCAACGCCAGATCCTGTCGCAGCTTCTCGATCGGAGCGAAGGCTTCCGACGCGTCGATCTTGGCAACCAGCGCCCACTTCAGGCCGGGAATGGCGACAGGCCCCCACGAGGCCAGCGTCGACACGCCGCGATACCCGACGACCTCGCCGGTGCCCTCGCTGCCGGCCAGCGCCGCGCGGGTCGCCTTGGTGTCGATGCGCTGGTGCAGCACCGGCGAACCATAGCGTTCTACGGCGGCGATCTCGGCGAAGGACGCGCCGGCGTCGCGCAGCTCGGCGAAGTAGAGGTCGCGGTTCTCGTAGAACGTCCTGGGCGCCGAACGCAGCGCGTGGTCGGAGCCGACGAGATAGGCCTCGCCGGTCGTGCCGAAGCCCTCGTGCCGCCAGCGCCGGTCGCCGGTCACGACATTGTCGATCGCCTCGTCCGACAGCTCGGCGATCAGGACG
The DNA here is from genome assembly GCA_964415585.1 of uncultured Reyranella sp. Classification (GTDB taxonomy): domain Bacteria; phylum Pseudomonadota; class Alphaproteobacteria; order Reyranellales; family Reyranellaceae; genus Reyranella. The sequence goes on from CAYQAY010000021.1 coordinate 34,287, forward strand.
CCGATCACCACACCGCCGTCGATGACCGGCGCCGCCATGAACGCGGTCGGATCGCCGAACGCCGGAACGTACGGCGAATAGTCCTCCAGGCACACCGCCGACCGGTCGGGCGTGGTCGCACAGCGCGCCACGGCGGCCGCGACGCCGGAATGACGGTAGGGGCCCCTCCGCAGGGACGTGACGAAGTCGACTTCCTTGTCGACAGTGTAGATCAGCCGCCCGGTCCGGGGATCGGCGATCATGAAGTCGGCGAAGCCCACCGTCGTCGCCGCGGCCCGCATCAGCGGATGGTAGATCGCGTGGAGCCTGCTGTAGGTGCTGCCGTCTCCCGCGTCGTCGACCAGCTTGCGTCGCTCGGCGGGATGCGGGTTCGTGACGATGTAATGGTACTGAAGGTAGTTCGCCGCGGCGCTGGTCGGCAGATAGTCGGCAAGATCGGGCTCCTTGCCGAGCAAGCGCCGCATCTCCGGCAGAAAGTGCTCGCGATACCAACTCTCGACTTTCTCGCGGAGCTCGGGCGCTACGCCGGGCTGCTCGAGCTCCTCCACCGCCGCTCTGAATTCGCGCGTGGAGTCGACGACCATCTTCGAGGTCGCCAGCAGGCGAAGCTCGGCATGAACGGTGCGGAAATAGGTCTCGATCTGGCGGGCCTTGTTCTCGCGGGCGGTGGTGAGCTGGCGGTAGATCGCCTGCTCCAACGCATCGCGCGCGCGGACGTAGCCCAGCACGCCGGTGATCAGCACCGCGACGGCGCCCAGCAGGACGAGTACGGCGAACAGCTTCGCCGCCAGCCCCCACCGCAGCGGACGCGTCTCGCCCACGGTGCCGGCCATGACCGCGGACCTAGCCCTTCTTGGTCCCGTAGGTGCCGCCGGAGTTGATGGCGCGGATCTCGGCGGCGGTCCTGGCCTTGCGCATCTTCGCGAGCTTGTCGGCCTCGTCGGCCAGCATCGCCTGTGCGTTCTTCAGGACGGCACGCGCGTGCTGAGCCGGGAATTTCACCGCGCCGTTCTCGTCCATATGGATCAGCTCGCCCGGCGCCACGTCCATGCCGCCGACCGAGACCGGCGCGTTGACCGACTGCACGGCCATCTCGCCGTGGCCGGCGGTGACACCGCCCAGCAGCATCTGGAACTTCATGCGGCGGATCGCGTCGACGTCGCGCGAAGGGCCGTTCGACAGAAGGCCGACGCAACCCACTGCCTGCATCGAGGTCGTCATCATCTCGCCGGCGAGGCCCGCCTTGTTGTGCAGCTCGGGCGGCCACTTCTGCTGGATCACAAGGATGGTCGGCTTCTTCATGGCGTCGAGCGCGTCGACCACGTCCATGAAGTTCAGGCGGCCTGAATAGTTGGGATCGGGCAGGCCGTACACGCATGTCACCGCGTAGCCGATGATGGCGCCCATCTCCGGATACATGCAGCGGATCGTGGTGTCGGTGTACCAGTTCTCGGTCCACGGGTTGTAGAGGCCGAGGCAGAGCGGGTTCTTCGGATAGGTCGCGACGACGTTGGTGATGGTCGGCGTGTCGATCTTGCGCAGCTCGGCGAAGAGCTGGTCGTCGGAAATGTCGGTCATGTCAGGCGTTTCCCCGTCGCTGAACTCTCCGGCCATCATGGCACGAAATCCGGCCGGCGGTTACGCCCGGCGCCTCCTCCACCAGTCCGCCAGTTCACCGACCACGCCCTTGCGGAAGGCCAGGACGATGACCACGAAGATGGCGCCCTGGATGACCAGCACGAACTCGCCGGCCGAAGCGAGGTAGTTCTGCATGGTGACGATGATGAACGCGCCGACGACCGGCCCGATGATGGTGCCGAGGCCGCCGACCAGCGCCATGAGCACGACTTCGCCGGAGGTCCCTGCCGCCACGTCGGTCAGCGTCGCGAACTGCTGCACCATCGCCTTGGTCGCGCCGGCAAGGCCCGCCAGGGCGGCCGACAGCACGAAGGCCAGCAGCTTGTAGCGATCGGCTTCGTAGCCCAGCGACTTGGCGCGCTGCTCGTTGTCGCGGATCGCCTTCAGGACCTGCCCGAACGGCGAGTGGATGGAACGGTAGATCGCGCCGTAGCCGAACAGGAAGATCGCCAGCACGACGTAGTAGAGGACGAAGTCGTTCTTGGTCGGGATCAGCCCACCCAGCAGTGCCTTGCGCGGAATGCCCTGCAGCCCGTCTTCGCCGCCGGTGAACGGCGCCTGGATGCAGAAGAAATAGACCATCTGCGCGAAAGCCAGCGTGATCATGGCGAAATAGATGCCCTGGCGGCGGATGGCCAGCGCGCCGGTGACGAGACCGAGCAGCGCCGCACCGGCAACGCCGGCCAGCAGGCCGGCCTCGGGCGCCATGTCCCACGCCTTCACGACATGTCCGTAGAAGTAGCCCGCCATGCCGAAGAACATCGCATGGCCGAAGCTCATCAGGCCGGCATAGCCCAGCAGCAGATTGAAGGCGCAGGCGAACAGCGCGAAGCACAGCGCCTTCATCAGGAAGACGGGATAGGCGAACAGCGGCGCGACGAGCGCCAGCACGATCAGGAGGGCGTAGCCTACGCGCTGCGCGGTCATTTTGTCTGCCCGAACAGGCCGGCCGGCTTGATCAGAAGCACGATGGCCATGATGACGAAGATCACGGTGTTGGAGGCCGGCGGATAGAAGACCTTGGTCAGACCCTCGACTACGCCGAGCCCGAAGCCGGTGACGATCGAACCCATGATCGAGCCCATCCCGCCGATCACCACGACGGCGAAGACGACCAGCACCAGGCTGGTGCCCATCAGCGCCGAGACCTGCTGGATGGGCGCGGCGAGCACGCCGGCCAGTGCGGCGAGGCCGACGCCCAGCCCGTAGGTGAGCGTGATCAGCCGCGGCACGTTGATGCCGAAGGCCTGCACCAGCGCCGGGTTCTCGGTCGCCGCGCGCAGGTAGGCGCCGAGGCGCGTGCGTTCGATGCCGTACCAGGTGGCGAGGCAGATCACGAGCGCCGCCACGACCACGAAGCCGCGGTAGTAGGGCATGAACATGAAGCCGAGATTGACGCCACCCGGGATCGGGTTCTCGTAAGGCGCGCCCGAGGATCCCCACTTCCACTGGAACAGCCCTTCGATCACCAGCGCGAGACCGAAGGTCAGCAGGAATCCGTAGAGATGATCGAGGTGGTAGATGCGTTTCAGCAGCAGCTTTTCGAGGACGACGCCGAACGCGCCGACGATCAGCGGCGCCAGCACCAGCGAGACCCAGAACGGCACACCGAAGATTCCGAGCAGCAGCCAGGCGGCGAAGGCGCCCATCATGTACTGCGCGCCGTGCGTGAAGTTGATGACGTTCAGCATGCCGAAGATCACGGCCAGGCCGAGACTGAGCATGGCGTAGAACGCGCCGTTGATGAGGCCGAGCAGGAGCTGGCCGAACAGCGCCTGGGGCGGAATGCCGAGAAGCTCGAACATGGTTCCCTACACTCCGAGATAGGCTTGCAGCTTGCCGATGTTCGTCGAGACCTCGGCGGCGGTCATCATGTCGACGACACGGCCGTCCTCGACGATGTAGTGGCGATCGGCGACGGCGGCGGCGAAGCGGAAGTTCTGCTCGACCAGCAGGATGGTGAAGCCCCGCGCCTTGAGCTCGCGGATGATCTCGCCGATGCGCTGGACGATCACGGGGGCCAGACCCTCGGTCGGCTCGTCGAGCAGCAGCAGGCTGGCGCCGGTGCGCAGGATACGGCCGATCGCCAGCATCTGCTGCTCGCCGCCCGACAGCTTGGTGCCCTGGCTGCGCCGGCGCTCCAGCAGGTTCGGGAAGAGCTTGTAGATTTCCTCCAGCGACAGGCCGCCGGGCTTGACCGCCGGCGGCAGCAGCAGGTTCTCCTCGACGTTGAGGCTCGAGAAGATGCCGCGCTCCTCGGGGCAGTACGCCAAGCCCTTGCGCGCGATGACGTTGGAGGGTTGCGACACCAGCTCCTCGTTCTCGAAGCGCACCGAGCCCGTGCGCTTGCCGACGATGCCCATCACCGACTTCAGCGTCGTCGTCTTGCCGACGCCGTTGCGGCCCAGCAGGGTCACCAGCTCGCCGCGGCCGACATGGAAGTCGACGCCGTGCAGGATGTGCGACTCGCCGTACCAGGCCTCGAGATTCTCGACCTTGAGCAACACCTCAGTCATGGCCGCCTCCATGGGCGGCGGCCGAATCGGTACCGACATAGGCCTCGATCACGGCGGGGTGCTTGGACACCGTCGCGTAGGGCCCTTCGGCAAGGACCTCGCCACGCGCCAGCACCGTGATGGTGTCGGAAAGATCGGCGACGACCGACATGTTGTGTTCCACCATCAGGACGGTGCGGTCCCTGGCGACGGCGCGGATGAGCGCGGCGATGCGCTTGATGTCCTCCTGCCCGAGCCCGGCCATCGGCTCGTCGAGCAGCATCATCTCGGGGTCGAGCGCCAGCGTCGTGGCGATCTCCAGCGCACGCTTGCGGCCGTAGGGCAGCTCGACCGCCGGCAGCTCGGCGAAGGCGCCGAGCCCGACGTCGTCCACGAGCTTCAGGGCCGCCGCATCGAGCTTGTCGAGCACACGCTCCGACCGCCAGAAGTGGAAAGAATTGCCGAGCTGGCGCTGCAGGGCGACGCGGACGTTCTCCCGCACGCTGAGGTGGGGAAATACCGCGGAAATCTGGAAAGACCGCGCGAGCCCCATGCGTGCGATGCGCGCCGGCGAGCTGCCGGTGATGTCACGTCCCTTGAAGAGGATCCGACCGGCTGTCGGAACGAGGAAATGAGTCAGAAGGTTGAAGCAGGTCGTCTTGCCGGCCCCGTTGGGTCCGATCAGGGCGTGGATCGTGTTACGACGAACGCGCAGGTCGACGTTCTTGACCGCCACGAACCCCCTGAACTCCTTGGTGAGCCCGGTGGCTTCTAGAATGACTTCTTCGTTCATCGACCCCCCGCGGCTATTAAGCGGAGCTTGGCGTGACTGTCCAGCCGTCACGTAACGGTTGGCATTGTCGCCACGACGAGGCTAGATTTGCCGAAGGCGGTTCGGGGACCGCAATTGGGAGGCTGTCAGATGACAATTCGAAATACCGTCCGGCTCGCCGGCGCTGCCGCGGCCGTCGCCGGCCTGGCGGCGATCGGCCTCGCGGCCGTCGCGCAGGCGCAGGCGCCCGTGCCTCTGCGCATCGGCGTGACCGAAGGCTTTTCCGGTGTCTATGGAGACCTGACGTTGGGCGGCGTCGAGGCGGCCCAGATGGCCGTCGAGGACATGGGAGGCAAGGTACTCGGCCGGCCGATCGAGATCCTGTCCGCCGATCATCAGACCAAGCCCGATGTCGGCGCGCAGATCGCCCGCAAGTGGTACGACGTCGACAACGTCAAGATGATCACCGGCCTCGGCACCTCGTCGGTGGCGCTGGCGGTACGCAAGATCTCCCAGGAAAAGGGGATGATCGACATCATAACCGGCGCGGCGTCGGCCGACCTCACGGGTCCGGCCTGCTCGCCGACCGGCGCGCATTGGGTCTACGACACCTACGCGCTCGCCAAGGTGACCGGCTCGGCGATCGTCAAGGGTGGCGGTGACTCCTGGTACTTCCTCACCGCCGACTATGCGTTCGGTCATGCGCTCGAGCGCGACGTCACAGCCGTCGTCAACGCAGCGGGCGGCAAGGTGGTTGGCGGCGTCAAGCACCCGCTCAGCACGCAGGATTTCTCGTCCTTCCTGCTGCAGGCCCAGGCCTCGAAGGCCAAGATCATCGGCCTCGCCAATGCAGGCCAGGACACGATCAACTCGATCAAGCAGGCAGGCGAGTTCGGCATCACCAAGGGCGGCCAACGGCTGGCGGGTCTGCTGGTTTTCTCGACCGACGTCGTGGCCCTCACCCTGCCGGTGGCGCAGGGTCTCGTGCTCTCGGAGTCCTTCTACTGGGACATGAACGATGAGACCCGCGCCTGGACCAAGCGCTTCCGCGCCAAGCGCGACAAGATCCCGAGCATGCTGACCGCCGGCACCTACAGCTCGGTGCTGCACTACCTCAAGGCCGTACAGGCCGCCGGCACCGACGACGCCAAGGCCGTCATGGCCAAGATGCGGGAGCTGCCCGTCAACGACGTCATGACCAAGAACGGCAAGCTGCGCGAGGACGGCCGTCTGGAACGCGACATGTACCTCTTCCAGGTGAAGTCGCCGTCGGAGTCGAAGAGCAAGGACGACATCTACAAGCTGCTCGCCACGGTGCCGGGCAGCGAGGCGTTCCGTCCGATGAGCGAAGGCAAGTGCCCGCACGTGAAGGGCTGAGCTCCGCAAGCTGACGTAGTAAGGGGCGCCCGTTCGGGGCGCCCCTTTTGCTATCGGGAGGGATGCATCGTGCAAACCAACGACAGGCCGCTGAACGGCGCCTGGGGCATCACCGCCCTTGTCTTCCTCTTCATGCTGATCAACTTTGCCGACAAGGTCGTTGTCGGCCTGGCGGCCAAGCCGATCATGGAGGAGCTCAACCTCACGCACGAGCAGTTCGGCTTCCTGGGCTCCTCCTTCTTCTTCCTCTTCGCCGTGGCGGGCGTGGCCGGCGGCTTCCTGGCCAACCGCGTGCAGACGCGCCATCTCCTGTTCGCCATGGCGATCGCGTGGTCGCTGGTGCAGTTCCCCATGCTGGCCACGGTGACGTTCGAGACGCTCGTCGTCTGCCGGATCCTGCTCGGCGCCGGCGAAGGGCCGGCCGGCCCGATCGCCCTTCATGCCCTCTACAAGTGGTTCCCCGACCCGCTGCGCGGCGTGCCGACGGCGATCGTGGCGCAGGGCTCGGCACTGGGCGTCATCGTGGCCGTGCCGGCGCTCAACTTCATCATCGTGAACTATTCCTGGCACTGGGCGTTCGGCGCCCTGGGCATCGTGGGCCTGCTGTGGGCGGCGCTGTGGCTGGCGTTCGGCCGTGAAGGCACGCTGATCGATCCGCCGGTCGCTGCGCCGGCCGACGGCCACGATCGCGTGCCCTATCGTCATCTGCTGACCTGCCCCAGCATCGTCGCGGTCTGCTGCGCGGCCTTCGCCAGCTATTGGGGGCTGGCGCTCGGCCTCACTTGGTTCACGGCCTATCTGGTCGACGGGTTGGGCTACAGCCAGACAATGGGCGGCAACCTGTTCATTCTGCCCTGGATTTTCGGCATGCTGGTCGTGCTGGCCGGCGGCTGGGTATCCCAGCGCCTAAAGACCAGGGGCGTCTCGAGCCGGGTCTGCCGCGGTGCCTTCGCCTCTGCCACGGTCGTGCTGGGCGGCTGCATCCTGCCTTTCATCGCCCTCGTCCCCGAGCCCGGCTTCAAGGTTGCGCTGCTGGTGGTCGGCAGCGCCATCGGCAGCTCGATCTTCGTCGTAACGCCGATGATCGTGAGCGAGCTCACACCGCAGGCGCAGCGCGCAGCGTTGCTGGCCATCGCGACCTCGATCTACACCTCGGCCGGCGTGCTGGCGCCCTGGGCGATGGGCAGGGTGATCCAGGGCGCGGCGAGCCGGCAGGCAGGCTACGAGCACGGCTTCGTGATCCTCGGCGGACTGCTTGTGGCGGGCGGCCTGATCGGCTTGCTGTTCATCCGTCCCGAAGCCGACCGGGAGCGGCTGGCGGCACGCACGCGCCTCGCGCCCGCCTAACCCGTCGGCTGCGAGTCCAGGAAGGTCCTCAGCGCCTGCGAACATTCGGCGGCATGCGAAAACGGCAGGCCGTGGCGGGAGCGGGCGTACACGTTCAGCCGTGCATCGGGCAGGCGCGCCAGCAGGTCCGCCATGATCGCCACCGGAATGAACGGACTGCCGTCGGGATGCAGCAGCAGCGTCGGGCAGGCGATCTCCCCGAGCCGCGGCGTCAGGTCGGTGCCGACCAGCACGGCGAGCGCGTTGAGGATCGAGTCGCGCGACCATCTCTCCTGTTCGGATGCGAACCAGGCGCGGCGGTCCGGCGAGAGCGCATCGTCGTGGAACCGGTCACGCATGAACGCATCCGACCACGCTTTCGAGCCACCCTCGTCGAGCTGGCGCCGCCACGCCTCGACACGCCGTATCGACGCACCCAGATGCGCGCCGTTGCTGACGGTCAGCGTCGCGATACGGCCGGGCCGAGCCAGCGCCGCCGCGAGCGCCACCGTGCCGCCGATCGATTCGCCGACGAGGTGGAAGCGAGACAGCCCCGCGGCGTCGGCCACAGCGAAGAGGTCGTCGACCAGCAGGTCGAGCGACCATTCGAACTCGGCCGCCGGAACGTTCGAACGGCCATAGCCGCGCATGTCGAAGCTGACGAGGCGGTAGGCGTCGGCGAGCACAGGACGCCAACCGGCCCAGATCCCCGAACTGGCACCGATCCCGTGATGGAACAAGATCGGCTGCCGCTTCGGCTGCCACGGCGCCGTCTGGTCGCTGACATCGTAGTGCAGCGTCCCGTGCACCGTCGTGGCGAGCGCCATGCCGTCGCGCCCAGTCAGTCCGCCCGCATGCCGGCGGACTGGATCACTTCCTGCCACTTCTTGCGGTCGGCGACGATCGTGTCCTTGAGCTGCTGCGGCGAACCGATGACGGTGTCCATGCCGTTCTCGACGAACCGCTTCTGGACGTCGGCCTTCGCAACCGCGCCGCGCAGCGCCTTGTTCCAGGTGTCGACCAGGTCGGCCGGCAGGCCCTTCGGCCCGAAGATCGCGAACCAGTTCACGACCTCGTAGCCCGGAAGGTAGGTCGACATCAGCGGCAGGTTGGGGAACAGCGGCGAGACGCGCGGCGAGCCGAAGGCGATCGGGATCAGGTTGCCGCCGCCGATCTGGCCCAGGAATTCCGGCATGTTGCCGAACATCATCTGGACGTTGCCGGCGACGATGTCCTGGATGGCGGGCGCGCCGCCGCGATAGGGCACGTGCACGATGTTGACGCCGGCCATCTTCTTGAACAGCTCGCCGGCCAGGTGCTGCGACGTGCCGTTGCCGGCCGACGCGTAGGTGAGCTTGCCCGGGTTGGCCTTGGCGTAGGCGATCATCTCGGGGACCGTCTTGAATGGGACCTGCTTGCCGAAGACCAGCATGTTGTAGACACCGGCGATGTTCGCGATCGGGGTCAGGTCGGTGTCGACATTGATCGGCAGCTTCTGTCCCGGCATGACCGGCGACACGCACATCGCCGCCATCGCGGCGAGACCGACCGTCCGGCCGTCGGCCGGCGCCGTCGCCACGGTCTCGTTGGCGATGAAGCCGCTGGCACCGCTCTTGGTCTCGACGATGACGTTCTGCCCGATCTCCGATTTCACCGCGTCGGCAAGGATGCGGCACAGCAGATCGGCCGTCCCGCCCGGCGGGAAGCCGCACAGGATGCGGGCATCACCTGTGATCTTCTGAGCGTACGCCGGGATGCCGGCCAGGGTTCCGAGCGCGGCCATCGAGCCCGCCCCCACGAAAGTCCTTCTTTGCATTTGTTGCCTCCCTTCCCTGCCGAAACCCTAGCATACTTCGCGCAGGGTCAGGCGCCGCCGTCGGCCAGCTTGCGGAGGACGCCGCCCTCGAGGTCGATTGACTATTTGACCGAGGAGAAAGCGGTCGGTGTCAGCATCTGGACGGCGACGTTCTCGACGATGGCCCCATCCTTCTCGGTTTCGGCGCGTTTGGACAGCCACTCGGGATCGGCGGCGAAGGCGTTCCACTTCTTCTCGCGCTCCGCGAGCGACTCCCACTGCAGGAAGTAGGTCAGCTCCTGGTTCGACTCGCCGATCAGCGTCGTGAAGAAACCGGCCTGTTTGATGCCGTGCTTCTCCCAGATCTTGAGCGTGATGGTGGCGAAGCGGTTGAGCAGTGCCGGCAGACGGCCCGGCACGCACCTGTAAACTCGCATTTCGTAGATCATCTCTGCCTCCTCCTAGAACTTACCGTCGAAGCGCGGCACGAAGCCGCTCCCCTTGTGGTCGATGTGGCAACTGAACGGCGCACCGAAATGACAGGGCATCAGCCGTGCACCGCTGCCGGCGCAATGCTCGAGCGCCGCGCGCCGGCTCTTGCGCGCACCCACCCCTTCGGCGCAGGCGAAGCTGTTCCATTCGGGGTGATAGACCTGAAGCGCATGGTGCAGAATGTCGCCGCAAAACAGCGCCTTCTCCCCGCGCGATTCGTACTTGATGGCGATGGTGCCGGGCGTGTGGCCGGGCGCCGGTTCGATCTTCAGGTTCTCGTCGAGCTGGGCGGCGCCGTCGACGACCTGCATCAAGCCCGCCTCGGCGACCGGCAGCACGGAATCGCGGAATGAGCCGGCATTGGCTGGGCCGGTCTCGGGATCGCCGTCGATCTCCAGGTAGTGCTCGTAGTCGGCCTTGCTCCAAATGTACTTGGCATTCTTGAAAGTCGGCACCCACTTCCCGTTTTCGAGCCTCGTGTTCCAGCCGACATGGTCGACGTGAAGATGCGTGCACATGACCATGTCGACCCGGTCGGGCTCGACGCCGGCCGCTTTCAGCCGCTCGAGGTACTTGGTCTCCATGAGATGCCACTTCGGCCGGTGTGGCCTGGGCTTATGGTTTCCGACGCAGGTGTCGATGAGGATCGTCTGGCCGCCGACGCGCAGCAGCCAGCTATGGACACTGAGCTTCAGGAAGGCAGTCGATTCGTCGTAGTGGGCGGGCACAAGCCAGCCGCGGTGGCGATCGACGACAGCGGGGTCCCAGTCGGGGAAAAAGGCTTTGGCGGCGAAGTTCGGCTCGTAGCTCTCCTCGATGCGCACGGCCGTGCCGGCGCCGAGCTTGACCTCGACCATTCCTGCCTCCCCTCGTGGGCGGGGAGCTTAACGTCGGGAGACCGACCGGGGAAAGGTGCCCGTTTCGCGGACGTTCGACCCGCCTAGAACGGCAGGCGCGCAGCGTCGGCACGCTCGACGCGCCAGTGCGTGAGCGCCGCAATGGCAGCCCCACCGAGCGGCGCGATGGCGGCCAACGCGATGAAGTGCACGCCGATCATCCAAGGCTCCAGCAGGCCGGGAATGAAGTGTCCGACGGTGACGGCGGCCACAAAGAAGAGGATTGCGAAGGCCAGGCCGCTCACCAAGCCGCCAAGCGACACCAGAAGCATCGACAGAGTTATCGAGCGGCCGATCATGTAGCTGAGCCCGAAGGCTGCACCTGCTGCTACGAGCGCGGTTGTTGTTTCCATCATCACGCACCCCTCCAATACGCTCTCGACTTGCGAGAAATCAGAGTCGACACTGCGTTCACCTTCCCAATGTGGAACATCGATCCACTGTCGAGAACCGACAAAAAACGCATGTCTGCTTCCGCATTCGACTGGCTTTCCGCAGCAGAACTCTCAAATCTTTATGCGCGTCGTGAAGCCTCTCCAGTCGAGGTTGTCGACGCGATGCTGGTACATGCATCGAAACTGCAACCTCATCTCAACGCCTTCGTGCTCGTCGACGCCGAGGGGGCGAAGGCTGCCGCAAAGGCTTCGGAAGCCCGCTGGCAAAGGAACGAACCACTTTCCGCATTTGACGGTGTGCCGAGCTCGATCAAGGACACCACGAACGTCAAGGGTTGGCCGACCCGTTACGGGTCGCATTCGACCGATGAGACGCCCGCCCAGGAAAATGCGCCGGTCGCCGACAGGTTGCAGGGCCATGGCATAATTCTTATCGGAAAAAGCGCGACTCCGGAGTTCGGCTGGAAGGCGCTGACCGACTCGCCATTGCAGGGCACCACCCGCAGCCCCTGGGACCTCGGTCGCTCGCCCGGCGGATCGTCGGGCGGCGCCTCGGCGCTGACGGCCGCGGGCATCAATCCCTTCAACCACGGAAACGACGGCGGCGGCTCGATCCGAATTCCGGCGGCGCACACCGGCCTTGTCGGGCTCAAGCCCTCCTATGGCCGTATTGCCCAGCATCCCGCCGATGCGCCCTTCGCCGATGTGATCAGCCAGGGCGTGCTGTCGCGCACGGTGCTCGACACGGCGACGGCGCTCAACCTGCTGGCCGGGTACGACCCGCGCGACTGGCGGTCGCTGCCGAGCGATCCCCGCGACCACACGATCGGCCTCGACGACGGCGTGCGTGGCTGGAAGATCGGCCTCAGCCTCGACTTCGGCCACGTGAAGGCCGATCCCGAAGTGCGCGAGCTCGTCGCCCAGGCGGCGAAGCACTTCGTGGCGCTCGGCGCCCATGTCGAGGATGTCGGGCCGATGATCGATCCCTTGCAGCCGCAGTTCGAGGCCCTGTGGATCGGCCAGTTCGGCGTGCGCCTGCGCAACATCCCGACGCAGCTCCACGGCAAGCTCGATCCGGGCTTCCGAGCGATCGCCGAGAAGGGCCTCGCGGTCACCCTCGCCGACTATGCCAAGGCCTACGAGGCGAAGAGCAAGCTCGCGCGCGATCTTGCCCTCTGGCACGCCAAGTACGACCTGCTGCTGGCACCGGTCACGCCGACGGCGCCGTCGCCCGTAGAGACGCTCTACAACTCGGACGCCTTCCCGCGCTGGACAAAAGGCGCCCCCTACACGCTTCCCTGCAACCTGACCGGTCAGCCGGCCGCCTCGATGCCGGCCGGCCTCACGAGGGCCGGCCTGCCCGTCGGCCTGCAGTTGATCGGGCCGCCGCGCGCCGACCACAAGGTGCTGCGGGCGATGCGCGCCTACGAGAGCGCAATCGGCTGGACCTGGCCGCAGCCGCGGGTGCTCGAGACCCTGACGAAGCTCTAGGAGCCGACCCTCAGGCGGGCCAGGACATCTCGGTCCGCGCCGGCCGCACGGCACGGAGCACGATGACCAGGACACGGTAGCCCAGGAAGCCGGCGCACAACGCACTGGCGGCTGCGAGGTAGCCCGGCTCGACGATCGCCTTGCCGAGCATCGACGAGATGAAGTCGACACCCGCTACGATCGCCAGCACGGCGGCGACGACCAAGCCATCGACTGTGGCGGGAAGCGACACCAAACCCGACTCCTTGTTCGCCCCGACTGTCAGCATCCAGCCACGGATGCGGCCGATCACCGACCCGACGACGAAGGCGATCAACCAGAGCACGTCGTAGAGAATGCTCGACTCGAAGACGCCAGCGAGGAGCATCAGCGTCGCGAGCAACGCGAACCCGCCGGGCAGCGCGAGCCGGCCGAGGCTGGTCGTGCCGCCACGCGACTGCGCCGCCATCGTCCAGAGGCAGAGCGCCGCGAACATAAGTGTCAGACCGTTCGACAGGCTGAGGGCCGAAACCATCGTGCTAGCAAACGACACCGCGCGGCGCGAGTAAAGTGCCGAGGTTGCACAGGCAGTGCGGGGCGGATCGGCCTTTCATGTTCCACGCACAGGAATGTGACTTTGGTCCACACCTCGCCGCAGCGAGGATGGAGCGCCCTACAAGCAAGACAGGGGGAGAAACCAGATGCGCACCGGGTATCGATCGGCTCTTTTCGCGACTGCGGCGATCGTCGTCGCCAGCCTGGCATCGACGTCGTCGGCGCAGCAGCCGCCGCCGCAGTTCCCCGACATGACCTTCTTCGTCACCAGCGTCGGCGGGCCGCAGGGCGCCAACTATGGCGGGCTCGAAGGCGCCGACCGGCACTGCCAGGCGCTCGCCACCAAGGCCGGCGCCGGCGCCAAGACCTGGCGCGCCTACCTCAGCACGCAGGCGGTCGGCGGGGCGACGGCGGTGAACGCCAAGGACCGCATCGGCAAAGGGCCGTGGGTCAATGCCCGAGGCGTGCAGATCGCGGCGAGCGTCGAGGACCTCCATTCGCCCAACAACAAGATCGCCGCCGACACCATCGTCGCGGAGACCGGCCGGCTCGTCCCGAGCCGGCTCTACACGACCAACCAGCACGACATCCTCACCGGCACGCAGGCCGACGGCACGGCCTTCCCGCCCGACAAGGACATGACCTGCGGCAACTGGACCAAGAGCGGCGAAGGCAACGCCATGGTCGGCCATGCCGATCGCATGGGCCTGCGCGACGACGAGGCCTCGAAGTCGTGGAACACCTCGCACCCGTCGCGCGCCTGCGATGCGGCCTCGCTGGTCGCGACCGGCGGCGCCGGCCTGCTCTACTGCTTCGCCGCGAACTGACCGGCCGCCGCGCGGCAAATCATCGAGGCGGCGTCAGGACTCGACCTTGACGCCGGCCGTGGTGATCACCTTCCGCCACTTCTCGACCTCGTCGGCCAGGAACCTGGCGGTCTCGGCAGGCGTCGCGCCGACCGGGATGACGGCCTGCTCGGCCAGCCGCTTGCGCAAGGCCTCGTCCTTCATCGCGGTCGCGACGGCGCCGCCCATCCTGTCGACGATGTCCTTCGGCGTGCCGGCTGGTGCCAGGAACATCACCCAGCTCGAGGACTCGATCAGCGGACCGCCCGACTCGACGATGGTCGGGATATCGTCGGCGCCGGGCACGCGGTTCTTCGACATCATGGCGAGTGCACGGACCTTGCCGGCCTTCACCTGGCTCATGGTGCCGATCGGCACGTCGAGCAGCATCTGGATGTTGCCCGACATCAGGTCGCTGAGCGCCGGCGCCGTGCCCTTGTAGGGAACGTGCACCATCTTGGTGCCGGTCACCTGCATGATCAGCTCGCTGGTGAGATGGGCCGCCGCGCCGACGCCCGAGGAGCCGAAGGAGATCTTGCCCGGGTTCTTCCGGGCGTAGTCGATCAGTTCGCCGACGGTCTTCACCGGCATGTCGTTGCTGACCAGGATCATGATCGGCGCAATGCCGACCAGCGAGACGGGCGCGAAGCTGGCGACCGGATCGAACTTCAGCCTGCCTTCGTAGAGCGTCTTGTTGGCGGCATGGGCCGCGATGACGGTCAGGAACGTGTAGCCGTCGGGTGGAGCGTTCGCGACGATCTCGGCGCCGATCAGCGAGTTGGCGCCGGGCTTGTTGTCGACCACGAAGGTCTGCCCGACGTTCATCTTCTCGAGCGTGAGCCGCGTCACCGAGTCGGTGAGGCCGCCGGCGGTGTAGGGCACCACCCAGCGGATCGGCTTGGCGGGCCATGCCTGGGCGCGTGCGGCACCCGGCAGCAGCGCGGCAGCGGCGGCGGCAGTCATCGCCGTGCGGCGGTTCATTCTGGTCATTTGCTACTCCTTACGCTTGGTGACGACTAATCGAGATCGAGGCCGTTCATGCCGGCGTTCTTGCGCGCCTTCTTGGCGAGCTCGCCCAGCACCTTGCCGGCCTGGCGCGGATCCATGACCTGCTCGGCCTCGGGGCCTTTGTGCCAGCCCTCGGCCACCGCGAAGATGCCGTTGCCCGCCTGGAAGACGCGGCCGGTCACCTCGCGGCTCTCCTCGCTCACCAGCCAGGTCGCGACCGGCGCGATCCACTTGGGGTCACGGCGCTTCTTGTCCTCCTCGGTGTACTCGCGCAGATCCTCGGTCATGCGCGTGAAGGCCGACGGCGAGATCGAGTTCACCGTGATGCCGTAGCGGCCGAGTTCGCGCGCGGCGATGATCGTGAACGAGGCGATGCCGGCCTTGGCTGCGCCGTAGTTGGTCTGGCCGATGTTGCCGTAGATGCCCGAAACCGAGGTGGTGGTGACGATGCGCGCATCGACCGGGCCGCCCTTGAGCTTGGCCTGGTCGCGCCAGTAGGCCGCGGCATGGCGGGCCGGCGCGAAGGTGCCCTTGAGATGCACCTTGATGACCGCATCCCACTCGTCCTCGCTCATGTTGACCAGCATGCGGTCGCGCAGGATGCCGGCATTCAGCACAACGGCGTCGAGCTTGCCGAAGGTCGAGACCGCCTGGTCGATCATGCGCTTGGCGCCGTTCCAGTCGGAGACGTCGTCGCCGTTGGCCACCGCCTCGCCACCCTTGGCCTTGATCTCGTTCACGACCTGCTGCGCGGGGCCGACGTCGTTGCCTTTGCCGGTGCGGTCGCCGCCGAGATCGTTCACGACGACCTTGGCGCCGTGCTCGGCCAGCATCAGGCAATGCTCGCGGCCCACGCCGCGCGCGCCGCCGGTCACGATCGCCACCCGTCCCTCGCACAATCTCGCCATTGCTCCCTCCCGTCTTTTGCGTGTCTGAAACCGGCTTTCCTGGGCTAGTCTAGCGAGGCTTATAGGAGGATCGCCATGGACACGCTGCCGCTCGTCACTCCCGAACAGGTCGGGCTTTCCGCAGCGCGGCTCGACCGCGTGCGCACGTGGATGAAGGGCTGGGTCGACAGCGGAAAGCTGCCCGGAATGGTGACCTGCGTCATGCGCAAGGGCCAGCTCGCCTTCGCCGAGGTCTATGGAAAGGCCGACGTGGCGCGCAACAAGCCGATGCGCCCCGACACGATCTTCCGCATCTATTCCATGACCAAGCCGCTCACCTCCGTGGCCGTCATGATGCTCTACGAGGAGGGCCGCTTTCAGCTCGACGACCCGATCTCGAAGTTCATCCCCGCCTTCGCCAATCCGCGCGTCATGACCGGCGGCAGCCGCGGCAAGATCGACACCGTACCGGCCGAGCGCGAGATCAATTTCCGCGACCTGCTCACCCACACGTCGGGCCTCACCTACGGCTTCATGGAGAGCAACCCGGTCGACGCGGCCTATCGCGACAAGACCAACGGCGTCGACTTCCAGACCGCCGACACCAGCCTGAAGCAGCTCGTCGAGCGGCTGGCCGAGCTCCCGCTGATCGCCCAGCCCGGCAAGGCGTGGAACTACTCGGTCTCGACCGACGTGCTGGGCTATCTTGTCGAGGTGATCTCCGGCCAGCCCTTCGAGAAGTATCTGAAGGAGAAGGTCATCGATCCGCTCGGCATGGTCGACACCGACTTCCACGTGCCGGCCGCCAAGCACGACCGCTTCGCCGCCAACTACGCCGCCGGAGCCGGCGGCAAGCTCGACCTGATCGACGACCCCGCCAAGAGCCGCTACCTCAGCCCCCGCAAGGTCAACTCCGGCGGCGGCGGCCTGGTTTCTACTGCATCCGACTACCTCCGTTTCTGCAGGTTCATGCTGAACAAGGGCGAGCTGGACGGCGTGCGCCTGCTCGGCCGCAAGACGGTCGAGCTGATGACCATGAACCACCTGAAGGGCGACATGGCCGACATGGGCACGCCGCGCTTCTCCGAATCGACCTACACCGGCATCGGTTTCGGGCTGGGCTTCTCGGTGATGATCGATCCGGCCAAGGCCTTCATCGCCGGCACGCCGGGCGAGTATGCCTGGGGCGGCGCCGCCTCGACCGCCTTCTGGATCGACCCCAAGGAGGACATGGCCGTGGTGCTGCTGACCCAGCTCATGCCCTCCTCGACCTATCCAATCCGCCGCGAGCTGCGCGTGCTCACCTACCAGGCGATTGTCGACTGAAGGGCGTCGACTGATGCGCAACACGCCTCCTTTCAAGGTCCGGAAGCTCCATCCGCTGTTCGGCGCGGAGATCTCGGGTATCGACATCACGCGTCCGCTCTCGGCGCGCGAGTTCGGGCCGATCCGCGCCGCCTTCGAGGAGCACTCGGTGCTGCTGTTCCGCGACCAGGCGATGGACGACGACAGGCAGATCGAGTTCAGCGAGAACTTCGGCCCGCTCGAGACGACCTTGAGTGCCAACCCGGCGGCCGGCACCAAGTTCCAGCGCCAGTCCAACCTCGACATCATGACCGGCGAGCCGATCCCGCCCGACGACATGCGCATGATCTACCAGAAGGCCAACTACTTCTGGCACTCCGACTCCTCGTTCAAGCGCATCCCCTCGCTGTGCTCGATCCTGACCGCGCGCATCTGCCCGCCGGAGGGCGGCAACACCGAGTTCCTCAGCATGCGTGCCGCCTGGGACGCCCTGCCGCCGGCGCTGCAGGCGACGATCCATCCGCTGGTCGCCGAGCATGCCCTCTCCCATTCGCGCGACCGCGTGCAGAAGGGCATCCTGAGCGCCAAGGCGCTGGCCGAGCTGCCGCCGGTCAAGCAGCGCCTGTTCCGCGACAACCCGATCAACGGCCGCCGCGCGCTCTACATCGGCGCCCACGCCGGCCGCATCCTCGACTGGCCCGAGCCGATGTCGAAGGCGATCCTCTGGGAGCTGTCGCAGCGCGCCGAGCAGCCGGAGTTCATGCTTTCCCACGCCTGGCGCGAGGGCGACGTGATCGTGTGGGACAACCGCGCCGTTCTCCATCGCGCGACCTACTACGATTCCGTCAAGTACAAGCGCCTGATGCAGCGCACCACCGTCGGCGGCGACGAGCTGACCGTTCCTCAGTGACGGCCGGAGCGACGCCTGGACCGACGCCCGCCGACGGCATGCCGGCGGGGCCGCGGCGGCTCGCTGCCGTGGCGACCATCACCATCGGGCTCTCGATGGCGGTGCTCTCCAACTCGATGACCAACCTGGCGCTCCCCTACATCGCGACCGACCTCGCGATCACGGCGGAGAGCTCGATCTGGATCGTCAATGCCTACCAGATCGCGCTGATGGTCATGCTGCTGCCGGTGGCCGCCCTGGGCGACATCGTGGGCTATCGCACCGTCTACCGCTGGGGACTCGTCGTCTTCTCGCTGGCCTCGATCGGCTGCGCGCTGGCGCCCTCGCTCTCCTGGCTGATCGCGGCGCGCACGCTGCAGGGGCTGGGCGCCTCGGCCATCATGGCGATCCAGCCCGCCCTGGTCCGCGCCATCTACCCGCGTGCCGCCCTCGGCCGCGGGCTGGGCTTCAACACCACCGTCGTCGCGACCTCGCTCGCCGCCGGCCCCAGCCTCGGCGCCGCGCTCCTCGCCATCACGAGCTGGCCGATCCTGTTCGCCGTCTATGTCCCGCTGGGACTGCTCGCCTTCCTCCTTTCCGGCCGCTTCCTGCCCATCACAACGCACGAGCAGCGGCCGTTCGATATTCTCTCCGCGGCGCTGTCGGGCGCCACCTTCGGTCTTCTCATCTTCGGCATCGACGGCGCCGGCCACGGCCACGCGCTGCCGGTGATCGCCGCCGAGCTCGCCGCCGCAGCGCTGCTCGGCACGCTGTTCGTGCGCCGCCAACGCCGCCTCGCGCACCCGATGATGCCGGTCGACATGTTCGCGAGGCCGATCTTCTCGCTCTCGATCTCGGCCTCGACCTGCACCTTCACAGCGCAGGGTCTCGCGTTCGTGAGCCTGCCCTTCTTCTTCCACACCGTCCTCGGCCGCGACGCCGCGGCGACCGGCCTGCTGCTGACCGCCTGGCCGCTGGCGCTGGCCGGCGTGGCGCCGATCGCGGGCCGCCTTGCCGACCGCCACCATGCGGGCCTGCTGGGCACGATCGGCCTCTCCTCGATGGCCGCCGGCCTGATCCTGCTGGCGCTGCTGCCGGCCGACCCGTCGGCCGCCAACATCGTGTGGCGGCTCGTGCTCTGCGGCATGGGCTTCGGCATCTTCGCCGCACCCAACAACCGCCTGATGATGAACGCCGTGCCGCGCGACAGGAGCGGCAGCGCCGGCGGCATCATCGCGTCGGCCCGCACGCTCGGTCAGACGATGGGCGCCGCGATGGTGGCGCTGGTGTTCGGCCTGTTCGACTTCTCGGGCGGCGGTGCCGCTGCGGCCTCTCTCGCCGCGCTCTGGCTTGCCGCCGGCTTCGCGGTCGCCGCTCTCGTGCTGAGCAGCCTGCGGCTGCGGCACTGACCCCGCCTGCATGTCCGGCAAAAGCGGACTCTTTCAAATACGCCAACCCGCCCCGGACATGTCCCGCCCTGTCGCCGCAAACCCTTGATCACCAAGGCTTTCGTCATCGTGTCCGGATGTCCGATGTCCCGCAAAAGCGGACTCTTGCCCGGACGCTAACGCCAAACTTCTTGTCCGCTGCCGGTGTCACCGAGAGTCGCGTGAAATGCGAAAAATAAAAAAACGACTTGGCCGTCTGTTCCTATCGCCGGCAGGCTCTCCAACCGGCTGATTCTCCTTCGCTCTTTCCGTTGGCGCCGGCCTATCGATGTCTCATGAAACGAGACATTCCCGATTTCACTTCGTCACTCCTCCTTTCGGCTGGTTTTTCCTGCTGGTGGACTCCGTGGACAGGGAATCGGACAAATATAGGATTTATACGTCTGATTGTCAAGACCACCGCCTGCGCCTATCCGGCTATTCACGTGTGCTAGTTTTGCAATCGCCTGATCCTTGGAGCGCTGTCGTGCACCTGCGAGATGCCCGTGTCGATCTAGCTGGTCAGATCGTTCCCGCAGGGCGCATGGGGTGCACAGACGATAGCCTGGACGCTTTCCTGCTCCGACGGCATGATTCTCTGACAGTCTCATTCCGTGACGGGCCGGAGACGATGGTCCTCACGCCATCGCTGGCCGATCGAGACCCGGCTTCTGGCTTCCTGATTCCCACGAACGCAGGACCTCACATCAGGATCCCGGCCGTGATCGCCGCGGCCATCCTGGCCAC
Source organism: uncultured Reyranella sp. (assembly GCA_964415585.1). Lineage (GTDB taxonomy): Bacteria > Pseudomonadota > Alphaproteobacteria > Reyranellales > Reyranellaceae > Reyranella. The sequence continues at coordinate 54,606 of CAYQAY010000021.1, forward strand.
ACTGCAATCCTCCTCGCCGGTGGGCGCGCGCCTTCAAGCTGCAGGGCAAGGCGGTCACTTGTGGTCGTTTGACGGAGTCCACAGGAAGGGAGCGCTTTTTGACTGGACCTTGGAAGTCGATGTCTCGGACGGCAGCATCAACGTCCGACTTTCCGCAATCTTGGATGCACTCGATGACTCGTCGGCCCGACGTGAGCGCAAGGACTCTCGCGTCGACATCTCATTTGAAGTAGATGCGATCACGCGCACCGCCCTTTTCGAGGTGCCTCTCCCGACGTTGGACGAGGGCAGAAACCTCTCCTATCCACCCCGAGCGGAATCGCTGCCGGAAGGGCTCCGATTGGACTTCGCTTCGATCGACCAGGGCGGCGCACTGCATGCCTACTCGCGAAGCGGCTTCGTCCGCCTCACAACCGGATACGCCAACGGCTTCATCGTGGACCCTAGCTACTCTACACGTCTTCCCGAAGGATTTCTCAACCACCCAAGATATTCAGCATACTTTCCTCAGGTCCGGCTCAACGGGATCAACTTGCCGTCGCTGATTGCAGCACTCGGAGGAGGTTCTGCGTTCGTCTCGCATGCAGAAGGCTCCCTTGGCTCCGTCGAGAATGATCTTCGCAACGAGATCCCTACTCAAGACGTTCAGAAGTCGAGCATCACAGCAAGGATCGATGCCGGAGGCCTCATTGTCGAATACAGACTCCTGCTGACAGTTCCTGAAAGGGGTCTGCCGGGAGTCATCGAAGACCGCCTCACCATACCGTGGGCTTCGCTCATTCTGCGCTATCCACATCGTCGTCTCTTGGCACAACGACAGCATTTGAAGACTGCAAAGCCACAGCACTTGGAGACTGAAAAGCCCAAATCATGGCGGTCGATGCTGTGGCCTCGCTCTGTCTAACGTCTCGATGGAATCTCGAAGCCTGTATATGAGTTGCGCAGCTACGCTGCATGCATCTCCCGGAACAGCGACGGCGGCATGCCGAAGCGGCGCTCGAAGGCCTGGCCGAGGCGCGCGGAGGAGCGCAGGCCGACGCTGGCCGCGATCGCCTTCAGCGGCATTCCCTTGGCCAGCAGGGTGCGCGCCGCGTCGAGTCGCAGGCCCTCGACGAAGTGTGCCGGCGTCTTGCCGGTGGCGTCGGTGAACTTGCGATAGAAGCTGCGCTCGGAGAGGCCGGCGCGCGCGGCGAGTGCGGGCACGTCGAGCCTCTTGTCGAGATTGTCCTGCATCCAGTCGACCAGGCCCGCGAACGGCGCGGCGGCCGCGGTCTGCGCCTGCAGCAGCGGGCTGAACTGCGACTGGTAGCCCGGCCGCCGCGCATAGAGCACGAAGTGGCGTGCGATCAGGTTGGCGGTGGCGGCGCCGAGATCGGCCTCGACCAGCGCCAGTGCCATGTCGATGCCGGTGGTGACGCCGGCCGAGGTCCAGACCTTGCCGTCGGTGACGTAGAGCGCGTCGGCGTCGACGGTGAGCGCGGGATAGCGCTCGGCGAGACGCGCGCAGCTCGCCCAGTGCGTGGCCACCCGCTTGCCGTCGAGCAGACCGGCGGCCGCCAGCACGAAGGCGCCAGTGCAGACCGAGCCGAAGCGGCGCGCCTTCGGGGCGGCCTTGCGCAACCAGCGCCGCACGTCCTCGCGCTGCATCGCCGCCTTCAGGCCGGCCGAACCGCCGGCCACCAGCAAGGTGTCGGCCCAGGCGCCGACCCTGCCGCCGATCTTCCGGCTCTGCAGGGCGACGCCGCAGTTCGTCGTCACGAGGCCGCCGTCGGGCGACAGGATCGCGACGTCGTAGACCGGCTTCGCCCGCCCCTCGTTGGCCGCGCCGAACACCGCGGCGGGACCGGCGACGTCGAGGAGCTGGCAGCCTTCGTAGGCGAGGATGGAGATGCGCATTGGCAGAAAATACGCCTGATTTGTCATTTCTGCCAAGCCCCGATCCGGCGTACCGTCGGCGGAGAACAAGGAGACATCCCATGGCAGACACGATCCACATCGGCATCCTTCTGTTTCCCGAAGTCACGCAGCTCGACGCCACCGGTCCCGCCCAGGTGCTGTGCCGCGTGCCCGGCGCCAAGCTGCACATGATCTGGAAGACGAAGGATCCCGTGCCGACCGACGCCGGCTTCTCGATCGTGCCGACCACGAGCTTCGCCGACTGTCCGCAGCTCGACGTGATCTGCGTGCCGGGCGGCGGCGGTCAGGTCGCTCTGATGACCGACGAGGAGACGCTCGCCTTCCTGCGCCGGCAGGCCGGGAAGGCGCGCTACGTCACCTCGGTCTGCACCGGCTCGCTGGTGCTGGGTGCGGCCGGCCTGCTCAAGGGCTACCGGTCGGCCTGCCACTGGTCGTCGCGCGAGTACCTGCCGGCGTTCGGCGCGATCCCCGTCGCCGAGCGCGTGGTGCGCGACCGCAACCGGATCTCGGGCGGCGGTGTCACCGCCGGCATCGACTTCGGGCTGACGCTGGCGGCCGAACTGGCCGGCGAGGAAGTCGCCAAGTCGATCCAGCTCACCCTCGAGTACGACCCCAAGCCGCCCTTCGATTCGGGCAGCCCGGAGAAGGCCGGGCCCGAGCGCGTGAAGCGGCTGAAGGAACGCATTCAGGGCATGCTGCAGAAGCGCGCTGCGGCCAACGAGCGGGCGGCGGCCAGGCTCGCCTGATCAGAGGGCCGCACGCGCCCGGGAGGGAAGCTTGCTCCGCCCCCGTCGGCTTATCAGCGGACCGTCGTACCTCTCACGAAACGCTTCAGGGCCTCTTCGAGCGTGACGGTGCCGCGACGGAGATTGCCGCCCGGCGGGAACGCCATGCGGCCCGCGTTGGCGGCCTCGTCGAGGTCGGCGAGCCGGGCGGCATAGTCGGCGCCCAGACCGGCGGCGAGAAGCCCCGCGATCTGCTCCTCGCGCGACATCGGCACCGCCGACACGGACTTGCCGAGCAGCTTCGACAGGATCGCGGCCGCGTCGACCGCCGAGTACTCCGCCGGCCCTGCGAGATCGACGATGCGCGTGCCGGGCTGCGGTTCGGACAGCAGCGCCGCTGCCGTGCGGCCGACATCGAGGGCCGAGACGACATCGCCTTTGGCATCGAGCGGGTCATGGGCCGAGGGCAGCACGCCCCCTTCCCGGGCCGCCGGCAGCAGGGCCGCCCAGTTCTCCATGAAGTAGCCCGGCCGCAGGAAGACGAGCGAGGGCGCGGCGCCCGCGAGCGCCGTCTCGAACCCGTGCAGCGCCTGCACGATGCCGGTGCCCGAGGCGAGCTGGGCGCCGACCGAGGAGAGCGCCACGAGGTGCGGCACCCGGGCGGCGCGCACGGCCGCCGCGATCGTTGCCGCCATGGCGCGCGACTCGGCCAGCACGTCGGCGGCCTGGGGCGGCGGCACCAGCATCACGAAGGCGGCTTGCGCCTCCTTCAGGGCGTCGGCAAGGGTCGCGGCATCCGATGCGTCACCGCGAACGGTGTCGACGCCGAGATGGGCCGCCCGCGCCGGATCGCGCGCGACCGCCCGCACAGGCTGTCTGCGCTGCTTCAGCGCCTCGATCACCGCGCCGCCCACCTGTCCGGTGGCTCCCATCACGACGAACATTCCGACCTCCGTAAAAGAACCGGATCTCCCGTATCATTGCGGTACCTCCTTCATAAGTACGCACATTTTTTATACTTAGTTTCAGACATGGATACGCAAGGAGCATGCGATGGCGGAGACCAAGGCCCCCTGGTGCCCGGTGACGGCGACGGTCGAGGTGATCGGCGGGCGCTGGAAGCCCACGATCCTGTTCCACCTCAAGGACCGGCCGCGCCGCTTCAACGAGCTGCGCCGCCTCGTGCCCGGCATCACGCAGCGCATGCTGACCCTGCAACTCCGCGCACTGGAGCAGGACGGGATCGTGTCGCGCACCGTCCACAACACGGTCCCGCCGCACGTGGAATATTCATTCACACGGAAGGGATGGACGCTCGGCCCGATCCTCGATGCGATGGAGAAGTGGGGCGACGCCAACCGTCCGCGGAGGCGCGGAAGAACTTGATACAATCGCCCGGTGGGCCGCCCCGATTGCATGGGAGATGATGCGGGCCGAGGTACCGCGATGCCCGCCTTCCGGTTTTCCCGCTTCCTGCTGCTGCCGCTCGTTGCGACCGCCGTGTTGCTGTCCTGGACGCTGTTCTCGATCGGCGCCCAGGCGCAATGGAAGCATGGCGCCTTCAAGTACCGGTGGGTGGGCACGGTGCCCATCGAGGAGATTTCTTCCGCGGACGTGATGCATGCCCTGGTCTGGACCGGCCATCTCGGCATCGGTCTCGACAAGGCAGTGCCCACCGACCCCAAGGCCGCGATGCAGTCGTGGCAGAAGTCGAAGAAGTATCCGGTCACCGACGAGCTGACATCGGAGCAGAAGGTCGAACTCGTCCGGCAAGGCCTCAGGAAGCGAGATTCTTTCGGCTGGGCGATCCTGCGCGACGACGCGATCGGTTTCGAGGTCGGCATTCCGGCTGCGCTCGTCGAGCGTTCGCCGCCCCAGAACAAGTCCGCCAGGTTGAGTTACTACGCCGACGGCGAGGTCTCGCACTTCGTCCATGTCTACTACGGCGCGTCGAGCTGCCCCATCTTCGGCACTAACCTGCAGCGCATGGACGCCGGCACCACGGCCTGGGTGAAACTCGACGACGGCTTCGTGCTGATGGGCCGCGTGTTCGAGACGGTGAGCGTCGCACGAGCGATCTGCCACTCGTCGGGCATGGTGCTCTCCGGCATCTCGATGCCGGCGTCGAATGTCGCCAAGGACGGCGTCATGCTCACGGCACTGGCCTACAGCCTGCGCGTCAAGAACAAGTTCAATGCGACGGCGCTCCCCAAGCCCAAGCTCGAAGAGTTCCCCTTCGCAAGCATGGGCCTGCCCGACGACGATCCGCTTTTCTCACCGTCCTCCGCTCCGGCAGCCGAGGCCGGCAAGCGCGATCCCGACGGCAAGATCGAAGGCATCAAGCTCGAATCCAAGGATGGCCCCGATCTCCGCACGGACGAAGTGTTCGAGAAAGTGTCGGGCGCCGTCTACGTCGTGAAGGTCAGGAAGGGCCAGGGCTCGGCCGTCGCGGTCAGCGAGGACACGCTGCTGACCAACTGCCACGTGGTCGGCGACCAGAACGAGGTCAGGCTGATCCGCGAGAAGGAGGAGATGAAGGCGCAGGTCGTCTCCGGCAAGACCGAAGCCGATCGCTGCGTTCTCAAGGTCGACCGCAAGCTGCCGCACTGGGTCGGCGTGCGCGCCTACGACGACGTCAAGGTCGGCGAGCGCGCGGTGACGATCGGCGCGCCGTTCGGGCTGGAGCTGACGGCGGCCGACGGCGTCATCTCGTCGAAACGCACCATGCGCGGCAACAAGCTGCTGCAGACCTCCGCCCCGGTCTCTCCCGGCTCCTCGGGCGGCGGCCTGTTCGACGCCCGCGGCAACCTGATCGGCATCACCACCTTCATCATGACGGTGGGCCAGAACCTGAACTTCGCGGTCGCGGCGGACGAGTTCATAAAGGAAGGCGGTTCGGCCCAGGTCACATCGGCGCCGGATCGGACGGCCGACCCCGCGAAGCGACGGACCGCCCGCTAGAACGCTCCAGATCAGCCGGCGCCGGCCGTCGCGCTCTCGATGGCGATGGCCTTGCCGGCCGCCATGTCGAACTTCAGCCGGCGCACATGGTCGAGGTCGCGGCCGGTGACGCGCACGAAGCGGCTGCCCTCGGGGTAGTCGATGGCGTGGATGGCGCCGACATCGTAGACGCCGGCCTGGCCCGGCTCGAGGCGGTAGCTGCGGACCTTCTCGAGCTTCGCTTCGCCCGCACCGTCGCCGCCGTCGAGGCGACGGTACTCGGTCATGTCGGTGTAGCTCACGGCCTGGCCGTAGACCGCCCACGAGGCGCCGTGGTCGTGCGGCGGACTCCTGTGCGGCCGGGGATTGCAGTGCGCCAGCACGACGAAGCCGAGTTCCTTGTCTTCGTAGAGCTTGCGCGTGCCGATCGGCGCGGCGGGACCGACCGCCTGGTCGACGAACGCCTTGTCGGCGAGCAGCTTCTCCAGCAGCGCGCGCACCTTCTGGCGGCCCGCCGGACCGGACTCGGCCCTGAGAGCGGCTCGCGTATCGTGGACGAAGGCGTCGAGCGTGTAGGTCATGACGGCGGCTCCCTTTGAAAAATGATCCGTCCCTGCGCCTCCGGCTGTCAACGCCGATACGTCAGCGGCCGCCGAAGATGCGGCGGGCGATCACCATGCGGTGGACCTCGGACGGGCCCTCGTAAACCCGCATGGTGCGGACCTTCTGGGCCATCATCGAGAGGGGCAGCTCCTGCGTGACGCCCATGGCGCCGAACGCCTGCTGGGCGTGGTCGATCACCTCGGTTGCCATCTCGGTCGCGTAGACCTTGATCATCGAGGCCTCCATGCGCACGTCGCGGCCCTCGTCCTGCTTGACCGCGGCGTCCATCACCATGAGGCGGCAGGCATGCAGCTTCATGGCGGCGTCGGCCACCCACCACTGGACGGCCTGCCGGTCGGCGAGCTTCTGGCCGAAGGTGACGCGCTGGTTGGCATGCTCGACCAGCATGTCGAGGGCGCGCTGCGCCATGCCGATGCACCACGCACCCATCTGCAGGCGGCGCACCGTGAGGCGGAGCTGCATGGGGGCGAAGCCGGCGCCGATACGGCCCAGCACCTGGCTCTCGGCGACGCGGCAATCCTCGAACACGACCTCGTAGGTGCGCTGGCCGGCCAGCATCGGGATGGCGCGTGCCACCACGAGGCCGGGCGTGCCCTTGTCGACCAGGAAGGCGGTGATGCCGCCGCGCGCGCCGAGGTTCGAATCGGTGACCGCCATAACGATGGTGAAATCGGCCTTGGCGATGCGGCTGATCCAGATCTTGCGGCCGTTGATCACCCAGTCGTTGCCGTCCTTCACCGCTTTGGTCTTCATGCCGGCCGGATCGCCGCCGGCGCCGGGCTCGGAGATGGCGATGGCCGAGCTGGTCTCGCCCGCGGCGTAGGGCTCGAGGTACTTCTTGCGCTGCTCCGGGTTGGCCGTGGCCAGCAGCATGTGCAGGTTGGGCGAGTCGGGCGGGAAGGTGAAGGGCACGCAGGTGTAGCCCAGCTCCTCGTTGACGCCGACCAGCGCCACGCTCGGCAGGTTGGCGCCGCCCACCTCCTCCGGCACGTCGAGCGCCCACAGGCCGAGCTCCTTGCACTGCTTGAAGAGCTTCTTGTTCTCCTCGTCGGACAGTGATGCCGGCTGGCCCGAGGCGAAGCGGTCGAGCACGTTCTTCTCGAGCGGCATCAGTTCGTTCGCCACGAACTTCTTCACCAGCTCGCGCAGCATCCGGTGCTCTTCGTTGACCTGGTACATGCCCCTCTCCTCTTCCTACGGCTTTCCGATGCCCTTGTTCACGAAATCCAGCGTGTAGGCCCGGCCGACGTCGAGGCCGGCCGGCAGGACGCCGACATCGACCATCGAGCGGTAGAAGCCCTGCCAGCGCGCAACGCTCATGGCGCCGATGCCGCCGGTGAGCGCGTCGCCCGACATGACGATGCCGCGCTCGTTCAGCAGCCTGATCGCGTAGGCGATGCGGTCGTCGGTCTGCTCGGGGTTGGCTTTCTTGATCAGGGCATTGGCCGCCTCGATGGCGGGGCCGCCCTTGAGATACTGCGCCCAGCCTTCGAGCGTGGCGTCGACGAAGCGCTGGATCAGGTCGCGCTTTTCGCCCGCGAGCTTGCGCGAGATCGCGATGGTGGTCTGGTAGGCGCTGAAGCCCGCATCGGCGATCAGCAGCAGCGGCGGCGGCCGACCGATCGCCTGGGCGATCGAGTAGGGCTCCGAGGTGAGAAAGCCCTGCTGCACGACGTTCCTGTCGGCGAGGAAGGGTGCCATGTTGAAGGTGTAGGGTCGGAGCTGCGAGTCGCTGAGGCCGTACTTCCTGCGCAGGTAGGGCCAGTAGGTGACGCGGCCGCCGCTGCCGATCAGCAGGGTGCGACCTTTCAGGTCCTCGAACGTGTCGAAGCCGGTGTCGGGATGACCGATCAGGACCTGCGGGTCCTTCTGGAAGATCGAGGCGATGGTGAAGAACGGCGCGTCCTCGCGCACGTAGGTGAAGGCCTCGAAGCTGTTCGACATGATCATGTCGACGCGGCCGGTCAGCAGGAGCTGGCCGATGTTGAGGTTGGGCCCGCCCTGGCGCAGGTCGCACTCGATGCCGGCCTTCGCATAGAGGCCGGCGGCGATCGCCTGGTAGTAGCCGCCGTGTTCGGCCTGGGCGCGCCAGTCGGTGTGGAAGACGAGCCTCTCCAGCGTGCGTGCCCGCGCCGGTCGTGCGAGCGGCAGCAGCAGGGTGGCCGATGCGAGGCCCAACGCGGCGCGACGGTCGAGGCGGAAGGCGGTCATCGTTTCAGGCTCTCTCCGCGGCGGTCGAAGGCGAGCGCCAGCATCTCCTTGAGCGCGACGTTGGACCAGCCGAGCGAGCCGGCGGAGGGCAGCCAGACGTCCCACCACGGCCCGGCCTCGGACGGTATCTGCCAGTCGGTGCCGACCACCGCGAAGTCGAGCCCACCTTTCTCGGCGAGTCCGGCGACGCGGGGAACGTGGAAGCCCGAAGTCACGATCAGGACGCGTCCGCCCTTCACGATCTCGCGCACGTTTCGGACGTTCTCGATGGTGTTGAGCGACCGGCCTTCGGAGACGATCCTGTCGGCGGGCACGCCGAGCGCGATCAGGAAGCGGCGCATCGCCTCGGCCTCGGTGGTCGCGGGCCCGCCCTCCTGCTCGACGAAGTTTCCGCCGCTCACGATGATCCTGGGAGCGACGCCGGCATGGAACAGGCGGGCGGCGTGCCACATCCGGTCGGACGCGTCGGTGAGATGCGGCTCGACGCTGTGCGGCGGCGCCGCGGGGACGATCGTACCGCCCAGCACGACGATGGCGTCGAAGCAGCAGGCCGGCGGCCTGTCGGCGCCGAGCAGGCGCGCCCGCTCCTCGAGCGCGACCAGCATCGCCGCCGAGACCGGCCCGAGGCTCATGACGATCGTCTGGGCGATCGCAAGGCCCAGCACGATCGCCGAGAGGCGGCGCAGGCCGGCCCAGCGCAGGCCCAGCCACGCCAGGACGGCGACCGCCAACGACGCCGGCGGCATGATCAGTTGAACGAGGACCTTGAGGAAGACGTAGATGCTCATGCCCGGGGGTGACGCACTCCGGCTATACTAGACCGGCACGAGCCGGGCTCGCCCAAAAAGAAGGGCGGGCCCGGCTCGTGCCGGGACCCGCCCGATCTCTTCCCGTCGAGGACGGACTTAGATCGCTTCCTTGAGATCCTTGGCGACGCGGAAGGCGACCTTCTTGGAGGCCTTGATCTTGATCGCCTCGCCGGTCGCCGGGTTGCGGCCCATGCGCGCCGGACGGTTGCGCACCTGAAGGATGCCGAGGCCCGTGATGCGGACCTTGTTGCCCTTCTTGAGGTGCCGCACGACCAAGCCGACGAATTCGTCGAGGGCGCCGGTGGCGTCCTTCTTCGTCATGCCGGTCTTCTCGGCGAGCTCGGCCGCGACCTTGGAAAGCGGTACGGTAGGAACGGAGGGTTTGGTAGCCATGTTGAGGGGTCCCTTACATTTTTCGTTTTCGCCACCGTCGTCCTGACGCCCTCAGGGCCGACGTTGACGGCGCCAAGGTTATCCACGAATCGATCCCCCGCAAGAGCGGAATGCACGGAAAATGTCGATTCTTGGGGCTTTTTCGGCCATTTAGGCAGTCATCCACAGATTGCAGAGAGCCCGTAGCGTGTCGAGTCCCGGCCTTATCCCGACTTTCAGCACCGCCGTGAACACCTGGCAGTGCGACGAGAACGACCATCTGAACGTCCAGTTCTACACCGAGTTCGCCCACGAGGCGTCGGCCCACCTGCTGGCCCGACTGGGCTTCGGGCCGCGCGCACAGAGCGCCGCCGGCGCCACCACCGCCGCGCTCGACGACCATGTCCGCTACCTGCGCGAGTTCCGCGTCGTCGAGCCGGTCGAGGTGCACTCGGCGCCGGTCGAGGTCGGCGAGCGCCATCTCGTGGTCTATCACGAGGTGCGCAACCCGGCGGGCGGGCACGTCGCGGCGACGATCAGGCGGCGCATCGCCTGCAGCGAGAAATGGCCCGCCGAGTTCCGCGCCCGCGCCGAGGCCGCCATCGTCGAGCTGCCGCATGCCGCCAGGCCGCGCAGCGTCGGCACGCTCGACCTCCCCGACCTCACGCTGGCGCAAGCGGCCGGGATCGGGCTGGTCGAAGTCGGCCGCACGCAGATCACCCCCGACGAATGCGACGAGCGTTCCGAGTTCCTGCCGCGCCACCAGTTCGGCCGCTACTCCGACGGCGCGCCCGTGCTGTGGAACCATCTCGGCTTCGATCGCGCCGCGATGCAGGAGCGCCAGGAAGGCTCGGTGGTGGTCGAGATGCTGAACCATTATCGCCGGCCGCTGCGCGCGGGCGATCTCGCCGTGGTCATGAGCGGCCTCGCCGCCTTCACCGACAAGGTGCTGGTCTTCACCCATTTCCTGTTCGAGGCGGAGAGCGGCACGCTTGCCGCCTGTGCCGAGGCGGTCGGCATGAAGTTCGACCAGAAGGTCCGCAAGATCATGACCTTCTCGGCCCACGATCGCGCCCGTCTCGCGGCGCGCCAGCTCAAGTTCTGAGGAGACACCATGACTCCCGACTACGACGGACCGAAATTCGACGAGAAACGCCTGGCCGAGCTGAAGCAGGAGGTCGACATCCTCTGCAGAGCCGTGCTCGAGGCTTCGCGCACGCGGCTCACCTTCGACGACGAGCCCGCCGCCTTCGCGAGCCTGATGGCGAGGGAAGGCAAGTGAGCATCGATCTCGCGCTGCAGGATCTCTGCACGGTGGCCGACGCGATCGCCGCCGGAAAGACCACGTCGGTGCAGGCGACCGAGGCCTGCCTCGCGCGTATCGAGGCATGGCAGCCGCGCACCAACGCCTTCATCCGTGTGAAGAAGGACCAGGCGCTGGCGCAGGCCCGCGCGATGGACAAGGAGATAGCGGCCGGCAAGCGGCGCAGCCTGCTGCACGGCGTGCCGATGGCGCACAAGGACATGTACTACCGCACCGGCGAGGTCTCGACCGGCGGCAGCGCGATCCGCCGCAACTGGACGGCACCGAAAACGGCGACGGTGCTGGAGCGGCTCGATGCGGCGGGCGTGGTGGAGCTGGGCTTCCTCAACATGGCGGAATTCGCCGCCGGACCGACCGGCCACAACGTGCACTTCGGCCATTGCCGCAATCCCTGGGACCGCACGCGCGTCACCGGCGGATCCTCGAGCGGCTCGGGCGCGTCGGTGGCGGCGCGCATGGCCTACGGCGCGCTCGGCTCCGACACCGGCGGCTCGATCCGATTGCCGGCTTCCGCGTGCGGTGTGGTCGGCATCAAGGCGACCTATGGACGGGTGAGCCGCGCCGGCGCGCTGGCGCGCTCGTGGAGTCTCGACCATGTCGGCCCGCTCACCCGGACCGTGCGCGACAACGCGCGCGTGCTGGCTGTGGTCGCGGGCCACGATCCGGAGGATTCGACCAGCAGCGAGAAGCCGGTGCCGGACTACGAGGCGGCACTGGCGGGCGGCGTGAAGGGGCTGCGGATCGGCTTCGCCCTTCCGCACGGTGTCGTGCCCGTCGAGGCGTCGGTGGGCGCGGCTGTGCAGGCGGCGGCCGATGCGCTGGGCAGGCTCGGCGCCACGATCGTACCGGCCAGGATCCCCGACTTCACCGCGCTCTATCGTGCCGCCGAGGTGATCGTGAAGTCGGAGGCGGCCGCCATGCACCGGCCGTGGATGGAAGCGGGCGAGCCCTATGCCAGCCAGGTGCGCACACGCATGGAGGCGGGCTTCTTCATCCCCGCGACGCACTATATCGACGCGCTCAGGCTGCGCGCGCATTTCGTGAAGGAGTTCCTGGCCACCTCGATGGAGAGCGTCGACGCGATGCTGATCCCGTCGATCCCCTTCCCGCTCCCCACCATCGAGGAGACGGACACCGAGACCAAGGGGGGTCCGGCGGTGCTGAAGATGGTCGCGAGCTTCACCGGCCTCACGCGGCCGTTCAACACGCTGGGCCTCCCCGCGCTCTCGGTGCCCTGCGGCTTCGACGCCAACGCCGCGCCGATCGGCCTGCAGCTCGTCGGCCGGCCGTTCGACGAGGCGACGGTCTACCGGATCGGTCACGCCTACCAGGGCGCGACCGACCATCATCTGAAGGTGCCGGCGTAACGCCTAGACGGCGAGGTTGACCGTCACGCTCTTGCGCTGGGTGAAGCTGTCGAGCATGCCCTCGAGCGAGAATTCGCGGCCGAGGCCCGACTGCTTGAAGCCGCCGTAGGACATGCCGGGCGTCTGGCCGCCGCCCTGGTTGACCTGCACCCAGCCCGATTCGATGGCATGTGCGGCACGCAGGCCGCGGCCGATGTCGTGCGTCCAGACATAGGCCGCGAGTCCGTAGTGGCTGTCGTTGGCCATGCGGATCGCCTCGGCCTCGTCGCTCCAGCGGATCGCCACCAGCACCGGTCCGAAGATCTCCTCGCGCGCCAGGCGCCAGTCGTTGGAGCGGTCGGCGAACACGGTCGGGATCGTGAAGTAGCCCTCCGAGAGCGGCCCGTCCTTGGGCGGCAGGCCGCCGAACACCAGCTTCGCATCGGAGCGCTTCAGGCCCTCGTCCACGTACTTGCAGACCTTGGTGTACTGCTTGTTGTTGATGATCGAGCCGATGTCGGACGCCTCGTCGAGCGGGTCGCCGATCTTGAGCGCCGTGGTCTTCTTCTCGAGCTTCTTCAGGAAGCTGTCGAAGATGTCCTCGTGCAGGAAAAGGCGCGAGCCCGCCGTGCAGCTCTGGCTCTGCCGCGTGAATCGCATGGCGTTGATGATGCCGTCGACCGCCCAGTCCTCGTCGGCGTCGGGATAGACCAGCGACGGGCTCTTGCCGCCGAGCTCGAGCGACACCGGCACGATGCGCTCGGCAGCGGCGCGCATGATCACCTTGCCGACCTCGGTCGAGCCGGTGAAGGACAGCTTGCGGACCTTGGGATGCTCGGCGAGCGGGCCGCCGCACTCCGCACCGTAGCCCGTGATGACGTTGAGGACACCCGGCGGCAGGAACTCCTGGCAGATGTCGGCCATCATCAGCACGCCCATCGGCGCGTCCTCGGCGGCCTTCATCACCAGCACGTTGCCGGCGCAGAGCGCCGGCGCGATCTTGAGCGCGCCCAGCATCACCGGCGCGTTCCACGGGATGATGGCGCCCACGATGCCGATCGGCTCGCGGCGCGTGTAGGAGAGGACGTGCTCGCCGAGCGGCACGGTCTCGCCTTTGAGCTCCGAGGCGAGCCCGCCGAAATAGCGGAAGATGTCGGCGGCCAGCCTGGCCTCGCCGCGCGCCTGGGTGCGCAGCGCATTGCCGGTCTCGAGCGCGATGGTGCGGGCCATTTCCTCGGAGCGGGCCTCCATCGCCTCGGCGATCTTGAGCAGTGTCTTGCCGCGTTCGCGCGGCACGACGGCCTTCCACGCCGGGAACGCCTTCTCCGCCGCCGCCACCGCGGCCTCGACGTCGGCCGCCGCCGCGCGCGGGACCTCGGCCACCGCCGTGCGCTTGCCGGGATTCTCGACCGTGATGCGCTGGCCGGACGCGCTGCCGACCCACTGGCCGCCGATCAGCATGCCCTTGGGCTGGTAGGTGCCGGAGGGCTGGGCCTGCGGCTTCAACTGCACGGCGGCATTCGACATGGGATCCTCCGGGTTACGAAAACGGCGCGGAGTTTGGCCCGCGCTGCGAGCCGCGACAAGGGACACGTCGGCGGGCATATTGTTGCGGTCATCGAGAGAGAGGATACGCATGAAGAGCATTCTGAGCGGCCTTGCCGTGGTGTCCGGCCTGCTGGCAGCGGGTCCGCCGGTGTGGGCCGGCACGCTCGACGACATCCGCAAGAGCGGCGTCATCCGGGGCGGCATGCGCGCCGACGCCGCCCCCTTCGCCTATG
>CAYQAY010000022.1:0-22840 GCA_964415585.1 uncultured Reyranella sp.
CTTCCGCACCGACAAGGTCCATACCCGCTTCATTGACGAGCATGCGGCATCGCTGATCGCCAAGGCAGGCAAGCTCGAGCCCGGCCTCTACTTCGCGGCGCCGGCTGCCGCTGCGCCCGCCGGCCGCCAGGCCGGGGCGCGGGTCGATGCGATCGATCCGCTGGCCGTGCTGGCCTTCGGCAAGGCGAGGGCCGAGACGGCGACAACCCCCGCGCCCGACGATGCGCCCGAAGGCACGGTGGCGGTGCCGGCGCCGATGCAGGGCACCGTCGTCAGCCTCGCGGTAAAGGAGGGAGACGCCGTGGCGGCCGGCCAGGCGCTGCTCGTCATGGATGCCATGAAGATGCAGCACGAGATCCGCAGCCCTGCGCGCGGCTACGTGCGCCGTATCGCGGTCGAGGCTGGCGAGACGATCTACGAAGGCCATGCCCTGCTGTTCGTCGAGGAGGCCGACGTCGAGGTGAAGGGGGCAGCGGCCGAAGAGAAGATCGACCTCGACCATATCCGGCCCGACCTCGCGGAGTATCTCGAGCGACGGGCGATGACGCTCGACAGCAAGCGGCCCGATGCCGTGGCGCGGCGGCGCAGGACCAACCAGCGCACGGCGCGCGAGAACCTCGACGACCTCGTCGATCCCAACAGCTTTGTTGAATATGGTGCCTTCGCGATCGCCAGTCAGCGCACGCGCCGCACGGTCGAGGACCTGATCGAGAAAACCCCGGCCGACGGGCTCATCACCGGCATCGGCCGGGTCAACGGTTCTCTGTTCGGGCCGGAGCGCAGCCGGGTCGCCGTCGCGCACTACGATTACACCGTGCTGGCTGGGACGCAGGGCAAGAACAACCACCACAAGAAGGATCGGCTGTTCGAGATCGTCGAGAAGCAGCGCATCCCGCTGGTCTTCTTCACCGAGGGCGGCGGCGGCCGGCCGGGCGACATCGACGTGCAGTCGGTGGCAGGCCTCAACACCATGGCCTTCCACATCTTCGGGCGGCTCTCGGGCGTGGCACCGCTGGTCGGCATCAATTCCGGCCGCTGCTTCGCCGGCAATGCCGCGATCCTCGGTTGTTGCGATGTCGTGATCGCTACCAGGAACTCGTCGATCGGCATGGGCGGCCCCGCCATGATCGAGGGCGGCAATCTCGGCGTCTTCTCGCCCGAAGAGGTGGGGCCCATGAACGTGCAGGTCCCCAACGGCGTGGTCGACATCGCCGTGGAGGACGAAGCCGAGGCCGTTGCGGTCGCCAAGAAGTACATCTCCTATTTCCAGGGCGTGCTGCCGGAGTGGCGTGCCGCCGACCAGCGCCTGCTGCGCCGCGCCATCCCGGAGAACCGGTTGCGGGTCTACGACGTACGCAGCGTCATCGAGACCCTGTGCGACGAGAACTCCGTGCTCGAGGTCCGACGCGCCTTCGGGCCGGGCATGGTGACGGCCTTCGCTCGCATCGAGGGCAAGCCGCTCGGCATCGTCGCCAACAATCCGGTGCATCTCGCCGGCGCCATCGACAGCGACGGCTCGGACAAGGCGGCGCGCTTCCTGCAGCTCTGCGATGCCTTCGACATCCCGATCCTCTTCCTCTGCGATACGCCCGGCATGATGGTGGGTCCGGAGATCGAGAAGACCGCCCTGGTCCGCCACTGCTCGCGCCTGTTCGTCACCGGCGCCAACCTCACCGTGCCGTTCGGCACCATCGTTCTGCGCAAGGCCTATGGGCTGGGCGCCCAGGCGATGGCAGGCGGCTCGTTCCATGCACCGGCCTTCGCGATTTCCTGGCCGACCGGCGAGTTCGGAGGCATGGGACTGGAGGGCGCGGTGAAGCTCGGCTACCGCAAGGAGCTGGAGGCGATCGACGATCCCGCCAAGCGCCGCGCCCTGTTCGACGAGATGGTGGCGGCCGCCTATGCGCGCGGCAAGGCGCTCAGCACTGCGACCTACTTCGAGGTCGACGAGGTGATCGATCCCGCCGACTCCCGGCGCTGGATCGCGACCGCGCTGCTCGAGGCCAAGCCGCGGCCGGCCCATGCGCACAAGAAGCGGCCGAACATCGACGCCTGGTGAGGAGACGAGAGAATGGACCTGAGAGGCATCATCCCCCCGATGACGACGCCGTTTCGCAGCGATGGCGAGATGGATCTGAAGCTGGTCAAGCCACAGGTCGACTGGCTGATCGCGGAAGGGGCCCATGGGCTGGCGGCGGGGGGCAGCACCGGCGAAGGCCATGCGCTCGAGTCCGGCGAGTATCGTGATCTGATGGCGGCGACCTGCGATGCAGCAGCGGCCCGGGTTCCCGTGGTGGCGGGCGTCATCGTCGACAGCACGCGGGCGGCCGTTCAGCGTGGCAAGGCGGTGCGCGATCTTCGCATCGCGGCACTCCAGGTCACGCCGGTGCACTATCTCTTCCGACCTGACGACGAGGCGATGGTCGAACATTTCCGCGCCGTCGCAGGGGAAACAGGGCAGCCGATCATTATCTACAATGTTGTTCCCTGGACCTATCTCTCGCCGGCCCTGCTGATCCGCATCATGCGCGACGTGCCGGGCGTGGTCGGCGTCAAGCAGAGCGCCGGCGATCTCAAGTTGTTCGCCGATCTGATGATCGGTGCGGATCCCCGCAACCGAATCTACAGCGCCGTAGATGCGCTCCTCTATTCCTCCTTCGCACTGGGGGCTCATGGCGCCATCGCGGCCATCCTGACCGCGGCGCCGCGGGCAGTGCGCGCCTTGTGGGATGCCGTGCAGCGCGGCGACCACGCGCAGGGCAGGGCCCTGCACGAGAAGCTGCTGCCGCTGTGGAATGCGGCCGTCGGCGACAATCTGCCGGCCTGCACGCGCTACGCGCAGAGCCTGCAGGGGATCGACGCCGGCCTGCCGCGCGCGCCGATGCCCCCGGCGTCGGCGGAGCAGCGAGCCCGCATCGAGCCCGCGCTCAAGTCCCTGCTTGCCGCGTTGTAGAACTCTACTGCGCGACCCAGAACGTGTCAGGCTGGTAGAGGCCGATATACCCGCCCGGATCCCAGGCGTAGTAACCCTCCTTGGGCACGTTGCGGATCTTCGGGCCGACCACGATCGGCTGCCGGATGCCGTTCACCGTGCCGATCGAGAAAACTTCGTCCGCATTGGTCGCCAGGATCTTCTCCCAGGCTTTGCGACGATCCTCTGGCGTGGCGGCGGTCTCCCACTCCTTGAGGTAGTCGAGCAGCTTGCAGGCCGACTCCATGTCGCATTTCTCGCCCTGCCGCCCCTTCGACTCGATGAACATGCCCCAGCGCGACCATTGCAGACCACCCAGCATGGTCGGCGCGAACTCCTTGGGGCTGGTGTTGACCGTCGGCACCGCGGTGACGGCACCGGCGAAGGCGGTCATCAGGGCTTCGCCGGAGAAGGTGCGCAGCCGGAAATTGTCGCGCGTCTGCGGCTTGGTCAGCATCTTGATGCCGATCTTCTTCCAGTTGTCGGCTATCAGGGCGAGCGCGTCGGAATCCTCGGTCTCCTCCGAGGCATGCTCGACCACGATCGTCGCCGGCCTGCCGTCGGGCAGCAGGCGGATGCCCTGACTGTCCTTCTTGGTCAGGCCGATCTCGTCGAGCAGCTTGTTGGCGAGCTTGGGATCGTACTGCGCCCACTTGGTCGCATACTCAGGCTTGAACAGCTCGGAGCGGGGCATGATCGTGTTGTTCGAGGGCTTGGCCAGTCCGATGTAGACGACCTGGTTCAGCTCCTCACGGTCGATGGCGAGCGAGAGCGCGCGGCGGAAGCGTACGTCGCGCATCAGCTTGCGCCACTCCTCGTCGTTCGCGGTCAGGTTGGGAAAGAGTGCGAGCTGCGAGCCCGAGCCCGATTCCCAGAGGTGGACCTTGACGCCCGAGGTCTGCGCACTCTTCTGCAGGAAAGTATAGTCGCGCATGTTGAGATAGCGCGGCTGCAGATCGGCCTCGCCGAGACCGGCTTTGGCCGGCACCAGGTTGGCGGCGGCGACCGTGAATATCACGCGGTCGACATAGGGGAGCTGCTGGCCCTTCTCGTCGATGCGATGGTAGTAGGGATTGCGCACGTAGACATAGCGCTGTGCCGGCGATGCCGTCGTGTTGACCCAAGGGTTGAGTGTCGGAAGGTCGACGTTGTCATTGGCGTACATCACGTCCAGCCGGCGGTAGATCGCCACCCAGTTCGTCTGCCCCCCCTTGGCCGCCTTCATGATCTCGGCCTCGGGCGTGTACTTGGCGTGGAACCTCTTGAGGTAGTGAGCAGGCCGGAAGAGGAACAGCGGTGCGGCGCGGGCCTGGCTCTCGATGAAGTAGGGGTTGGGCTTCTCCCAAGTGTACTTGATCGTGAGCGGGTCGATGATCTCGACCTTGGGCGGCTGGCCGTCGACCAGCAGCTCGACGTTCGGACCGGAGGGCGACAGGTCCTTGTTGTTGGCGACGTCCTCCCAGAAGTAGCGGAAATCCTCGGTGGTGAAGGGCTGGCCGTCCGACCATTTGTGGCCGGCGCGCAGCTTGAAGGTGAACTCCTTTCCGTCCTTGTCGGTGTAGCTTTCGAGGATATCTGGTCGCAGCTTGAAGTCCGGATCGTGGACGATCAGGCGCGTGTAGGAATAGATGGTCATGAGGCGCGTGTCGCGGGCGCTGGCCACGAGCATGTTGAGCTGGCCGCCCTGCTGGCCGGGACCGTCGCCGCCGTAGAACTTCTTGACCACCTGAGGCTGCTGCGGGATTCGCTTGTCGACGGCCGGCAGTGCGCCCGACTTCACCTGCTCGACGAGGCTCGGAGTCTCCTTCATCACGGGCAGCGGATCGGCCGCCAGGGCGGGACCGGCGGCAAATCCGAGAAGCAGTGCCGTCGTCATTGCGCGTCTGATCATCATCCTCACCCTTGCCCTTCTTGCTTATACGCCGGCCTTTGCCTGCCGGTTCCGCCGAGCGGTCGCCGCCTGGAGATCAAATCGCCCTCGACCCTCACCGTCAATGCTCCCGCACTGTGATGCCACGTTGACGCGCCGCGGAGGACGCGCAAGAAACCGCCCGACGACAGGATGCGACTCTTGGGAGGGCAGATGGCGAGTGGCCTTGAGAGCGACTTCGTGACGCTACACGAGATCGTAAAAGCGGCGAAAATCCGGCTGAATCCCAACATCTGGGACTATCTGATCGGCGGCACGGAAACCGAAACCACGCTGCGCCGCAACAGGATGGCCCTCGACTCCATCGCCTTCAAGCCGCGCGTCCTGCGCGATGTTTCGACGATCGATCCTTCATCGGAAATGTTCGGGCGCAAGATTCGCCTGCCGGTCATGCTGGCGCCGGTGGGCTCGCTGGAATCCTTCGAGCCGGGCGGTGGCATTACCGTCGCCCAGGGGGCCGGCGCTGGCAACGTGGCCATGCTGATCAGCTCGGTGACCACGCTCAAGCTCGAGGATATCGTGAAGGGCGGCGCAGCGCCCAAGATCTACCAGCTCTACGTGCGCGGCGACGACAACTGGGTCGCAGATCGGGTGAGACAGGCGATGGATGCGGGCTACGAGGCCTTCTGCATCACCGTCGACACTCAGGTCTACTCGCGCCGCGAGCGCGACATCGCCAAGCGCTTCGTGAAGTCGTGGCGCACCTCGGCCACCGGCCAGGACCATCAGGCAGCGTTCTCGTGGGCCAACTTCAAGCGCGTGCAGGAGAGGTTCCCCGATGTGAAGTTCATGCTGAAGGGCATCGGCACGGGCGAGGACGCCAAGATCGCCTGCCAGCACGGCGTCTGGGCGGTCTACTGCTCGAACCACGGCGGCCGCCAGCTCGATCACGGCCGCGGCTCGGCCGAGGTCCTGCCGGAGATCGTCGATGCCGTGGCGGGCCGCGCCAAGATTGCGGTCGACGGCTCGTTCAGCCGCGGCAGCGACATCGTCAAGGCGATCTGCATGGGCGCCGACTGGGTGGGGCTCGGTCGCCTCTACTGCTACGGTCTCGCCGCGGCCGGCGCCGCCGGCATCGAAAGGGTGATTGAGCTGCTCGAGGAGGAGGTGAAGGAGGTGATGGGCCTGCTCGGCGTAACCTCGCTGTCGCAACTCGACGGGAGCTATATCGCCAAGAGCCTGCCGACCAACATGCCGGGCGTGCACTCGGCATTCCCGCTGCTCAATCTTGGCGACGAAGGCTATTGAACGAGGGGCCGTTCGGGGCATCCACGCCGTCGTCGATGACCGGTCGCAATAACGTAGGTGGTCAACGGCGGCCGGCGTGAACGTGCCGATCCCGTAACCTGCCGTCCGGTCCGGTGGTGGGTCACCTCGCCGGCCGAAAGGCCGATTGGCAGAAGGACGCTTCGGCCGCCGCGCGCTCCCGCCCCACACGACGGGATGCTCGTTGCGACCCGGGCGCATTCCCCGCGCAGGGACTACCGCCTTGCATGCGGCCCACGAAGCCCTAGCATCCCCAAAATGAGCCAGTCCGCTCCCCAAAATGAGCCAACCGCGATTCCACGCGATGCCTATCCGATGGTGCGTCTCTCGTCGGAGTTTTTCCTGCGAAGTGTCGATCTGCTCACGCGGCTGCAGGGCGACAGACTGATCTCGGGGCTCGTCTTCATGGCCGTTTGGTACGGTCATGTGCACGAGCCCGACAGCGGCATGGTCGGCGTGCGCGAACTCGCGCGCCGTCTCAACCTGCCCTACGAGACGGTGCGCCGCCATGCCGCGCAACTCGTGCGCGCAGGTCAATGCATTGCCATGCGCGAGGGGATCGCGGTGGCTCCGGCCGTGCTCAAGAGTCGCTCGATCACCGATTGGATGCGCAGGAGCTTTCTCAACACCGAGCGCATGCTCGTCGACCTCACCCGGGCGAAGCTGGCGAACTACCGGGGGCCGTCAAGATCGGGCCCTCGGCAGGGCAGACTCACGCGGGACCAGATGTTGATCGCCACTGCCTCGACCCGCCAGCTGCTTGCGGGTATCAGGATGCTCGGTGACCTCTGGAACGGAGATCTGTTGAAGGGGCTGGTCTTCAGCGCGATATGGACGGCCAACGTCAAGCACGTCATCAACACCCCGATGGCGACCCATCAGTCAGTGTTGCCCGACGATCAGCGCCGGCCGGTCAGCATACTGGCGATCTCGAATTCGCTGCGACTGCCCTATGAGACGGTGCGGCGGCATGCGGTTGCGCTCGAGAAAGCCGGGATGTGCCACCGCGTCGGTCGACAGGGCGTGATCGTGCCGGCCAGCGCCCACCGCAAGCTGGCCCATGGGGCCGTGCAGACCCATGGCATGCTCACCAGCCTGCTCGCCGACCTGCGCCGCGCCGGCCTCGAGGTCTGAGCGACGCTAGCCGCGACCGATGAACGGCATCTTGGTCGCCATCACGGTCATGAACTGCACGTTGGCGTCGAGCGGCAGACTGTCCATGTAGAGAATGGCGTTGGCCACCGCCTCGACGTCCATGCGCGGCTCGACGCGCGTCGAGCCGTCCGGCTGCAGGACGCCCTTGGTCATGCGCTCCGTCATCGGCGTAACGGCATTACCGATGTCGATCTGGCCGCAGGCGATGTCGTAGGCGCGTCCGTCGAGCGAGGTCGACTTGGTGAGGCCGGTGATGGCGTGCTTGGTCGAGGTGTAGGCGACCGAGAAGGGCCGCGGCGCATGGGCCGAGATCGAGCCGTTGTTGATGATGCGGCCACCCCTGGGCTTCTGGTCCCTCATTATCTTCATGGCTTCCTGGGTGCACAGGAACGGACCGGTCAGGTTGGCCGAGACGACCTGCAGCCATGTCTCGTAGGGCAGTTCCTCGAGCGGCACCGGCGGAGCGCCGCCGCCGGCATTGTTGAACACCAGGTCGAGCCGGCCCCAGGTCGCCTTGACCTTGGCGAACAGCGCCACGATGTCGTCGCGCTTGGTGACGTCGGTCGGCACGGCGAGTGCGCTCGGCGCATTGTTGCCTGCCATCCTGGCCGTCTCGTCGAGCGCGTCCTTGCGCCGCCCGGCCAGCGCGACCTTGTAGCCGTTCTTCAGCAGGGCGAGCGCGGAGGCACGGCCGATGCCGCTGCCTGCGCCGGTGACGACTGCGATCTTGCCACTCATGGATTCGTTCCTCCTCGAGGGGCGGACCCTATCAGACCGCGAGGGTCCCGAGGTAGGCCCGCCAGCCGCCGAGCGAAGTGATGTCCCGGGCGTCCTTCGTCGCGTAGGCCTCGCACAGGAAGCCCGGAATGGCCGAGCCGTCTGCCAGCACGACGCTGCCGAGGCCGAGTGGAGAGGGGATCTTGGTCAGGAAGGTGCCGACGCTGTCCGCGGGCAGGCTCCACACTTCGAGTTCGATGGCGCCGCCGCCTTCGTCCACGCGCACCATGCCGGGCCGCTGCGGCGGACCGCCGGGAAGCGCATAGAAGCGATAGAGGGGTGCGGTCCTGGCCGCGCGCTCGAACCGGCCGCCCAGCTCGACGAGCTGGGCGTTCAGCGGCAGGCCGCTCATGTGCGCGCCGACCACGGCGATCGGCACACGCGCCTCGGCAACGACCGGATCGGCATCGACGGGCGGCAGCGCGCTCGCGGTCTTGCCGAGCGGCAGCGGCACGGCGCGCTGCCATTTCGCGCCGAACGCCAGCAGCGCGCGCTCTGCGTCGGCCCGGGCGATCAGGGTGATGCCGAACGGCAGGCCATCGGGCCGAAAACCCGCGGGTAAGGCGAGCGCGGACAGGCCGAAGAAATTCACGAAGTTGGTGTAGTGGCCGAGATGCGAGTTGTAGAGCACCGGCTCGCGCTCGAGATCGGCCACACGATAGATCGTCCCCGCCGTCGGCACGACCAGCATGTCGAGGCTCTCCATCTCGGCGAAGGCGCGCGCCTTCAGCTCGGCGAGACGATACTGGCCCTCGAAGGCGTCGACGGCGCTGTACTTGCGGCCTTCCAGCACGATCTGCCGCGTCGTCGGCCAGACGCCGGCCTTTTCATCGGCCCTTTCCATGAAGTCGCCGACTGCCGCGGTGCGCTCGGCGACCCACGGACCGCTGTAGAGCAATTGCGCGGCGTCGCGGAACGGCGTGTAGTCGATCTCGACCGGTATGCCGCCCATCCCCTTCAGACGCGCGATCGACTGGGCGTAGAGCGCGGCGTAGGCGGTGTCGCCGAAGAACTCTGCGTCCTTCGTGCTCAGGATTCCGAAGCGGAACACCGGACCGATCGCCGGCGTCGTCTTCGCGTCGGCCGCCACCTCCAGCACCGCGGCGGCATCGGCGCAGGACAGCGCGAATACCGAGATGCAGTCGAGCGACCTGCACGCGGGAACGAGGCCCGCGCTGCTGAACAGGCCGGGCGTGGGCTTCAGCCCCACTATGTTGTTGAAGCCCGCCGGTACGCGGCCCGAGCCCGCCGTGTCGGTGCCGAGCGAGAAGCTCACTAGTCCGGCCGAAACGGCGACCGCCGACCCCGAGGAGGAACCGCCCGGCACGTAGGCGGCATCGAAGGGATTCTTCGGCACGCCATAGGGCGAGCGCACGCCCACCAGTCCGGTCGCGAACTGGTCGAGGTTGGTCTTGCCGACTGCGATGGCGCCTGCCGCGAGCAGGCGTTTCACCACCTCGGCCGACTCCTTCGCCTCGTAAGCGAAGCCCGGGCAGGCCGCCGTCGTCGCCATCCCGGCGACGTCGATATTGTCCTTTACCGCAAAGGGCACGCCGTACAGCGGGAGTCTCTCGACCTCCTCGCGCCGCCGGTGGAGCGCGTCGGCCTGGGCGCTCAGCGCCTCGTCGGAGGCACGCGAGATCCAGATCTTGTCGTCACCTGACTGTTGCAGTCGCTTCAGCACCTCCTCGATGGTCCTGCGCACATCGAGTCTGCCGGAACGATGGGCATTTCGGAGCGCGTGAACACCGAGATCGAGCAGAGCTGTCATGGAGTCCTTGTAGCAAGCCCGGCGACGAATGCAGCGGTCAGATACGCGCGGGAGTTGGCACGGTCCTTGCCTTCAAGGGGCCGATACGGGGAAGAGGCAAACTGGAGGCTCAAAAATGAAGCGTCGTTCCTTCTTCAAGACCACCGCCGCCGGCGCCGCCGCGGCCGCGACCGCGCCGGCCATCTGGTCCGAGGCCAAGGCGCAGGCGCGCAACGAGACCCTGCTGATCGTCAACGAAAGCCCGCCCAACTCGATGGACATCCACGGCGTCGGCGCCAACCGGCCGGCCTACGAGGTGTCGTGGAACACGCATGACCGACTCATCACCTACGGCGCCAAGAAGGACGCCAACGGCAACGACCATTACGACTACACCAAGCTCGAACCCGAGCTCGCGACCGAGTGGGATCTAAAACCCAACTCGGTCACCTTCAAGCTGCGCCGCGACGCCAAGTTCCACGACGGCACGCCGATCACCGCCAAGGACGTCAAGTGGTCGTTCGACCGCGCCGTCACCGTGGGCGGTTTCCCGACCTTCCAGATGAAGGCGGGCTCCCTGGAAAAGCCGGAACAGTTCGTCGTCGTCGACGATCACACCTTCCGCGTCGACTTCATTCGTGCCGACAAGCTCACCATGCCCGACATCGGCGTGCCGGTGCCGGTGATCATGAACTCCGAGCTCTGCAAGAAGAACGCGACCGCGGCCGACCCGTGGGCGATGGAGTGGTGCAAGAACAACACCGCGGCCGGCGGCGCCTACAAGGTCGAACGCTGGCAGCCCGGCCAGGAAGTCGTCTACGTCCGCAACGACGACTGGAAGAGCGGGCCGATGCCCAAGATCAGGCGCGTCATCATGCGCATCATCCCGTCGGCCGGAAACCGCCGCGCCCTGCTCGAGCGCGGCGACGCCGACCTGTCGTTCGACCTGCCCTCCAAGGACTTCTCCGAGCTGCGCACGATGCCCAAGCTCACGGTGGTCGGCACGCCGATCGAGAATGCGATGACCTACATCGGCATGAACGTGACCCAGAAGCCGTTCGACAACGTCAAGGTCCGCCAGGCGGTGGCCTGGGCGCTGCCGTATCAGCAGATCATGGACTCGGTGATGTTCGGCCAGGCGATCCCGCTGTTCGGCGGCGCCGACAACAAGTCCAAGGGCATCGTCTGGCCGCAGAAGGACGGCTACAAGACCGACATCGCCAAGGCCAAGGCACTGATGGCCGAGGCAGGCTATCCCAACGGCTTCGAGACCACGATCTCGTTCGACCTCGGCCTTGCCAGCACCAACGAGCCGCTGACCATCCTGACCCAGGAGAGCCTGGCACAGATCGGCATCAAGGCCTCGATCAACAAGATCCCGGGCGCCAACTGGCGCGGCGAGCTCCTGAAGAAGAACATGCCGATGATCGCCAACTCGTTCGGCGGCTGGCTGAACTATCCCGAGTACTTCTTCTTCTGGTGCTATCACGGCCAGAACGCCGTCTTCAACACGATGAGCTACCAGAACCCGAAGATGGACGCGCTGATCGACAAGGCGCGCTTCGCGTCGGGCAAGGAGTACGAGGACGCGGTCAACGGTTTCGTCGACATCGCCTTCGAGGAGGTGCCGCGGGTGCCGCTCTTCCAGCCGCTGCTCAACGTGGCGATGCAGAAGAACGTCACCGGCTACCGCTACTGGTTCCACCGCCAGCTCGACTACCGCCAGCTCGCCAAGAGCTAGGCGCGAACGCTGGAGGCGGAGATGCTGAACCTGCTGCTGTCGCGGCTGGCGACGGCGATTCCCAGCATCGTGGGCGTCGTCGTCGTCACCTTCATGTTGACACGCCTGTTGCCCGGCGACCCGGCGGCCTATTTCGCGGGCCTCGCCGCCAGCCCGCAGGCGGTGGCCGAGATCCGCACCAAGCTCGGCCTCGACAAGTCGCTGCCCGAGCAGTTCGTCGCCTATGTCGGCGACCTGCTGAGCGGCAATCTCGGCAATTCGCTCAGCACCGGCCAGCCGGTGGTGGCGGAGATCGCCACCCGCCTGCCGGCTTCGGCCGAACTCACCCTGGCGGCGCTGCTGCTTGCCGTCTTCATCGCCATTCCGCTCGGCGTGCTGGCGGCGGTCAAGCAGGGGACGTGGATCGACCATCTCTGCCGTGTCGTGACGACGGCCGGCGTGTCGCTGCCGGTGTTCTTCACCGGCCTGCTGTTTGCCTACGTCTTCTACTACCTGCTGCAGTGGGCGCCGGCGCCGACCGGCCGGCTCGACGTCTTCCTGTCGCCGCCCACGCACATCACCGGCTTCTACCTGATCGACTCGGCGCTGACCGGCAACGGCGAGGTTTTCTGGGGGGCGCTCCGCCAGCTCGCGCTGCCGGCGATCTCCATGGCGATCTTCTCGCTGGCCCCGCTTGCCCGCATGACCCGCGGCTCGATGCTGGCGGTGCTGGGCAGCGACTTCATCCGAACCGCGCGGGCAAGCGGGCTGGCGCCACGCACCGTGGTCTTCGCCTACGCCTTTCGCAACGCCGTGCTGCCGGTCATCACCGTGCTCGGCATGGTGTTCTCCTTCCTGCTCGGCGCCAACGTGCTGGTCGAGACGGTGTTCGCCTGGCCCGGCGTCGGTCTCTATGCCGTGAACGCGCTGATCACGTCCGACTATGCGCCGGTTCAGGGCTTCGTCCTCACCATGGCGGTGCTGTACGTGGCGCTCAATTTGACGATAGACCTGCTCTACGGTCTGGTCGATCCGCGTATCCGGCTGGATTCCTGACATGCGGCCGTTGCTGCGCCATGCCCGCTACGTGATGGCGGAGAACCCGGTCACCGGGCTCGCCTTCGGCCTGTTCGCCCTGTTCCTGCTGGCGGCCATCTTCGGTCCGGCGCTGGCGCCCTACAGTCCGCTGCAGAGCAATGCCGCCATGGCGCTGAAGCCGCCGTCGGCCGCCCACTGGTTCGGCACCGACCAGCTCGGCCGCGACATCTTCAGCCGCGTGCTGGTGGCGACCCGGCTCGATCTCGCGATCGCCTTCGCCTCGGTGGTGCTCGCCTTCCTGCTGGGCGCCCTGTCGGGCGTGGCGGCCGGCTACTT
Organism: uncultured Reyranella sp.; assembly: GCA_964415585.1. GTDB lineage: Bacteria > Pseudomonadota > Alphaproteobacteria > Reyranellales > Reyranellaceae > Reyranella. Next base: position 12,944 of record CAYQAY010000022.1, read on the forward strand.
CGGCGGCTGGACCGACCGTGTCGTCGGCCGCCTCGCCGACACCATCATGGCCTTCCCGCTGTTCGTGCTGGCGATGGGCATCGTGGCGGCGCTCGGCAACGAGGTCATCAACATCGTGATCGCCACCGCCATCATCAACTTCCCGCTCTACGCCCGCGTCGCCCGCGCCGAGGCCAACGTGCGCCGCGAGGCGGGCTTCGTCGAGGCGGCAAGGCTCTCCGGCAACGGCGAGACGCGCGTGCTGCTGGGCCATGTCCTGCCGAACATCATGCCGATCATGATGGTGCAGATGTCGCTCACCATGGGCTACGCCATCCTGAACGCCGCCGGCCTTTCCTTCATCGGCCTGGGCGTGCGGCCGCCCGATGCCGAGTGGGGCATCATGGTCGCCGAAGGGGCCAACTTCATCCAGTCCGGCGAATGGTGGATCGCGCTGTTTCCCGGTCTCGCGCTGATGCTGGCGGTGTTCTGCTTCAACCTGCTGGGCGACGGCCTGCGCGACATCATCGATCCCAGGATGCGGACATGACCGCCGTCCCGACGCTGGCCATAGAAGACCTCTCGGTCGAGTTCCGCACCCGGTCGGGCACCGTCAAGGTGCTGGAGCATGTCGGCTTCAGCGTCGAGCGGGGCGAGACAGTGGCGCTGGTCGGCGAGAGCGGCTCGGGCAAGTCGGTGACGGCCTTCGCCGTCATGGGCATTCTCGACGCCGCCGGCCGGGTGACCTCCGGCCGCGCGATGTTCGGCGGCGCCGACCTGCTGGCGCTCGACGAGCACGAGCTCGCCGAGCAGCGCGGCCGCGAGCTCTCGATGATCTTCCAGAACCCGCGCACAGCGCTCAATCCGATCCGCCGCGTCGGCCGGCAGATCGCCGACGTGCTGGTGCGCCACGGCGGCGCCACCCGCAACGACGCGCCGCGGGCGGCGATCGAGATGCTGAAGAAGGTCCGCATCCCCGATCCCGAGCGCCGCGCCGAGGCCTATCCGTTCGAGCTGTCGGGCGGCATGTGCCAGCGCATCATGATCGCCATCGCGCTCGCCTGCCGGCCGGCGCTGCTGATCGCCGACGAACCGACCACCGGCCTCGATGTCACGACGCAGGCCGTCATCATGGACCTGATCGGCGAGCTGGCGGGCGAGTCGGGCATGGCCACGATCTTCATCACTCACGACCTGGCGCTGGCCGCCGAATACTGCGATCGCATCGTGGTCATGCATGCCGGTCACATCGTCGAGGCGGCGCCGGGCCGCGAACTGTTCGCCCGGCCGCGCCATCCCTATGCCGCCAAGCTCCTGGCCGCGACCCCGGGCGAAACCGCTTCGCTGGCGAGCCTGGCCTCGATCCCCGGCGGCCTGCCGGACCTGCGCCGCGCCGACCTGCCGCCCTGCCGCTACAGCGAGCGCTGCGAGCGCCGCACCGACGCCTGCGCCCAGCCGCTGCCGCAGCGCACCGTCGGCGACCGCCACCTCGTCGCCTGCTGGAACCCGCTGTGACGGCGCCCGCTCCGGTTGCTGCGCCCGGGCCGCTGCTCGACGTCGCCGAACTCGCCAAGCGCTTCGTGGTCGGCCGCAAGCAGGGCCCGCTCAAGCGCGCCCTGTCGTTCAGCCGGCCCGCGTCGTCGCCGCCGCTGCTGCACGCCGTCGACGAGGTGAGCTTCACCGTCGGTCGCGGCGAGACGGTCGGGCTGGTGGGCGAGTCGGGCTGCGGCAAGTCCACGCTGGTGCGCCTGATCAACCGGCTGCTCGATCCGACCTCGGGCAGCATCCGGCTGGGCGGCACCGAGCTTGCCGACTTCAGGGCCCGCGCCTTCGCCGGCAATCCCAACCGCGGCCGCATCCAGATGGTGTTCCAGGACGCCGGCGACTCGCTCAATCCGCGCTACACGGCCGCCGATGCCATCGCCGACCCGCTGCGGCGGCTGAAGCGGTTGTCGGGCGCCCGGCTGGCTGGCCGCGTCGAGGAGCTGGCCGATCAGACCGGCCTGCCACGCGACCTGCTGCAGCGTTTCCCGCACCAGCTTTCGGGCGGCCAGAAGGCGAGGGTCGGCATCGCCCGCGCCATCGCCGTGAGTCCGGAGCTGCTGATCCTCGACGAGCCGACCGCCGCGCTCGATGTCTCCGTGCAGGTGGTGATCCTGCAGCTCCTGCAGCAGCTCAAGCGCGAGCTCGGCATGAGCTATCTGTTCGTCAGCCACGATCTCAACGTCGTGCGGCTGCTGTGCGACCGCGTGCTGGTGATGTACCTCGGCAAGATCGTCGAGCAGGGGCCGGCGGCGGAAGTCTTCGCCGATCCCAAGCATCCCTACACCCAGGCGCTGATCTCGGCGATCCCGCAGGCCGATCCGGCGCGGCGCGTCGGCCGCCTGCGGCTGGGCGGTGAGCCGCGCAGCCCGATCGATCCCGATCCCCGGGTCTGCCGCTTCTACGGCCGCTGCCCCAGGGGCACCCCGCGTTGCGCCGAGAAAACGCCGCTCTTGCATCCGGCCGGCGCCGCGCGGCAGGTTGCCTGCCACTTCGCCTGAGGAGAGTGAGGAACATGGCCGAGGAGAAACCCGACGTCGCGCGCCTGGTCGACGAGGCGGCGAAGGCGATCGGTCTGCCGATCGCGCCCGAGTACCGTGCCAACGTGATCGTGAACTACGAGCGCTCGCTGATGATCGCGCGGCCGCTGCTCGATGTGGAGCTCGACGACGAGCTGACGCCGGGCCCGGTGTTCCACCCATGAGCGACCCCCTGTCGAAGGCCGCGACGGCGGCCGACATCGCCCGCGCGGTCTCGCACGGCAGGGTGAAGGCCGCCGCCGTGGTCGAGGCGGCGCTCCAGCGGATCGCCGCGGCCGAGCCGGTCGTCAACGCCTTCACCGACATAGTGGCCGAGCGCGCGCGGAAACGCGCGGCCGAGATCGATGCCGGCCTGCATCGCGGGCCGCTGGCCGGCGTGCCGTTCGCGGTGAAGAACCTGTTCGACATCGAAGGCCTGCCGACGCGCGCCGGCTCGAAGATCAACATCGACGTGCCGAAGGCGGCGCGCGACGGCGCACTGGTGCGCAAGCTCGAGGCGGCGGGTGCCGTCCTGGTCGGCGGACTCAACATGGGCGAGTACGCCTACGACTTCACCGGCGAGAACGCGCACTACGGTCCCTCGCGCAATCCGCGCGATCCCACGCGCATGACCGGCGGCTCGTCGGGCGGCTCGGGCGCCGCCGTGGCGTCGGGCGAGGTGCCGCTGGCGCTGGGTTCCGACACCAACGGCTCGATCCGCGTGCCGGCCTCGCTGTGCGGCCTGTTCGGCCTGAAGCCGACCTACGGCCGGCTGAGCCGCGCCGGCTCCTTTCCCTTCGTCGACGCCTTCGACCATCTCGGGCCGCTCGCGCGCTCGACCGAGGATCTCGCCCTGTCGTTCGACGCCCTGCAGGGCTGGGATCCCGACGATCCTGTCTGCACCGACAGGCCGGCCGATCCGACCCTGCCGCGGCTGATCGAGGGGATCGGCGGCCTGCGCATCGCCATCGCCGGCGACTATTTCGCCCGGGGCGGCGAGCCCGAGGCGTTCGAGGCCTTGGCCACCGTCGCCAAGGCGCTGGGCGCAACCAGGACCGTCGTGCTGCCGCAGGCGGCGGCCGCGCGGTCGGCGGCTTATGTCATCACCGCGATCGAGGGTGCGCAGCTCCACCTGCCGCGGCTCAGGACGCGGCCGCAGGACTTCGACCCCGACACGCGCGAGCGCTTCATGGCAGGCGCGCTCCTGCCGGGCGCCTGGTACGTCAAGGCGCAGCGTTTCCGCCGCCACTACCGCGCCAACGTGCTGAAGCTGTTCGACGAGGTCGACGTGATCCTGGCCCCGGCGACGCCCTGTACGGCGCCCAAGCTCGGCCAGACCATGATGAGGATCGCCGGTGTCGAGTTGCCGGTGCGCGCCAATCTCGGCCTGTTCACCCAGCCGATCTCCTTCATCGGCCTGCCGGTCGCCGTGGCGCCGTTGCAGAAGCCGGGCGGTCTGCCGATCGGCGTGCAGCTCATCGCCAGGCCCTACGACGAACAGGCCGCCCTGCGCGTCGCCGCCCATCTCGAAAAGCTGGGCATCGCAACGGCCTCGCCCGCCTGAGGAGCACGTCATGGAGATCAACATTCCCGAGGTCGTCGCCGAGGTGACGGCCGCCTTCGAGCGCTACGAGAAGGCTCTCAACGCCAACGACGTCGACGTCCTCGACGAGCTCTTCTGGAAGAGTCCGCAGACGCTGCGCTACGGCATCGGCGAGCAGCTCTACGGCCACGACCAGATCGCCGCTTTCCGTGCCGGTCGCCACCCCGGCTTCGTCGTGAACCGCGACCTGCTCAAGGTCTGGATCGTCACCTACGGCCGCGACTTCGGCACGGCCAACTGCGAGTTCCGCCGCCACGGCGGCAACAGGACCGGCCGGCAGAGCCACACGTGGATGCGCACGCCCGACGGGTGGCGTATCGTGGCCGCGCACGTCTCGCTGCTCGGCGAGGCGACGCCCATGAAGGCCTAGGGAAGATTGAAGAAGCTCCTGCTGACCCACGTGCCGCAATCCAGGCGGCAATACTACGGCGCCCGCGCGCTGGCGCGGCTCGAGGAACTGGTCGAGGTCGTCCGGCACGAGGGCGATGCGCCGCTCGATGCGGCGGGGGTGATCGCCATGGCGCGCGGTGCCGACTTCATCATCGCCGACCGCTCGACGCCCGTGCCGGCCGCCGTGTTCGAAGGCCTGCCCGGTCTGCGCGTCGTCATGCGCAGCGCCATCGACATCCGCAACATCGATGTCGCCGCCGCCTCGAAGGCCGGCGTCCTCGTCACGCACGCCGAGGCGGGCTTCGTGAAGTCCGTCGTGGAGCTGACGCTCGGCTTTCTGGTCGATCTCTCCCGCGGCGTCACACATGCGGCCACGGCCTACCATCGAGGCGAGATGCCCGAGATCAGGGTCGGTCGCCAGCTCGCCGGCAGCACGGTGGGCATCATCGGCTACGGCCGCATCTCGCGCGATCTCGCGCCGCTGCTTGCCACTATGGGCATGACGGTGCTGGTGTCCGATCCCTATGCGCAGGTCGACGATCGTCGCCTGACCAAGCTCCCGATGGAGGAGCTGCTGGCGAAATCGGACTACGTGATCTGCCTCGCCATCGCCAACGAGGAGACCGAGAACCTGTTGGACGCGGCGGCCTTCGCGCGCATGAAGCCGGATGCCTTCTTCATCAACATGTCGCGCGGCAACCTGGTCGACGAGGCGGCCCTCGCGGCGGCGCTGACCGAGGGCCGCATCGCGGGTGCGGCGATGGACGTCGGCCGCGCGCCCGACCAGATGCCGTCGCCCGAACTTGCGCGATTGCCCAACGTCGTCGCCACGCCGCATATCGGCGGGCTGACGCCGCCCGCCAGCGAAAGCCAGGCCTTCGACACGGTTCGCCAGGTCGAGGCGCTGGTGAAGGGCGAGGTGCCGCCGGGCGCAGCCAACCTCGCAGACTGGACACGGCGCGGCTGAGAGCCCATGTCTGGGGCATGCGCACGCCCAAGGATCTGATGGCCGTCCACGTGCCGAAGGAAGATCTCGGTGACTACAGCCTCAGCGAGGCCGGCTGGTACGCGATGGACGATGGCGGCCACGTGATCCTCGGGCCGTTCGAGAGCCTGCCCCTGTGCGATCGCGCCATTCGCGACCGGCTGGAGCAGCAGAAGAAGATGTGAGCGGAGTAGGGATTGACAGGAATCCTATATTATCCTAGCATCCCCGCTCGCTCTATTCGTCGTCTGTCGGACAAGAACGTGTCACTGAAAATTCGACACTTCGCTTCTCATTCTCGCGACGAAAAGCCGTGTAGAATCGAGCACTTGGGGTCGATTTGGTGGCGCAAGATAGGAAATGATCAGTTCCCCGGGCCGCGCTCCATCGAGTAGGGCTGCCAGCGCAGCAGCTTCGACTTCTCCAGCACCATCGGGTTCACGCAGGCGCGTGGCCAGCGGCCTCCCAGCACCAGCGACAGCTCGGCGCCGACGCGGCGCTTGCGGGCCTGGTCGAAGCGGCTCGACGCCGAAGCCACGTGGGCGGTGAGGATGACGTTGTCCATGCCGAGCAGCGGGTTGTTGTGGCCCACCGGCTCGGTCTCCAGCACGTCGAGACCGGCGCCGGCGATCCAGCCTTCCTGCAGCGCCTTGATCATCGCCGGCTCGTCGACCGTCGAGCCGCGGCCGGTGTTCACGAACAGCGCGGTCTTCTTCATCTGACGGAAGTGCCGTTCCTTCATCAGATGATGCGCGTCCTTGGTGCCGGGCGCGTGCATGGAGACGATGTCGGAGCGCTGCAGCAGCTCGTCGTAGCCGACCGGCTGCACGCCGTGCTCGCTCATGACGAGTTCCTCGATGTAGGGGTCGTAGGCCAGCATCTGGAAGCCGAAAGGCGCGGCGCGCTTGGCGACAGCGCGTGCGACATGGCCGAAGGAGATGAAGCCCAAGGTCATGCCCATCAGGCGCGGGAACTGGTAGAGCATCGGCCGTGCCTTGGCCCACTCGCCGTGGCGCACCATCCGATCCTGCACCACGAGGCGGCGCCACGAGGCCAGGATCAGGGTCATGGCATGGTCGGCCACCTCCTCGATGAAGGTGTCGGGCACGTTGGTCACCGGGATGCCGAGCCTGGTCGCGACATCGACGTCCACCGAATCGACGCCGACGCTGCCCAGCGAAACGACCTTGAGTTTCTTGCCGGCCTCGATGACCCTGGCCGTGATGCGCGGTCTGCCCTTGCCGTAGATCGCGTCGGCATCGGCGACGGCCTTGGCGAGCTCGTCCTCGCCGCCGGAAACCTCGACGATCTCGGCATCGATGGCGCGCAACGCCTCCATCTCCAGCGAATGGTCGGAGTTGCCCGGTCCGGTCGTCACGATCTTGAACTTCGCCACGTGTTGTCTCCTCCGTCGATTTGACGGCACTCTAGCGCAATAAATCGCACGTCCAACCACGGTGCTTCACCAAATGCCTTCCGCCAAGAACGTCCTCCTCATCGTCGTCGACCAGTGGCGCGGCCTCATGCTGCCGAAGCTCGGCGCAGATTATCTGAAGCTGCCCAACATCGACCGGCTGTGCGCGGAGGGCGTGACCTTTCGCAACCACTTCACCCAGTGCGTGCCTTGCGGGCCGGCGAGGGCCAGCCTGCTGACCGGCCAGTACCTGATGAACCACCGCGCGGTGCAGAACACCATTCCTCTCTCCTCGCGCTTCACCAACCTCGCGCACGAGCTGCGCCGCGGCGGCTACGATCCGGCGCTGGTCGGCTACACCACGACGACGCCCGATCCGCGCCAGACCGCGCCGAACGATCCGCGCTTCTTCGTGCTCGGCGACATCATGGACGGCTTCCATTCGGTCGGCGCCTTCGAGAACCGAGACGCCTATTTCGGCTGGGTAGCGAGCCAGGGCTTCGAGCTGCCGAAGAACCGCGACGAGATCTGGCTGCCGCAGGGAGAGCCGGGCACCGGCGCGACGGGGCGGCCCGCCGTAATCCCGAAGGAGCTGTCGGATACGGCGTGGTTCACCGAACGCGGGCTCGCCTACCTGCGCGGCCGATCTGGCAGACCCTGGTTCCTGCACCTGGGCTACTATCGTCCGCATCCGCCGTTCATCGCACCCGAGCCCTACAATTCGATGTACCGGCCCGAGGACATGCCGAAGGTCGTGCGTGCGGCTTCGCCGGCGGAGGAAGCCAGGCAGAACGAGCTGCTCGCCTACTATGTGAACCACGTCAATCAGGCGAGCTTCTTCCAGGACGGCAAGAACCTCGGCTCGGCGATGAGCGAGGAGGAGGTCGCCCAGATGCGCGCGACCTATTGCGGCCTGATGAGCGAGATCGACGACCATCTCGGCCGCGTGTTCGACTATCTCGAGCGGACCGGCCAGTGGGACGATACGCTGATCGTCTTCACCTGCGATCACGGTGAGCAGCTCGGCGATCATCACCTGCTGGGCAAGATCGGTTATTTCGACGAGTCCTACCGCATCCCCATGATCGTGCGCGATCCGCGCCAAGAGGCGAACGGCACGCGCGGCACGGTGGTCGAGAAGTTCACCGAGACCATCGACACCATGCCGACCATCCTCGAATGGTTGGGGCTGCCCGTGCCGCGCCAGTGCGACGGAAGCTCGTTGCTGCCGTTCTGCGAGGGCGAGCCGCCCACCGCCTGGCGCACCGAGGTCCACTACGAGTTCGACTTCCGCGACCTCTACTACAGCAAGCCCGAATCGACGATCGGCCTGCCCATGGACAAGTGCGCGTTGGCGGTCGTGCAGGACGAGAGTTTCAAGTATGTGCACTTCGCGGCCCTGCCGCCGCTGCTCTTCGATCTCAAGAAGGACCCCGGCCAATTCGTCAACTGTGCCGGCGATCCGGCCTATGCCCCTGTCGTCGCGGACTACGCCCGCAAGATGCTGGACTGGCGGCTGGGCTACGCGGAACGCACGCTGACCGGCTACCGCGCCACACCCAAGGGGCTGGAGGTGCGCGCGGCGTGAGCTAGGATGGACTTCATGACAGAGCAGGCCTACCGCCGCCCCCTTGCGGGGACGCATCCCGCCAATCTCTCGCCCGACTACAAGTCGACTGTGGCGCGCGCGCCGTCGAAGCCGGCGGTCGTCCTGCCGCACACTCTGTCTGAGATCACCGGACCGCTCCGTCGCGACGAACGGCTGAACGTTACCGAGAACGATCTCACCACACAGCGCATGGGCGCGCCGCTCGGCGAGCGCATCATCGTGCAGGGCCGCGTGCTTGACGAGGACGGCCGTGCCGTCCCGCGGGCGCTGGTCGAGATCTGGCAGTGCAACGCGGCCGGCCGCTACCACCATCCGGGCGATCAACACGACGCACCGCTCGACCCCAATTTCCACGGCGGCGGCCGCTGCCGCGCCGACGCCGAGGGCAACTACCGCTTCGTCACCATCAAGCCTGGCGCCTACCCGTGGGGCAATCATCGCAACGCCTGGCGGCCGGCGCACATCCACTTCTCGCTGTTCGGACCGGCCTTCGCCACGCGGCTGATCACGCAGATGTATTTCCCGGGCGATCCCCTGCTGGCGTTCGACCCGATCTACAACTCGGTGCCGGCGGGCGCGCGGGAACGTCTGCAATCGGCCTTCGACATGGAGGCGACCCAGCCCGAATGGGCGCTCGCCTATCGCTTCGATATCGTCCTGCGCGGCCGCGACGCCACGCCGGTGGAGGCCGCATGACCCATGCGCTGACGCCGTCGCAGACGATCGGACCGTTCTATTTCGGCACGCTCACCAACACCTGTCGCGACGATCTCGCGCAGCCGGGCGTCGCCGGCGAGCGCATCGAACTCGCGATCGCGCTGCACGACCGAGACGGAGCCGTCGTGCCGGACGGACTGGTCGAGATCTGGCAGGCCAACAGCCACGGTCGCTACAACCATCCCGAGGATCGCCGCAACCTGCCGCTCGATGCGGGCTTCGAGGGCTTCGGCCGCGCCTCGACCGACATGTCGGGCGTCGCGCGCTTCGCCACCGTCCGGCCAGGCCGTGTGCCGTGGCCGCAAGGCGGCCTGCAGGCCGCACACATCAACCTCTCGGTGTTCGCCCGCGGCGTGCTCAACCGCTTGGCGACCCGCCTCTACTTCGACGGCGATCCGGCGTTGGCGGAAGACCCGGTGCTGCAGCTCGTCGAGACCGCGCGCCGTCCGACGCTGATCGCCAAGCACGATGGTGGAGCGTGGCGTCTGCCGATCCATCTCGGCGGCGCGAACGAAACCGTGTTTTTCGACTGCTGAGCATGGCCGGCGGTCTCGTCAACACGCTGGGCTCGGCCGCCGCGACGGCCGAAGCCTTCTCCGATACGGCGACGCTGCGGCACATGCTGCGCATCGAGGCGGC
>CAYQAY010000022.1:22940-67346 GCA_964415585.1 uncultured Reyranella sp.
CCGAAGCCTTCTCCGATACGGCGACGCTGCGGCACATGCTGCGCATCGAGGCGGCGCTGGCCGAGGCAACGGCCGCTGCCGGTCTCGTCCCCAAACGCGCCGCGAAGACGATCGTCGCGGCCTGCGACGCCTCGCTCTACGAGGCGGCACCTCTGGCGGCGGCTGCGCGCCGGACGGCGACGCTTACGGTCCCCGTGGTCAAGGCATTGACCGAGGAAGTGGCGAAGCGCGATGCGCAGGCCGCCGAGTATGTGCATTGGGGCGCCACCAGCCAGGACGTGATCGATACGGCAACGGTCCTGCAGCTCGGCGAGGCGCTACCGCCGCTTCTGAAGTCTCTCGACGGCATCGTCGTCTCTTTCGCGAAGCTCGCCAGGAAGCATCGCTCGACGCCGATGCTCGGTCGCACGCTGCTGCAGCCCGCGACTCCGCTCGCGCTCGGCCAAAAAATCGCCGGCTGGGCGTCGGACATCGACCGGGCCAAGCGCCGGCTCGCCGCGACCTTCGCGGAGACGCAGGTGCTGCAGTTCGGCGGTGCGTCAGGCGGCCTGACGGCGCTGGGCCGCGAAGCCGAGCCTGTGATGAAGGCGATGGCGAAAGCGCTGAAGCTGACGCTTCCGCCTGCACCCTGGTTCACCCAGCGCGTACGGGTGGCGGCCCTTGCACAGGACAGCGCGCTGGTGGTCGGCGCGCTCGCCAAGGCAGCACGCGACATCTCGCTGATGATGCAGATCGAGGTCGGCGAGGCGTCCGAGCCGTCAGGCCCCGGCCGCGGCGGCTCCTCGACCATGCCGCACAAGCGCAATCCGGTCGGGGCGGCGCTGGTCCTCGCCGCCGCGGCACGCGCGCCGATGCTCGCGGCCACGATCGTCGCCGCCATGCCGCAGGAGCACGAGCGGGCGCTGGGCGGCTGGCAGGCCGAATGGCCGACGCTCGCGGCGCTGGTCGAGGCGCTGGGCTCGGCGATCGAGGCGATGGCGGAGGTCGCATCGGGCTTGTCGATCGATCCCGATGCGCTGCAGGCGAACATGGATGCGGCCGAAGCCGCCGTGTTCGCCGAACGCGCGACGTTTCTGCTGGCGGCGAAGATGGGCAAGAAGAAAGCCCATGCCCTGGTCGAAGCCGCCCTGGCGACGGATGGTTCGTTCGTCGAGGCGTTAGGCCGGCTCGACAAGGAGCTGGCCGACGAGGCGGCGCTGCTGGGCTACTCGCCGAAGTTCGTCGATCGCCTGCTGGCCGATCTCAGACGTAAGTGACCTTCACGATCTCGATCTCCTCCTCGCCCACGGGCGTGCGCATCTTCACGAGGTCGCCCTCGTGGGCGCGCAGGACGGCGCGGGCTATGGGCGAGATCCAGCTCACATGGCCCTTGCCGGGATCGACCTCGTCGACCCCTACGATCTTGACCGTGCGCTCCTCGTTCTTCGAATTGGCGTATGTCACGGTCGCGCCGAAGAAAACCTGGTCGGTCTTGGGTCGCTTCGCCGGATCTACGACCTCGGAGCGCTCCAGCCGCTTGCTCAGGAACCGGATGCGACGGTCGATTTCGCGCAGGCGCTTCTTGCCATAGAGATAGTCGCCGTTCTCCGAGCGGTCGCCGTTGGCGGCCGCCCACGATACGACCTGGACCACCTCCGGCCGCTCCTTGCGCATCAGCGTCATCAGCTCCTCGCGCATGCGCTCGAAGCCCTGCGGCGTCATATAGTTCTTCGCGCCGGCAGGCAGCCCGCCCACGTCGTCCGGCAGGTCGTCCTCGTCGTCGCCGTCGCTTTCCCTGGTGAAGGCCTTGCTCATTTCGATCCTTAATCTATCAAGTCGAAGACGATGACCACCAGTTCCCTCCGCCTGCAGCGCGCCTCCGGCGAGAGCCGGGTCGCCTTCGACCTGCGGGACGGCAGGACACGGCTGGGAGACCTCTATCAACGCGATCCCTGTCGGGTTCTATTCCCCGAGCCCGAGCCGGGCGATCCGCCGCAGGCGGTCATGATCACTACCTCGGGCGGCGTCACGGGCGGTGATTCGCTCAGGATGTCGGTGGAAGTCGGGCCGTACGCCGAGGCGGTCGCCACGACCCAGGCGGCCGAGAAGATCTATCGCGCGGCCAAGGGCGGCGGGCACTGCAGCATCGATGTCGACGTTCGCGTGGCCGAGGGCGCGACGCTCGACTGGCTGCCGCAGGAAACGATCGTCTTCGAGGGCGCGCGGCTGAAGCGACGCACGGTGGCGGAGGTCGTGGAAGGCGGTTCGCTGCTCGCCTGCGAGATGGTCGTGCTGGGGCGCGCCGCGTCGGGCGAGCGCTTCACCCGAGGGCTGCTGCTCGACTCGTGGTCGGTGCGCCGCCCCGGCCGGCTCGTCTGGACGGACACGCTCAGGGTCGAGGGCGAGACACCCACCGGTGCGGGCTTCGGCGCAGCCAATGCGCTCGCCACCGTGATCGGCGTATGGGACTTGCCGCTTCGGCAATTCGAACGGGCGCGCGAGCTGCTCGAGACCGCGCAGGAAGTGCGGGCCGGCGTTACGCTGGTGAACGGGGTCATGGTGGCGCGGCTGCTCGGCGAGGCGACCATGGTACGACGCGCGACCATTCGTTTCCTGACCGATTTTCGCGGCCGTCGCTTGCCGCGCGTTTGGCATGTTTGATGCAGCCTTTGACGAAATCCGGGACGAGCTATAGTCGGACCCGACGGGCAGGAGAAACCGGTCGATGAATCTGACGCCGCGCGAGAAAGACAAGCTGTTGGTTGCCATGGCGGCCGTGGTGGCGCGTCGCCGCCTCGAACGCGGCGTGAAGCTCAACTATCCCGAGGCCGTCGCTCTGATCTCCGACTTCGTCGTCGAAGGCGCGCGCGACGGCCGCTCGGTCGCCGACCTGATGCAGGCTGGCGCCCATGTCATCGGACGCGCACATGTCATGGAGGGCGTTGCCGACATGCTCGCCGAGATCCAGGTCGAGGCGACATTTCCCGACGGCACCAAGCTCGTCACCGTCCACGCTCCGATCCGCTGAGGAGAGCCGCCATGATCCCGGGTGAAATCCTCGCCGGCAGGGGCGAGATCGAGCTGAACAAGGGCCGCAACCCGATCACCATCGAGGTCGCCAACACCGGCGACCGACCGATCCAGGTCGGCAGCCACTACCACTTCTTCGAGACCAACGAGGCGCTGAAATTCGACCGCAAGCGTACCAGGGGCATGCGTCTCGACATCGCCGCCGGCACCGCCGTGCGCTTCGAGCCCGGCCAGTCGCGCACCGTGCGACTTACGCCCTACATGGGTGGCCGCGAGAGCCACGGCTTCCAGGGCAAGGTCGGCGGCAAGCTCGGGCCCGTTGCCAAGGTCGGCCCGTCGAACGAGGGCCCGGCGCGCATCTCGCGCTCGGCCTATGTCCACATGTTCGGCCCGACGGTGGGCGACAAGGTGCGGCTCGCCGACACGGACCTCTTCGTCGAGGTCGAGAAGGACCACACGATCTACGGCGAGGAAGTGAAGTTCGGCGGTGGCAAGGTGATCCGCGACGGCATGGGCCAGAGCCAGCGCACCCGCGCCCAGGGTGCGGTCGACACGGTCATCACCAACGCGCTGATCGTCGACCACTGGGGCATCGTGAAGGCTGACATTGGCCTCAAGGGCGGGATGATCGTCGCTATCGGCAAGGCCGGCAATCCCGACGTGCAGCCCGGCGTCGACATCGTCATCGGCCCCGGCACCGAGGCGATCGCGGGCGAGGGCAAGATCGTCACAGCGGGCGGCATCGACTGCCACATCCACTTCATCTGCCCGCAGCAGGTCGACGATGCGCTCTATAGCGGCGTCACCACCATGATGGGCGGCGGCACCGGCCCCGCGCATGGAACGCTCGCGACCACGGTGACGCCCGGCCCCTGGCACATGGGGCGCATGCTGCAGGCCGCCGAAGGACTGCCGATGAATCTCGGCTTCTTCGGCAAGGGCAATACCAGCAAGCCCGCCGGCATCAAGGAGCAGGTCGAGGCAGGCGCCTGCGGCCTCAAGCTGCACGAGGACTGGGGCACCACGCCCGCCGCCATCGACAACTGCCTGACGGTCGCAGACCGCATGGACGTGCAGGTGGCGATCCACACCGACACGCTGAACGAGTCGGGCTTCGTCGAGACGACGCGCGCCGCCTTCAAGGGCCGCGCCATCGCCACGTTCCACACCGAGGGCGCGGGCGGCGGCCATGCGCCCGACATCATCCGCCTCGCCGGCGAGAAGAACGTTCTGCCCTCGTCGACCAATCCCACCATGCCCTACACGGTGAACACGGTGGACGAGCATCTCGACATGCTGATGGTCTGCCACCATCTCGACGCGGCGATCCCGGAGGACGTGGCCTTCGCCGAGAGCCGCATCCGCAAGGAGACGATCGCGGCGGAGGACATCCTGCACGACATGGGCGCCTTCTCGATGATGTCGTCCGACAGCCAGGCGATGGGCCGCGTCGGCGAGGTCGTGATCCGTACCTGGCAGACCGCCGACAAGATGAAGAAGCAGCGCGGTCGCCTGAAGGAGGAGACAGGAGACAACGACAATGTCCGCGTAAAGCGCTACGTAGCGAAGTACACGATCAACCCCGCGATCACCCACGGCATTGCGAAGCACGTCGGCTCGGTCGAGGTCGGCAAGCGTGCCGATCTGGTGATCTGGTCGCCTGCCTTCTTCGGCGCCAAGCCCGACATGGTGCTTCTGGGCGGCTCGATCGTGGCGGCGCCGATGGGCGATCCCAATGCCTCGATTCCGACCCCGCAGCCGATCCACTACCGTCCGATGTTCGGCGCGCTGGGGCGCAGCCTGGTGATGAGCCCGGCGCTGTTCGTCTCGCAGGCTGCCATCGCCAAGGGCGTGGCCAAGAAATGGGGCCTCAGCCGGCCGCTGCTGCCGGTCAAGGGTACACGCAAGATCGGCAAGAAGGACATGATCCACAATTCGCTCTGTCCATCGATCGAGGTCGATCCCGAAACCTACGAGGTGCGGGCGGACGGCGAGCTGCTGACCTGCGAGCCCGCGACGTCGCTGCCCATGGCGCAGCGCTACTTCCTGTTCTGACCATGAAGCGCGCCGTCGACGTCGTGCGTGCCGGCAACTGGCCAGCTGCGAAGCGCACCGACACCGTCACCCTGCTGTTCGACGACCGCTACCGGCGGCGCCTGCGCATGTTGGGCGACGGCGGGCTCGACTTCCTGCTCGACCTCGTCGAGCCGGTCGTTCTGCACTCGGGTGACGGTCTCAGGCTGGAGGAAGGCGGCTTCGTCGAGGTGAAGGCGGCAGACGAGGATCTCGTCGAGGTCCGCGGCCGCGATACCGCCTCGTTCGCGCGGCTCGCCTGGCATCTCGGCAACCGCCACCTGCCGACGCAGATCGAGGGCGACCGCATCCTGATCCGCGACGACCACGTGATCGTCGACATGCTGAAGGGGTTGGGCGCGGAGGTGCGCAAGGTGCGCGTGCCGTTCGATCCCGAAGGCGGCGCTTATGGCCAGCACAATCACGATACCGGCCATCGTCACGGCGAGCTGCACGCCGAGCGCCATGGCTGACAACGTGACCGGCGATCCGCTCTATCGCCTCCTGGCCTGGCTGTCCCCGGCCTATCCGATCGGAGCGTTCAGCTACAGCCACGGCGTCGAGACGGCGGTCGAGGAGGGGCTGGTGAAAGACCGCGCCTCGCTGGTCGCATGGCTCGATAGTATCCTCCGGCGAGGTACCGGGGCGGTCGACGGCGCCCTGTTCGCCACGGCGTGGCGCGCGGCCGATGCCGGCGACTGGCCGGCTTTCGACGCGATTGCAGAGCGTGCCGCGGCGTGGCGCGGCACGTCGGAGATGGCGCTGGAATCCCGCCAGCAGGGCGGCTCGTTTCTCTCCATCACGCGCACGGCTTGGCCGCACGCGGCACTCGACGACGTGCACCGGCGTCTGGGCGGCGAGCTCGCTCTGCCGGTTGCGGTGGCGCTTGCCGCCGCCGCGCACGGGATTGCGCTGGAACACGCGTTGGCCGGCTATCTTCATGCCTTCTCCGCGAACCTGATCTCGGCGGCGCTGCGTGCCGTGCCGCTCGGTCAGAGCGACGGGCAGATGGCACTGGCGGCTCTGGAAGGCGCCGTCCACGATGCGACGAGTGCCGCGATCGCCGTCGAGTCCCTCGACGAGGTCGGCACCGCGACGCCGCTGCTCGACTGGTGCTCGCTCCGCCACGAGACTCAGTACACGCGGCTGTTCCGCTCATGACGGCGATTCTCGCCCTGCTGCTCACAATCGGTGTCGGCGCCGTCGCAGTGATCCACGCAATGTGGGGCCTGGGCAGCCATTGGCCGGAGGCGAACGAGGAGGCGCTGGCCCGGGCGGTCGTCGGCGACGGCCGGCGCCGCATGCCGCCACCCTGGCAGTGCTTTGCCGTCGCCACCGGGCTGGCGGCCATGGCCCTGTGGCCCTGGTATGCGCTCGGGCGCATCGCCGAGCCGGTCGTGCTCGCCGGTACCTACACCATTGCCGGCATCTTCGTTGCCCGCTGCATTGCCGGCTACAGCGTGCGCTGGCGGGCCCATTTCAAGGACGAGCCGTTTGCGACGCGCAACCGGAAGTACTATTCGCCTTATTGCCTGTTGATCGGCATCGGTTACATCGCCCTGGTAGCGGGAGAGTTGGACAGATGAGCACGCGCGGACCGCTGCGGGTCGGGGTTGGCGGCCCGGTCGGATCGGGCAAGACCGCCCTGGTCGAACGCCTGTGCAAGCGCATGCGCGAGACCTACGATATCGCCGTCGTCACCAACGACATCTACACCAAGGAGGACGCCGAGTTCCTGACGCGCGCCGGCGCGCTGGCTCCCGAGCGCATCGTCGGCGTCGAAACGGGCGGCTGTCCTCACACGGCGATCCGCGAGGATGCCTCGATCAATCTCGCTGCCGTGTCGGACATCGTGCGCAAGTGGCCGGATCTCGAGGTCGTGTTCGTCGAATCCGGCGGCGACAATCTCGCCGCGACTTTCTCGCCCGAGCTGGCCGACATCACGATCTACGTGATCGACGTCGCGGCCGGCGAGAAGATCCCCCGCAAGGGCGGTCCGGGCATCACCCGGTCCGACCTGCTGGTGATCAACAAGATCGACCTCGCGCCGCTCGTTGGTGCCAACCTCGACGTGATGGATCGCGACGCGCGCAAGATGCGCGGCCAGCGGCCTTTCCTTTTCTCCAATCTCAAGGAGAATAAGGGAGTGGAAGACATCGCTGCCTTCATCGTGCGCCAGGGCGGCCTGCCGGCGCGCTGATCGGACAACGGAGTTCATGGAATGAATCGGACAATCTCCCTCGCCTCGCTGCTGATCGTGGCCGCCGCGCCGGTGCTGGCCCATCCCGGACACGACTCCTCGGGATTTGCGCATCCCTTCACCGGGCTGGACCATTTGCTGGCGATGGTCGGGGTTGGCGTATGGGCGTCGCTGCTGGCGGCCCGGCGTCCGGCCGCGGCTTTTCTCGTGCCGGCGGCCTTCGTCGGCATGATGCTTGTCGGGGCAGGTGCTGCTTTCGCGGGCATGAAAGTGCCTCTTGTCGAGGCGGGCATCGTCGCCTCGGTCCTGGTCCTCGGCGGACTCATCACGGCTGCAGTGCGCCTGCCCTCGGCCGCCGCCATGGCGGTTGTCGGGATATTTGCGGTATTCCACGGCTACGCCCACGCAGCCGAAGCGCCCGCCACCGGAACCGGCGCCTACATACTGGGTTTCCTCCTGGCGACGATCCTCCTTCACGTGGTCGGACTGGGACTCGGATGGGTTGCACGGCGAGCGGTCGGCGATCTGGGATTGCGCGCCCTTGGCGGCGCCGTGATGGCCGGCGGCGCGCTGGTGCTGATCGCCAACTGATCCCTTCCCAAAGCGCATCGGCAGGTTTGGCACGATCTTCGCTTCCTTGAGCTCCGGGCGGGGAGTTTCCGTCGGAAATCAAGGAGAGCGGGATGAAGTTGGGAACGATGATGCGGACGGGCCTCGTGGCCGCCGGCCTGCTGGCCAGCGCCGCGACGGGCGCATTCGCGCAGCAGGGGGCGCCGATCAAGGTCGGCATCCTGCATTCACTGTCCGGCACCATGGCCATCAGCGAGACCACGCTGAAGGACGTCATGCTGATGCTGATCGAAGAGCAGAACAAGAAGGGCGGCGTGCTGGGCCGCAAGCTCGAGGCCGTGGTCGTCGATCCCGCGTCGAACTGGCCGCTGTTCGCCGAGAAGGCGCGCGAACTTCTGCAGAAGGACAAGGTCGCCGCGGTGTTCGGCTGCTGGACCTCGGTCAGCCGCAAATCGGTGCTGCCGGTGTTCGAGGAGCTGAACGGCATCCTCTTCTACCCGGTCCAGTACGAGGGTGAGGAGAGCTCGCGCAACGTGTTCTACACCGGCGCCGCGCCGAACCAGCAGGCGATCCCGGCCGTCGACTACCTCATGGACAACGAGAAGGTCCAGCGCTGGGTCCTGGCAGGCACCGACTACGTCTATCCGCGCACGACCAACAAGATCCTCGAGGCTTACCTGAAGTCGAAGGGCGTGAAGCAGGAAGACATCCTGATCAACTACACGCCGTTCGGTCATTCGGACTGGCAGTCGATCGTGGCCGACATCAAGAAGTTCGGCTCGGCCGGCAAGAAGACCGCCGTGGTTTCGACCATCAACGGCGACGCCAACGTTCCGTTCTACAAGGAGCTCGGCAACCAGGGCATCAAGGCCAAGGACATTCCGGTCGTGGCCTTCTCGGTCGGCGAGGAAGAACTGGCCGGCATCGATACCAAGCCGCTGGTCGGCCATCTCGCCGCCTGGAACTACTTCCAGTCCGTGAAGAACCCGACCAACGAGGCCTTCATCAAGGCTTGGCAGGCTTTCACCAAGAACCCGAAGCGCGTGACGAACGATCCGATGGAAGCCCATGTGATCGGCTTCAACATGTGGATCGAAGCGGTGAAGAAGGCCGGCACGACCGACTCCGACGCCGTCATCGACGCGATGATCGGCATCGCCGTGCCGAACCTCACGGGCGGCTACTCGGCCATGATGCCGAACCATCATATCACCAAGCCGGTACTGATCGGCGAGATCCAGGCGAACGGCCAGTTCGACGTCGTCTCGTCGACCCCGCTGGTCGTCGGCGACGAGTGGTCGGACTACCTGCCCGACTCCAAGGACCTGATCTCCGATTGGCGCAAGCCGCTCAACTGCGGCAACTTCAACGTTGCCACGGGCAAGTGCGGCGGCAAGGGCAAGTAGGCTCTCGCCTGGTCAACCCACAGGGGCGGGGCGACTTTCGAGTCGCCCCGTTCTCATCTCCGGGCTAGTTCTCGAATCATGTCGTTTCCGCGTCTGTTAGCTGCGCTGCTGTCGGCACTGGCCTCGGTCTCGATCGCCGCAGCGGCCCTTGCCGCCGACCTCCAGGCGCTGGTCACCAATCTGACGACCGGCGGCTTCGGCGATCGCGAGACGGCGATCGCCGCGCTGGCCGCCTCGGGCGACGCGCGCGCGGCGCCCGTGCTGGAGGCGCTGGGCGCCGGCCAGCTCTACGTGCGCTCCGCCGACAAGGTCGTCGTCATCGGCAAAGGCAGCGGCGCCAACGTCGCGCTCGTCGAGGCGGTGAGCGGCAAGGATGCCGGCACTGCGCCGGAAAGCGCGCTGGAGCGCGTCAGGGTCAACAACCGCCTGCGCGGCGTCATCGAGGCTGCGGTCGGTTCGCTCACCCTGATGAGCCCCGATATCCGCGTGCGCCGCGGTGCGGCGGAGTCGCTCCTCAAGCGTCCCGATCCGGCAGCACTTGGCCCCCTCGACGCGGCGATCGCCGCGGAGAAGGACGCGCGCGTGAAGATCGCTTTCCAGGAAGCGCGCGCCGCCGTCGTGCTGGCCTCGGACGCCACCAGCCAGCAGAAGGTCGACGCGATCGCCGTGCTGCGCGATCGTGGCGACCGAGAGGCGTTGAGCGTCCTGCAGGCTGCGGTCAACAGGGCCACGGATCCGGCGGTGAAGGCGGCGGCCGAAGCAGGTGCCGAATCCGTTCGGCAGATGCTCGCCGCTTGGAGCACCGCGCAGAACGTCTGGTACGGCATCTCGCTGGGCTCGGTGCTGCTGCTGGCCGCCATCGGGCTCGCCATCACCTTCGGCACGATGGGCGTCATCAACATGGCGCATGGCGAGATGGTGATGCTGGGGGCCTACACGACCTTCGTCGTGCAGGAGATCATCCGCACCTCCGCGCCGCACCTGTTCGACGCCTCGCTGCTGATCGCGCTTCCGCTCGCCTTCCTGGTCGCCGGCGGCATCGGTGTCCTGATCGAGCGCGGCATCATCCGCTTCCTCTATGGCCGCCCGCTCGACACGCTGCTCGCCACCTGGGGCCTGTCGCTGGTGCTGCAGCAGGCCGTGCGGTCGATCTTCGGCTCGTCCAACCGCGAAGTCGGCGCGCCGTCCTGGATGTCGGGCGCCTTCCAGGTCGGCCAGCTCGACATCACCTACGGCCGCCTCTGGATCGTGGTCTTCTCGCTGGTCGTGTTCGCGGCGCTGATCCTGCTGCTGCGCAAGACGCCGATGGGCCTCTACATGCGCGCCGTCACGCAGAACCGGCCGATGGCGTCGGCCATGGGCATCCGTACGCCGCGGGTCGATGCGCTGACCTTCGGTCTCGGCTCGGGCATCGCGGGTCTCGCAGGCGTGGCGCTCAGCCAGATCGACAATGTCAGCCCCAACCTCGGACAGGGCTACATCATCGACTCGTTCATGGTCGTGGTGTTCGGCGGCGTCGGCAACCTATTCGGCACGCTGATCGGCGCGCTGACCCTGGGCGTCGTCAACAAGTTCCTGGAGCCCTATGCGGGCGCCGTACTTGGCAAGATCCTGGTTCTGGTCTTCATCATCCTGTTCATCCAGCGCCGGCCGCGCGGCCTGTTCGCGCTCAAGGGCCGCTCAGTCGAATGATCACGCGCTTCCTCGTGCAGGGCATGGACCGCAACCTGCGCCTGTTCATCCTGCTGGTACTGGCGGTCGGGATCGTGCTGCCGCTGCTCAACCAGCTCGTGCCGCCGGGCAGCCCGTTCCATGTGCCGGCCTGGGTGCTGCAGCTCATCGGCAAGTACCTCTGCTACGCACTGCTCGCCCTGGCGCTCGACCTGGTGTGGGGCTATTGCGGCATCCTTTCGCTGGGCCACGGCGCTTTCTTCGCGCTCGGCGGCTACTGCATGGGCATGTATCTGATGCGCCAGATCGGCAGCCGTGGCCAGTACGGCAACCCGCTGCTGCCCGACTTCATGGTGTTCCTGAACTACAAGCAGCTTCCCTGGTTCTGGCACGGCTTCGACCAGTTCTGGTTCGCCGCCATCATGGTCTTGCTGGTCCCCAGCGTGCTGGCTTTCGCGCTGGGCTGGTTCGCGTTCCGCAGCCGCGTGACCGGCGTCTACCTCTCGATCATCACCCAGGCCATGACCTTCGCGCTGATGCTGGCGTTCTTCCGGAACGACATGGGGCTCGGCGGCAACAACGGCATGACCGACTTCAAGGACATACTGGGCTTCTCGGTCCAGGCAGACGGTACGCGGGCGGCGCTCTGCTTCGCCTCGGCGTTGGCGCTGGCGATCGGCCTCGTCGTCTCGGCGGCTGTCGTCAGCTCGCGCTTCGGCAAGGCGCTGACCGCGGTGCGCGACGCCGAGAGCCGCATGCGCTTCCTCGGCTATCGGGTGGAAGGCTACAAGCTCTTCGTGTTCGTCCTGTCGGCGGCCATGGCGGGCATCGCGGGCGCCATCTACGTGCCGCAGGTCGGCATCATCAATCCAAGCGAGTTCTCGCCGGCCAACTCGATCGAGGCAGTCTTGTGGGTCGCCGTCGGAGGTCGCGGCACCTTGATTGGGCCGGTGATCGGCGCCTTCCTGGTGAACTTCGGCAAGACCTGGCTCACCGGTGCGCTGCCCGAGATCTGGTTGTTCGCGCTCGGCGCCCTGTTCATCGTCGTCACCCTGCTGCTGCCCAGAGGCGTGGTGGGCCTATGGAGCCAGATCAAGACGCGTGGCCGCGAGCGGCGGGCAAGGGCGCCGGCATGAGCGATCAGAGAAGCACCTCGGCGCTGCTCTACCTCTCGGGCGTCACCGTCTCCTTCGACGGCTTCAAGGCGCTGAACAACCTGTCGCTGCTGGTCGAGCCGGGCGAGATGCGTGCCATCATCGGCCCGAACGGTGCCGGCAAGACCACGATGATGGACGTCGTGACCGGCAAGACCCGGCCCGACTCCGGCGAGGTGGTGTTCGACGGCAAGTCCGACCTCACCAAGCTCGACGAAGCCGACATCGCCACCCTCGGCATCGGCCGCAAGTTCCAGAAGCCCACTGTCTTCGAGAGCCACACGGTGCGCGACAATCTCCTGCTGGCGCTGGCCGGCCTGCGGAGCTGGTACAAGCTGCTGCTGGCGGCGCCGACCAAGGCGGAGAACGCCCGGCTCGACGAGATCCTGCACGTCATCCGCATGACGGAGCAGCAGCACATGCCGGCGGCTCGGCTCAGCCACGGCCAGAAGCAGTGGCTGGAGATCGGCATGCTTCTGGCGCAGGACCCCAAGCTGCTGCTGGTAGACGAGCCGGTGGCCGGCATGACCGACGTCGAGACCGAGACGACGGCGCAGGTGCTGCGCGAGATCAACAAGACGCATTCGGTCGTCGTGGTCGAGCACGACATGAGCTTCGTGCGCGCGCTCGGTGTGAAGGTAACGGTGCTGCACGAGGGCTCGATGCTGGCCGAGGGTTCGCTCGACCAGGTGAGCGCCGATCCGCGCGTCGTCGAAGTCTACCTCGGGCGCTGAGCAGGAACGGTAGCGATGCTCGCGGTCAAGGACGTCAACCTCTACTACGGCGCCGCCCAGGCGTTGCGCAGTGTCTCGCTGTCCGCGGCAATCGGGCGGGTTACCTGTCTGCTGGGCCGCAACGGCGTCGGCAAGACCAGCCTGCTGCGCGCCATCTGCGGCCTGCAGCCGATCGCCTCGGGCTCGATCGCGCTCGACGGCCAGGAGGTCTCGATGCTCGCGCCCTACGAGCGCGCGCGGCGTGGCGTTGCCTTGGTGCCGCAGGGCCGCGAGATCTTTCCGTTGCTGACGGTGAAGGAGAACCTCGAGACCGGCTTCGCACCGGTGAGCCGCGACCACAAGAAGGTGCCGGACGAGGTGTTCGAACTCTTCCCGGTGCTGCAGTCGATGCTGAAGCGCCGTGGCGGCGACCTGTCCGGTGGCCAGCAGCAGCAGCTCGCGATCGGCCGTGCGCTCACCATGCGGCCCAAACTCCTCGTCCTCGACGAGCCGACCGAGGGCATCCAGCCGTCGGTCATCAAGGACATCGGCCGCGCCATCGCCTTCTTGCGCCAGCGCGGTGATATGGCGATCCTGCTGGTCGAGCAGTACCTCGACTTCGCCCACGAGCTCGCCGACGACTTTGCGGTCATGGACCGCGGCGAGGTCGTGATGTCCGGCACCCGCGAGACCTTCGACGCGGAATCCGTGCGCCGTCACATGACAGTCTAGCGAGACGACTTGGCAAACTGACGGGGTGCCCGGCCGTTCGCTGCGGAAGCGACCTCAGGCGGGGCGACGCTAGACGAAAATAAACAGTCTGGCAACGCAACGCGTGTCGACATAAATGAGGTCCCCTTCGCGGTTGGAAAGGGATCGGCATGATCGCGTGCGGACTGGATTTCGGGACCTCGAACTCGGCGATCGGCGTGGCGCGCGACGGCGGGGCCGAGCTGGCGCCCGTCGAGGCCGGCAACATTTTGCTGCCCAGTGCGGTGTTCTTCGACTTCGAGAACGAGGGCCGCGTCCTGTTCGGCAATGCGGCCATCGGGGCGTATGTCGAACGGACCGAGGGTCGGCTGATGCGAGCGCTGAAGTCGATCCTGGGCTCACCCCTGATCGACGAACAGACCAGCGTCGGCGGCCGCAAGGTGTCGCTCGCGGCCGTCGTGGGGATCTTCGTGCGCCACCTGAAGCGACAGGCCGAGACGTTCGCCGGTCAGGAGATCGTGACCGCTGTGCTCGGACGGCCGGTGCGTTTCGATGACGACGACCGCGCCGACGCACGGGCACAGGAGGTTCTCGAAGGGATCGCCCGGGAAGCGGGCTTCCGGAACATCTCCTTTGTCTACGAGCCGGTGGCGGCGGCGCACGACTACGAGCAGACCGCGACGCGCGAGGAACTGGTGCTGATCGCCGACATCGGTGGCGGCACCAGCGACTTCTCGGTCGTTCGCCTGGGGCCGGAACGACGGGAGCGGGCCGATCGCGGCGCCGACGTGCTGGCCAACGCCGGCATCCGGCTGGGCGGCACCGACCTCGATACCTCGCTCAGCCTCGAGGCCGTGATGCCGCGCCTGGGGCTGGGCTCGCGGTTGGTCGACAAGGACCTGCCGATGCCGCTCGCGGCATATCGTGAGCTCGCTACGTGGGCCACGATAAATTTTGCCTACACCCGCAAGAACGAGCGCGAGCTTGCCGAGCTGGCCTTGTTGGCGCGCGAGCCCGAGAAGGTCGGCCGTCTTCTGGCCCTGGTGCGCCGGCGGCTCGGCCATCGGCTGGCGCTGGCCGTCGAGGAGGCGAAGATCGCCCTCAGTGTCGAGGAGCGCGCGACCCTGCCGCTGGGTTTTCTCGAGGGGGGATTGGATGTCGTTGCGACGCGGCCGGCGTTCGATCGTGCCATCGCCGCCGGCACGGCCCGGCTGCACCGCACGGCGGCCGAGTGCATCGCGGCGGCAGGTGTGAAAGCCGATGCGATCGAGACGATCTTCCTCACCGGCGGCACGAGCCATGTACCGGCGGTGCGCGAGGCGATCGGCCGTGCCGCACCCGCCGCGCGACTCACCGGCGGTTCGGACCTGTTGTCGGTGGCGCTCGGCCTGACGCGGATCGCCGCTCTCTAGGCGGGCATCTGCGCCCCTCGCACGAGGCGGCCCGGGCGTTCACCGGTCAACTCGTCGTTCTGCACCGTCTCGACGCCGGCGTTGAACGTGTGGCGGTAACCCGACGCTCGCTGGATCAGGCGACGGCCGCCGGTCGGCAGGTCGTAGACCACCTCGGGGCGCTTCAGCGTCAACGCGTCGAAGTCGATGACATTGATGTCGGCCTTGTGGCCGGGCGCCAGCAAGCCGCGGTCCAGCAGGCCGTAGGCTTCCGCTGTGCCGCGCGTCTGCTTGGCGATCAGGAACTCGAGCCCGAGCTTCGGCCCCCTGATCCGGTCGCGGCCCCACAGGGTGAGCAGCGAGGTCGGCGAGGAGGCGTCGCAGATCACGCCGACATGGGCACCGCCGTCGGCCACGCCCAGCACGGTGGCAGGATCGGTGATCATCTCGTGCACCACGTCGAGGCTGCCGTAGGCGTAGTTCTCGAAGGGCAGCATCAGGAGCCCCTTGCCCTCGCGCGCCATCATTTCCTCGAGAGCCACAGCCTGCGGCGTGCGCCCGGTGCGCTCCGCGATCGCCAGGATCGAGTTCTTCGCATCAGGCTCGTAGTCCGGGCGCTCGCCGATCGGGAACATCTTGTGGAACGACCCGGCCATGAAGGCGCGCGGGCCGCCGCCAGTCGGCTCCTCGACAAGGCGCCGGCGCAGCTCGGCGTCGGACGCCAGCCGACGGTAGCGCTCCTGCGGCGAGAGCTTGCGCATCTCGAGCCACACCGGATGGGCCGCGAAGGGATGCGCCGTCGTCTCCAGACCCATGATGACGCCGATCGGACGCGAACCGACCTGCGCATTGGCCATGCGACCGGCGCGGCGCACACCGTGGATCTGGTCTAGCGTCTCGCGCCACAGCTTGGGCTGCGCATCGACCTGAACCAGCAGGCAGGAGAGCGGACGACCGGCGAGCGCCGCGGCTGCTTCCAGCGCTTCGAACTCTCCCGGCCCGAAATCGGAGTTGACCTGCAGCACGCCGCGGCCGGCTCGCTTCATGCCTTGGGCGATGCCGAGCAGCTCGGCCTCGCAGGCGCTGAGCGATGGCGTGAAGCGGCCGTCGCGCGCCTTGTGCTTGGTGGTACGCGAAGTGGTGAAGCCCATGGCCCCGGCGCGCAGCGCCTCCTCGGTGAGGCGTGCCATCTGCTCGATCTCGCGGTCGGTCGGGACCTCGGCATGGTCGGCGCCGCGGTCGCCCATTACGTAGAAGCGCAGCGCGCCGTGCGGGAGCTGGGCCGCGACGTCGACGGCGCGGTCCATCGACGCCAGCGCGTCCAGATAGTCGGGGAAGGACTCCCAGTCGAACTTCACGCCTTCGCTCAGGACAGTGCCGGGAATGTCCTCGACGCCTTCCATCAGGTTGATGAGATAGCCCGAGGCGCCGGGGCGCACCGGCGCGAAGCCCACGCCGCAATTGCCGAACACAGTCGTCGTGACGCCGTGCCAGGAGGAGGGCGTGACGAACGGGTCCCAAGTCGCCTGCCCGTCGTAATGAGTGTGGATATCGACGAAGCCCGGCGCCACGACGAGGCCCGCAGCGTCGATCTCGCGGCGGCCGGCGCCGAGTTTCGGGCCGACGGCGGCGATCTTGCCATCTTGCACTGCAACATCGGCAACTCGGCGCGGCGCGCCCGAGCCGTCGATCACGGTTCCGTTTCGGATGACGAGGTCAAACATCCGGGAAGGATAGGCCGCGCCCGGGCGGCCGGTCTATGGTCGGCGCCTCCTGAAGCCATCCCGTCAGAGTGACCGACCCTTGCAGAAACCGCTCCTCTTCTCGCCGCTCACGCTGCGCGGCGTCACGGCCCCCAACCGCTGCGTCGTCTCGCCCATGGTCCAGTTCCGCGCGACGGATGGGCTGGTGAACGACTTTCACTTGGTCCACCTCGGCAAGTTCGCTCTGGGCAAGTTCGGCATTGTTTTCACCGAGAACTGCGCCGTCGAGCCACGGGGACGCGTCACGCAGGGCGATCTCGGCCTTTGGGATGACGGACAGGTCGATAGCCATAAGCGCCTGACCGCGTTCATCAGGGGCGAGGGCGCGCTCGCCGCCACCCAGATCACGCATTCCGGTCGCAAGGGCTCGACCGCGCGCACCTTCGATAAGCGCGGCGAGTTCGGGCCCGCTGGAGCAGGCTGGAAGAAGTGGGAGGTGGTCGGCCCGACCGACCTGCCGGCCGCCGAGGGCTGGTTGAAGCCGCGCGCCCTGTCGGCAACCGAGATCGAAGAGCTGGTGGCCAAGTTCGCAGCGGCGGCCAGGCGGGCCGATGCGGCAGGCTACGATGTGCTGGAGGTCCATGGCGCGCACGGCTACCTGCTGGCGCAGTTCCTATCGCCGATCAGCAACACCCGCAACGACAAGTACGGCGGTGACCGCGCCGGCCGCATGCGTTTCCCGCTCGATGTGGCACGCGCGGTGCGTCAGGCGTGGCCGGATAGCAAGCCGCTCTTCGTGCGCGTTTCCGCGGTCGATGGCGGTGGGGGCTGGGATGTCGACGACACGGTAGCCTTCGCGAAGGAGCTGAAGGCGATCGGCGTCGACGTGATCGACTGCTCCTCGGGCGGCATCGCGGGTGCCGCCACGGCGGCAGGCGTGAAGCGCGGCCTCGGATTCCAGGTGCCCTTCGCGTCGGAGGTGAAGAAGCAGGCGGGTATCGCCACGATGGCCGTCGGCCTGATCCTCGACGGGCCGCAGGCCGAGGCGGTCCTGCAGGCGGGCGATGCCGACCTGATCGCGATCGGCCGGCAGGCGCTCTACGAGCCTTTCTGGGCGCTGCACGCCGCGCAGGCGCTGGGCTGCGACCGCGACTTCGAGATGTGGACGCCGGAGTACGGCTGGTGGCTGGAGAAGCGCGAGCACACGCTCGGCCGCAGGTAGTCGATAAAGCAACAAGACGAGACACGGGAAACGAACATGACTGGAATTCTTTCCGGCCTTCGCATCGTCGAAGGCTCGGCGTTCATTGCCGCGCCACTAGGCGGCATGACTTTGGCCCAGATGGGCGCCGACGTCATCCGCTTCGACGACATCGCGGGCGGCCTCGACAGCGACCGCTGGCCGATCACCAAGGACGGCACGTCGATCTACTGGGCGGGCCTCAACAAGGGAAAACGTTCGATCGCCGTCGACCTGCGCAGTCCCAAAGGCCGCGAGCTGCTCTCGGCGCTCATCACGATGCCGGGCGAGGGGGCGGGCATCTTCACCACCAACATGCCGGCGCGCGGCTGGCTCGCCTACGAGGAACTGGCGAAGAAGCGCGCCGACCTGATCGCCCTCAATATCGTGGGCGACCGTCACAGCACGGCGAATGTCGACTACACGGTCAACGCCATCACCGGCTTCCCGATGGCGACCGGCCCGGTTGGCCATGAAGGCCCGGTCAATGCCGTGGCGCCGCCCTGGGACCTCGCCACCGCCTATGCCGGCGCCATGGCAATCCTGGCGGCCGAGCGGCATCGTCGCATGACAGGGCAAGGTCAAAGGATCGTGTTGCCGCTGCAGGACATGGCACTCTCCGTCACGTCGGCGCTGGGCTATATCGGCGAGGCTGTCATCAACGACGTCGACCGGCCGCGCTTCGGCAATGAGATCTTCGGCACCTTCGGTCGCGACTTCCGGACGAAGGATGGCCGCTTCGTGATGATCTGTATCTTCTCCGATCGCCATGTCGATGCGCTGGCGAGCGCCGGCGGCTTCGACGACGCCTTCCGGAAGATCGAGGCCGAGACCGGGCAGGACCTCAAGACCGACGCCGGCCGCTGGAACGCCCGCGACCGACTCTGTGCGGTGATCGAGCCGTGGGTCGCGGCCAACACCGCGGCCGACGTTGGCGCGGCCCTGAAGAAGGCCGGTGCACTCTGGGCGCCCTACCAGACATTCCGTGAGTTGGCTGCCGACAAGGCGAACGTCGCGGACAATCCGATGTTCACTGTGCTCGACCAGCCGGGCATCGGCCGCTATCCGGTCGCCGCCTCGCCGCTGCAGTTCGGCGCGGTGCCACGCCAGCCGCCGCAGCCTGCGCCGGTGCTGGGCCAGCATACCGACGAGATTCTTTCGGGTATCCTCGGACTGCCGGGCCACGAGATCGCCCGCTTGCACGACGAGAAGGTGGTGGGTGGTCCCAGATAGAATCCTGATCGCCGGCGGGGGCATCGGCGGCCTGGCGGCAGCCTTGGCGCTTGCCCGGGAGGGCATCTCCTCGCTGGTCCTCGAGAAGGCCCGCAAGCTCGGCGAGATCGGCGCCGGCATCCAGCTCGGGCCCAACGCCTTCCATTGCTTCGATCGCCTCGGCGTCGGCGAGGCCGCGCGCGGCATGGCGGTCTACATCGACCAGCTCCGTCTCATGGATGCCTTGGCCGACGGCGAGATCTGCCACATCGACCTCAAGGAGAGTTTCCGCGCGCGCTTCAACAATCCCTATGCGGTCGTCCATCGCGGCGACCTTCATGGCGTGCTGCTGAAGGGCTGCGAGGAGCATCCGATGATCGACCTGCGCACCGGCGCCGAGGTCGTGGGATACGATCAGGACGGCACGGGTGTCACGGCGAAGCTCGCAGACGGCGAGACCGTGATGGGCTGCGCGCTTGTCGGCGCCGACGGGCTCTGGTCGCATGTCCGCCGCCAGGTCGCGAACGACGGTCCGCCGCGCGTGTCAGGCCACACGACCTACCGCTCGGTGATCCCGACCGAGCTGATGCCCGAGGACCTGCGCTGGAACGCGGCGACGCTGTGGGCGGGACCGAAGTGCCACATCGTCCACTATCCGCTCTCGGGCTGGAAGGTCTTCAACCTCGTCGTCACTTACCACAATCACGCGCCCGAGCCGGTCGCCGGCAAGCCGGTCAGCGACGAGGAGGTTCGTCGCGGCTTCAGCCACGTCTGCGAACGCGCGCAGAACATCATCCGCCATGGTAAGGACTGGCATAAGTGGGTGCTCTGCGACCGAGACCCGATCGACAAGTGGGTCGACGGTCGGGTCGCTCTGCTGGGAGACGCTGCGCATCCGATGATGCAGTACATGGCCCAGGGCGCCTGTATGGCGATGGAGGATGCGGTCTGCCTTGCCGATGCGCTGGCCAAGGCGTCCTCGCTGCAGGCCGGCCTCGCCGACTATCGCGCTCGCCGCGTGCTGCGCACGGCGCGCGTGCAGCTCATGTCGCGTGCCATGGGCGATCATGTCTATCACCCTGACGGGCCGCACGCGGCGCTGCGCAATTCGCTGATGGGCGCCAAGAGCCAGGATCAGTGGCTCGACGCATTGCAGTGGCTGTACGGCGGCAACGGCCTCGACTAGGGCCTTTTTTCCCGTAGGATGCCGCCGGGAGAACCCGCGCATGCGCCATCTTTTCTTCGTCCTCGCGCTGCTTTGCACCGCGTTGAGCGCGGGGCTTTTCTATGCCTTTTCGACCATCGTCATGCCAGGACTCGACCTCGGCGGAGCGGCTTCGGCCATCCACTCGATGCAGGGCATGAACACGATCGTCCGCAACCCGCTCTTTGCCGCCGTGTTCTTCGGCGCGTTGGTGCTGCCGTTGCTGGCGGCACTGGGCGCCCGCTCGGCCGGCCATCGCGGCGCGGCACGCCTCGCCGTCCTGGCCGCTCTGATCCACGTCGCTGCTGTGATCGGCGTGACGCTGCAGGTCAACGTCCCTCTCAACGAGACGCTGGCTACGGTGGCATCCAACGATCCGAATGCCTCGAACTTCTGGAAGGACTTCGCGGTTCCCTGGACGGTCTGGAACCATGTCCGTACCGGCGGCGCGATCGCTGCGTTCCTGTGTCTGCTGGCCGCCTGGGCCACCGATCTCACGACCGCAAACCGCCGGACCCACGGCCTGCGATGAACCGTTGGGCCGTCCTGCTGCTTGCGCTGCTGGCGTTGGCCGGCTGCAAGTCTGCTCCGGGGGCGAACGGCGAGTACAGTACGCCGGCCCGTGGCGGCTGGGACAATTTCCGCGGCGGCGCCTAGCCGCGTACCGCTCTCGCCGATGCCGGCCGGTCCCGCCGGTACCGCAGCCATAGCAGCGCAAAGCCGATCGCTGGGATGAAGATGTCCGTATAGAAGACAATGCCAGCGTTGCCGGGCGCGAAGTTGTGGGCGGTCGCCATCTGCCAGACGTGGCCCGCAGCGGCACCGAGCAGGAAGATCGAGCTTGCGAGCACGGCCATAAGGCGTCGGTCGAAGCCACCGAACGCCGCCAGGAAGCCGATGACGGAAAAGCCCAGGCTCGCCATGCCGACCTCGAGCTGGAAGGGGCTGTCTGCCCAGCCGATGAAGGAGGCCGCCATCTTGCCGAAGAAGACGTGACAGACGAAGTTGTAGAGATAGCAGCAGCCGATCGCGAAGAAGATGTGCCACGACAGCAGCTTCTCGACGACCGTGTCCCGCTCGACGGGCTTCGGTATCCGGGCAAGGGCGCCGAGTGCAAAGACGAAGCCCAGTGCAAGGAAGAACAGCGAAAAGTTCGAAAGCACGAACGTGATCGTGACTCGGATCGCATCGCTCATCGTGACTTCATAATTGAGCGGCTGAGAGCCGTAAAGGTTCGGGGAGGCGATTGATCAGCCGCCCGCACGCGCGAACCGGTGTCGCCTCAGCGTCTGAGCTCGGCGGTGCGGGCCTCGTCGACCGTTCTTCCGTCGGCCGCGATCGCCACGCCGTAGCATCGTGCGGCCGCGTCGACGCTGACGATGCCGTCGCGCACGTCGCGCAACACGCGCGCCGGATCACGCGTCCGGGGATCGCCGTAGCCGCCACCGCCGGGCGACAGCGCGCGATAACTGCCGCGACCATGGCGCTCGACGCCGTACTTCGGCGCCTGGATCCTGGTGCCGTCGGCGAGGGTGAGGATCACTTCGCCGCCGGCGCCGGCCTTGCCGCCGGCAACCCCGAAGCTCGAGGGCGCGCCGACGCCCTCGCCGCGGAAGGCGTAGTCGGCCGGCGTGAACATCTCGACCTCGTAGTCGCAGCCGGCACCGCCGCGGAAGCGGCCGGCGCCGGCGGTGTCGCAGCGCAGCTCCTGCTTCTTGAAGCGCACGGGATAGAGCTGCTCGTAGGTTTCGAGGTTGGGCAGCGTCAGGCCGCCCAGGGTGATCAGATGGCCGATCAGGTGAAAGCCGTCGCGGCCCTCGACACCGCCGCCCGCCGGCGCGCCCGCCCACTGGTACATGACGTAGCGGCTGCCGTCGTCCTTCAGCCCCGCCGTCACTGCGTGCACCGCCTTCGACCAGCCCGCCGAGGCGCGCTCGGGCAGGGCCTGCGCCAGCGCCTTCCACAGCGCGTGGATGATCTCGTGGGCCACGAACACGGTGTTCATCGTCATGGGTGCGGGGGCGCGCGCGTTGACCAAAGTACCTTCCGGCAAGCGGATCTCGACGCTGCGGAACGTGCCCTCGTTCTTCGGCAGGTCGGGCTCGAAGAAGGAGGCGAGCGACATGAAGACGGCCGAGGTCGAGTTGGCGACCGAGCTGTTCTTGAAGCCGCGCACCTGCGGCGAGGTGCCGGCGAAATCGACGACCAGCTTGCGATCCTTCACGGTGAGCGTGACCGCTATACGCGCATCGATCTTCTCGAAGCAGTCGCTGTCGACCGGCTCCTCGGCGCGCCACGTGCCTTCGGCCAGGCGGTCGATGCAGGTCTGGAAGCGGCGGTCGGCATGCGCCAGCACGCCCTCGAAGAACTCGTCGGCGCGGGCCGCGCCCAGCTCCTCGACCAGCGCCGCCAGCCGCTCCGCGCCGATCTGCGTCGAGCCGATCATGGCGCGCAAGTCGCCGTCCTGCGCCTCGGGCAGGCGTGTGTTCAGCAGCAGGAGCCGCCACAGGTCCTCGCGCACCCTGCCGCGCTCGATCAGCTTCAGGACGGGCAGCCGGATGCCTTCATGAAAGATCTCGGTCGCGGCCGAGTTGTAGGTGCCGGCCGCGCCGCCGCCGATGTCTGCCTGGTGCGCGCGGTTGCAGGCGAAGGCCACCAGCTTGCCCGCCACGAACACCGGCCGGCTGATCACCCAGTCGGGCAGGTGGTTGCCGCCCGCCGTATAGGGATCGTTGAGGAGGAACACGTCGTCCGGATCGATGGCGCCCGCGAAGTCGCGCAGGATAGCGCGCACCGCGAAGCCGCCACCGCCGGTGTGAATCGGGATCCCGTCGGCCTGACTGATCAGCGTGCCCCCAGCGTCGGCGATGAAGCAGGAGAAGTCGTGGCTCTGGCTGAAGATCGGCGAGCGCGCGGTGCGCGTCATCACCCAGCCCATCTGGTGGGAGATGTGGTCGAGCCGGTTCTGGACCAGCGCCAGGGTGACGGGATCGAGCGTCGCGGTCATGCCGCACCTCCCACATGCACGAGAAAGTCGTCGCGCTCGTCGACCTCGAGCCGGTCGTTCG
This sequence comes from uncultured Reyranella sp., assembly GCA_964415585.1. GTDB lineage: Bacteria > Pseudomonadota > Alphaproteobacteria > Reyranellales > Reyranellaceae > Reyranella. The sequence goes on from CAYQAY010000022.1 coordinate 46,266, forward strand.
GGCCGACAAAGGCGGTCGTCGTGCGCTCCTCGACCAGCAGCGGACCTTTCAGCTCGCAGCCCGGTGCCAGGTCGGCGCCGTCGTAGATCGGCACGTCGCGCCAGCCGGTCGTAGGATCGATCCAGACCTTGCGCGTCTCGCGCGGCTTGGGTGTCCCCTGCTGCGGGGGGCGGACCGCGGGTGGCGTCCAGTCGAGCTTGCCGCGTCCCACCACGCGCAGCGCGGTGATCTCGATGCGGCCGCCGGGCTGGATATGGCCGAACAGCCGCCGGTGCTCCGTCTCGAAAGCCTTGCGTGCGGCCGCGGCGTCGAAGCCTTTCGCGGCGACGCCGACGCGCACCGGCCATTGCTGGCCCTCGTAGCGCAGGTCGACCTCGCGCTCGATCATGACCTCGTCCTTGCCGAACCCGTCTTTGGCCAGCGCTTCATGGGCGCGCGCCTCGACCGGCGCGAAGGCTGCTTCGAGCGCCGATGTCTCGACCTTGTCGAGGTCGCCGAGGAAGACCTGCAGGTAGTCCTGCCGCACGTCGGACTGCAGCATGCCCAGGGCGCAGAAGGCGCCGGCGGCGCGCGGCAGCAGGGCGCGCCGGCTGCCGAGGGCGCGCGCCACGGCCGTGCCGTGCATCGGGCCGGCGCCACCCGCGGCAACCAGGGTGAAGGTCGCGGGATTGTGGCCGCGCTCGATGCTGAGGCGCTCGACGGCGTGCAGCAGGTTCTGCTCCAGCAGCCGGATGACGCCCGCCGCGGCATCCTCGACCGAGAGGCCGAGCGGCTTGGCGAGCTTCGTCTCGATCGCCTGCCTTGCGAGCCCGGCATCGAGCGTCACCGCGCCGCCGGCCAGCGGCCCTGGCCGGAGGCGGCCGAGCACGAGCTGCGCGTCGGTCACGGTCGGGTTCTCGCCGCCAAGCCCGTAGGCCGCGGGGCCGGGCCGTGCGCCGGCGCCCTGCGGGCCGACGTGCAGCAGGCCCGCATCGTCGACCCAGGCGATGGTGCCGCCGCCCGCGCCGACCGTGTGGATCTCCACCGACGGCGTCGTCAGGTGATAGCCGTCGATCGTGAGAGCGTCGGTGACGGCGACATCCCCGCCCGCCATCACCATCACGTCGCAGCTCGTGCCGCCGATCTCCATCGAGATCAGGTTGGCCTTCTCGCCCGGCGCCGCGCAGCCCTTGAGCGCGCCGACGCCAGCCGCCGGACCCGACAGGATCAGCATCACGGGCCGGGCCGCGACCTGGTCGACCGAGACGGCGCCGCCGTTGCTCTGCAGCAGCAGCAGCGAGCGCGGCAGGCCGAACTGGCGAAGCTGTTCGTCGAGGGCGCGCAGATAGCTCGAGACCTTGGGCGCCACGTAGGCGTTCACCACGGCGGTCGAGCCACGCTCGTACTCGCCCATGGTCGGCATCACGTCGCTCGACAGCGACACCCATTTGCCGTTCCAGCTCGTCGCGAGCTGCCGGCCGACGGCACGTTCGTGGCCGCCATCGAGGAAGGAGTTGAACAGGCAGACCGCGACGGACTCCACACCCTCGGCCGCGAAGACCTTGGCCGCTGCGTCGACGTCCTCAGGCTTGAGAGGCGCCAGCTCCTCGCCACCGGCGCCGATGCGGCCGCGCACCGGCAGCCGCAGGTAGCGCGGCACCAGCACCTCGGGAAAAGGGGAGCGGTGATCCCACTGGTTCTCGCGGATGCCGCGGCGGATCTCGAGCGAGTCGCGGAAGCCTTCGGTCGTCAGCAGGCCGACCTTGGCACCCTTCTTTTCGAGGATGGTGTTGGTGGCGACTGTCGAGCCGTGCACGAACAGCGCACAGTCGCGCAGCAGCGCCGTCAGCGTGATGTCGAGCTGCCTGGCCGCGAGCCTGAGCACGCCCAGCACGCCTTCGCTGGGGTCGGCCGGCACCGACGGCGCCTTGAAGATGCGCACCGCACCGGCGGCGTCGCGCAGCACCATGTCGGTGAAGGTGCCGCCGACATCGACGCCGATGCGCCAGGGTGGGACGAGAGAAGCCGGGACGAGGGGAGCGGCGGAGGCGGGGGGCAACGTGTCCATGTGTCGACCCTAGCACGGCCGGCAACATCGCCTATCGCGACACGAAATGTCAGTCGACGAAGGCCTTCTCGACCACGAACTCGCCGGGCGTCGTCGTACTGCCTTCGCTGAGGCCCGCGCCTTCCAGTATGACGCGCAGGTCGGCCAGCATCTGCACGCTGCCGCACAGCATGAAGCGGTCGGTTTCCTTGTCGAGCGGCGGCAGGCCGACGTCGCGGGCGAGCTGGCCGTTCTCCAGGAGATGCGTGATGCGGCCGCGATACTTGAACGGCTCGCGCGTCACGGTCGGGTAGTAGATCAGTCTGTCGCGCACCAGGTCGCCCAGAATCTCGTCGGCCGGCAGCTCGTCGGCCAGTTTGGAGCGGTAGGCGAGGTCGCGCACGTGGCGGCAACCATGAACCAGAATCACCTTCTCGAAGCGCTCGTAGATGTCGGGATCGCGCACCAGCGAGAGGAACGGCGCGAGTCCGGTACCGGTGCCCAGCAGGTAGAGGTTGCGGCCGGGCGTCAGGCTGTCGAGCAGGAGGGTGCCGGTGGCCTTCGCACCGACCAACACCGGGTCGCCCGGTGCCAGGTCCTTGAGACGCGAGGTGAGCTTGCCGTCCGGCACCTTGATCGAGAAGAACTCGAGCTCCTCGTCGTAGTGGGCGCTGGCGATCGAGTAGGCGCGCACCAGCGGCCTGCCCTCGATCTTGAGCCCGAGCATCGTGAACTGGCCGCTGGCGAACCGGAAGCCCTTGTCGCGGGTGGTCCGGAAGCTGAACAACTCGTCGGTCCAGTGATGCACCGACAACACCGTCTCGTCTCTGAACGCACTCACGCTCGACGCTCCTACTCTGGTACCCGCCGGCCGCCGATCAGACCGGGCGAGGGGATATAGTGCAGTGCAGCATAGAAGGCCATATGTGCGAGTAAGTCGCAATGGCAATAAATGCCTCCGAGGAATGCCCGCGCCGGAAGGACTTTTCCTTGGCGGCCCCTGCCGCAACGCATTTTGCGCCCTTGGGCGGACTGCAGCCGGCGAACTGCAAACTCTCGCGGGCGCGAGAAATGTGCTATCAAACGATGGCACAAATCTGGAGCACGCCATGGAGAGTTTCACCATCAGGGACCTGCGCGAGCGCACCGGAGAGCTGGTCCGCAATGCCGAGGCCGGCCACCTGTCGGTGGTGGCCAAGCATGGTCATCCGCTGTTCGTGGCCGTGCCGCTGGACGAGCACCTGCTGGAAAGCGGGGTCGCCGCGGCGCTGGCGGTTCACCTGTTCTCGGAGGGCGCGGTCAGCCTGGGCAAGGCGGCGCGTCTCGCCGGACTTTCCGTCGAGACGTTCGTCGAGCGCCTGGGTGCCATGGGCATCCCGGCTGTCGACTACCCGCCGGAGGAGCTCGACGACGAGCTCGACGTGCTCAAGCGTTGACAGTCATCGTCGCCGACAGCGGCCCGCTGATCGCCTTCGCGCGCAGTCATCGGCTCGAATTGCTGCGGCAGGTTGCCGGCAGCATCGTGGTGCCGGCGACGGTCTACGCTGAATGCACGCACCAGACGGAGAAGCCCGGCACCGCCGCCCTGATCGAAGCGCGCGCGGCCGGGCTTCTCGACGTCCGGGAAGACAGCGCGGCCAGCGCCCGGTTGGGGACGCTGCCGGCCCTGGGGGCCGGGGAGATCGCCGCCTTGGCAATGGCCCTCGAGCTCGGCTGCCCGCTGCTCGTGGACGAACGGCTCGGCCGCCGGGTCGCGGCGCTTCACAAGGTTCCCGTCGTGGGGAGCGCCGGCATCCTGCTCGCGGCGAAGGACCGCGGCCTGATCGCCGAGATCGCGCCGATCCTCGCGACGTGGCGCGCCTGGGGCTGCTTCCTCTCGCCGCTGCTCGTCGAGGACGTACTGCGGCGTGCGGGGGAGCGACCAGAAGGGTGACCTTCCACTCGGCCGAAGGCGGAATTCGGATCGTTCCTGATGGCCCGCGCGGTGAAACGACGGGTTCCGTAGCGTGCCAGACGCCAGTTCGCGGCCGGCGCTTCGGGGATGTCCGAATGTACTGAGACGGCAATTCGCTGACAGGGCTTCGTCCAACGAGTTGTCAAAGCCAATTGGGCATCTTACGTCCTTCCCATGAGGGACCCGCTCTCCGTCTCCCAACTCGCCGACATCATCGACCAGGCGCGCGGCAAGACTCCCGCCGACCTCGTGATCAAGTCGGTCGGCATCCTCGACCTGACCTCGGGCGAGATCGTGACGGGCGACATCGCGGTGGCGGGCGACCGGATCGTGGGCACGCACGAGAGCTATTCCGGCGCGACCGAGATCGACGGGCGCGGACTGGTGGCTGTCCCGGGCTTCATCGACAGCCACGTCCATTGCGAGTCCACGCTCGTGCCGCCGCTCGAGTTCGACCGCTGCGTCGTGCCGCGCGGCACGACGACGGCCATCTGCGATCCCCACGAGATCTGCAATGTGCTGGGCATCGCCGGGCTGAAGTTCTTCCTGGAGAGCGCTGCCGTCACGGTGATGGACCTGCGCGTGCAGCTCTCCTCCTGCGTGCCGGCGACGCACCTCGAGACGTCGGGTGCGCGGCTGGAAGCCGAGGACCTGCTGCCCTTCAAGAGCCACCCGAAGGTATTGGGGCTCGCCGAGTTCATGAACGTGCCGGGCGTGCTCAACAAGGATCCGGCCGTGCTGGCCAAGCTCTCGGCCTTCTCCGACGTTCAGATCGACGGCCACTCGCCGCTGCTCTCGTCCTACGACCTCAACGCCTACATCGCCGCCGGCGTGCGCAACTGTCACGAGACGACCTCGGCCGCCGAGGCGCGTGAGAAGCTCGCCAGGGGCATGCAGGTGCTGGTGCGCGAGGGCACCGTCTCCAAGGATCTCGCCGCGCTCGCCGAGCTGATCACGACGGAGCGCGCACCGTTCCTGTCGCTCTGCACGGACGATCGCAACCCGCTCGACATCGCCGAAGAGGGGCACGTCGACTATCTGATCCGCGCCGCCATCGGCCGCGGCGTGCGCCCGCTCGACGCCTATCGCGCCGCGACCTGGTCGGCGGCACGCCATTTCGGGCTGGTCGACCGCGGCCTCGTGGCACCCGGTCAGCGCGCCGATATCGTGCTGCTGAAGGACCTCGCCACCTGCGAGGTCCACTCCGTGATCTGCGGCGGCGCGCCGGTGACTCCGGACCGCTTCCGGGCCCGTCCCGATGTGCCGCTGGTCGGCCTCGACTCGGTGAAGCTGAAGCCGGTAACCGCAGCGACGTTCCACGTGCCTGCCGGCGCCGCGCTGCCGGTGATCGGCATCCGCCCCGGCCAGATCCTGACTGACCGGCTGTCCGCTCCGGTGACGCAACGCGACGGCGCGTTCGTGGCTGACACGGAAACCGACGTCCTCAAGGTCGCGGTCCTCGGTCGCCACAACGACCATGGCAATGTCGGGCGCGGTTTCGCCAAGGGCTTCGGCCTGCAGCGCGGCGCCATCGCCTCTTCGGTCGGCCACGACAGCCACAATGTCTGCGTCATCGGCTGCAACGACGAAGACATGGCGATTGCGGTGAACCGGCTGATCGCGCTGCGCGGCGGCTTTGTGGCCGCCGCCGGCGGCAAGGTCGTGGCCGAGCTGGCACTGCCCATCGCGGGGCTGATGAGCGACCGGCCGTTCGAGGAGGTCGAGCAGGGGCTGCGCCGGCTTCGCGAAGCGGTGCGCGGGCTCGGGACGCCGCTACACGAGCCGTTCCTGCAGATGGCGTTCCTCGCCCTGCCCGTGATCCCGCATCTCAGGATCACCGACCGCGGGCTGGTCGACGTCGATCGCTTCGAGCTGGTGAGCTAGACACCGCGCGCGCCGCGATGCGGCAGAGACGATGCACGGCCTCGAGGTAGGCCGCCTCGTCCGGCGCTTCGTGCTTCAGGCCGACCGCGGCCATCGCAAAGGTGCGGGCGAAGGCCGCCGGTCCGCCGAGATCGCCGAGGTCGATTTCCCCGGCTTTCTGGAGCGTCTTCAGGCGCGCCGCCAGGAGAGCGGCGAAACCGCGGTCCAATTCAAGGGCGTAGGCCGCGGTGAGGCCGGCATCGACCGCCAGCAGCTCGGCGCCGTGCGGCGAGGCCTTCAGCAGCCGGTAGAGCGGCAGATCCTTGGCGAGAACGGTCGCTGCCAGGTTCTCCTCCAGTGTTGCCTGGTCGTTCCAGGCGACCGTCGCGGCGGCCAGCGCACCGTCCTTCAGGGCGGCGGCAAGGGCTTCGAAGACCTCGCCCTTGTTGCGGAACCGCACGTAGAGCGACTGACGCGACAGCCCGGCGGCGCGCGCGATATCGCCCATGCCGGTGCGCTGGAAGCCGTACTGGGCGAACAGGGTGGTGGCGGCGTCGAGAATGCGTGCCCGCGCGGGATCGGACGAACTGGACATTTTATGTATGATATGTCAATCAGGCCGCCGGCAACGGAAGGAAGCGGGCCATGGCGGATCGCGGTCTGGTACTGGTCACGGGCGGCTCGGGGTACATCGCGGGCTTCTGCATCGCCCACTTGATACGGGAAGGCTGGACGGTGCGCACCACCGTTCGCTCCCTGGCCCGCACGGAAGAGGTCCGCGCGGCGATCTCCCGGCTCGTCGATCCCGCCGACCGGCTCTCCTTCGCCGCAGCCGACCTCAATGCGGATGCCGGCTGGGCCGAGGCCGCCGCGGGCTGCCGCTACGTGCTGCACGTCGCCTCGCCGCTGCCGTCGACCAATCCCAAAAGCGACGACGAGCTGGTGAAGCCGGCGCGCGACGGGGCGCTGCGTGTGCTGGCGGCGGCCAGGGCGGCCGGCGTGGCGCGGGTGGTCATGACGGCGTCGACGGCCGCCGTCGCGTACGGCCATGGCGGTCGCAGCGCGCCGTTCACCGAGGCCGACTGGTCCGACGAGACCAACCGCGCCGACACCTCGGCCTACGAGCGCTCCAAGACCATCGCCGAGCGCGCTGCCTGGGCGTGGATGAAGGAACACGGCAGCGGCCTCGAGCTCGTGACGGTCAACCCCGGCGCGGTGCTGGGGCCGGTGCTGGGCCGTGACTACTCGGCCTCGATCGACATCGTGAAGAAGCTGGTCGACGGCTCGTTGCCCGGCCTGCCGCGCTTCGGCTGGCCGCTGGTCGACGTGCGCGACGTCGCCGACCTGCATGTCCGCGCCATGACGCACCCTGCTGCCGCCGGCGAGCGCTTCATCGGCGCCGGGCCGTTCTACTGGATGGAGGACATCGCGCGCACGCTGCGCGAGCGCATGCCGGCGCTCGCCCGCAAGGTTCCGTCGCGGCGCCTGCCCGACTGGCTGATCAGGCTGCTGGCCATGTTCGATCCGGTGGTGCGCGAACGCCTGTTCGAACTCGGCAAGGAGCGACCGGTTTCCGCCGACAAGGCCAGAAGCGTGCTCGGCTGGTCGCCCCGCGCCAACGACGAGGCCATCGTCGCCACCGCCGAGAGCCTCGTGGCGAACAAGATCGTCTAGAGTGGTCGGATGACCTCGCGCCTTGCTGTTCTGCTCGCGTCGCTGGCCGCCCTGATGGGCTGCCAGAGCATCACCTACCAGAAGGCCGGCGCCACGCCGCAGCAGGTCGAAGCCGATACCAAAGCCTGCCACGAGTACCAGCTCCGCCGCTGGATCGCGATGGGCGGCGACTACGTCGAGAACGTGGACCGTGACGAGTTCGAGAAGCCGTGCATGGAAGAGCGCGGCTACAGGCAGGTCATGGTGCCCAGCCGCACTTAGGCAAGCACAGAGCCTCATGCTGAGGAGGGCGCGCGGCGCCCGTCTCGAAGCATGTGCTGCAGGCAAGGTGCCGGGGCCCACCCTTCGAGACGCGCCGCTGCGCGGCGCTCCTCAGGGTGAGGCGATGCCGACCTAGCGGATCATCGCGCGCAGCTTGGACGACAGGAGGTCGGCCGCCAGCACCAGCACCAGGATCACGATCACGCAGGCGGCCGTATCCTCGTAGGCGAAGAGCTTCATCGAGCTGATCAACTCGAAGCCGATGCCGCCGGCGCCCACCATGCCCAGCACCGTCGAGACGCGGATGTTGGTCTCGAAGCGGTAGAGGACGACGCCGATCCAGGCCGGCAGGACCTGCGGCAGCACGCCGAACACGATGCGCTGCAAGGTGCCGGCGCCCGCCGCCCTGAGGGCATCGAGCGGACCCTCGTCGATCTCCTCGATCGCCTCGGCGAAGAACTTGCCCAGCATGCCGGCGCCGTGCAGCGCGATCGCCAGCACGCCGGCGAAGGGGCCGAGGCCGACGGCGGCCACGAAGATCAGCGCCAGAATGATCTCGTTGATGCCGCGCATCACGTTCAGCACCTGGCGCAGCCCGTGGAACACCCAGGCATAGGGCGAGAGGTTGCGCGCGGCGAAGAAGCAGACGGGAAGAGCCAGCACGATGCCGAGCAGGGTGCCCCACAGCGCGATCTGCACCGTCTCGATCGCGGGCTGCACCAGCTTCTGCATGAAGGCGAAGTTGGGCGGCAGCATGCGGCCGATGAAGTCGCCGATCCACGGCAGGCCGTCGACGAAGCCCGAGATGCTGAGCCGCGTGCCGACCGCCGACCACCACAGCACGGCGAGCGCCGCGCCGAGGATCGGGACCATGATCCACCAGCCGAGCGGGCCGCGCGGCTTGTTGACGACGAATTGCAGGGTGCCGATGGACATCAGGCCCTCCCTTCGCTGGCGGCGGCAGAGATGACCGCCTCGGCCGCGGCGCGGCGGCGTTCGGTGAGGCGTTGCGCGGCGTCGAGCACGTTGGGGTCGTCGAGGCCGGGATAGATGCTGCGGATCACGTCGCCGGTCACGCCCGACGGGGCGCCGTCATAGACGATGCGGCCGGCCGAGAGGCCGACGACGCGCTCGGCGAACTCCAGCGCATAGTCGATCTGGTGAAGGTTGCAGAGGACGGCTATGTTGGAGTCCTTGCAGCTCTTCTTGAGGTAGGTGAGCACGGTGCGCGAGGTCTTGGGGTCGAGGCTCGCGACCGGCTCGTCGGCCAGCATGAACTTGGGCTGCTGCGCCAGCGCGCGGGCGATGCCGACGCGCTGCTGCTCGCCGCCCGACAGGGCGTCGGCGCGGCTGCGCGCCTTGTGGCTCATCGCCACCTGCTCGAGGCAGTGCCACGCGATCTTCACGTCGGCCTCGGGGAAGAGCTGCAGGGAGCTGAGGACGGGCGAGAGATCGGCCATGCGGCCGACCAGCACGTTCTTCAGCACGCTGAGGCGCTTCACCAGATTGTGCTGCTGGAAGATCATGGCGACGTTGCGCCGGAGCAGGCGCAGGTCGCGGCGGTTCGAGGACAGCGAGGTGCCGTCGACCAGGATGTCGCCGGCCGACGGCTCGATCAGCCGGTTGATGCAGCGCAGCAGCGTCGACTTGCCGGCGCCCGACGGGCCCAGCACCACGACGAACTCGCCGGGACGGATCGACAGGCTGACGTCGCGGAGCGCCTGGTGATCGCCATAGGACTTGGCCAGTCCGCGGATCTCGATCATCGCACCCTCCTGTCATCCCGAGCGGAGCTGCCCGAAGGGCAGCGCAGTCGAGGGATCGTGTCCGAGGCAGACGAGGTCTCTCCGCTGCGCCTCTCTGCACTCGGCTCCGGTCGAGAAGACGAGCGGGAGTCAATGGGCGATCGAGTCCCCCTGTCATCCCGAGCGGAGCTGCCCGAAGGGCGGCGCAGTCGAGGGATCTTGCCTGCTGCAGTCGAGGTCTCTCCGCTACGCCGCGCTGCGCTTGGCTCCGGTCGAGACGACGGGAAGGACTTGCTGGGCGACGGCTCCATTGGAGACCCCGCTACTTCTGCTTCTTGAGGTCGATGTTCGCGAGCTTCGCGGTCTCGCGCACCACGTCGTAGGCCTGGTCGTTGGTTTCCTTGAAGCCGTTCAGCTTGCCCTGGTCGGACCAGTTGAGGTCCTTGATGCCGAGGAACGCGGCCTTCACCTTGGCCTTCGTCTCGGGCGACAGGTCCTTGCGCCACACCATCGGCGACTCGGGGATCGGCGCCGATTCCCACACGACCTGGATCTGGTCGGCCTTGATGTGGCCTTTGGCGATCGCGGCATCGAGGATGCGGTCGGCGATCGTAGCGGCGTCGACCTTGCCGTTGGCGACGGCCAGCGCATTGGCATCGTGCGCGCCGGTGAAGATCACCGTCTTGAAGTCGCGCTTGGGCTCGATGCCGGCCTTCAGCAGGCCGGCGAGCGGGAAGGCGTAGCCCGAGGTCGAGGCGGGATCGACGAAGGCGAAGTTCTTGCCCTTGAGGTCGTCGAGCTTGGTGATGCCGCTCGACTTCAGGGCGATGATCTTGGAGTGGTAGTAGGTGCGGCCGGCCTTGGCGGTCTCGGCGATGGCGAAGGCCTCGACCGGCGTCACCGTCGTCGCCAGCACGTAGGAGAACGGTCCGAGATAGGCGATGTCGAGATGCTTGGCGCGCAGCGCCTCGATGACGCCGTTGTAGTCGGTGGCGACGAAGCCCTGCACTTTCATGCCGGAATTCTTCTCGACCGCGTCGGGGATGTCCTTGCTCTGTGCCAGCATGGCGCGCGAATCCTCGGAGGGGATCAGCCCGACCTTGAGGACCTGCTGGGCCTGCGCGGCGGTCGTGCCCGCCAGCATCGATCCAAATGCTACCAACCCGAAGTCGCGACGTGTCATCCTGGTCATTGTTTCCTCCTTCTTTTGTTTCTGGCCTTTGATTGTTACGCGGCCATTTCAGCCAACAGCGCCTCCCGGCGTCCGATGAAGTTGCGTCCGCGGTCGCCCGCCAGCGCGTCGTCGACCAGGCGCGCCCAGTCGCGGGCGGCGATGCCGTGGTCGGTCGCGTCCGGCGAGACGCCGAGATCCCTGAGGAAGGCTTCCAGCCGTGCAGCGCCTGCGGCGAGATCGGAGCCGAAGATGCGGCGCAGCGAGGCGTCGCAGGCGGCGTCGCAGCCTGCGACGGCTCGCATCACCATGGGCAGGCTGAACGAGCAGGCGATGCCGTGCGGCACGCCGTGGTGCAGCGTGAGGTGGTAGGAGAGCGAGTGGGCGAGGGCGGTGCGCGTGTTGGAGAAGGCGAGCCCCGCGAACAGGCTGGCGCGCGCCAGCCGGGTGCGTAGCGCTTCGTTGCGCAGGTCGCGGGCCAGCAGCGGCAGCGCCTCGATCACCTCGCGTGCGGCGACCTCGGCCAGCGAGCCCGAGACCGGATTGGCGTTCACGTTCCAGATGCTTTCCAGCGCATGGCTCAGCGCATCGAGGCCGGTGCTCACCGTGACGGCGCGGGGCAGGCCCATGGTCAGCAGCGGATCGACCAGCGCGACCGCTGGATAGAGCGTCTCGCGCGCCAGCGAATATTTCTTCAGCGCCCCGGTGTCCCAGACGGTCGCCCAGGAGGTGACCTCGCTGCCGGTGCCCGCCGTGGTGGGGATGGCGACGATCGGCGTGCGGCCGAGCTCGCTCCCGTCGGTGCCGTTCACGAGGTGGCGGCGCACGGTCTCGAAGTCGCCGTTGGCGGCCGCCAGCACCTTGGCGGCGTCCATCACCGAGCCGCCCCCCAGGGCCACGATCGCCTCGACCGGCCGTGCGGCGTTGGCGTAGGTGCGGCAGGACTCCGCGAGGCCGACGAAGTCGGGATTGGGGCCGATGTTGCGCACCATGACGGCCGGCTCGCCGGCCATCGCGATGGTGCGCCGCGTCAGGTCGGCGAACACGCCGCCGCCGTTGGCGGCGTCATAGGTGACGAGGCACCAGGCGCGGCCCTTCAGCACCTTGCCCAGCGTCTCGAAGACGCCGGCGCCGAACTTCACGTCGACCGGATTGCGGTAGCGCCACATCCGCGCTCACTCCCGAAATTCGCTTCTTCTTGGTGACAATCCTCCAGCCGGGCTTCACATTTATCCAATTCAAAGGTTCTCGAACTCACATTGAGAAAATCAATATGAGGCACACCCAGCTCCGTTCCTTCCACGCCGTCGCCCAGCGGCTGAGCTTCACGGCCGCGGCGCGCGAGCTGGGCGTCAGCCAGCCCACCGTCACGACGCAGGTGAAGTCGCTGGAAGACGAGTTCGGTGTCGAGCTGTTCGTGCGCCACGGGCGGCGCATCGAGCTCACCGAGACCGGCGGCGGCCTGCTCGACATCACGCGCCGGCTGTTCTCCGACGAGAAGGAGGCGGCGGACTATCTGAACGAGACGCGCGGGCTCAGGACCGGCCATCTCAAGGTGGGCGCGGTCGGGCCGTACCACGTCACCGACATGCTGGCGGCGTTCAACACGCGTCATCCCGGTCTCTACGTCTCGGTCACGGTCGGCAACTCGCGCGACACGCTGCGCGACCTGCTCGACTACCGGACCGACGTCGCCGTCCTCGCCCATGTCGATCCCGACCCGCGGCTGGTCGCGATCCCCTATCGCCGGCACCGCGTCCTCGTCATGTGCCCGGCCGACCATGCGTTCGCGGCGCGCCGGTCGATCCGCGCCCGCGACATGGAGGGCCAGCGCCTGATCGTGCGCGAGGCCGGCTCGACGACGCGCCGCGCCTTCGACCAGGCGATGCGCGACGGGAACGTGCGGCCGCGCGTCGTGATGGAGATCGGCAGCCGCGAGTCGATCCGCGAGGCGGTCGCCAAGGGCATCGGCCTCGGAGTCGTCTCGGAGGCCGAGTTCATCCCCGACCCGCGCATCCGCGCGCTGCAGGTCTCGGACGCCGAGATCTACACCTACGCCCACGTCGTCCATCTGCGCGAGCGCCAGAACGCGCGCCTCGTCCGCGCCTTTCTCGAGGTGCTGGCCGGGCTGCTGCCCGACGGCACTTCTTCGAGCCGCCGCGGCGCGGCCGCCGCCCGCCGGCGCATGACGTGAAGTGCTGGCATTTTGCTAGCACCCACGATTTGTTTGCAACGCGGAGTTGCGCTGGCCGATTATCAGCTTCCGCAGGTTCGTGATAGAAAAGTCGTCAAGCTGGCCATGGTTCTGACCATGATCGAATGACCACGACGGCGGACCCAACCGACCGCACGAGTCTCCCAAGCTGCTGGCACTGCCAGGAGCCCGAAGATGTCCCCGGAGCGCGCTGCGTTCCCTGACCCGAATGAAAGACGAAAAGACCGGTGCTTCAACGCCGGCCCGACGTGCGACATGCGACAACTGCTACAAAACGGTACGTCGCGGTGTAGCACCCGAAAATCAAAAAGACCGCGCAAATGCTGCATCGGAGCCCCGTCGCTTCAGCGTCGGGACGGCGGTGCACCTGTAGCGCGGCGTCGCGGTCAGCCGCGCCGCACGCTCGCCCCGCCGTCGACCGGCAGGGTGACGCCGGTGACGAAGCTGGCCTCGTCCGAGGCGAGGAAGAGGGCGGCGTTGGCCACGTCCCAGCCGGTGCCCATCTTCTTGCGCAGCGGCACTTTGGAGTCGCGCTCCGCCTCGACCTCGGCGCGCGTCTTCCTGAAGGCGCGGGCGCGGGTGTCGACCGCCATCGGCGTGTTCATCAGTCCGGGCAGGATGACGTTGGCGCGGATGCCGTACTGGGCGTTCTGGTAGGCGAGCTGCTCGGTGAACGACACCATCGCGGCCTTGGTCGCCTTGTAGGCGACGTAGGGATAGGTGGTGATCACGGCCATCGAGGAGATGTTGATGATCACGCCGCTCTGCTGCTGGCGCATGATCGGCAGCACGTGCTTGGCGGCGAAGATGCAGCTCTTGAGGTTGATGGCGACGCAGCGGTCGAACGCCTCCTCGTCGATTTCGAGCAGCTCGGCATCGCCGCCGGAGAGCGACACGCCGACATTGTTGTGCAGGATGTCGATGCGGCCCCAGCGTTGATGGGCGTCCGATACCATCTTCTCGAGGTCGGCGGTCCTGGTGACGTCGGCCTTGAACGCCTCCGCCGTGCCCTGGCTCTGGCGGATCATGCCGACCGTCTCCTCGGCCGAGGCGAGGTTGTTGTCGACGCACAGTACCTTGGCGCCCTCGCGCGCGAAGGTGAGGGCCGTCGCTCGGCCGTTGCCCATGCCCTCGCCGGGGCTCTGGCCGGCACCGACGACGATGGCGACGCGATCCTTGAGGCGCATGTCACTTCACTCCCGGGATAGGGTACTGCTGCAGCACCTCTTTGTAGGCGGGCTCGTTGTCGATCTGCATGGTGGCGAGCACGCGCACGACCGCACAGTAGAAGGCGATGGTCAGCACCAGGTCGGTCATGTGCTCGTTGCTGAGGTCCTTCTTGATCTCGGCGAAGGTCGCGTCCGACATGGCGAGGTTGCGCACCATCTCGCGCGCGCCCCTGAGGATCGCCCGGGCCAGCGGCTCGAGCTTCGAGGTCTTGCCCTCGGTCTCCTCGATCAGCGCCCTGATGTCGTCGTCGGTGACGCCGAACTCCTTGCCGATCTTCACGTGGTGGGTGAACTCGTACTCCGACTTCTCCAGCCAGCCGACCTGCAGGATGGCGAGTTCGCGCAGCCGCGGGTCGAGCTTGCTCTTGAAGCGGATGTAGCCGCCCATGCCGTTGAAGGCGCGCGCCATGTCGGGCGAGTTGACCAGCAGCTTGTGCAGGTTGGTGTTGCGGGCGAGCATGTCGCGGTACTCGGGCGCGACCTGGTCGGCCTCGAGATAGGGCAGGCGGGCCATATCGTCTCCTCAGTGATCCTGACTGTCGCGTTCGGGGCCCTGCAGCGTCACGCCGCCGTCGACCACCAGCACCTGGCCGGTGATGTAGCGGGCGTGATTGGAGAGCAGGAAGCGCACGGCGTGGCCGACGTCCCAGCCGGTGCCCTCGATCTTCAGCACCGAGGCCTTCACGCGCTGGGCGCGGTTGGCCTCGCTCATGCCGCTGCCGCGATTGACCATCGGCGTGTACATCGGCCCCGGGCAGATGCAGTTGACGCGGATGCCGTCGCGGCCGTGGTCGACCGCCATCGCCTGGGTGAGGCCGATCACGGCCGCCTTCGAGACCGTGTAAGTGGTGAGCCCGCGCGGGCGAAGCGCCGAGATCGACGAGATGTTGACGATCGCGCCGCCCTTGGCTGTCTTCTTCATCGCCGGGATCGCATGCTTGGAGAGCAGGAACATCGTCTCGACATTGACCTGCATGACGCGCCGGTATTCCTCGGGCTTCTCGTCGACCACCGAGCCGCGGCTGCCGATGCCGATATTGTTGTCGAGCAGATCGAGCCGGCCCCAATGGTCGACCGCGGCGTCGACCAGCCGCTTGCACTCGGCCTCCTGGGTCAGGTCGCCGGCATGCGCCACGGCATGGCCGCCCTCGGCCTTGATCATCTCGACGGTACGCTCCGCGAGCTTCAGCTCACGGTCGGCCACCAGGACCTTCGTCCCGGCGCGCGCCAGCAGGATCGCCGCGGCGCGGCCGTTGCCGATCCCGTCGCCCGCGGCGCCGCCGCCCGCGATGATCGCGACCTTGCCGGCGAGGCCCGGATCGTCTTCGGGACCCTTCATGGCAGGCCGGCTCCCGGCACGTCCACGCGCATGGTCTCGATCCTCCCGTCGCGCTTGTCGGCGATGGCGGGCCCGCTGCCCGAGTTGGTGATGACGAACAAGGTACGGCGGTCCTTGCCGCCCAGCATGCAGGCGTAGGAGGCGCGCTCGCCGAAATCGACGTCGTGGGTGACCTTGCCGCCCTCCAGCACACGGATCATGTGGTGCGTGAAGGCGCCGGTCACCCAGATGCCGCCCTCGGCGTCGAGGCAGATGCCGTCGGGATTGACCAGCGGCGTCTCGGCCCAGACGCGACGGTTGGAGAGCGTGCCGTCGGGAGCGATGTCGTAGGCCGTCAGCCGCTTGGCGAAGGTCTCGCCGATGATCATGGTCCTGCCGTCGGGCGTGATCACCGTGCCGTTGGGGAACATCAGCTCGTCGGCCGCGCGATGGACCGAGCCGTCGGGATCGACGCGCGCCAGCACGGCCGCGCGCGGCTTCTCGCCGGCATGGCGGTCGAAGCCGAAATTGCCGACATAGGCGCGTCCCCTGGCGTCGACGATCATGTCGTTGCAGTAGCCGGTGGCGATCAAGGAGAGCTCGGCCTCGACCGAGAGCTTGCCGCCCGCGAAGCGCATCAGGCGCCGGTCGGTCATGCTCACGATCAGCATCGTGCCGTCGGGCCGCCAGCCCAGCCCCGAGGGACGACCCGGCACCTCGACGATCGTCTCTGCCTTGCCGCTCTCGTCGACCGTGCCGACCTGGTGGACGTAGAAGTCGGAGTACCAGAGCTTGCCGTCTCGCCAGCGCGGACCCTCGCCGAACGACAGGCCGGTGAGCAGGGTTTCGAGCTTCATGGTTCCCCCGTCGTCTCGACCGAGGAGCGCAGCGACGAGCGGAGAGACCTTGCCTGCGGCCGGCAAGGCCCCTCGACTTCGCTCGGGGCGACCGGGCGCCTCACGTCACGACATCCCAATCGATGGCAAACGAATCGCCCCGCCGCTTGATGTAGCCCGCATTGGCGCCGGGGAAGTGGGCGGGGCAGAGCAGCGCGTTGCTCTCGACACAGTCCTCCAGGAGCTTGCGCCGGCTGCGCGCCGACATCTCCTGGTCCCAGCAGAACTGGCTCGACCAGTCCGGGTGATAGACCTGGATCGGGTGATGCATGATGTCGCCCGAGAAGGTCGCGGTGCGTCCGCCATCCTTCAGGTCGATGGCGAGCGAGCCCGGCGTGTGGCCGGGATAGTCCTTGATGGTGAGCAGCGGGTCGGGCTGGTGGTCGCTGTCGATCATCACCGCCTTGCCGGCCTCGACGACCGGCAGCACCGAATCGTCGAACGAGCCATCGTTCACTTTCCCTTCACCTTGCGCCTTGCGCTCGCTCTCCCAGTGCGCGTACTCGCGCTTGCCGAAGAGATACCTGGCGTTGGGGAAGGTCGGGACCCAGCGGCCGTTCTCGAGCTTGGTGTTCCAGCCGACATGGTCGACGTGCAGGTGCGTGCACATCACGAAGTCGACCGATTCCGCCGGGCAGCCGCAGGCCTTCAGCCTGTCGAGGAACGGCGTATCGAGGTTGCTCCAGCCCGGATTGTGCCGCTGCTTGTGGTTGCCGAGGCAGGTGTCGATCAGGATCGTGTGCCGGCCCGTCTTGACGATCCAGGTATGCACCGAGCCGATCAGCCGGTCCGAGCCTTCCTGTACATGGTCGGGCACCATCCAGCTCTTCTGGGCGTCGAAGGCTTCCTGCTCGAACTTGGGAAACATGCGCGCCGGCTTGAAGCCCGGGCCGCAAATCTCCTCGACCTTCTGGATGGTCGCATTCCCTATGTTGCGCATCAGAACGTCACCACGGAGCGGATCGATTTGCCTTCGTGCATCAGATGGAAAGCGTCGTTGATCTTCTCGACCGGCATGACGTGTGTGATCAGCGAATCGATGTCGATCTTGCCGTCCATGTACCAGTCGACGATCTTCGGAACGTCGCGACGACCCTTGGCGCCGCCGAACGCCGTGCCCATCCAGTGCCGGCCGGTCACGAGCTGGAACGGTCGCGTGGCGATTTCCTGACCTGCGCCCGCGACGCCGATGATCACCGACTTGCCCCAGCCGCGATGGCAGCATTCGAGCGCCTGCCGCATCAGCTTGGTGTTGCCGACGCACTCGAAGGAATAGTCGGCACCGCCGTCGGTCAGCTCGACGAGATGGGCGACCAGGTCCTTGGAGCCGAGGTCCTTCGGGTTGACGAAGTGCGTCATGCCGAACTTGCGGCCGAGCGCCTCGCGCGCCGGGTTGAGGTCGACGCCCACGATCATGTTGGCGCCGACCATGCGGGCGCCCTGCACGACGTTGAGGCCGATGCCGCCCAGCCCGAACACGACGACGTTGGCGCCGGCCTCGACCTTGGCGGTGTTGATGACCGCACCGATGCCGGTGGTGACGCCGCAGCCGATGTAGCAGACCTTGTCGAACGGTGCGTCGGACCGGATCTTGGCCAGCGCGATCTCGGGCAGCACCGTGTGGTTCGCGAAGGTCGAACAGCCCATGTAGTGGTGGATCTTCTTGCCCTTCAGCGAGAAGCGCGACGTGCCGTCGGGCATGACGCCCTGGCCCTGCGTGCCGCGAATCGCGGTGCAGAGGTTTGTCTTGCCCGAGAGGCAGGATCTACAGGCGCGGCATTCCGGCGTGTAGAGTGGGATCACGTGGTCGCCCTTCTTGAGCGAGATCACGCCCGGCCCGACATCGACCACGACGCCCGCACCCTCGTGGCCGAAAATCACCGGGAACAGTCCTTCAGGGTCGCCGCCGGAGCGCGTGAACTCGTCGGTGTGGCAGACGCCCGACGCCTTGATCTCGACCAGCACCTCGCCGAACTTCGGCCCTTCGAGGTCGACCGTCTCGATCTCGAGGTTCTTGCCGGCCTCGAAGCAGACCGCTGCCTTTGTCTTCACGCCTTCCCCCTCGGATACAGGCGGCGAGCCTAGAGCAGGGGAGCGGCCAGCGTCTACGCTGCGGCGCCGGTGCCGAGTGTCTGCGCCATTTCCGACTTCGCCTCGCGGTACTGGGCAATCAGTCGGCGGCAGAGGTCCGCGGCGTCCGGTACGTCCTCGATGTTCCCGACCCCGTGACCCGCCGTGTAGATGTCCTTCCAGCGCTTCTTGTTCTCCTGGCTGGAGACGATCTTGCCGGGCAGCGTCGTGCGAAGAACGTCCAGATCGATGCCGGCGGCGAGCAGGCTGGGCGTCAGCCAGTTGGCGGGTGCGCCGTCGATCGAGGCGGTGAGGAAGACGTCGGTCGCGCGCGTTGAGAGGATCATGTCCTTGTGCGCCGGAGCCGCCATCGCCTCGCGTGTGGCGATGAAGCGCGTACCGATATAGGCGAGGTCGGCCCCCATCGCTTCGGCCGCCAGCACGTCACGGCCCGTCGTCTGGCCGCCGGCCAGCACGACGGCGAAGTTGTCGCCCAACTGGCGCACCTCGTTCATCAGCGCGAAGGGATTGATCGTACCGGTATGGCCGCCGGCGCCGCCAGCGACCGCGATCACGCCGTCGACACCCGCTTCCAGCGCCTTCTCTGCATGCCGCCGGTTGGCGATGTCGTGGAGTGCCACGGCGCCCCAGCCGTGGATGCGCTTGATCGCGTCGCCAGGCGCGCCCTTTGAGGTGAGCATGACCGGCACCTTGTACTTCTCGACCAGCTCGAGGTCGCCTGGATAGCGCGGGTTGGAGGCGTGGACGACGAGGTTCACCGCCCACGGCGCCGGCTTCCTGCCTGCATCCTCGAGCCGCTTCATCCCGTCGACCATCTCGTCGAGCCAGGACTGGAGCTCCTCGCGGCTGCGGGTTCCGTGCGCCGGGAAGCTTCCCATGATGCCTTCGGCGCAGCAGGCGAGCGCGAGCGCCGGATTGGATACCAGGAACATCGGCGCGGCGATGGCGGGGATCGCCATGCGCTCCATCAGCTTGCGAACTTCCGCGCGGGCCACGGTTCGGACCTCTCTAGCGTCGTGCATTCTTTTCGTCCATCTCGACGGATCGTGGCGTGTGCTACTGTCGCGGTCTACGGAGGAATTGATGGCACAGACCGGCAATCACAAAGGGCTCACGTTCGGCATCTTCCTGGCGCCGTTCCATCGCGTCGGCGAGAATCCCACGCTCGGCATGGCCCGCGACATGGAGCTGATCGAGTGGATCGACGAGCTGGGCTACGACGAGGCCTGGATCGGCGAGCATCACTCCGCCGGGTGGGAGACCATCGCCTCGCCGGAAGTCTTCATCGGCGCCGCCATCGAGCGCACGCGCTATATCCGCCTTGGTTCCGGCGTGACCAGCCTGCCCTATCACCACCCGCTGATGGTGGCGAACCGCTTCGTGCAGCTCGACCACATGTCGCGCGGCAGGACGATGCTGGGCTGCGGCCCGGGCGCGCTGCCGTCCGATGCCTACATGATGGGCATCGAGCCGACGACCCAGCGACCGCGCATGGAGCAGGCGCTCGAGGCGATCATGCGGCTCCTCGAATGCAAGGAACCGGTCACGATGAAGACCGACTGGTTCGAGCTCAAGGAAGCCCGCCTCCATCTCGCGCCCTACAGCTATCCGCACTTCCCGATCGCCTGCGCCAGCACCATCACGCCCTCGGGCATGATCGCTGCCGGCAAGCACGGACTCGGGGTCTTGTCGATCGGCGCCGGCATCCCGGGCGGCCCTGAGATGCTCGGCAAGCAGTGGGCGATCTACGAGGAGACCGCGGCGAAGCACGGCAAGACGGCCGACCGCTCGAAGTGGCGCGTCGTGGTGAACGCCCACGTCGCGGAGGATGACGAGCAGGCGCTGCGTGAGGTCCATGCCGGCGAGCGCCGCGAGACCGTGACCTACTTCGAGGACACGCTCGGCCGTCCGCCGGGCCGCGCCGACGATCCGCTGCGCGACGGCGTGAAGATGGGCACCACGCTCGTCGGCAGCCCGGACACGGTGGCCAAGGGCATCGATCGGCTGCTCGGTTATTCCAACGGCGGCTTCGGCGGCGTGCTGTTCCGCGCCCACGAATGGGCGACGCGTGAGCAGACGTTGCGGTCGTACGAACTCTTCGCGCGCTACGTCATGCCGCGCTTCCAGGGCTCGCTCGACACGCTCGTCGACTCGAACCAGTGGGCGAAGGACAACCGCAAGGGCATCTTCGGGCCCAACGTCGCCGCGGTGAAGAAGGCTTTTACCGATGCCGGCCGTGAGGCACCCGAGGAGTTTCGCGCACGCACGCCGGGTGCCCGCGATGTGGCGGGCGACTGACCGTCAGAACTGCTTCTTGTCGCCGGGCTTGACGCTGAGGACGTCGATTGACCTCTGGCTCATCGCTTCTTTGTTCTGTGCCTGCGCAACGCTCGCGAACTTGCAGCACGCGCGACGATCGAAACGAGAAGGTGAGTCCTCGCGACCCCACCATAACCGCCTTGCGAAGCCCAACATGGTTCCTCGGGGCGGAAGTGATCGCTTTCCCGTGAGCTTTGCCTCCGCCACGATGCGGTGCAACGTGGACACGAGGGAGACAGCCCGCCGATGAGCATCAGGGGCAAGGCCTACATTGCCGGCATCTACGAGCATCCGACGCGGCTCGCCAAGGACATCTCGC
>CAYQAY010000023.1:0-4667 GCA_964415585.1 uncultured Reyranella sp.
GCGGCACCTCGCGCATCGCCGAGCTGACCGGCGCGCAGCCGATCACCATCCAGGCCGCCGAACTCAGCCAGGCGCTGGCCACCGGCAAGGTCGACTCCTTCATCTCGTCGGGCGCCACCGGCGTCGACTCCAAGGTGTGGGAGCAGCTCACCCACTTCTACGACACGCAGGCCTGGCTGCCGAAGAACGCCGTGCTGGTGAACAAGGCGGCCTTCGACAAGCTCGACGACGCGACCAGGAAGGTCGTGCTGGCCGAGGCCGCCAAGGCCGAGGCCGCGGGCTGGGCAGAGGCCGAGAAGCTCTCGGCGGGCTTCCTCGAGACGCTCGCCAAGAACGGCATGAAGGTGCAGCCGCCGTCAGCCAAGCTCGCCGCCGAGTACAAGGAGCTGGGCAAGAAGCTGACCGCCGAGTGGCTCGAGAAGGCCGGCGCCGACGGCAAGGCCGTGGTCGACGCCTACAGCAAGAACTAGGCGCCCGCACTCGTGCGGGCGGCGCTGAAGCGGCTCTACGAGGTCGCGGGCCTGCTGGGCGGCGTCTTCATGGTGCTGCTCCTGGTCTTCGTCCTCTACTCGGTCGGGCCGGGCGTCGGGCTGTGGCTCGAGCAGACCTTCGGCCTGCCCAACCCGCTGTCCTACGTAGCGCGCTCGGCCGACGAGTTCGCGGGCTACGCCATGCTCGCCTCGGCGTTCCTGGCGCTCGCCTCGACCTTCGGGCGCGGCGAGCACATTCGCGTCACGCTGTTCCTGCAGCGCCTGCGGGGCCCGGCGCGGCGGCTGGCCGAGCTGTGGTGCCTCGGCCTCGGCACGCTGCTCAGCGGCTACCTCGCCTGGTTCTCGGTCAAGCTCTGCTGGCAGTCCTACGAGATCAACGACCTCTCGACCGGCCTGATCGCCATCCCGCTCTGGATCCCCCAGGTCGGCATGGCGGCGGGCGCCGTCATCCTCTGCATCGCCATCGTCGAGCAGCTCGTCGTCGTGGCGACCGGCGGGCCGCTGATGGAAGAGCCGAGCGGCGACGAAGCCACCCGCCTGGAGCGCTGAAGCCGTGACCGGCATCGACGCCCAGATCGCCCTGCTCGCCGTCTGCGCCCTCTTCTTCCTGTTCGGCACCGGCGTCTGGATCGGCCTCAGCATGGTCGGCGTCTCGATCGCCGTGATGTGGATGTTCGCCCCGGCCAAGCCCGCCGGCGACGCGATGGCCACGGTCATCTTCTCCGACTCCTCGTCATGGACGCTGACGGCGCTGCCGCTCTTCATCTGGATGGGCGAGGTGCTGTTCCGCACCGCCATCTCCGAGGAGATGTTCCGCGGCCTCGCCCCCTGGATGCGCCGACTGCCCGGCCGCCTCGTCCACACCAACGTCATCGGCTGCACGATCTTCGCCGCCGTGTCGGGCTCGTCGGCGGCGACCTGCGCCACCATCGGCAAGATGACGGTCCCCGAGCTGCGCCGCCGCGGCTACCCCGACTCGATCGCCATCGGCAGCCTGGCCGGCGCCGGCACGCTCGGCCTGCTGATCCCGCCGTCGCTGATCATGATCGTCTACGGCGTGCAGGCCGAGGTCTCGATCGCCAAGCTGTTCGCCGCCGGCATCATTCCCGGCCTCCTGCTGGCCGGCCTGATGATGGCCTACGTCGCGGGCTGGTCGCTGCTCAACCCGGCCAGGATCCCGCCGGCCGACGCGCCGATGCCGCTGGCCGAGAAGCTGCGCGAATCGAGCTCGCTCATTCCGGTCGTGCTGCTGATCCTCCTCGTGCTGGGCTCGATCTACGCCGGCATCGCCACCGCGACCGAATCGGCGGCGTTCGGCGTGATCGGCTCGTTCGCCATCGCCGCCTGGCAGCGGCGGCTCACCTGGAAGAACTTCTGGGACAGCGTGATGGGCGCCACGCGCCTCACCTCGATGATCCTGCTGATCCTGGCCGGCGCCTCCTTCCTCAAGCTCGCCATGGGCTTCACCGGCCTGCCGCGCCACCTCGCCGAGTCGATCGCGGCGATGGGCCTGACGCCCGGCATGCTGATCCTGGTCCTCGCGGTGCTCTACATCATCCTCGGCTGCTTCCTCGACGGCATCTCGATGATCGTACTGACCGCCGCCATCGTGCTGCCGATGGTCGAGCAGGCCGGCATCGACAAGATCTGGTTCGGCATCTTCATCACCATCGTGGTCGAGATGGCGCAGATCACGCCGCCGGTCGGCTTCAACCTCTTCGTGCTGCAGGGCATGACCGGCAAGTCGATCTTCTGGATCGGCAAGGTCTCGCTGCCCTTCTTCCTCGCGATGGTGCTCTGCGTCGTCCTCCTCTATTTCTTTCCGGGCCTGGTGAGCTTCCTGCCCGACATGATGGTCAACGCCGCCCGCTGAGCCCGGCGTGGAAGCCCTTCAGCAGGTCGAGCACGTCGAGCACCGGCAGGCCGAGCGCCGCCTCCAGCGCCTTCCGGTAGGGCGGCAGGTTGGTGCATTCGAGCACCACGACCTCGACGTCGGGATGCTGAGCCACCAGCTCGCGGCCCGCCGCCACGACCTCGCGCTCCACCGCCCCGCGATCGAGCGTCAGGCCGTTCCGGAGGAACGTGCCGGCGAAGGAACTGTCCTCGGGCAGGCCCACGACCGGCGTGTCCTCGGGCGCGCCGACGGCGCGGAGATGCGCGGGCGTCAGGTTCTTCGCCGAGGCGGTGAGGACGCCCGCCCTCTTCCCGCCGAGACTCCTTATATGCAGCAGCGCCGAGGTCGCGACCGGCACCGGCGACACGGCGGCGAGGTCGTCCTGGTAGAGGGCGAGGAAGCCGCAGCTCGTGCCGAGCCCGACGGCGCCCTCGGCGGCCAGCGCCTCGGCGTTGGCCTTCAACGCGGCCAGCACGCGCGGGCGGTCGGGATGCGCGGCGACGGCGTCGGCGGGGCCGATGCCCTCCATCGTCCGGAAGATCACCGGGAAGTCGTAGGACTGCGCGTTGCCGACATCGCCCACGATGCGCGGGAAGCGCGTATCGAGCATCAGGATGCCCAGCGGCTTCTGCTCAGACATTGCGCCTCGCGATCGACTTGCCGGCCACATAGCCCAGGGTGAGGAACGGCCCGATCGTGGTGCCGGCGCCGACCGCCTTGGTGCCGATCGGGCTCGCCGCGGCGAGGCCCGCCGCGTAGAGCCCGCCGATCACGCTGCCGTCGGCGCGCAGCACCTGGCCGTAGCGGTTGGTGCGCGGGCCGCCCTTGGTGCCGAGGCTCACATAGAGGAAGGGTGCGGCGTAGAACGGCGCCTCGGCGACGGTGCCCAGCGCGCGGTCCCTGGTATAGAAGCGCTCCCACACCGTCTCGCCACGATGGAAGTCGCGATCGACGCCCTCCTTCGACCAGCCGTTGAAGCGGTCGACCGTAGCCCGCAGCGTCGCGGGCTCGAGCCCGATCTGCTGCGCCAGGGCTTCGAGCGTATCGGCCTTGCGGATGAAGCCCTTCTCCTTCGAGCCGAAGTGCATGGAGAGCGTCATCGCCCTGGCATAGCGCGCATCGAAGATGCGCCAGGCCGGCAGGTGGAGAGGCCTGCCGTCGGGCCCGCGCGCGTCGACCGCGACACCAAGGGCAGGACTGCCTTCGCTGACGAAGCGCTTTGCGTGCCGGTTCACCAGGATCACGTGCGGCGCGTAGGTCTCGAGCAGCGGCTGGGCGTGGCGGCGGCCCTCGTAGGTCGTGAAGGTCGCGGGCGAGATCAGCGCCTGGTCCATGTGGGCCAGCTCGGCGCCCGCTTCGGCCGCCATCAAGTGGCCGTCGCCGGTGTTGGTGTCGGGCGCGCCGGTGAGGTCGAGGCCGGGGAAGTATTTCTCCATCAGCTCGCGGTTCCAGTCGAAGCCGCCGGTCGCCAGCACGACGCCGCGCCGCGCCCGCACGGTCCGGCGCTCGCCGTCGATGGTGGCTTCGACGCCCGCGACCGTATCGCCCTCCATCACGAGCCGATGAACCGGCGCCTCGAGCTCGATGCGGCAACCCTTGTCGAGGCAGCCGCGCACCAGGCCCGTGACCAGCGCGTTGCCCGCACCCACGCTCGCCGTCAGCAGCCGCCAGATCAATGTCGGCGCCATCCCGAGCGCGCCGCGCACCGGATGCTTCAGCACGCCGTCGACCAGTTCCTTGTAGGTGAAGAGCTGCGTCTTCACCGAGGGCCGCACCCTGTTCCACCAGGGGCCCAGGCGAAAGCGGCTGATCGGCGTGGTCGAGACCATGCGGCCGAACGGCTTGCCGCCCGGTGCCTCGGCATAGAGGTCGGGATGGTTCACCAGCTCGAAGCGGAGCGGCGTCTCCTCCTCGAGGAACTTCAGCATCGGCGCCGATTGCTCGGCCAGCACCCGCCACAGCTCGTGCTCGGTCGCCTCCCAGCCCGGCGGCGCGGCGCCCTTGATGTACTCAAGAGTCTCCTCGGGCGAATCGGCGATGCCCGCCGCCATCATGTGATGGTTGCCCGGCACCCAGGTGCCGGCGCCCGACATCGCGGTCGTGCCGCCGAGCCAGCGCGACTTCTCCAGCACCAGCACCGAGGCGCCGCCATGCGCGGCGGCCAGCGCCGCGGAAAGCCCCGCGGCGCCCGAGCCGACGACGATGACGTCGTATTCGTCGTGGTTCACCGCGTGGCCCATCCTTCGAGACGCGGCCTACGGCCGCTCCTCAGGATGAGGGCA
>CAYQAY010000023.1:4767-7496 GCA_964415585.1 uncultured Reyranella sp.
GGCACAGGGCCTCACCCTGAGGAGGCGCGCAGCGCCGTCTCGAAGGGTGAGCTTCACTTCGGCGGTTCCGGCCACTTCTTCTGCGCTCCGCGCGCGGACTCGAACCAGCGGGAGAGGCGCATCACGCCGAGATCGTCGAAGCGGCGGCCGGCGATCTGCAGGCCGATCGGCTTGCCCTCTTTTGTGGTGCCGCAGTTGATCGAGGCGGCCGGCTGTTCGCCCATGTTGTAGGGCATGGTGAAGGAGATGTGCTCCAGCGGCCGGTTCACGTCGTTGGTCGGCGTCTCCCACTCGGCGCGGTAGGTCGGCACCGGCGCGACCGGCGAGAGCACGAAGTCGAACGGCTGCGTCGCGGCATTCGCGGCCGCGCGGATCGCCATGTAGTTGGCGACGCCCTTGATCACCATGCTGCCCGAGACGTCGGCGCCGCCGCGGCACCAGTCGGCGATGAAGGGCAGCACCTTCGCCTGCTTGGCATGGGAGAGCGCGGAGAAATCGACCCAGCTCCGCACGCGCCAGAAGAGATCCTGCAGGTGCAGCATCTCCGGCGAGAGGAACGGCGCCACCGGCTCGATCTTCGCCCCCGCCTGCTCGAACAATTTCGCCGCGGCCTCGATCGCCGCCTTGACCTCGGCATCGACCGGCAGGCCCGAACCCGCGTCGAGATGCAGGCCGATCCTGAGGCCCTTCGGTTCCAGCGGCCCCGCGCTCCAGTCGATGTCGGCGGGCGGCAGGCTCATATGGTCGCGCGCATCGGGCTTCGACAGCTCGGCCATCAGCAGGCAGGAGTCCGCGACGGTGCGCGTCATCGGGCCGATGGCGCGGCCGAAGTAGGGCGGATCGACCGGCACGCGGCCGAGGCTGGGCTTCAGGGTGAAGATGCCGTTCCACGAGGCCGGCAGCCGCACCGAGCCGCCGATGTCGGTGCCGAGATGCAGCGGCCCGTAGCCCGCGGCGGCGGCGGCGCCCGCTCCGGCGCTGGAGCCGCCGGGATTCCAGGCGAGGTTCCACGGGTTGCGCGTCAGCGGATGGAACGACGAGCGGCCCGACGACAGCATGCCGTAGTCGGGCATGGTGGTCTTGCCGAGGATCACCGCCCCCGCCTCGCGCAGCCGCGCCGCGGCCGGCGCGTCGGCGGCGGCCGGCACGAGATCGGTGGCCGCGGTGCCGAGCGGCACGGGCACGCCCTTCGTGGCGATGTTCTCCTTGATGGTGGCCGGCACGCCGTCCAGGGCGCCGAGCGGCGCGGCCTTGGCCCAGCGCTTCTCGGACTCCTTCGCGGCCTGGCGCGCGGCGCCGAAATCCGGCGCGTAGAGCGCCTTTAGCTTCGGCTCCCACTTTTCGATGCGGGCGATGACGGCGTCGGTCGCCTCGACCGGCGAGAGCTTCTTCGACCTGTAGGCGGCGAGCAGCTCGACGGCGCTCATGTCAGGAATGTTGGTCATGTTCACACGCTACGCCCGCCGCGCTCGGCAAGCCACTTCTCCAGATCGTCTGCGCCGGTGAGCCGCACCGCCCGCTCATCGGGCTCGGGGAACTGGAAGCGCGCGCGATGGGCGGCGAACACGTCCGGCGCTATGTGGTGGCGATCCTTCGTCCGCGCGTTCTCGGCGATGCGCGCCTCGATCACCTCCAAAGGCGTGTCGACGAACAGCAGCACGAAGGGCGCGCCCGCGGCCTGGGCCACGGCGGCGAAGCGCTTTCGCAGGAAGCGGTGGGAGAAAGTGTCGTCGACCACGACGCGGCGGCCCGAAGCCAGCACGGCGCGCGCCGAGGCGGCGGCCATCAGGCTGGTCTTCTCCCATTCCTGATCGTCCATCACCGTGCCGCCGTCGAAGCCGCGGCGGGCGTTGATGGCGTCGTAGGAGACCAGCTCGGCACCGGTCGCCTCGGCGATGCGGCGCGCCATGGTCGACTTGCCGGAGAAGGCGAGGCCGCAGAGGGCGATCAGCTCGACGGCGCTCATGTCGTGCATCCGGGAGGGGGTCTGGGTCATTCCCGCCAACCTACATGGAGCGGTCCGGCACCTCCACGATTCGGAGAGGTCCGCTGTCCGCCGGCTCGACGTCCAACGCGTTGGAATCGCGGGCCGATCGGTCGTTGGCCGGGGACGGCGGCTGCGCGGCAGAAGCGGGCAGCGACGCAGCGGCACGGCGGGCGCGCTCCTCCGCGATGCGCAACATGCGGGCGTCGGCCGCGGCGAGGCGGCGCGCGAGATCGGAGGTCTGTCTCTCGGAAGCCTGGGTCCGAGAGGTTTGGGCCGGGGAGGTTTGGGCCGGGGAGGGTTGCGCCTGGGAGGCCTGCTTCTGGGCGAGCTGTGCCGCCGCCTGCGCGCGATCCTCGCGCCGCGCCGCGATCTCCATCTCCTTCAGCCGGATCTCGTGCGCACGCTGCAGGCGGTTCTCCTCGGCACGGAACGCGTGCGCCTCGGCGCGGGCGCGCTGGCCGTCCTCGAGCTTCAGCAGGAACATCAGCGGCCGGTCGTCGTGCACGACCTGCTCGCCGACCTGCTTGCCGCGATAGAAATGCGGCCGCACGCGCGGCTGGCCGGCGCGCAGCCTGAAGTCGTCGCTGCGTTCGGCATGGCGCTCGGCCACGATCCCGGCGCACTGCGCGGCGAACAGGGGGCGCGTCCGGCGCCAGCGCCGCGCCGTGCTCTCGTCGATGCCGGTGCGCGCCGCCGCCTCGCGGAAGCTGGCGCCGCGGCGCAGGTAGGCGAGGTAGCGCCC
>CAYQAY010000023.1:7596-67190 GCA_964415585.1 uncultured Reyranella sp.
CGTTCCTGCTGCTCGTCGACATCGGCAAGATCGGCCGTTGCCTCGTCCTCGTCGCCGCGACCATGTGGCGATGCAGGGGCGCCCAGGTTCCGCACTCGTACCCGCCTAGCCCGACGTCTTGCGTCAGATCATCCCACTCATTCTAATGATCCATGCTCATCGTCGAACTCGCCATCGTCGTGGCGCTCGTCGCGCTCAACGGATTTCTCGCCATGTCCGAGCTCGCCCTGGTGTCGGCGCGTCGACCGCTTCTCGAGCAGCGCGCGCGCGACGGTTCGCAGGGCGCCGCGGCGGCCCTTTCGCTGACCCGCGAGCCGGGCCGCATGCTCTCCGCCGTCCAGATCGGCATCACCCTTGTCGGAATCATCGCCGGCGCCTTCAGCGGCGTCACCATCGCCGAGCGGCTCGATAGCTGGCTGGAAGCGCAGGGCATGGCCACGCGGGTGGCCGAGCCGCTGGCTTTCGTCCTGGTGATCAGTTTCATAACCTTCTTCTCGGTGGTCCTGGGCGAGCTGGTGCCCAAGCAGATCGGGCTGCGCAACGCCGAGGCGGTGGCCGTCGTGGTCGCGCGGCCGATGCAGTTGCTCGCTACCGTCGCCGCACCCCTGGTCGCCCTGCTCGACTGGTCGTCGCGCATCACGCTCCGTCTGCTCGGACAGTCGAGGGGCGGCGAGCCTTCCGTCACCGACGAGGAGATCGAGACGATGATCGAGGAGGCCGAGCGCAGCGGCCTGGTCAGTTCGGAGGAGCGCTCGATGCTGGCGGGCGTCATGCGGATGGCCGACCGGCCGGCGCGCGCGATCATGACGCCGCGCACCGAGGTGGAATGGCTCGATCTGCAGGCCGCCGACGATACCCTGCTGCGGACGGTGCGCGAATCCTCGTATTCGCGGTTGCCCGCCTGCAACGGCAGCGTCGACGAGATCGTCGGCGCGGTGGCCGTGCGCGAGGCGCTGCAGGCGGAGCGCACCGGGGGCGCCGCCGCCGTCCGCGCGCTGGTGCAGGCGGTGCCGGTGGTGAGCGAGCGTCTGTCGGGCGTCGAGGTGATCGAGCAGGTGCGCAAGTCGCCGCTCAGCCTCGTGGTCGTGGTCGACGAGCACGGCAGCCTGTTGGGCCTCGTCACCAAGGGCGACATCCTGAACGCCATCGTCACCGACATCGACGAGGACGACCGGCCCCGCGTCCACGAGCGCGAGGACGGCTCGCTGCTGGTCGACGGCGCCTTCCCGATCGACGAGCTCGGCCAGCGCCTCGGCGTCCGGCTGCCGGCGCACGACTACCATACGGTGGCCGGCTTCGTGCTGCAGCGCATGCGGCGCCTGCCGGCGATCGGCGAGGCCTTCGTGTTCGGGAACTGGCGATTCGAGATCGTCGACGTCGACGGCCGGCGCGTCGACAAGATACTCGTCATGCCGGCGGCGCGGCCTCACCGCCAGGTGTGACGGGGCGGCGCCGGCGATCCCCCTGAGCGGCAGGTTCCGGGCGCCCCCCTCTCAGCCGCGCGACGGCGCGGCGGATCGTCGGACGGCCTCGGGCGCACCCGGGCCCCGGGGCGCGCCAGCCAGCGGCGGGCCTGCGCGAGGGAGGAAAACGCGCGCATGAGCCGGTCGGGCGCGGCGAGGGCGCGCAGGATCTCGGAGGGCAGGTCGCGGGCGACCACCAGCGCCAGCGGTCCCACGGAGCGCCGCGCCTCGTGCGCCGCCCGCAGGCGCGCCGTCGACATCAACAGGCGGTCGGGATCGCGGCCGATCTCGGCGGCGGAAAGGTCGACGAGCTTGCCGTAGCTCCCGGCGCCGGCCCTGCCGATCGCCCCGAGCAGAGGCCCGAGATCGTCGTAGCCGACCGTGCCGCTGCCCCGGACGCGGACGAGGCGGGCGGCGTGATCGAAACTCCAGTCCAACGGCATCGCGGCGGATCCCCGTGCCATGCCGACCTGGTCCGGTCACCTCGGGGCGCCTCGCGCGTTCCCGAGTCCGATGCCGGCATGCCGGGGCATACGATCACACTTCGTCCGTTCAGTGGGACTGTTTTCCTCCCGCGGCGAACGGATCGCGCGCCGGCTCCCAGGGGCCGGTCTTCCTGAAAAGCGCCAGCCGCTCCTCGTAGCTCGGCCAGTCCCGGGCGTAGACCGCCTTGGCGATCAGGTAGGCGTTCGAGGTGTCGGCGCCCTTCAGCAGCGCCTGCAGCAACGCGCCGAGATAGAGCGGCGACGGATGGCTGCTGATCTGCAGGCCGTCGCGCTGCAGGGCGAAGCCGGTGTGCAGGCTGCCGATGGGCTTGATGACGTAGAGCGGCTTGTCGAAGAGGTCGTTCATGGCGCGAGGCTACGGCGCCGCGGCGCGCGCGTCTCGCGACGATCCGGCAAGGGCGGCATGAGCCGCGCGCGAGTCGTCCGCCTGCATGCAGATGCAGTCACACCAGAGCTTGCGTGACAGCAGTGCAGGCACGGAGCCCGACGCGAGCGTGACACTCATCGTAGAGCTGGTGGCTCCCGCCGAGGTCGTGCCGGGCTTGCCTACCCCGCCGGCGGGATGCGCGCGATCACCTTGATCTCGAAGTCGAAACCCGCCAGCCAGGTGACGCCGACCGCCGTCCAGGTCGGATAGGGCGGCGCGCCGATCTCCGTCTCGCGCACCTTCATCACCGTCTCGAACTGCGTTCGCGGGTCGGTGTGGAAGCTGGTGACGTCGATCACGTCGTCGAAGGTGCAGCCGGCGGCCGTCAGCACCGCGTTCAGGTTGGCGAAGGCGCGGCGCACCTGGTCCTCGAACACCGGCTCGGGCGAGCCGTCGTCGCGGCTGCCGACCTGGCCGGAGACGAACAGCAGGTCGCCCGACCGGATCGCAGGCGAGTAGCGGTGCCTGTCGTAGAGCGCATGGCGCCCGTTGGCGGGAAAGATCGCGTCGCGTTTGGTCGGCCGGGCAGGCATGGCAACTCCCTGGGAAACGAGGTCCCCGGAGCTGGCGAGCGCGGGCCGGCCTTTCAAGCGGGCGTGGTGGAGCAGATGGTGACCTGGTTACCTTCGCCGGCCGCCGTCCCGCATCCGTACCTGGGCCTCAGGTCAGCAGCGCGATCAGGATGATGACGGGGATGGGAATGCCGAGCAGCCAGAGCAGGATTCCACGGGCCATGATGTCCTCCGGGGTTTGTCTTTTCTGCAAACGCTCCGGCTGCCCGAGCGTTGCACGTCGGGGCGACCCGGGGGGCGACCCGCCTGGCTGCGATGGCAAGTCGGGGAGCGGCGAAACTTCTCATCGGTTGTGAATCCTCTATCGGCTTCGCGCCACCGCAGACTCCCCGTATGATGGCGAAAAGCGCAGCGGAGGCGACGTGCCGATCCATTTCGACATCTCTCCCATGAACCGGCTGGTGGTGATCGTGGCGCGGGGACGGGTCACGCCCGAGGAAATCGCCGACGTCAGGCAGCAGCTCGTGAACGCCAACGTGCCGGACTACGCCAAGATCGTCGATACCACCGCCTCGAGCTCGACGATCGGCCGTGAGCAGGTCGAGAAGATCGCGGCCATGCGCGGCCTCACCCACGACGGCGTCAAGCGCGGCGCGGTGGCCTTCGTGGTCGACCCGAACAAGCAGGGCTTCGCGGAAGCGTTCGCCGACGTGACGCAGGGCGAGCGTCCCATCCGGCTGTTCGCCAGCCTGCACGCCGCCCGCCGCTGGCTGCTCGAGGGCGGCGCCCATGGCGGCGCGTCGGAGCCCGGCAGCGCGCTGCACGACGGAATCCGGGTCTGGAGCTGATCCGCCACGCGGGCCGGCGCAGCTCTCTCCGCTTGATGGCGTCATACGCGCTGAAATAGGGTTCTGCGCGAAAATGAGAGCTCGGGAGGAACGACCTTGAAGACGACACGGCGCGGCATCATCGCCGCGGGCGCCGGCATCCTGGCCACGCCCGCCCTCTTCACCTCTGCCTCGGCGCAAGGGACGTTCCCGAGCAAGCCGATCCGCATCGTCGTGCCCTACCCGGCCGGCGGCCAGACCGACGGCATCGCCCGCTCGTTCGGCGACTTCCTCGCGCGCAAGCTCGGCCAGTCGGTGGTGGTCGAGAACAAGGGCGGCGCCGGCGGCGTGATCGGCGCGGTCGAGGTCAAGCGCGCGGCGCCGGACGGCTACACGATCCTCTGCACCATCTCCTCGTCGCTGATCCAGAACCGCGTGACGGTGAAGGACCTGCCCTACGATCCGGAGAAGGACTTCACCTACCTCGCCATGACGACCAGCACCGGCGGGCCGGTGGTGGCGGCCGAGAAGACCGGCGCCACCAACCTCGCCGAGTTCGTCGCCTACGCGAAGAAGGTCGACAAGGTGAACTGGGGCGCCTACGGGCCGGGCTCGACGCCGCACGTGCTGATCGAGACCATGGCCCGGCAGTACGGCTTCAAGGCCGAGGTGGTCCAGTATCGCGGCGAGGCCGCGATGTGGGCCGACGTGACCTCGCAGCAGCTCGACGGCGGATCGGGCAGCCCGGCGGCATCGGCCGGCGTGATCTCGTCGGGCAAGGGCCGGATCATCGCCGTCGCGGGCGACCGGCTGGCGGCCTATCCCGACACGCCGACCATGACCGAGCAGGGCGCGGTCGGCGGCTTCTACGAGACGCGCGCCTTCGCCGTCTTCGCCGTGCCGTCGGCGACGCCGCAGGACATCGTGAAGAAGCTCTCCGACACGCTGTTCGAGGCCGGCACCGACCCGAAGGTGCAGCAGCTCATGACCAACTACCTGATCAAGGGGCCGCTCGACTTCGCGCAGACCAACGCGGTCTTCAAGCGCGACACCGAGGTGATGCTCAAGGTGCTGAAGGAGATCGGCCTGAAGCCGGAGTGAGGCGTCAGGGCTTGACCAGCGCGAACGCGACCACGGTCGCGGCCGCGGTGACGAAGGTGCCCCAGGCCAGGTCGACCACGGTGACGACGACCGGCCAGCCGCGCAGTGTCGCGAGGTTGGTGAGGTCGTAGGCGGCGTAGGCGCAGAAGCCGAGCGCCGCCCCGTAGAGGATGGCGGGGCCCCAGCCGGGCCCCGAACCGGCATTGGCGAGCGCCAGCGGCACGGCGAAGGTGGCGATCGCGGCGGCGTGAACCACGTAGAAGAGCGCCGCCACGGCCCACAAAGGCTGCTCGCGCAGGAGCGGCCCCAGCCGGGACATGTAGAAGTCGCGGGCGACGAAGCCCAGCCAGGCGAAATCGAGGATCGCCAGCACCACCAGCGCGGCGAGGAACGTCACGATCCAGATCTTCATGCAGCGGCACCTTTCCAGCCTGTCGTGGAACATACGCCGGCGCGCCGGCTGCGGATGCGTCGTTCGGCGCCACTCGTTGCGTCGCACCGGCCGAGGCTACTGGAGGAACTCCTCCGCCTCGCCCTTCATGCCGCGGATCGTCGCCATCAGCTCGGCGACGGCGGCGGCGAGGCGTGCATTTTCCGTGCCGCGCAGCACCAGCGAGACCGAGGGCTTGCCGTTGCGGAAGGCGGGATAGGAGCCGATGTCGAGATCCTCGTAGCGCTTCTGCAGGTGCCCCAGCGGCTCGGCGATGATGCCCTCGGGCAGGTCGGTGCGCACGGTGCGCGACAGCACCGGCGTGCCGCCCACCAGCTTGTGCTTCATCGACTGGAACATCGCCTCGGCGACGCGCGGGATGCCGGCGAAGGTGAACACGTTCTCCATCTGGAACCCGGGCGCCACCGACACCGGGTTGTCGACCAGCAGGCCGCCGTGCGGCACCCGCGCCATGCGGCGGCGGGCCGGCGTGAACAGCGCGGGGTCGCCGTAGTGCCGGGTCATGCGGGCCACCGCCTCGGGATGCTCGGAGATGCCGACCCCGAAAGCCTTGGCGATGCAGTCGGCGGTGATGTCGTCGTGCGTCGGGCCGATGCCGCCGGTGGTGAAGACGTAGTCGAACTTCCGCCGCACCTCGTTCACCGTGGCGACGACGGTCGCCTCGACGTCGGGGATGACGCGACATTCCATGACGCGGACGCCCAGCTTGCCGAGCTCGGTGGCGAGATACTGGATGTTCGAATCGCGGGTCCGGCCGCTCAGGATCTCGTTGCCGATGACCAGGATGCAGGCGGTGACGATCTTGCTTTCCGACATGGTTTCAGGAGCTTAGCACGGCCTTGTGAGGGCGGGTATCGCATGCCAAATAGGGGACATGAGTGGTCCCCGCGATTTCGTCGACGACAGCGACGACTACTGGCGCCGCGACGAGCGCACCATCAAGCTGCACGGCCCGGAAGGTTTCGAGGGCATGCGCCGTGCCGGCCGGCTGGCGGCCGAGACGCTCGACTTCATCACGCCCTACGTCCAGCCGGGCGTCAGCACGGCCGAGCTGGACAAGCTCTGCCACGACTACATCCTCGACCACAAGGCGATCCCCGCTCCGCTCGGCTATCGCGGCTACCCGAAGTCGATCTGCACCTCGATCAACCACGTGGTCTGCCACGGCATCCCGTCGGACAAGCGGCTGCAGTCGGGCGACATCGTCAACATCGACGTCACCGTGATCCTCGACGGCTGGTACGGCGACACCAGCCGCATGTTCTATGCGGGCGACGTCAGCGTGAAGGCGCGCCGCCTCTGCGACATCACCTACGAGGCGATGATGCGCGGCATCGCCGCGGCCCGGCCCGGCGGCCATGTCGGCGACATCGGCTTCGCCATCCAGAGCTACGTCGAGGCGCAGCGCTTCTCGGTGGTGCGCGACTTCTCGGGCCACGGGCTCGGCCGCATCTTCCACGACGCGCCCAACATCCTGCACTACGGCAAGAAGGGCACCGGCCCGGTGCTGAAGCCCGGCATGTTCTTCACCGTCGAGCCGATGGTGAACGCCGGCACCTGGCAGGTGAAGATCCTGAGCGACGGCTGGACCGCGGTGACGCGCGACAAGCAGCTCTCGGCGCAGTTCGAGCATTCGGTGGGCATCACCGAGACCGGCGTGGAGTTCTTCACCCTGTCGCCCGCCCAGCTCAACAAGCCGCCCTACGACCTCGGCAACGCCCGGACACTCGAGGTCGCGACGGCCTGATCAGGCCTCGACGCTGAACGTCAGCTTCTGGATTCCAGGCTCCGCTTCGGGCGACAGGATCACGTGGCCCTTTAGGCGGCCCCGCGCACAGGCCAGCACGAACCGACCGGCCAGCGCATGGTCGGGCTCGACCGCCTCCAGCCTCCCCTCGCCCAGCCGTTCCTTGAGGGCCGCGAGCTCGGCGTTGCGAAGGCTCGGCGGCGTGTCGAGCAGCAGGTTGACGGCGCAGCAGTCGGCCGCGTCCTCGATGCGGCCGGTGGCATAGGCCCTCACGACCGCCTCGGCCGCGCGCTTCAGCGCCGGCGACGGCGCGGCGGGCGCGGGCTTCGGCGCGGCGTCGTGCAGGATCGTCGCGAGCCTGGGCGTCAGTTTCGACATCGGCGCGTAGGTCCGGTTGGCGAAGGCGAACACGCCCCAGCCGCGGTCGGGCAGCATCAGCACGTGCGAGCCGTAACCCGGCAGGCCTCCCGCGTGGTGCAGCAGGCGGCCGAGCACCGGATCGGCGGTGGTGCTGAGGCCGTAGCCATAGGCCGTGGGCGGCATCGGCCGCTCGGGATCGAAGCCGTGCGGCGGCGCATGGTAGAGCGCCAGCTCGCGCACGCTCGCGCGCCGCACCGGGCCGGTCTCGGGATCGTCGCGCGCCGGCCAGGCCGAGAGCAGGAAGGCGACCCAGCGCGCATAGTCCGGCGCGGAGGTGGCGAGCCCGCCCATCGCGCCGACCTCGCCGTCGGGCTCGAGGCGCTCGCGCGACCAGGTCTCGCCGTCGAGCCGGTAGCCGAAGGCGTAGTCGCCGGCGCTCGCGGCCACGGCGTCGAAGGTCGTGCGCGCCATGCCGAGCGGCTCGAGGAAGGCGCGGCGCACGTACTGCTGATACGGCTCGCCGCTCACGTTCGTGAGCACGCGACCGAGCAGCGCGTAGCCCAAGTTCGAATACTCGAAGGCGAGGCCCGGGCTGCGCGCGAACAGCCGGCCGGTGGCGATCACCCGGTCGAGCTCGGCGGGCGTCATGCCGAGCACGCGGTCGCCCCACGGATCGTCGGTGACGAAACCCGCGACGTGGCACATCAGGTCGCGCACCGTGACGGGCTTGGCGTCGGCGGTGGCGGGCTTCACCGCGGCGAACTGCGGCACGTAGTCGGCCAGCGGCGCGTCGAGCACGACCTTGCCGGCGTCGCGTAGCGCGAGGATCGCGAGTGCCGTCATGTTCTTGGTCATCGAGGCGATGCGGAAGACGGTGTCGCGCCCCACCGGGCGCCCCGCCTCGCGGTCGGCGAGGCCCACGGTCACCACATGGGCGAGCCCGCCCTCCCGCACGATGCCCGC
The DNA here is from genome assembly GCA_964415585.1 of uncultured Reyranella sp. GTDB lineage: Bacteria > Pseudomonadota > Alphaproteobacteria > Reyranellales > Reyranellaceae > Reyranella. The sequence continues at coordinate 15,954 of CAYQAY010000023.1, forward strand.
GACCAGGCCCGGCAGGCCGTGCTCGCGTGCGAAGGCCGCGCAGGCGGCGTCGATGTCGGCGACGCTCATGTCTCGGCGTAGATCTCGATGACGTTGCCGTCGGGATCGCGGAAGAAGATCGTGCGATGGCCGAACGGATGGTCGGTGAGCGGCGAGACCAGCTCGACGCCCCGCTCCTTCAGGGTGGCCGCGCACGCCGCGACCGCGGACGGCGGCACGCGGAAGGCGAGCTGCAGCGATGCGGCCCCCGGTGCGGCCGGCGGATCGCCGAAGCGGCCGGGCGCAGCGAGCGCCAGCGTGTTGGCACCCACGCGATACTCGACCCAGCGCCAGCTCAACACGCGCAGCAGCGGGAATTCCATGACGGTTTCGTAGAAGCGGCGCATCGCCTCCATGTCGCGGGTGAAGATGACGGTGTAGTCGACCTGGCGGATCTGGCTGAGGGCGGATTGCATCGCCGCATCATAACGGGAAAAGACGGGCAATTCGGACGTGACGTCATGGACGGGGAAAGGCAGACTGGCCGGGGGGCCGGAAATCTCGGGAAAAGACGACACATGAGACGGCGCGATGCGGTTCCCCTGCTCGGCGGAGTCGCGGCGGCATGGCCGCTCGTCCTGCGCGCCCAGCCCCGAAAAATCCCGCGGCTTTGCTTCCTGACGTTCGATCCGGGATCGCTGCAGTCGACGCGGTACGGCGCCTTCTTCGAGGGATTGCGCGACCTGGGATATGTCCAGGGGCAGACGATCAACATCGACTATCTGACCGCGGACGGCCAGGCTGCGCGCTATGCTACCCTCGCCGCCGACTGCGTGGGCCGTGGTGCGGACGTCATCGTCACCTCGACGACGCCCCTCACCCAGGCCGCGAAGCAGGCGACGCAGACCATCCCGATCGTCATGATCGCCATCGGCGATCCCGTGGGGACCGGCCTGGTCGACAGCCTTGCCCGGCCCGGCGGAAACGTGACCGGGCTGTCCCAGATGTTTCCCTCCATCGCCGTCAAGCGACTGGAGCTGCTGCGGGAGCTGGCGCCGCGGATCTCGCGCGTGCTCGTGCCCTCGTACCTGTCCGACCCGGTGGCGGCGCCGCAGGTGAACGCACTTCAGGAGACGGCCCGCTCGCTCGGCGTAACGCTGCAAGTCCAGGATATCCGGACTCCCGACGATCTGCCGGTTGCCTTCGATGCGGGCGTGAAAGAACGCGTTGAAGGAGTCCTGACCACCGGCGAGAGCATATTCGTGGTCAACCGCGCCCGTCTGGTGGAGCTGGCGGCGCGTTACAGGCTGCCGGGCGTCTACCATCACAGAGCCATAGTCGAGGCCGGTGGCTTGATGGCCTACCAGGGGGACGTGGCGACGCAGCACCGTCGTGCCGCGACCTACGTCGACCGGCTGCTCAAGGGCGCCCGCCCGGCCGACCTGCCGATCGAGCAGCCGGCCAGGTTCGATCTGACCATCAACCTCAGGACCGCGAAGGCGCTCGACCTCGCCGTGCCGCCCAGCCTGCTGGTGCGCGCCGACGAGGTCATCGAGTAAAAGGCACCTCTTCGCCGCCTTTCCGCCGCGGTTGCAGCGGATCGTCGACGGCCATGGGGAAGGCGAAGCGGGTTCAAGCCGAGCAACAGGCCGATGACGGCGCCCTCGTGGCGCTGCTGGCGGCTGGGCTGCGCCTGCAGGCCTCCGACTCGCTCTGGCGCGTGAGCGGCAACACGCTGCCCCACCGCGCGCTGCTGCGCGAGGCGGGCGGCGCCTGGAACCGGCTCGACCAGTGCTGGGAATTCACCGCCGAGGACCCCACGGCGAAGATCGTGGCGGCGCTCGAGGCGATGCCCGCCGGCAGCGGCCACAACAGCAAAGAGGCCGAGACGCCTAGACCCCACTATCACGGCCATCGCGCGCGGGTTCGCGAGCGGGTGCTGAAGGCCGGCGTCGAGTCCCTCCCCGACTACGAGCTGCTGGAGCTGCTGCTCTTCTACGCGATCGAGCGCATCGACACCAAACCGCTGGCCAAGCGGCTGCTCGAACGCTTCGGCACGCTGGGCGACGTGTTCGCCGCCGAGCCCGCGCAACTGCGTGAGTTCGAAATCGACCAGCGGACGCTGGTGATGTTCCGCGCATTGCGCGAAAGCGGCCGGCGGCTGGCCGAGCGCAAGGTCAAGGACATGCCGGTGCTGACCAACTGGCAGCAGCTCGTCGACTACTGCCATGCGGCGCTGGCGCACGAGAAGACCGAGCAGTTCCGCATCCTCTTCCTCGACCGCAAGAACGTGCTGATCGCCGACGAGGTGCAGCAGCGCGGCACCATCGACCATACGCCGGTCTATCCGCGCGAGGTCGTGAAGCGGGCGCTGGCGCTCAACGCCGCCGCCCTGATCCTCGTGCACAACCATCCCTCGGGCGATCCCAAGCCCTCGCGCGACGACATCGAGATGACGCGCGAGATCAGGACGGCGGCCGAGGCGCTCGGCATCTCCATCCACGACCACCTGGTGATCGGCCGCAAGGGCCATGCGAGCTTCCGGAGCCTGGGGCTGCTGTAGCCGGCCTCCTTGACTGTTGGTACGACCGGGTACTACCGTCTGGTCAACCGGCCTGAAAGGATCGCCCCGTGACGGTGAAGTCTTCCATCTCGCTGACCGACTCCCAGCACGCCTTCGCCAAAGCGCTCGTCGATTCGGGTCACTTCCCCAGCGTCAGCGCCGTATTGCAGCAAGGCATCGAGTTGCTCCGCGGACGGATGGAGGACGAGGTTCTCCAGCGCGCTGCGTTGGCCGAGATCCTCGGCAAGCGGCGTTCGGGTCCGTTCGTTTCGGTAAAAGAAATGGACAAGCGACTTGCCCGCATGATCGCCGGGAAGCGCCGGGCGCATGCGGTACGCGATTGAGTTCTCGGCCGACGCCGAAGCCGATTTCGTCCTGACTTTCGACCATCTGTTCAAGAGCTACGTCGCCTTAGGGGAGGACACCGAGGAAGCCCTGGATCGCGTCGCACAGCGGGTCATGGACATCCGCAACGCTGCCGGTCGACTGGCGACTTTTCCCGTGCGCGGCACCGCACGCGACGACGTCTTGCCAGGCATCCGCTTCGTGGCGATCGCCGGAGCGATCTACTGGTTCGACGTCGACCAGACGACGCGCACGGTCCGCATTCTCGCCGTGTTCTTCGGCGGACAGGACCATGTCAGCCGCATGCTGGTGCGCCTGCTCGGCGGCTGATGGCGAATAATCCAGGTTGGTCGACGACCGGACTTCCATCAGGATGATACAGTCTATCTCCAGGAAAGGAGCGTCCCATGGCCGTCACCATCACGCCGCTCACACCCGTGTTCGCCGGCGAAGTCGGTCCGATCGATCTGCGCCGGGTGCATGACCGCGAGCAGCTCGAAGCGATCCGCGCCGGCATGGACAAGTACGCCGTGCTGGTTTTCCGCGACCAGGATTTCACCAACGAGGAGCAGCTCGACTTCGCCCAGCGCTTCGACGGCACGCTGCACGCCCGCACCTCCTCCTCCGCGATCGGCAGGAACCGGTTCGGCAACGAGGCGCTGACCGACGTCTCGAACGTCGACGCCGACGGCAAGATCCGCGGCCGCGACAACCGCATGCGCGCCTCCTCCGTGAGCAACCGCCTGTGGCACACCGACGCCTCCTTCGTCGATCCGCCGGGTCGCTACTCGATGCTGTCGGCCAGGGTCGTCCCGCCGGTGCGCGCCGACACCGAGTTCGCCGACATGCGCGCGGCCTACGACGCGCTCGACGAGGAGACGCGGGCCTCGATCGAGGGGCTGCGCGTCTATCACTCCATCGTCTATTCGCGCCACGTTCTGGGTTTCGACTTTACCCCCGAGGAAGCCGACAAGCTGAAGGGCGCCGTCCACCCGCTGGTCCGCACCATCCCGGGTTCGGGCCGCCGCGCCCTCTACCTCGCCTCGCACGCCGCTCATGTCGAGGGCATGCCGGTGCCCGAAGGCCGGCTGCTGCTGCGCGACCTCACCGACCATGCCACCCAGAAGCAGTTCGTCTACCGCCACGTCTGGCGGCTGCACGACTTCGTGATCTGGGACAATCGCTGCACCATGCATCGTGCGCGGCCGTTCGACGACCAGGCGCACCGCCGCGAGATGCGCCGCACCACGACGCTCGACCTGCCGCTGCCGGCCTGACACCGCAGTCCGTTCGGCCGGCCCCGGCCGAACGGAAGCAGGCCTCAGTGCCGGCTCATCTCGGCGCGGCCGACCACCATGTGATGGACCTCGTCGGGACCGTCGGCGAAGCGCAGGTGGCGCTGGTTGACGTACATCTCGCTGAGTGGCGACCACTGCGAGATGCCGGTGGCGCCGTGGATCTGGATCGCCTGGTCGACGATGGTGCAGACCTTCTCCGGCACCATCGCCTTGACCATGCTGACCCACACGCGGGCCTCGCGGTTGCCCAGCACGTCCATCGCCTTGGCGGCCTTCAGCACCATGAGGCGCATCGCCTCGATCTCGATGCGCGCCCGGCTCACCAGCTCGAGGTTCTTGCCGAGCTGGATGATCGGCTTGCCGAAGGCGGTGCGGGTGGCGCCGCGCTTGACCATCAGCTCGATCGCCTTCTCGGCGGCGCCGATGGAGCGCATGCAGTGATGGATGCGGCCGGGGCCCAGGCGGACCTGGCTGATCTCGAAGCCACGGCCCTCGCCCAGCAGGATGTTCTCGGCCGGCACGCGGCAGTTGACGAACTTGAGGTGCATGTGGCCGCGCGGCGCATGGTCGTGGCCGAACACGGTCATCGGTCCGACGATCTCGAGGCCCGGCGTGCCCATCGGCACCAGGATCTGCGACTGCTGGAACTGCGGCGAGGCGTCGGGGCTGGTCTTGACCATGACGATCATGATCTTGCAGCGCGGATCGCCGGCGCCGGAGATGTAGTATTTCTCGCCGTTGATCACCCACTCGTTGCCGACCAGCTCGGCGCGGGTGGCGATGTTCTTGGCGTCCGAAGAGGCGACGCCCGGCTCGGTCATGGCGTAGGCCGACCGGATCTCGCCGTTCAGCAGCGGCTTCAGCCACTTCTCCTTCTGCGCGGGCGTGCCGACCCGCTCCAGCACCTCCATGTTGCCGGTGTCGGGCGCGGAGCAGTTGAGCGACTCGGAGGCCAGCGGATACTTGCCGAGCTCGGCGGCGATGTAGGCGTAGTCGAGGTTGGTGAGGCCGCGGCCGATCTCGGAGGTCGGCAGGAAGAAGTTCCAGAGACCGGCCTTCTTGGCCTTGTCCTTGGCCTTCTCGAGCAGCTCGAGCTGGCCGGGTGCCCAGCTCCAGCGCTCCTTGCGGTTCTCGCCGAGCCTGAAGAACTCCTCGACGATCGGCGCCACGTTCTCGGCGATGTGCGCCTTCACCGCGTCGAACAGCGGCTGGCTCTCCTTCGACATGGCGAGGTTGTTCAGCTCGGCCTCGACGTCGGGACGGGGCGGCCTGGCCTTGGGCTTCGCGGCGACGGCAACGTTCATGGGTCTTTCCTCCTGATTCTGGGGAGACCCTAAGGAGTGTTTGTTTCCGGCGCCAGAGGCGACCCTGTTTCGCCAGACAACCGGAAAGAAATGCCTGGAAAGCGCGCTCGAAGAATCGGACGCTCGCGGCATGCCGTCCGCCGCGTCTCCCTCCCCCGCACCCGCCGGACACCTGTGGGCGGCGCTGGTGGCGGCGACGCTGATGAACCTGCCGCTGGGCTCGGTCTATTCCTTCAGCGTCCTCCTGCGGCCGCTCGAGCAGGAGCTGGGCGTCAGCCGCTCGGCCCTGTCGCTGGTCTTCGGTGTGGCGACGATCGGCTTCACCATCGGCTCGGTCGGGGCGCCCTTCGTCTATCGCATGGCGTCGCTGCCCGTCCTGGTCATGGCCAGCGCCCTTCTCGCCGCGCTCGGCGTCGTGGCCGCCGCAACGGCGACCGGCCTCTGGCAGTTGCTGCTGGGCTACGGCGTGGTGTTCGGCACGGGCGGCGGGGCCGCCTACCTGCTGCTGCAGCAGGGCGTGAACATGCTGGTCCGCCGGCGCCGCGGGCTGGTGAACGGCTACATCGTGAGCCTCTATCCGATGGGCGCCATGCTCGCGACGCCCGCCTTCCATGCCAGCAACGAGGCCTTCGGCTGGCGCACCACGCTCGGCGGGCTGGCGGCGACGCTGGTGCTCTGCGGCGTGGCGGCGTCGCTGCTCGCCCGCTACAGCGGCGCGCGGCTGATCGTGCCGTCGGCGGGCGGGGCGCCGGAACGGCCTCCCGCGATGGGCCCTACCTTCTACAAACTCTCCGGCACGTTCTTCCTCGCCGCCTCCGCCGGGTTGATGGTGCTGAGCCAGGCGCGCGAGATCGTCGCCGCCTATGGCGGCGCGACGGCGCTCGCCGTGGGCGCCACCACGGCGTTGACGGCGGCGATCGCCGGCGCGCGCATCGCCGGCGGCTGGCTGGTCGACCGCTTCGCCGTGCCGCACGTGATGTGCGCTGCGCACGTGCTGGCATTCGGCGGCGGTGTGCTGCTGACGCTCTTGCCGGCGCCGGTCACGTCGGTGGCGGGGCTGGCCATGATCGGCGTCGGCTACGGCTTCGTCTCGGGCGCCACCGCCGGCGGCATCGGTCTCTACTGGCCGCCCGCCGACTACGGCCGCATCGCCGGCCGCACCTACGTCGCCTGGTGCCTCGCCGCCATCAGCCTGCCGGTGCTGGCGGGCCATCTGTTCGACGTCACGAGGAGCTACTCGACGGCGGTGCTGATCGCAGGCTGCGCGAACCTGTCAGGCATGGCACTGGCGCTGACCATGCCCAGGACGCACCACCGCTAGCGGCGTCGGGCGGTGACGCGCCGGGCCACGAGGAATTCACATCGACTGTACGTCATCGCCGCGAATAGATGCACAGGCGTAGGCCCGAAAACCGCGTATGATGCGGGAAAGACAAAGACTATTCGGGGGCTTCCTTGATCGACCATAGCCATCGGGCGCCGCGCGGGGCGGGCCAGCCGTGATACTCGTCTACGTGCTTCTCGGCTCGGCGCTGATCGGCGGCGCGTTCGGCTGGTATCGCGGCACGATGCTGATGCGCTTCCCGACGCAGTACTTCTCGCCACCGAAGAACATGGAATACGAGCAATGGCTGGTCGAGCTCGATCTGCGCCTGCGCCGGCAGCGCCTGATGAAGACCGCCATCTACGCCGCCGCTGGCCCGGTGGCGGGATTCCTCGTCCTTTCGATCTTCGCCCTGCGCTGATCGCGAGGCGCAGGCACCGCACCGACCGGAGTTGCGCTATAGTCGCCGCATGAGCGGAAAGATCTTCGTCGGCATCGGCGGCTGGACCTTCGAGCCGTGGCGCGGCGTCTTCTATCCCGAGGGCCTGACACACAAGCGCGAGCTGGAGTATGCCAGCCGCCAGCTCACCTCGATCGAGATCAACGGCACCTATTATTCGAGCTTCAAGCCCGCAAGCTGGGCCAAGTGGCGCGAGGAGACGCCGGAGGGCTTCGTCTTCGCGGTGAAGGCCTCGCGCTTCTGCACCAACCGCCGCGTGCTGGCGGAGGCCGGCGACTCGGTGCAGCGCTTCGTGACGCAAGGGTTGGTCGAGCTCGGGGACCGGCTGGGGCCCATCAACTGGCAGTTCATGGCCACCAAGAAATTCGATCCCGAGGACTTCGAGGCGTTCCTCAAGCTCCTGCCGCGCGAGGTCGGCAGGCTGCCGCTGCGCCACGCCATGGAAGTGCGGCACGCGAGCTTCCAGGACGAGCGCTTCTACGATCTCTGCCGCAAGTACAGGGCGGCGATCGTCTACGCCCACGACAAGGAGTTCCCCGAGATCGACGAGCCGACCGCCGATTTCACCTACGCCCGGCTGATGCAGAGCCAGGACAAGGTGAAGACCGGCTACAAGCCTGCCGACATCGACAAGTGGGCCAAGCGGGCCAAGGGTTGGACGAAGAAGGGCGACGCCTTCGTCTACTTCATCTCCGGCGCCAAGGTCCGCAATCCCGCCGCCGCCCAGGCGCTGATCGAGAAGGTCTAAGGCAACGCCTCGCACGGCGTTGACAAAGGCCGGACGGCATCTCAATCATTAACTTAATGGTTAACTATCAGGCGGTCGCGCTCGACCGCCTCGCCGCTTTCCTGGAGGAAGACGATTCATGGCAAGCAAGCCCAGCCTCGCCCTCGAACGCCGCCTCAAGGCGCCGCCGGAAAAAGTCTACGAAGCCTGGACACAGCCCGAAAAGATGATCCGCTGGTGGGGCATGGGCGGCGACCGCACGCCCATCGCCGAGACCGACCTCCGGGTCGGCGGCCGCTATCGCGTGCAATTCTGGGGACCGGACGGCGAGCACCACAGCGTGAGCGGCATCTATCGCGAGATCGAGCCGCCACGGAAGCTGGTCTTCTCCTGGGCCTGGCAGAGCACGCCGGAGCGCGAGTCGCAGGTCACGATCGACATCCGGCCCGATGCCGGTGGCTCGATCCTGACCCTCACGCACGAGAACTTCTTCGACGAGGCGGCGCGCGACGGCCACCGCGGCGGCTGGACGCGGACGCTCGCCCGGCTCGAGGCGGTGTTCGCGTGACGGTGCCGGCCCTGGACGACCTGCCGCGCGGACCGGCGGCGCTGGCCGGCGTCGTGCAGGGGCTGCTGATCCACGAGCATCTCGCTTCCACCTACGGCGTGACCCTGCGGCCCGAGCAGCACGAACAGGCGCACCTCCGCTCGGTAGGGGACATGCTGGCGGGCGTCGCGGCGCGAGACCCATCTCCGCTCACCTCACCGCGCAGCGCGGCCCGGCGCCAGGTCGGCGTCTGCAGCCACTTCTCGCTGATGCACGCCACCATGCTGCGCGCGCAAGGCATCGAAGCGAGGGCGCGCTGCGGCTTCGGCGCCTATTTCGAGAAGGGCAAGTTCGTCGATCACTGGGTGACCGAGTACTGGAACACCGACGCGAAGCGCTGGGTGCTGGTCGACTCGCAGATGGACCCGCACCTGCGCGATCTCTTCAAGCTCGACTTCGATCCGCTCGACGTGCCGCACGACCGGTTCCTGGTCGCTGGCAAGGCGTGGCAGCTCTGCCGCGCGGCCAAGCTCGATCCCAGGCAGTTCGGCGTGATGGACATGTGGGGCGCGTGGTTCATCGCGAGCAACGTCATCCGCGACATCGCCTCGCTGAACGGCCGCGTCATGCTGCCGTGGGACGTCTGGGGCGCCATGACAGAGCACGAGTCCGAGATCGACCTCGCCCTGATCGACCGGCTGGCCGGGCTGTCGGCCGATCCCAACGCCGATCCCACCGCGCTCCGCGCCGCCTATGCCGATCCCCGTGTCGCGGTGCCCGGCAACGTGTTCAACGCCGTCCTGAAGCGGGTCGACGCCGTCTGAGGCCGGGCGTAGGATCGACGCAAAGCCCGAGGAGGATTCTATGCCCGCCCTTTCGCTCGATCACTGGAACATCTTCTGCAAGGACCTGAAGAAGACGGTCGCCTTCTACGAGACCTATGTCGGCCTGCGCGACGGCGACCGCCCGCCCTTCCCGTTCCCCGGCGCGTGGATGTACGCCGGCGACAAGGCGATCCTGCACATCGTGTCGGAGACCGGCCGCAAGGATCACGGCAGCGGCGCCATCGACCATATCGCGATCAACTGCGCCGATATCCGCGGCACGCTCGACCGCATCAAGAAGGACAAGGTGCCCTTCGAGGTACGCAAGGTGCCCGCGCGCCCGCTGCAGCAGGTCTTCATCCACGACCCCGACGGCGTGATGATCGAGCTCAACTTCTGGCACGAGGCCGATGTCGAAGAGCTCGAAGGCTTCGACCCGATGACCAACCGGGCCGGCGCCATGAAGGAAAAGAAGGTCCCGGCCTGATCGTCAGTCGAATGTCGGCGTGGCCTCCAGCCACCCCACATAGTCGGCCGGCAGTAGATCGCGACCGGCAAGCAGGAATCCGAGATAGTCGCGCGTCGGCCTGAGCCCCGGACCGACCTTCAGCGCGACGTAGGTGATCGCCTCGACGGTGGCGCCGGTGTCGGGGCGCACCACCGGCACGATGCGGCGCTCGTAGTGGCCGCCTGCGACGCCCTCGAAGCGATCGAGGATCGCGAACCCCTCGTCGAGCAGGGCATTCAGCGTGCCGTGCACGGCGGCGCCCGGCCGCCGCACGATGTTGCCCACACCCGCGCCCACGGGCTCGCGCGCGATCTTGTCGAAGGTGAGCCGCCAGCCGTCGAGACGGCCGGCGATCCTCTCCGCATACTCGACCTTGCGGGTGGCCAGCCGGCCGGCATCCATGTTGGAACCGTAGGCGAAGTACCAGGTCAGGCGATCCGCCATACCCGCACCTTCTCGTCGTAGCCGCGAATCGCGAGCGGGCCGAGGTCGATGGCGCCATCGCTCTCGACTGCCGCGTGCACCGCGCTCGACACCAGGATCTGCGCCCGCGTTTCCTTGGTGAGCTGCTCGAGCCGCGCCGCCAGGTTCACCGTGTCGCCGATCACCGTGTACTCCTTGCGTTGCGGCGAGCCGACGGTGCCGGTCACCGCCTCGCCCATGTGGATGCCGATGCCGACCCTGAGCGCGTGCTGCGGCCGCGCCCGGTTCCACGCCTCGACCGCGGCCAGCATGTCGCGCGCGGCGGCCAGCGCATTCTTGGCCGCGGCGGGATCGTCGAGCGGCGCGCCGAAGATCGCGAGGAAACCGTCGCCCAGGAACTTGTTGATGAGCCCGTTGTGGCGGTCGACGACGCCGATCATCTCGGCGAAGAAGGCGTTGAGCAGCTCGACCGTCTCTCCCGCCGCGCACATCCGCGTCATCGCGGTGAAGCCCCTGATGTCGAGGAACATCACGCAGACCGTGCGCATCTCGCTCGGCGGGTCGCTCTGCTGGGCGAGCAGCCGGTCGACCACCGCCGGCGAGACGTGCTGGCCGAACAGGTTGGTGACATGGTCGCGCGCCGCCACCGCCCGCACCGAGTTCTCGAACTGGCGGCGCAGGCTCAGCGCCACGACGCCGGCCACGATGCCGCTGCCCAGCAGCACCATGGTTCGGCTGAAATGGAACAGCAGCGTCTCGTCGGGGATGTTGCCCCACGGCTCGAGAGGCAGCAGCCACAGAACCAGGACCATCTGCTGGACGGCGGCGATCGCGCCGGTCCACAGCGACAGCCAGAAGTCGAGGCGAAGGGTGGAGAGGGTGATGAAGACGAAGAACAGCAGCGGCGGCCAGAAGGCGAACACCAGCTGCGGGTCCATATAGTGGCTGAGCGTGACGATGATGCCGGCCGGCAGCGAGGTCTCGACCAGCGCATTGCCGAAGCGGGCGTATTGCGGGAAATCCCTGTCGCGCGCCGCCCGCCACCTCAGGATGTTCAGCGCGACGATCTCGTAGAGCAGGAACGGCCCGATGCCGGCCACCGGCAGCCAGCCCGGGATCCCTCCGTTGAAGATGCGCGCCGTGTAGCTCGGGAACAGGTTGGCGACACCGAGGGTCGTCAGCATCAGGAAGGCGAGGATGACCGCCAGCACGCGCATGCGCTGCATCTCGCTGCGCATGATCTCGCGGCGGAGCGCGTCTGCGAAGAAGTCGGGCGCCGCGGCAGCCATCGTCGCCGCAAGCTACCGCTCCACAACGGCGGGAGGCAATGCTAGGAACGGAGCATGGCGTTCAGGGGGATCGCGCGGGAACTTCAGGGCACGGTGGCCAACCTCGCCCTGCGCATGCCGATTTCCTGGGTCAACATCCTGGCCGGGCCGCCGGCCGCGGTCGACGGCCGGACGCTCGACGGCCGCACCCAGTGGCTGCTGCAGCTTCTCGCCCGTTCCCGCCGGCCGCCACTCAACAAGATGAGCGTGGCCGAGGCGCGCGGCGAGTACGACGCCTTCATGCAGCTCCTGGGCGGCAAGCCCGCGCCGGTCGGCGAGATCGTCGACCGCACGATCCCTGGCCCCACCACCGGGGGTGGGGCCGGCCGTCTGCGCATCCGCATCTACCGGCCGGCCGGTACGGTGGCGCGCCTGCTGCCGACCATCCTCTACTTCCACGGCGGTGGCTTCGTGATCGGCAGCCTCGAAGGCTACGACCTGGCCTGTCGCTATTTCTGCGCCCGCTCGGGCTGCGCCGTGGTCGCCGTCGACTATCGCCTCGCGCCCGAGCACAAATTCCCGGCTGCCATCGACGATGCCCTCGCGGCCTATCGCTGGCTGGCCGAGGACGCGACCTCGCTGGGACTCGATCCGGCCCGCATCGTCGTGGCGGGCGATTCGGCAGGGGGTACGATCGCCGCCGTCGCGGCGCAGGAGTTGCGCGGCGACGCCCGGCCGCCCTGCCTGCAGTGGCTGATCTACCCCGCCACCGACCTCGCCGGCGACACCGGCTCCCACAGGAGCTGCGGCGAGGGCTTCCTGCTGACCCACGACGACATGGAATGGTTCCGCGGCCACTATCTGAACGGTCCGGGCGAGATCGACGATCCGCGCGCCTCGCCGCTCCGGGCCGCCGACCTCTCGGGTGTGGCGCCGGCGCTGGTCTTCACGGCGGGCTTCGACCCGCTGCGCGACGAGGGCCAGGCCTATGCCGACCGGCTGGGCACTGCCGGCGTGAAGACAATCCACCGCGAGTTCGACACGCTGATTCACGGCTTCGTCGGCATGCGCGGGGCGCTGGCGGCGGCGGCGCGGGCGATGGACGACATGGTCGCAGGCCTGCGTCACGAGCTTGCGCTGCTCGGGCGATAGGGCGACAAGACGGAATGGGCGACGACGGCACAATCGCAGACCGGCGCGCCGAGCGGGCCGGCCGGCGCGAGCAGAACAAGGCGGAGAACCGCACGGCACTGCTCAGGGCCGCGCGCGCGGTGTTCGCCGAAATGGGCTACGGCGCGGCTAGCGTGCGCGACATCGTGCGCCGCACCGACCTCGCCTCGGGCACCTTCTACAACTACTTCAAGGACAAGGACGAGATCTTCGAGGCCGTGGTCGGCGAGTTGACGGGCGAGCTGCTGAAGCGCCATCGCCAGGGCCGCGGGCAGGCGCAAAGCGCCGAGGAGTTCTTCCGCCGGCACTATGCCGTGTACTTCGACTTCATCGTCGAGGACCCCGAGCTGCTGGCGATGGCACAGAAGAACTTCACCGCCATCCGCACCCTGCTCGACAAGCCCGATGTGCGGGCGCTGGCGCTGGCGCTGAACGACGACATCCGTGCCGCCATCGCCCGGGGCGTGCTGCCCAACGTCGACGTCTCCTACCTGGCGGCGTCGCTGGCCGGCATCGCCTTCGAGGTTTCAGTGATCATGGTGGCGCGCAACCCGGTCGACCCCGAAGGTGCCGCCGAGTTCGCCACGCACCTGATGCTGGGCGGCATCCAGAAGCTGCCGCGGCGCTGAGCGGCCGCGGCGCTTCGCTTACGCCCCCTGCGCGATCGGATTGCGCAGGATGCCGATCTTCTCGATCTCGACCTCGCACACGTCGCCCGGCTTCAGCCAGTTGGGCGGGTTGCGCGCCATGGCGACGCCGGACGGCGTGCCGGTGATGATGACGTCGCCCGGATCGAGCGTCATGACCTTGCTGAGCTCGTGGATCAGGGTCGGCACGTCGAAGATCAGGTCGTCGGTGTTGCTGTCCTGCATGGTGACGCCGTTGACGCGCGTCATGATGCGCAGCGGCGCGCCACCCGGCGGCAGCTCGTCCGGCGTCACGATGTCGGGGCCGAAGCCGCCGGTGCCGTCGAAATTCTTGCCGAGCGTGAACTGGCCGCCGGACTTCCGCTGCCAGTCGCGGATCGAGCCGTCGTTGAACACGGCGTAGCCGCCGATCACCGACAGCGCCTTCTCCTTCGGCACGTTGCGGCACTTCCTGGCGATGACGACGGCGAGCTCGGCCTCCCAGTCGTACTGCTCGGAGTGCGTGGTCGAGAGCATCTTGCCGTTGTGCGGCACCAGCGTGTTGTTGAAGCGCGTGAACACCAGCGGATACTGCGGGATCGGGCTGCCGGTCTCCTCTGCGTGCTTGCGATAGTTGAGGCCGATGCAGAGGATCTTGCCCGGGTTCGGCACCGGCGTGAGGTACTTGGCCGACTTCTCCGAAACGGTGGCGCCTGCCTTGGGCTTGGCACAGGCCTTGAGGACAGCGGTCTGCAGCTTCTTGCCGCCGGCCAGGATCTCGACGACCGACTTCGGGCCGCGCGGCATCTGCTTGCTGAGATCGACGATCTTGCCGTTGCCGGTCTTGACGCCGACCGCAGCCTTGCCGCCGCTGACGATGGTGCACAGACGCATGGTGTTCCCCCCTCGAAAATTCGTCCGAAATACGGCCGGCGCGTAAACTCCTCCCTCCCGCATCGACGGTCAAGCATGACGGGTTTTTTGCTAGTCTGCGGCATGCGATTCCTCCTGCCGCTCCTCGCGAGCCTCTCCTTCGCGCTGCCCGCATCCGCCCAGATGGTCGTGCCGCTGACGACGCCCGACGGCCGCGTCGCCTGCACCCAGGGCAAGACCGGAATCGGCCGGCCGGCCCAATGGAAGGGGATCGAGGACCCCGACGGTCCGAACGGCTGGGCGCTTGCGGAGACCGAGGCCGACCCGACCGACCAGCGCTTCCCGCTCTGCATCTCGGAGCCCGCGACCGGCCGCGACTTCGACGCCACGCTGCGCTTCAAGCCGGTCTCGGGCACCAAGGCCCAGGTGGCGGGCTTCGTCTTCCGGGCGCAGAGCGCCAACGACTACTACGTGGTGCGCGCCAATGCGCTCGACGACACGGTCCGCCTCTACCGTATGGACAAGGGCAAGCGCTCCCAGCTCGGCGTCAAGGAGGCGCCGATCGCGCTCAACCAGTGGCACTCGCTCCGGGTCATCGCCGTCAACGACAAGTACGAGGTGTCGCTCGACGGCAAGGAGCTGTTCACCGCAACCGACCGCAGCCTGGTGACGTCGGGCGCGCTCGGCGTGTGGAGCCAGGCCGACAGCCTGACCCATTACGGCTCGCTGCTGGTCGGCCCGCCGCCGGCACGCTAGGCCGAAGATCGCGGGCGGCATCGCCGTGACCGTGCTCCGGCCGAGCCGCCTGGATGACCTCGACGCAGTTTTCGCGGCTCGACGATCGGCGTCAGCGGAGGACCGCAAGATCGTACCGACCTCGCCGGCCGGAAACATTACCTCGCGCCCTACCTCAAGCGCGTCGTCGGAACCTGGCGGCGCGCGGCGATCAGCGTCTGGGCGAGCTCGACGAAGCCGGCACCGGAACGCGCTGTCGTGACCCAGGCGGGCAGGCTCGGCATCCGGTCGGCGAAGTCGCGGACGTTGGCCACGCCCACGGCATTGGGGAAGAAGCCGAACATCGGCGAATCGTTGGGCGAGTCGCCGGAGAATACCCAGAACGCGCGCTCCGCCCCGGCATCGACGTCGATGCCGAACAGCTCCTTCATCATCGTGCGGCTGGTCGTGAGCTTGTCGTAGTCGCCGAACCAGCCGTTGACATGGATCGAGCTCACCTTGGCGTGGGCGCCGTGGCGCTCGAAGACCTGCACGATGCGGTCGACCGCGGAGTGCGGCAGCGCCGGCACGTCCTCGCAGAAATCCACCGCGAGATCGGCCAGACGATAGGGCTGGTCGGAGGCGATGCCGCAACCCGGCACCTCGCGCAGGACGTCGGCACGCACCGCCTCGAGGCGGCGGCGGCCCTCGGCGCGCTCGGCTTCGGCCTGGATGAAGCGGGTGCGGAGCTTGCCGGCCTTATCGTCCTGCCACATCCAAAAGGCGCCGTTCTCGCCCACCACGGCGTCGACCGGCCAGAACCGGGCGACCATGTCGCACCAGCCGGCCGGCCGGCCGGTCACCGGAATCACCTTCAGCCCGGCCGCCTGCAGGGCCTCCAGGGCGCCGTAAGCGGCGGCGGTCAGCCTGCCCTCGGTGGAAACGGTCTCGTCGATGTCGGTCAGTACGCCCTTCACGGCGGCCAGGGTGGCGCGGGGGCAGTCTTTCAGCGGCTTCATGGCGGCACTTCTAACATGGCGTCGCGGGCTCGCCGGGTCTAAAAGCCCGCACATGATTCCGCGTTATTCCCGGCCGCAGATGGCGGCGATCTGGACCCCCGAGAACCGCTTCCGCATCTGGTTCGAGGTCGAGGCGCATGCCTGCGACGCGATGGCGGAGCTGGGGATCATTCCCAAGGCCGCGGCCAAGGCGATCTGGGACGGCGGCGCCAAGGCGATGGCGGCACTCAAGGCCACCCCGGCCGCCGAGGTCGAGAAGATCGACGCCATCGAGCGCGTGACCAAGCACGACGTTCTGGCCTTCACGACCTGGCTCGCCGACTATGTCGGTCCCGACTCGCGCTTCGTCCATCAGGGCCTCACCTCCTCGGACGTCCTCGACACGACGTTCGCGGTACAGCTCACCCAGGCGTCCGACCTCCTGCTCGAGGGCATCGACAAGGTGCTGGCGGCGCTGAAGAAGCGCGCGCTCGAGCACAAACACACCCCGACCATCGGCCGCAGCCACGGCATCCATGCCGAGCCGACGACGTTCGGCATCAAGCTCGCGGGCCACTACGCGGCCTTCGCGCGCAACCGCAGGCGGCTGGAGACGGCGCGCGCCGAGATCGCGACCTGCGCGATTTCCGGCCCGGTCGGCACGTTCGCCTCGGTCGATCCCAGGATCGAGGAGTACGTGGCCAAGAAGCTCGGCTTCGCGCCGGAGCCCGTCTCGACGCAGGTCATCCCGCGTGACCGCCACGCGGCGTTCTTCGCGACGCTCGGCGTCGTCGCCTCGTCGATCGAGAACCTGGCCACCGAGATCCGCCACCTGCAGCGGACCGAAGTGCGTGAGGCCGAGGAGTTCTTCTCGGTGGGCCAGAAAGGCTCATCCTCCATGCCGCACAAGCGCAATCCGGTGCTGACCGAGAACCTGACCGGACTGGCCCGGGTCGTGCGTTCGGCCGTGGTGCCGGCACTGGAGAACGTTACCCTGTGGCACGAGCGCGACATCTCGCACTCCTCGACCGAGCGCTATATCGCGCCCGATGCCACCGGCACGCTCGACTTCGCGCTCAATCGTCTCGCCGGCGTGGTCGAGAACCTGGTGGTCTATGCCGACCGCATGAAGGCCAACCTCGAGTCGCTGGGCGGCATCGTCTTTTCGCAGCGCGTGCTGCTGGCTCTCACCCAGAAAGGCATGAGCCGTGAGGCGTCCTACGCCGCGGTGCAGCGCAACGCCATGGAAGCCTGGCGCGGCAACGCCTCGCTGCTGGCGCTGGTGCGCGCCGACAAGGAGATCCGTCAGTTCCTGGCGGACGACGAGCTGGTCGCTCTGTTCGAGCCGGGCTGGCACACCCGGCACGTCGACGTGACCTTCAGGCGCGTCTTCGGTTGACGATCGCGGGCGAGAAGCCTGCGGTCCGGCAGACCTACTTGACCTCGCCCATCACCTGCTTCTTGGCCTCTTCGACCAGCCGCTCGGACTGCTTGCGGATGGTATGACCCTCGGTCGGCTTGCCGGCCGCGGCAAGGTCCTTCATCAGCTTTTCCACGACGTCGGAATCGCCCGGCTTCTCGAAGTCGGCCATCACGACTTCCTTGGCATAGGCCTCGGCATCGGCGCCCGACTTTCCCAGGAGGCCGGCGGCCCACAGGCCGAGCAGCTTGTTGCGGCGGGTGTTGACCTTGAATTGCAGCTCCTGGTCGTGCTCGTACTTCTTCTCGAAGGCTTTCTCGCGATCGTCGAACGTGGTCATCGGCCGCTCCGGTTGGGCAAGACGCGTCGCGTATATAGCGACGCGGGCGCGGTCTTTCCACCCTGTGTCGGCGGTGGCACAGTCCGCGCGCCGCAGGGAGGAAGGGCCGCATGTCGCTGGAAAAGCTCAAGGAATGGATCGGCCGCTCGCAGACCATGGAGGACCTGGCCGCGCCTTTCCCCGTCCGGGCGCTCTCCGCCACTTTCGATGCCAACGATCCCGACCCCAGGACCGGCGATCCACTGCCGCCGCTCTGGCACTGGCTCTATTTCCTCGAGATCGCGCCGCAGTCGAAGATCGGCCCCGACGGCCATGCCGAGCGCGGCGACTTCCTGCCGCCGGTACCGCTGCCGCGCCGCATGTGGGCCGGCAGCCGCTTCGTCTTCGACGGCGAGCCGATCCGGGTCGGCGATTCGATCGCACGCCGCTCGGTCATCAAGTCGGTGGAGCCCAAGACCGGATCGACCGGCTCGATGGTGTTCGTGACGGTCGAGCACACGATCTCCGGCCCGCGTGGGCCGGCACTGGTCGAAGAGCACGATATCGTCTACCGCGAGGCCGCAAAGCCCGGCGAGGCGGTGCGGCCGCCCAAGCCCGCCCCGACCGGCGCCACCTGGTCGCGCACGGTCGTGGCCGACCCGGTGCTGCTGTTCCGATTCTCCGCCCTGACGTTCAATGGGCACCGGATCCACTACGACCAGCCCTACGTCACCGGCGTCGAGGGCTACCCCGGCCTGATCGTGCACGGGCCACTGATGGGCATCCTGCAGATCGAGCTGGCGCGGCGGTCGAACCCGGAGAAGACCGCCCGGACCTTCGAGTTCCGCGCCCTCTCGCCGGTGTTCGGCGGTGCCGCCCTCGGCATCCATGCGCGCGCCGAGGCCGACGGCTCGGCCGCGACCTGGGTCGCCAACGGCAGCGGCGGCCTCGCACAGCAGGGGAAAGTGACCTGGTCCTGAAGCAATTTGGGGTTGATTCGGGCCCCTGCTTTTGATTCCTTGGGATCGGGGACGAGGGGTCGTAGAATCGCCTTTGCGGAACCCTCATTCGTGCCCGAACAGACCCTCCCCTTCACCGATGGACCGGAAGCCGCCCAGGAGCGCCAGCTCGCCGCGCAACGCGCGCGCCGGCCGGCCGATCCGCTGCTCTCGCTGGTCGTGCCGGTGTTCAACGAGGAGGATGCGGTCGACCTCTTCATCGACACGGTGACGCCGTTGCTGGAGAAGTCCCGGCAGCGCTTCGAACTGGTGTTCGTGAACGACGGCTCGCGCGACGACACCTTCGCGCGCCTGTTCGACCGCGGCCTCGCCGACCGGCGCATCCGGATCGTCAACCTGTCACGCAACTTCGGCAAGGAAGCGGCCCTAACCGCCGGCATCGACCATGCGCGGGGCGACATCCTGGTGCCGATGGACATCGACCTGCAGGATCCGCCGGAGCTGATCGCGGCCTTCGTCGCGCGCTGGCGGGAAGGCTACGACATCGTCTACGGCATCCGCGCCGGACGCCATTCCGACACCGCGACGAAGCGCGTCTCGGCCGGCTGGTTCTACCGGGTGTTCAACTCCATGTCGCCGGTGCGCATCCCGCCCAACGTCGGCGATTTCCGCCTGGTCGACCGGCGCGCCGTCGAGGTGCTGCGTCAGCTTCCCGAGCGCAACCGCTTCATGAAGGGCCTGTTCGCCTGGGTCGGATTCAACTCGATCGGCGTGCCCTATGAGCGGCCCCAGCGTGCGGCCGGCACCACCAAATTCAGCCTGTGGCGACTTTGGAACTTTGCGATCGACGGCGTCGTGAGCTTTTCGACGGCGCCGCTGCGCGCCTGGTTCTACGTCGGCGTCGTGATCGCCGCGATCGCCGTCCTCTACGCGATCTTCATCATCACCCGGGTGCTGATCCTCGGCATCGACACGCCGGGCTACGCCTCGCTGCTGATCGCCGTCCTGCTGATGGGCGCCATTCAGCTCCTCTCGCTCGGCATCATCGGGGAATATCTCGGCCGGCTGTTCCTCGAGGTGAAGGCGCGGCCGATCTATGTCGTCGAGGGCGTCTACCGGGACGGCAACGTCGAGCCTCCCCAAGCCTGACGAATGGACCTCAAGGAAGAGGACATCCTAGGCGCCGACATAGGCCGGCACTGGTACTATCGCTCGAAAGCCGCTGCGCTGCGCCGCGCGGTGTCGGGCA
Source organism: uncultured Reyranella sp. (assembly GCA_964415585.1). Taxonomy (GTDB): domain Bacteria; phylum Pseudomonadota; class Alphaproteobacteria; order Reyranellales; family Reyranellaceae; genus Reyranella. Next base: position 35,852 of record CAYQAY010000023.1, read on the forward strand.
TCTCCCCGCGCCGCCTGCTCGACATCGGCGCGGGCTCGGGCTTCTTCTCGCGCCATTTGCTCAGGCATACTGCCGCCGAGAGCGCGCTCTGCGTCGACATCGGCTATCAGATGGACCGCGACGATGCAGTCGGGACCAAGCCGATGCGCTTCCGCCGCGACACCGGTCCGACCGACTGCGATCTGGTGCTGATGATGGACGTGCTGGAGCATGTCGACGACGACCGCGGTCTCGCGCGGCACTATGCCGACAAGGTACCGTCGGGTGCCCACTTCCTGGTCACCGTGCCGGCTTTCGCCTTCCTGTGGAGCGGCCACGACATCTTCCTGGAGCATAAGCGGCGCTATCGCCTCGCGGAAATCGAAGGCGCGATGTGCGGTGCGGGCCTCGAGATCGTGCGCGGCAGCTACTATTTCGGCGCGATCTTCCCGCTCGCTGCGGTGGTTCGCTTGGCTGACCGCAATCCGACCGAGCCGCGCTCCAGCCTCGGCAGACAGGGCACTTTCACCAACGGATTACTCACGGCGGTCTGCGCCGCAGAGCTGCCGTTCTTCCCGTTCAATCGTCTCGCGGGCCTCAGCGCCTTCGTGCTGGCACGGAAGCCGTAGCTAGGAAGCCGCGGCGGCGACGTCCTTGCTGGCGATACGCTTGCGCCTGGCGTTGATCTCCCGCAGCACGACCAGCATCTCCTCAGCGACGATATCGCCCGGGATGCCTTCGCCCTCGGCCTCGAGCTCCTTCATGTCGACCCACACCGCATAGAGCGGCGCGGTGCGCGAGGTGATGATGCCGGCATGCAGCAGCGTCTTGATGAGCACGCGGAAGATGTTGGTGCTCTCCTTGAGCTGGGCGCGACGGTCCTCGTCGGTGAAGGTCTCCTTCACGGCGTCGCGCACCCACTGCCAGTCGAGCCCGTACTTGGCGTAGATGACCTGCTTCTGTTCGGCGTTGATCAGGTTGAACAGCAGCATCTGGAAGAGCTGCGCTGCCCAGTCCTCGACCTTCTTGTGCTCGTCCTCCTTGAGATGGCCGATCGTGCGCGCGGCCCAGATGCGGCCGAAGCGGTGGTGGAAGGCCTCGTCGCTCATCACGAGCTGCACAAGTCGGCGCAGGACCGGATCGTTGGTCTTGGCGTTGAAGGTCGCGAACGAGCCCATCGCCAGGCCCTCGATCAGCATCTGCATGCCGACGATCTTCTTGTAGACCTCGGGCGTGCTCACCAGATCGCCGAGCACAGTGGCGATGGTCTTGCCGACCGGCAGCGGCTGCCCCCAGCGCTTCTGGATGTAGCGGCTGAAGCCCGCGACGTGGCGGGCCTCCTCGCGGGCCTGGTTGGCGGCATATTCCTGCGCGCCGGGGTCGAGAAGGATGTGGCAGAGGCTGGCGGACAGCGACAAGGCGCCCTGCTCGCCGTGCAGCAAGTTGGAGACCGACCAGTGAGTGACGTCGTTGGCGAGCTGGATCTTCTGGCCGTCGTCGAGCCGGTCTGCGACGGCGCTTCTCAGTTCGACGATCATGTCGAGCGGCACGATCGGCGTCTTCGACATGTCGAAGGGCTGGTCGAAGTCGATGTAGGCCCGATCGAACGGGTCCCAGAAATGGTCATGGGTGGCCGAGATGATTCCGTCGAAGGCATCGGTCCGGCGGCCGTAGCGCGGTACCTCAAGCATGGCCGGGAAATCCTCCGGCGCCACAGCGTCGTAGGCCTTGTCGTAGGTGATCTGCTGGGCCATGTGGGGCCTCCCGAAGGGTTTGCAGGGCAATATGACGGGCTCGTCACCTTTTTCAATGGATTTTTCCCCAGTACCGGCGCATGGGGTTTCCGCCATATTCCGGCCGCCCCATCTTCCGACCGGCGGGCGGCCCGCTTCGCCCGCCCAGGAGTGAGAAATGTCCCGCCGCCGACGCATCTACGAAGGCAAGGCCAAGACGCTGTTCGAAGGACCGGAGCCCGGGACGATCGTCCAGTACTTCAAGGACGACGCGACCGCGTTCAACAACCAGAAGAAGGGCACGATCACCGGCAAGGGCGTGATCAACAACCGCATCTCCGAGTTCCTGATGACCAAGCTCGGCGAGATCGGCGTGCCCACTCATTTCATCCGCCGGCTGAACATGCGCGAGCAGCTCATCCGGCAGGTCGAGATCATCCCGCTCGAGGTCGTTGTGCGCAACGTCGCGGCCGGTTCCTTCGCCAAGCGCTTCGGCGTCGAGGAAGGCACGCAACTGCCGCGCTCGATCATGGAGTTCTTCTACAAGAACGATGCGCTGGGCGACCCGATGGTCACCGAGGAGCACATCACCGCGTTCGGCTGGGCGACACCACAGGACCTCGACGACATCGTGGCGCTGACCCTGCGCGTCAACGACTTCCTGTTCGGCCTGTTCCTCGGCTGCGGCATCAAGCTGATCGACTTCAAGATCGAGTTCGGACGCCTCTACGAGGACGACATGGTGCGCATCGTGCTTGCCGACGAGATCAGTCCGGACTCGTGCCGGCTGTGGGATCTGCGCACCAACGAGAAGATGGACAAGGACCGCTTCCGTCGCGATCTCGGCAAGGTCGAGGAAGCCTACCAGGAGGTCGCGCGGCGGTTGGGCATTCTCATCGACCAGGGCCCGGGCGACGTCCGCGGGCCCACAACGTTGCAGTAAGAGGCGAAATGAAAGCCAGAGTTCATGTGACGCTGAAGAACGGCGTGCTCGACCCCCAGGGCAAGGCCATCGGACATTCGCTGAACCGCCTGGGCTTCCCCGAGGTCGGCGACGTGCGGCAGGGCAAGTTCATCGAGCTCGAGCTCAACGAGACCGACAAGGTGAGGGCCAAGGCCCGGCTCGACGAGATGTGCAAGAAGCTGCTCGCCAACACGGTGATCGAGAACTACTCGATCGCAGTCGCCGAAGAGATCGACTGGAAGAAATAGTGATGGCAGCGGCGATAAACCTCATCCTGAGGAGCGCGCGCAGCGCGCGTCTCGAAGGATGGGCCACACATACGGTGCTCGTTCCCACCCTTCGAGACGCGCTCCTCCGGAGCGCTCCTCAGGGTGAGGACTTTGGCTCGAGGAGCGCAAAGGCATGAAAGCGGCGGTCCTTGTCTTCCCCGGCTCCAATCGCGAAGGCGATGTGGCGCAGGCGATAGAGCTGGTGACGGGCCGGCGGCCCACCATGGTGTGGCACGGCGACGGCGACTTCGAGAAGGTCGACCTGATCGTGGTGCCGGGCGGCTTCTCCTACGGTGACTACCTGCGCTGCGGCGCGATGGCGGCGCAGTCACCGGTCATGGCCGAGGTGAAGAAGCGCGCCGCCGGGGGCGTGCCGGTGCTGGGGATCTGCAACGGCTTCCAGATCGTGACCGAGGCGGGCCTGCTGCCGGGCACGCTGATGCGCAACTCGCATCTCAAGTTCGTCTGCTCCGACGTAAATCTCAGGGTCGAGACCAGCCAGAGCCTGTTCACCAACCGCTACCAGGCGGGCCAGGTCATCAGGGTTCCGGTGGCCCATGCCGAGGGCAACTACTTCGCCGACGCCGACACGATGAAGCGGATCGAGGATCGCGGCCAGGTCGCCTTCCGCTATTGCTCGCCCGAGGGCGTGGTCGACGGCAGCGGCAACCCCAACGGCTCGTCGAGCAACATCGCCGGCGTCTTCAACGAGACCAAGACGGTGCTGGGCCTGATGCCGCATCCGGAGAACGCCGTGGAGCCGATGTTCGGCGGCACCGACGGCAAGGCCTTGTTCGAGGGCATGGTCGAGGCCCTCTCGTGAGATGTTCGTCATGAGGTGTTCGTCGTGACTGTCGCTGCCGAGAAGAACCCGCCGGTCAAGCTGCCCAACGAACCCACGATCACACCACAGATCGTCGCCGAGCACGGCCTGGCGCCTGACGAGTACGAACGCCTGCTCAAGATCATGGGCCGGACGCCCACGATGGTGGAGCTCGGCATCTTCTCGGCGATGTGGAGCGAGCACTGCTCCTACAAGTCCTCCAAGGTGTGGCTGAAGAAGCTGCCGACCAAGGCGCCGTGGGTCATCCAGGGGCCGGGCGAGAATGCCGGCGTGATCGACATCGGCGACGGCCAGGCTGCCATCTTCAAGATGGAGAGCCACAACCACCCCTCCTACATCGAACCCTACCAGGGCGCGGCGACGGGCGTGGGCGGCATCCTGCGCGACGTCTTCACCATGGGAGCGCGGCCGGTGGCCAACCTCAACGCGCTGCGCTTCGGCGATCCCGCTCATCCCAAGACACGGCACCTCGTGTCGGGCGTCGTGGCCGGCATCGCGGGCTACGGCAACTGCATGGGAATTCCGACGGTAGGGGGCGAGACCAATTTCCATGCCGCCTACAACGGCAACATCCTGGTCAACGCCATGACCGTGGGCATCGCGCCGACCGACAAGATCTTCTATTCGGCCGCCGCCGGCCTCGGGAATCCGATGGTCTATGTCGGCTCCAAGACCGGCCGCGACGGCATCCACGGCGCAACCATGTCCTCGACCGAGTTCAACGAGGACAGCGAAAGCAAGCGACCCACGGTGCAGGTCGGCGACCCGTTCGTCGAGAAGCTTCTGCTGGAAGCCTGCCTCGAGCTGATGGCGACCGACGCGATCGTGGCGATCCAGGACATGGGAGCCGCAGGCCTCACCTCCTCGTCATTCGAGATGGCGGCCAAGGGCGGCCTGGGGCTCGAGATGGCGCTCGACAAGGTGCCGATGCGCGAGACCGGCATGAACCCCTACGAGCTGATGCTCTCCGAGAGCCAGGAGCGCATGCTGATCGTGCTGAAGCCCGGCCGCGAGGAGATGGCGCGCCGCATCTTCGAGAAGTGGGAACTCGACTTCGCGGTGGTCGGCCATCTCACCGACACCGAGCGGATGGTCCTGACCTGGCACGGCGACGTCGTGGCCAACATCCCGATCCCGCCGCTGGTCACCGAGGCGCCGATGTACGAGCGGCCGTGGAAGCTCACCGAGCTGCCGGCCGAGCTCGACGCCGCCGAGGTGCCGCCACCGACGGATTGGAAGGCTTCCCTCCTGAAGCTGATGGGGTCGCCCGATCTCGCCAGCAAGTCGTGGCTGTGGAAGCAGTACGACCATCTCATCATGGGCAACACCGCGATCCGCCCGCAGGACGGCGACGCGGCCCTCGTGCGGGTCCCGCAGACCACCAAGGCGCTGAGCCACAAGGGCCTCGCCATGACCTCCGACTGCACGCCGCGCTACGTGCAGGCCCATCCCGAAACCGGCGGCCGCCAGGCCGTGGCCGAGGCGTGGCGCAACATCACGGCGGTGGGCGCCCGCCCCCTCGCCGTGACCGACAACATGAACTTCGGCAACCCGCAGAAGCCCGAGATCATGGGCCAGTTCGCCGGCGCCATCATGGGAATGGCCGAGGCGTGTCGCGTCCTCGACTTCCCCGTCGTGTCGGGCAACGTCTCCCTCTACAACGAGACGGAGGGAAGGCCGATCCTGCCGACGCCGACCATCGGCGCGGTGGGCGTGATCGACGACATCGCGACTTCGGCCGGCTCGCGACTCACCATGGCGGGGCTGGCGCTCGTGCTGATCGGCGAGACGAAAGGCTGGCTCGGCCAGTCGATCTACCTCCGCGAGATCTGCGGACGGGAGGAAGGCGCACCGCCGCCGGTCGACCTCGCGGTCGAGCGGCGCAACGGCGACTTCGTGCGGGGCGAGATCGTCGCCCGCCGGATCGCGGCCTGCCACGACCTCTCCGACGGCGGGTTGCTGGTCGCGCTGGCCGAGATGTGCGTGGCCGGCGGTACGGGGGCGACGATCAAGCTGCCGGCCGGATCGCCGGCGCCGCATGCCTTCCTCTACGGCGAGGACCAGGGCCGCTACCTCGCCGCCACCGCCGACGGTGGCGCGCTGATTGCGGCAGCCGAGAAGGCCGGCGTTCCTGCGGTCCAGCTCGGCTATTCGGGCGGAGCGGCGATCACCGTCGAGGGGCTGCTCGCGCTGTCGCTCGCCGAGCTGCGTGCCGCACACGAAGCCTGGCTGCCGAACTATATGAACAGCGCAGCCTGAGGAGACGCTCATGCCCATGCAAGCCGAGGATATCGTCCGCCTGATCAAGGAGGGCATCCCGGGTGCCGAGGTCGAGATCCAGGACCTGGCCGGCGACGGAGACCACTATGCGGCTACGGTCATTTCGGCGACCTTTGCCGGCAAGTCCAAGATCCAGCAGCACCAGATGGTCTATGGCGCGCTGGGCGGCCGCATGGGTGGGGTCCTGCACGCCCTGAAGCTGACCACCATGGCGCAGAGGCCCTGACGGCCCTATATTAGAGATCAGTTTCCGCACCCGCCGTGTGGTGCTTCAGGAGATCGGCATGAGCGAGCCTCAGGTGTTCGAACGTATCCGCGACGAGATCGGCAAGAACGACGTGCTTCTTTTCATGAAGGGCACGCCGGTGTTCCCCCAGTGCGGCTTCTCGGCTGCGGTGGTCGACGTGTTGAGCCAGCTCGGCGTGAAGTTCCACGGCATCAACATCCTGATCGACCCGGAGCTGCGCGAGGGCATCAAGGAGTTCAGCCAGTGGCCGACCATCCCCCAGCTCTACGTGAAGGGTGAGTTCATCGGCGGCTGCGACATCGTCCGCGAGATGTTCGAGAGTGGCGAGCTCGAGCAGGTCTTCAAGGACAAGGGCGTGTCGCTCGCTGACGCGGCTTAGAAACCTTCCATCAGGAAAGTGTCGGTGAGCGGCAGCGCTTCGCGAGGCGAAGCGCGGTAGCCCGCCCCGTGGAGCGTTGGAGACGGCCTTCCACGAGAGCGAGCCGGAGACCCAAGGTCCGGAAGAACCGCCCTGACGTCAGCGGTAGCTGACCACCTCGTACTCGATCCCGTCCGGGTCCAAGAAGTAGAATCGGCGGCCGGGGTCGTAGTCGTCGTGGGCGAAAGGCCTGAGGCCCGCCGCCACGACCTTGGCCTCGACCGCGTCGAGGTCGTCGACCTCCACGCCGATATGGTTCAGCGGCCGGCCCTTGGCGAAGTCGTCGGGGCCGTAGGTCTGGTCACGTCCGGTGTAGAGCGCGACATAGTGGCGGTCCGATCCGACATGGATGGCGCGGCCACCGTCGCGCGCTGGACCCTGCCAGCGAACATGCCAGTCGAAGAGCGTCTCCATCAGACGAGCGGCCCGCTCGGGATCGCTGACCGTGACGTTCACATGCTCGATGCGCGGGATGGCCATGTTCGGAACTCCTTGGCTGTTTGCCGAACATGCGACCTCAAGTTAACTTGAGGTCAAGCATGAATTCCGCCCCGCTCCTCACGATCGGCGAGCTCTCCCGTCGTACCGGCCTGTCGGTGTCGGCCATCCGCTTCTACGAGGCGCGAGGTCTAGTGACGGCGGTGCGCAGCGCGGGCAACCAGAGGCGCTTCGCGCGCGCCGACCTTAGGCGGCTCTCCTTCGCCCTGATCGCCCAGCAGCTCGGACTCAGCCTCGGCGAGATCGCGGACGAACTCGCCACCCTGCCGCAGAAGCGCGCGCCCACACGCCAGGACTGGCAGCGGATGAGCGCCCGCATCCGCGGTACGCTTCAGAAGAAGATCGACATGCTGGAGCGCACGCGCGAGCTGCTGGATGGCTGCATCGGCTGCGGCTGCCTCTCGCTGGCGAAATGCCGGCTCTACAACCCGGGCGACCGCGCCTCGCGCGCCGGCGCCGGTCCGCGCTTCCTGCTGGGCGACCGGGCGAAGGACTTCGAGGATCAATCGAAGGCGTAGGCGGCCATGGAGAGATTCCCGGACGTGAAGCTGCGATGCAGCGCGCGGCCGCGTGCGCCTTCGCCCGCCGCGCCGTAGGCGACGTGCAGTGGCAGCAGATGCTCGTCGGTCGGATGCGACTCGCGGGCATACGGCGCCTGGGTGCGGTAGTCCGCCAGCGCCTGCTCGTCACCCTTCTCCACAGTCTCCGCCAGCCAGTCGTCGAAGGCGCGCGCCCACGGCTCGGGCTCCGACGCCTGGTCGCCACGCACCAGCGCGCGCAGATTGTGCGTGGCGCTGCCGCTACCCATCACCAGCACGCCTTCCTCGCGCAAGGACACCAGCTTTCGGCCGAGCGCGATGTGGTGGGCCGGCGATTCCTCCGGCTGCACCGAGAGCTGGAAGATCGGGATGTCGGCCTCGGGCCAGGCCAGCATTGCCGGCACCCAGGCGCCGTGATCGAGGCCTCGATGGTGGTCGTGCGCGGCGCCGGTGAGCTTCGCCACCTTCTCGGCCAGAGCCGGCGCGCCCGGAGCCTCGTAGTGCAGGCGGTAGAGCGCTTCGGGGAAGCCGTAGAAGTCGTGGACGGTGTCGGGCTTGCGGGCGAGCGAAACCGCCGGCACGTCGGTGTCCCAGTGCGCCGAGACCGCCACGATCGCGCTCGGCCGTGGCAGTTGTCGTCCGAGTCGGCTGAGGAAGTCGCGCGCCGGCACGTCCTGCAGGATCAGGGTCGGCGCCCCGTGGGAGACGAAGATCGTCGGCATCGACATCGCTTTATTCCTGTTCCGGCTCATGGCAGCCTGCGTGCGGTCGGGGACCGAAGCAAGGGAAGGGATGATCATGCACGTTACGCGGAAACTGGGACAGTTCGCGGCCTGTGTCGCGCTGTCGGCGGCCGCTGCCGTCGCGGCAGCGCCGGCCTCGGCGCAGAGCACACTGAGGATGGTGGCGCACTCCGATCTCAAGGTGCTGGATCCGATCTGGACGACGGCGTTCATCACTCGCAACCACGGCTATCTGGTCTACGACACGCTGTTCGCCAAGGACGCCGAGATGCGCGTCCAGCCGCAGATGGTCGACAAGTACGAAACCTCCGCCGACAAGCTCACCTGGACCTTCACCCTGCGCGACGGCCTGGAATGGCACGACGGCAAGCCCGTCACCTCTGAAGACTGCGTCGCCTCGATCAAGCGCTGGGCTGTACGCGATGCGCTCGGCCAGCAGATGATGGCGCGCGTCGCCGAGATCGTCCCGGTCGACGCAAAAACCTTCAAGATCGTCCTCAAGGAGCCGTTCGGCCTGCTGCTCGACGCGCTCGGCAAGCCCTCGTCCAACGTACCGTTCATGATGCCCAAGCGTGTGGCCGAGACCGACCCCGGCAAGCAGATCGACGACTACACCGGCTCCGGTCCCTTCATCTTCAGGAAGGAGGAGTGGAAGCCCGGCGAGAAGATCGTCTACGCCAAGAACACCAAGTACAAGCCGCGGCCCGAGCCGCCCTCGATGCTGGCCGGCGGCAAGGTCGCCAAGGTCGACCGCATCGAATGGCTGGCGATCCCCGACCCCATGACGGCGGTCAACGCGCTGATCCAGGGCGAGATCGACATGATCGAGGTGCCGATCCCCGATCACTTCCCCGTGCTGAAGGCCGACAAGAACGTGGCGCTGTTCGGCTGGAACCAGCTCGGCAGCCAGATCATCATGCGGTTGAACCACCTCCACCCGCCGTTCAACAACGTGAAGGCCCGCCAGGCCGCGATGCTCGCCATCGCGCAGGAGGACTTCCTGCGCGCCCAGGTCGGCGATCCCGAGATCTACAAGGTCTGCAACGCGCCGCTGGTCTGCGGCTCCCGCTTCGAGAAGAGCTATGGCGATCTGCTGGTGAAGCCCAACCTCGCCAAGGCGCGCGAGCTCCTGAAGGAGAGCGGCTACGACGGCACGCCGATCGTCATGCTGCATCAGACCGACCTTCAATCTTCCAACCAGCTCCCGCCGGTCGGCAAGCAGGCGCTCGAGCGCGCCGGCTTCAAGGTCGACCTGCAGGCGATGGACTGGCAGACCGTGGTCGCCCGCCGCGCCCGCAAGGAAGCGCCGGACAAGGGCGGCTGGAACGTCTTCTACACGACGACCGTGACGGTCGACGCCGACAACCCGGCCGGCAACTCCTTCACCAGCGGCGGCTGCGACAAGGCGTGGTTCGGCTGGCCGTGCGATCCGGAGATGGAGAAGCTGCGCGCCGACTTCGTGAAGGAGACCGATCCCGACCGCCAGAAGGCGATCGGGCTTGCCGTCTCCGACCGCGTCATGGAGCAGGCCGTCTACATCGTGCTCGGGCAGTACAAGGCGTTCGGCGCCTACCGCAAGGACCGCGTCGAGGGTTGGATCCCTGCCCCGGTGCCGATCCTCTGGAACATCAGCAAGAAATGACGGCGACGACGCCCCTTCCCTGGCGGATGGGGCGTCGTTCCTTTGCACGTCAGGCAGCCCTGGCCAGCGGCTCCTCGCGCCAGCGCTGCGCCGCCTCGGCGATGCGGCGGCCGAGCGCCTCGAAGGTCCTGAAGTCCGACGCGGCGATGCCCTCGACGCCCTGATCGGCGTGAGCCTGCGCCATCGCGCCGACCGAGGCGCCGACCCGGTTCAGATCCTCGACCGAGCCCTTGCTGCTGTTGTTGCCTGGCGGCAGGCCGAGACCGACCCACACCATGCCGTGCTGCGCGGCGAGCGTGAGGAGCTGGTAGAGCGTGTTGTGCTTGTCGCCGTTCCACGAGGCGGAGACGGTGAAGCCGGCGGCGAGCTTGTTGCGCCACCTGCCCTCCATCCAGCGGCCGGATGTCCAGTCCTTGAACGTCGCGAAGTCGGCCGACACACCGCCCATGTAGGTCGGGCTCCCGAACACGATCGCGTCCGCAGCATCGAGCTGGGCGGCACGGGCCTCGGTCTCGGCGACGGGAATCAGGTCGACCTCGGCACCAGCGCTGCGGGCGCCGGTCGCGACAGATTCGGCGAGGGCCCGGGTGTGGCCGAAGCCCGAGTGATAGACGATGGCGACGTTGGTCATGACGTAATCCAATCCTTTGATTTGACTGGAGAAAACAAGCTCTTGTTTCTCCAGATCAGTTGCTTTCGTAAAGAGACTGGAAACATCTGGGATGGAAGCTATATATTTGCCAGTAGGTACCATTTCGTAACTCTGGGGTTTTTCCGATGAGCAGTCCGACCTCCGTTCCCACCGCGCCGGCGAAGGAAAGCGTCACCTGTCCGATGGACTTCATCCTGCGCATGCTGATGGGCCCGTGGACGACGTACATCCTCTACAACCTGCGAACCCACGGGCCGCAGCGTTTCGGCGAGCTGAAGCGCCGCGTCTCCGGCATCTCCGCCAAGATGCTGACCGAGCGCCTGCGCACGCTGGAGGGTGCGAGCCTGGTGAAACGCGACTACGAAGCGACGATCCCGCCCAAGGTCACCTATTCGCTGACCGAGCGCGGCCACCAACTCGACGAGGTGATGGGCAAGCTGGCGGAGATCGGCACGCGCTGGGAAGCAGAGGACGCGGCGGCCCGCGCCGAACGCGCCGCCGCGCAGCTCGAGGCCGCCGAGTAAGAGCCCACGGCTGTCATCCCGAACATTTGCGAGGGATCCGAAAGATCCCTCGCGGCGTTCGGGATGAGGGCTTCGCCGTCACTTCTTGGTGATGCCCCAGAAGGCGGTGACCGGCGGCGGCACCTCGCGAAGCTGGACGTTCGAGCGCACGGCGCTCGAGCCGTACCACTCGCCGAGCGGCACGTGGGTCACGACCTGCATGGCGCGGCGCTGCGTCTCCTCGGCGATCTTCTTCTTCTCGGCCTCGCCCGACGCGCGGGCGAACCGATCGCGCAACTTCTCGACCTCGGCGTCGCACGGCCAGCCCGCACGGGCCTTGTCGCAGTTGGCCAGGAGGAACGGCGTCATCAGCGGGTCGAGGATGTCGACCTGCGACCAGCTCGTGGAGAAGGCGTTCCAGCCGCCGTCGCTCGGCGGCGTCCTCTTCTGCAGCCGCACGTTCATGGTCTGCCAGTCGAGCGACTGCAGGTCGACCTTGAAGCCCGCACGCTCGAGCAGCGCCTTGGCGACCGGGCCGAGCTGCTTGATCGCCGCGAGGTCGGTCGGCGCCAGGATCACCACCGGCGTGCCGTCATAGCCCGCCTCCGCGAGAATCTGCCGGGCCCTGGCCGAGTTGCCTTCGATCAGCCCGTCCATACCGGCGGTGGTGGCGTAGGGCGAATCGCAGGTGAACATCGCCTTGCAGGTCCGGTAGAGCCTCTTGTCGCCGACATTGGCCTGCAGGAAGTCCTCCTGGTTCAGCGCCACGGCGGCGGCCTGGCGGATCTTCTCGTTGTTGAACGGTGGCTGCAGCCAGTTCATGCGGAAGACGTACTGGTTCGACGTCCTGTTGCGGATGACGCGAACGCCCTTGTCCTTCTCGAGCAGCGGCAGGTGGTCGGCGCTGACGGCCTCGATCATGTCGATCTCGCCGTTCAGAAGCGCATTGATGGCGGTCTCGGGATCGACGATCGTCAGCCACTCGACGCGGTCGAGGCTCACCACCTTGCCGCCCGCCATGCCCGATGCCGGCTCCGGACGCGGCTTGTACTTCTGGAACCGGGTGAAGACGAGCTTCTCGCCGGGCTTCCACTCGTCCTTCTTGAACACGAACGGGCCGGAGCCGATATAGTCGTCGATCTGCTTGAACGGGTCGGTCTCGGCCACACGCTTGGGCATCATGAACGGCACCACGACCGACGGCTTGCCGATCGCCTCCAGCAGCGCGCCGAACTTCTCCTTGAGGAGGATCTGGAAGGTCCGCGGATCGACCGCCTTGTACTCGACGATCGACTGGGCGAGCTTCTGGCCCATCGAATCGCGGGCCGACCAGCGCTTCAGCGAGGCGATGCAGTCGTCCGCCGTCACCTTCTGGCCGTCGTGCCACTCGAGCCCGTCGCGCAGCCTGAAAGTCCAGATGAGGCCGTCGTCGCTGGTCGTGTAGCTCTCGACCATCTGCGGCTTCACCTGGAACTTTTCGTCGACCGCGAACAGCACGTCGTAGACGAGGTAGCCGTAGTTGCGCGTGATATAGGCGCCGCTCCAGATCGGGTCGAGCGCCTTCAGATCGGAGTGCATCACGACCTTGAGGGTCTGCGCGGACGCCGCGGACGAAACGACGGTCGCCAGAGCGACGGCCGATGCCAACAGAAAACGACGCATGGCGGGCCTTTCCGGAGAAGCGGTGGACCCGCGATCCTAGGCCCGCGCCGGGCAGGCTGTCACCGGCTCCGCCGGGCCGGTCGGTGGTGGTATGCTGGCAGGCGATCAGGCGGGAGATCGTCATGTCCGTTGAATCCTGGGCTCTTTTCGGGGCGATGGTCCTCGGGCTCGTGCACCTCGCGGCAGCCTCGTTCGCCTTCAAGGCGCAGGTGGGGAACGCCTACACCGTCGGCGCCCGCGACGAGGACATCCGACCGGCCGGGGTCGCCGGACGCCTCGAGCGGGCACAGCGCAACTTCCTCGAGACCTTTGCGATCTTTGCCGCCGCGGTGCTGATGCTCGAGATCTCCCACCGAACGGGCGGGTGGCTGAGCGAGGCCGGCGCACTGATCTACCTCGGCGGCCGGGCGCTCTTCCTGCCGCTCTACGCCATCGGCGTCCCGTGGCTGCGAACGTTCAGCTGGAACGTCGCCTCCACGGGACTGGTGATGGTCATGGCCGCGGTCGCATGGCCGGCCTGACGCACCGGGTCAGTCGAGGAAGCCGAACTCGCGCGGCAGCACCAGGATGATCTCCGGCCAGATCATGCAGATGGCGACGGTGAGGACCTGCAGGGCCACGAAGGGAACGATGCCGCGGTAGATATGGGCCATCGTCACCGAGGGCGGCACGGTCGCCTTCATGTAGAAGAGCGCGAAGCCGAAGGGTGGCGTCAGGAAGGCCGATTGCAGGTTCACCGCCACCAGGATCACGAACCAGACCATGAAGTCCTTGTTCTCGGCGATGTGCGGCGTGAAATCGACCTTCAGGAGAATCGGCGCGAAGATCGGCAGGACGATCAGGCAGATCTCGAGGAAGTCGAAAAAGAACCCCATGATGAAGACCAGCACCATCACGAAGATCAGGATCTCCCAGCCCGTGTCGATGCCGGCCGCCTTCAGCAGCTCCACCACCAGATCGTCGCCACCCAGCGCGCGGAACACGAACGAGAACAGCGTGGCGCCGAAGATGATGAAAAACACCAGCGCATTGGTGAGCGCCGAACTCTCGATCACCTCGTTCATCGTCTTCAGGTTGAGACGCTTGTTCCACCACGCCAGCAGCAGCGCGCCGGCGCACCCTGCGCCGCCGGCCTCCGTCGGCGTGGCCCAGCCGCCGAAGATGGATCCCAGCACGACGAAGATCAGGAAGGCCGGCGGCAGGAAGCTGCGCAGGATGAGCCTGCCCAGCTCCATCGCGCTCTGCGGGCCTTCGGCCGACGAGAGAGGCGGCGCCATCTTGGGATTGAGCGCGGCATAGATGCAGATGTAGACGAGATAGATGCCTGCCAGGAGCAGGCCCGGCAGGATGGCGGCCGTGAACAGCGTTCCGACCGACAGCGTCATGAGATCGCCCATGATGACCAGCATGATGCTGGGCGGAATGAGGATGCCCAGCGTGCCGGCCGAGGCGATGGTGCCGACCGAAAGCTCCTTGGAATAGCCGCGCTCCAGCATGGTCGGCAGGGCGATCAGGGTGAGCATGATCACCGAGGCGCCGACGATGCCCGTGGTCGCCGCCATGATGGTGCCCATCACGGTGACCGAAATCGCCAGCCCGCCGGGGATCCGGCGCGTAATCACCTGAAGCGCCTTCAACAGCTCGTCGGCGACGCCCGACTTCTCCAGGATCGTGCCCATGAAAATGAACATCGGCACGGCGATGAGAACCTGGTTCTGCACCGCCTGGCCCCAGATGCGGGGGATCAGGCTGCCGAACTGGGCCGGGCGGAACACGTCGAATGCGATACCGAGCGCGCCGAAGGCGAGCGCGACGCCGCCCAGGACGAACGCTACCGGATAGCCCACGAACATGATGAACGTGAGCACGAGAAACATCAGGACCGAGAGGTGGTCGGCGATCCATTCCATGGTCCGTCCCCCTCAGTGGGTGGCCGCGGGCGACGAGGCGCGCGCAGCGAGGTCGGGAGGGCCGAACAGCATGACGAGCTTTCGCATCAGGACGGAGGCCACCGCCGCATCGACGAGGACCAGACCGAGGAACAGGCATCCCTTCAGGATCCAGCGATACTCGAGCCCATTGGGAGCGTCAGACCGCTCGTTCTGGAGGAACGAAACCTGGGCGAACAGGAACGAGTAATAGGTTGCGACGATGCAATAGGGGATGGCGAAGACGAGAATGCCGAAGACTTCGAGCTTGGCCTTCTGACGCTCGGTCTTGTGCGCCGTGAAGACGTCGATGCGGACATGGGAGTTGCGGATATAGGCATAGCCCAGCCAGAACAGGAACAGGGCGCCATGCAGGTGCCATTCGAGTTCCTGGATCGGGGTCGAGCCGAAGCCCGGAATCTGGAACCCCAGCTTGCGCGTGATCACGTCCCAGCAGATGACGACGACAAGGGCGATGAACAGCCAGCCGAACACGCGCGCAATGCGCGCCAGGACGCCATCGATCACATCGCTTGCATTAAGCAATGCCTGCATCACGAAGAACTCCCCCAGAAAGAAGCGGCCGCCCCGTGGGGCGGCCGCGTAGGCAACACGTACGAGCTACTTGAGGTAGCCGCGCTCTCTCCAGATCGCATATTCCTTGCGGAAGTTGCTGAGCGAGTCCCAGGCCTTCTTGAACTCGGGGCTCTTGGCCGACTGTTCGACCGCGACCTCGTCCCAGGCTTTCTGGAAGGCGGCAAGGAACTCGGGCCCCCAGGTCACGAGCTTGACGCCCTTGCTCTCGATCTCGGCCAGCGCCTTGGGCTGCAGCGATTCGCCGAGGCTCATGCCGCGCAACACGGTCTGATCGCACGATGCCTCGACGATCGCCTTCTGGTGTGCAGACAGCGAGTCCCACTTGGCCTTGTTGATGATCAGGTCGCCGACGGTGGCCTGCTGGTGCCAGCCGGGGAAGTAGTAGAACTTCGCCACCTGGTGGAAGCCGAGGCTCAGATCCATGACCGGCATCGAGAACTCGGTCGCATCGATCGTGCCGAGCTGCAGCGCCTGGAAGATTTCGCCGGCCTGCAGGAGCTGGGTCGAGACGCCGAGCTTCTGCATGACGTTGGCGCCGAGGCCGAAGAAGCGCATCTTGAGACCCTTCAGGTCCTCGAGCGTCTTGATCTCCTTGCGGAACCAACCCGAGGCCTCGGGCGGGATCAGGTGGCACATCACGGCGTGGATGTTGTACTTGGCGTAGAGCTGCTGCATCAGCTGCTCGCCACCGCCGTGCTTCATCCAGGCGAGGTATTCACCAAGTCCCGGGCCGAACGGCACGGTCGAGAAAACGGCGAAGGCGATGTCCTTGCCGGTCCAGAAGCCCGGCGTCGCCCAAGCGGCATCGAGTGCGCCCGACGAGACCGAGTCGAAAGCCTGGCTCGCTGGCACCAGCGCGCCGGGTTCGAAGAACTTGATGTCGATCGAGCCGGCGGACAGCTTCTTGATCTGGTCGACAGTATAGTTCGCGTTAGGCCCGAGCAGCGCCAAGGTCGATGCGAAATTCGACTGCATCTGAATGCGGACCTTCTTGTCCTGGGCCGATGCAGCCCCTGCTCCCAACGAAACCGCAGCAGCGGCGGTTACACCGAACAACGCACGCAAAAGGCCCATGTTTTCCTCCCGTCGGTCAAAGCCATGCGAAGGACGCCGGACGTCCGTTGTGCCTTGTCCTTCGCTCCCTGATCCGGCGGCCGTTTGCCGACCTGCCGGGCGTCGCACCCGGTGAGGATGCAACATAGTTGTCTGACAACAAAACTGAATGCCGCAGCCCGGATTGTCAAACAGGGAGTTACGAGAGGCGGTAGACCCGCCGGGCCGTGCCCGAAAACAGAGCAGTCTTTTCCGATGCCGATGCGCCTGCCGCCAATCGCTTGAAGGCATTCCACAGTACGCCGAACCCGGAGGTGATCTTGTCGACCGGGAAGTTGCTCTCGAACATGCAGCGCTCCGCGCCGAACAGCTCGATGCAGGTCTCGATCCACGGCCTGTAGGCCTTGGCCAGCGTCTCCGAGCTGGGCGGCACCGGCTCCTTGAAGAACTCGTAGAGGCCGAGCGGCATGCCGAGGCCACCGAGCTTGATGTTGACGTTGGGTCGCTTGGCGAGCTCGGCCATGCCGGCTTTCCAAGCGGCAAAGGTCGCCTTGTGGTCCTCGTAGGGACCGAAGCCCAGAGGTCCGCCGACATGGTCGAGGACCATAACCGTGTCGGGGAAGGCCCCCGCGAGATCGGCCATCTCCCTGATCTGCGGATGGTACATCCAGCAATCGTAGCTGAGGCCGAGCCTGCCGAGCTGGGCGAAGCCCTCTCGCCATGTCTTGTCGTACATCAGCTTCTCGGCGGGATCGGTACGGGCGCGGCGCACGCGCGCGTCGGCGTCCCAGCAGGTCGAGAAACGGATGCCGGAGAATCGCCGGCCGGCCGCCTGCATCTGCGCCTCGAGAGTCTCCCGCACCTTTGCGCCGAGCCGCAGCTCGGCGTGGCCGACGATGCCGTCGCAGGCCTTCGTCTTGCCGTACTGGCCGGACGCGCTCATCGCCGCCGTGCCGTTCACGAACTCGACCTCGCCGACCGGCTTCAGGTGATCCGGTCCGTCCTTGCGGAACATGGCGCCGCATTCGACGAACACCGTGCCCACGACGTTGTGGCCTTCGTTGCAGTCGGCCAGCAGGTCGGGCAGCAGGTAACGGTTGTTGGGGCGATCCCAAAGATGGTGATGCGGATCGACGATCGGGAGGTCGGGCTCGAGCGCCGGCTCCGTCGTCTTGGCGACCCAGGCGAGGTCGGGATCGAGCACGTTGCCGAATTTGGGCATCGGTCTATCGGCCATAGTTGCCTCCGCTTATTGCTCGTTCGGATCAGAAGACAGGCGGCTCCGCGATCATCGAGACGTGCGCGGCGACGACCTTCCAGCCGACATCGGGGAAGCGCACCCAGGTCTGCATCTGCCGGCCGGTCGCCTCCCTGCCGCGCACCTTGTAGATGAGCGTCACCGTCGCCAAGTCGCGCCCGATGGTGACGATGTCGAGCTTGAGGCGCTTCTCCTTGGTGCCCGGGCCCGGTGGCCGCGCGACGCGATGGGCATGGATGCGGTCGAAGCCGTAACCGTGCTCGTTGTTGGCGAGCCGGATCGTGTAAGGGCTGTTCCAGAAAGTCGCGTCGAGCACCTCGACGTTCTTGTCGATCAGCGCCTGCTCGTAGCGCTCGAAGAGAGCACTAACTTCGGCGACGACTTCGGGAATGTTCGGCGTCCTGTCTGTCACTCAACCCTTCTCCATCGCGCGCGCCACGGCGACCAGGGTGGCGTCGCTGCCGCGCGGGCCGATGATGGACAGGCCGACGGGGAGCCCGTCAACCGTCGCGCCGGGAAGGCTGACCTGCGGATGCCCGGCAAGTCCGCCCTGCGCACAGAGGCAGGTGATGCGATCGCGCAGCGGATCGAGGACGGAAAGCGGCAGGCTCCGGAGCGGCGCGGGGAACGGTGTCGTGGGCAGGCAAAGGATGGTGCCGGCGGGCAGCAGGTAGCGCATGCGCGCCCTCGCCTCCTGGCGCATCAGGGCCGCCCAGGTCTGGTCGGCAGGCGGCGTCATGGAGCCCATGACCAGTGCCTTGGCAACGGAGAAGGCCAGGCGCGGGTTGCCCTTGTCGAGCCACTCCCTGAACGTCGCATAGGCCTCGACCGGCTGCAGGCTGCGCTGGGCGCGTGCCCACACCGAGAGGCCCTGCGGTGCCATGATCTCCTCGCGGCTCTCGCCCACGATCGCCGCGAGCTTCTTCACCATGGGCTGCAGAGCGTCGGCCACGTTGGTGTCGGCGAAGCCGAACGCGTCGACCGCGACGATGAGCTTCGTGGGCAGTGTCGAGGGGATCGCCTCGCCCAGCATGACGGCCGAGACCTTCGCGAAGGTCCCCGCGTCGCGCGCGAACCAGCCGGTCGTGTCGGAGGTCGGTGCCTGGGGCATCATGCCGGTAACGTCGATCCGACCATGCGTCGGGCGGATGCCGTGCAGGCCGCAGAAACTCGACGGTACGCGCACCGAGCCGCCGGTGTCGGTGCCGAGCGCGGTGTCGCAGATCCCCGCCGCGACGGCAGCGGCCGAGCCAGACGAGGAGCCGCCCGGCACGCGGCCCGGCGCCGCCACGTTCACCGGTGTGCCGTCGAAGGCGTTCTCGCCCAGGATACCGAGCGAGACCTCGTCGGTGATGGTCTTGCCGATCAAGGTGGCGCCGGCGTCGAGCAGGGTCTGGACGGCCCACGAATGCCGCTGCGGGATCGCGCGCCCGGCCGGCCAGTCGTGGTTGCCGCCACCGGTCGGCACGCCCGCCACGTCGAACAGGTCCTTGGCCGCGAAGGTGAGCCCGGAAAGCGGGCCGCCCGCGCGGCCCTCGATGCGCACGCGGGGGCCCGGCACGAAAGCGCCGATATCGTCGTTCATGGCATGCTGCTCGCCGATAGAGGAACTATTCGGCCGGCGCCGGCGGGGTGCGGCCCTTGGTGCGCCAGCGCCTGGCCCAGCCGGGCGCCATGCGCATGCCCGTCAACTTGTCGAACCAGATGTAGACGACCGGCGTGATGAACAGCGTCAGGAGCTGCGACACCAGCAGGCCACCGACCACGGTGATGCCCAGCGGCTGGCGTAGTTCGGCACCGGCACCGTGGCCGATCGCGATCGGCAGCGCGCCGAGGAGCGCGCAGACCGTCGTCATCATGATCGGCCGGAAACGAAGCAACGCCGCCTCGACGATCGCCGTCTCGGCGTCGGCTCCCTGGCCGCGCCGCTCGATCGCGAAGTCGACCATCATGATGGCGTTCTTCTTCACGATGCCGATCAGCATCACCACGCCGATCATGGCGATGACCGAGAGATCCATGCCGAACAGCATCAGCGTCGCGAGCGCGCCGATTCCGGCCGAGGGCAGCCCTGACAGGATGGTCAGAGGGTGGATGAAGTTTTCGTAGAGGATTCCCAGGATGATGTAGATGACCAGCACGGCGGCGAAGAGCAGGAGGCCCTGGTTGGCGACCGCCTGCTGGAAGACCTGGGCGCTGCCCTCGAAGCTCGTCGTGATGGTGGCCGGCAGGCCGATCTCCGCGGCCGCGGCCTGGATGTCGCGTACCGCCTCGCCCAGCGCCACGCCGGGCGCCAGATTGAACGAGATGATGACCGAGGGCAGCTGGGCGATGTGGTTGACGGTGAGCGAGGTCGGCCTGTCGGTGCGCTTGGCCAGCGTGTCGAGCGGCACCAGCCCGCCGCTGGGTGTGCGCACCTGCAGTCGGCGCAGGATGTCGCCGGCATCGCCGTACTTGGGATCGGCTTCGAGGATCACCTGGTAGGTGTCATCAGAAGCGTAGATCGTCGAGACCTGGCGCGAACCGAAGGCCGAGTAGAGAAGCTGGCGGACCTGATCGATCGATACCCCGAGGCGCGAGGCGATGTCGCGGTCGATGTCGATCATCGCCGAGCGCGCCCGTACCTGCAGATCGGAGTTGACGTCGAGGATGGACGGGATGCGGCGCATCCGGGCCTCCATCTGCGGGGCGTACTCGCGCAGCACGTGGAGATCGGAAGAGCGCATGCCGAACTGATATTGGGCACGGGTCTGCGTCGTGCCGATGTTGATCGACTGGGCAGCCTGGAAGAACACGTTGATGCCCGGCACGGTGGCCGTCGCACGGCGCAGCCGGGCGATGACCTGCTGGGCGCTGTCCTTACGCTCCGGCTTGTCGCGCAGCATGATGAAGATGCGGCCGGAGTTGACCGTTGCAGCGGCGTTGCCCCCGCCCACCGTGGACATCACTGCCGCCACGTCCGGATCGCGCCTGATGACCTCGGCCAGCGCCGACTGGCGCGCCACCATGGCGTCGAACGAAGCGTCGTCGGGGCCGACGGTCGATCCCTGGATCTGCCCGATGTCCTCTGGCGGGAAGAAACCCTTGGGGATCGCCTGGAACAGGACGCCGGTCAGCACGAAGGTTCCCACGGTAAGGGCGAGGACGAGCCGCGGCAGCCCGACGGTCTTGCGCAGCGCCCAGCCGTATCCTTCCGTGACCTTGCCGAAGCTCCATTCGAAGGAGCGGAGCAGGAAATTGTGCTTCGCGTGGTGGTCGACCGGCTTCAGCCAGCGCGAGCACAGCATCGGCGTCAGCGTCAGCGACACGATGCCCGAAATCAGGATGGCGAAAGTGATGACCAGTCCGAACTCGTTGAACATCCGGCCGACCACACCCCCCATGAACAGCACGGGGATGAACACGGCGACCAGCGACAGGGTCATCGATACGATCGTGAAGCCCACCTCCTTCGAGCCCTTGAGAGCGGCCTCCCAGGGTTTCTCGCCCGCCTCGATGTGCCGGACGATGTTCTCGAGCATGACGATGGCGTCGTCGACGACGAAGCCCACGGCGAGCGTGAGTGCCAGCAGCGAGATGTTGTCGATCGAATGGCCGCAGAGGTACATGCCGGCGAACGTACCGATGATCGAGATCGGCAGCGCGATCGCCGGGATCATGGTGGCGCGGAAGCTGCGCAGGAAGAAATAGATGGCGACGACGACCAGGATCGCCGCCAGCCCCAGCGTGAACTCGACGTCGGCGATCGCCTCGCGGATCGGCTTGGAGCGGTCGGCCAGCAGCTGGATCTCCACGCCCGGCGGCAGCTCGACCTGGATCTGCGGGATGATCGCCTTGACACGGTCCACGACTTCGACGGTGTTGGCGTCGGGCTGACGGTAGACACCCATCACGATGGCGCGGGTCCCGTCCAGCCAACTCGCGACCTTGTCGTTCTCGACGCTGTCGATGGCCGTGGCGACGTCGGAGATGCGAACCGGGGCTCCGTTCTGCCAGGTGACGATCACCGGCATGTAGTCGGCTGCCTTGTTGATCGGCCCTGTGGCTTCGAGGATGGCGTTCTGCCTACGGTCGGCGATCGAGCCGACCGGCTTGCTCGAGTTGGCGTTGACGACCGCGGCCTGCAGCTCCTGCAGGGTCAGGCCACGGACGGCGAGCTGGTCGAGGTCGGCACGCACGCGGACGGCGAACTTCTGCGAACCGAAGATCAGCACCTGCGCCACACCGGGCAGCGTCGAGACGCGCGGCATGATCGACCGGTTGATGAAGGAGTCCACGTCGGAAAGGCGGGACTGTGAGGATTTGAGCGCGAGGAACATCACCGCCCAGTCCGCCGGGTTGACCTTGCGGAAGGAAGGCGGCGTCGTCATCTCGGGCGGCAGGCGCCGCATCGCCGAGGAGATCGCCGATTGCACGTCGAGGGCAGCGCCGTCGATGTTCCGGTTGAGATCGAACTGCAGAACGATCGAGGTGTTGCCGAGCGAGGAGGTCGAGGTCATCGTCGAAACGCCGGCGATGGTCGAGAACTGACGCTCGAGAATGGATGCGACCGACGCCGCCATCGTCTCCGGACTGGCGCCGGGAAGCTGCGCGGTGACCTGGATGGTGGGGAAGTCGACGCGCGGCACAGCGGCGACGGGAAGCTGCTTGTAGGCGAAGATCCCGCCGATGACGAAAGACGCCATCACCAGGATGGTCATCACCGGGCGGCGGATGCAGAGTTCCGAAATATTCACGTCCCGCCTCCGGTAGGGCCGATCATCCGCGCGGCGGTGCGGCTGTCGCCGGCCGCGCCGGCTCCGCGGTCGGCGGCCGGATCGCCACCGACGCGCCGTTGACGAGCCTGAGCTGGCCGTCGACCACCACCTGCTCGCCGCTGTCCACGCCCTTGCCGATCACGGCCTGGCCGTCTTGCGTGCGCTTGACGACGACCTGCCGCAACTCGGCCATGCCGTCCTTGATCACGAAGACGAAGGGACCCTGCGATCCGAGCTGTACGGCGGGCGCGGGAACGACGATGGCGTCGGACTCCACGCCGAGCACGATCTCCACTCTGACGAACTGGCCGGGCCACAACAGCTCGTTCGCATTGCCGATCCGTGCCTTGGCCGTGACGGTACCGGTGCTGGGATCGACGGTGTTCTCGATGAAGGCCATGGTGCCGGCCTGCTTCTTCGAATCGTCGACGATCGCCGTCACTTTGACCGGCCCCTTTGCCATCGCGGCGCGCAGGTCCGGCAGGATGACCTGCGGGATGGCGAAGCTCACGTAGATCGGATCGACCTGGTTGATGGTCGCGAGCGTGCTGTTCGCCGAATTGTCGCCGACCCGCACGACGGCGCCCGCCTTGCTGGCGATCGAGCCGATGCGACCCGAAACCGGGGCCCGGATCTCGGTATAGCTCAGCGACGTCAGCACGCTCGCCTTGGCGGCCTCGTCGGCCTCAAGCTGTGCCTCGGCCGCCTTTACGGCGGTGACGGCGTTGTCGCGCGCGACCTGGGTACCGGCGTTCTTGGCCAGCAGCTCCTCGAAGCGCTGAAGATCGCGCCGGCTCTGAACGAGCTGCGCGTGGTCCTTGCGGATCTGCGCCTCGATCTGGCCGAGTTGCGCGCGCAGCGTGCGCGAGTCGAGTTCGAAGAGGACTTCGCCCTCCTTCACGAGGGCGCCCTCCTCCACATTGACCTTCATGATCTGGCTGTCGATCCGCGGCTTGATCTGGATCGAGGCGATCGCCTGAACCGTACCGACCGCGTCGACGGCGACGGGCATGGCCTTGCGCTCGACCGGGGCGACCACCACGGGAACCGCCCCGCCGGGATTGAGACGTCCACGTCGGCCCTGCGGCTGGGCCTGGGCCGCCGGGCTGCTTTGGGCCTGCGCGGCGGCCTTGGCCGGCGTGCCCATGCCCAGTTGTTGCGCGATCTCGCCGCGGTAGAGATAGCCGGCCCCGCCGGTCGCGACCACGACCGCCGCGAAGACCGCTACTCGGACCATTCGCATCTCGTTCGACTCCAGCCCCAACGCCCGCTGGGACTATAAGGTGCCGGTGCCCCTTCGCACAGCCGGAACCGCCCCCGGCGCCGAGGCCTCTCAAGCAAAAAACCCGCCACGGGACGGCGGGTTTTTCGTGGGAAAGTATGGTCGGAGACCGACTAGCGGCTGTAGTACTCGACGACCAGCGAAGGCTCCATCTGGACCGGATAGGGTACGTCGGCGAGCTTGGGGCCGCGCACGTAGGTGCCCTTCATGTCCTTGTGATCGACCGAAACATACTCCGGCACGTCGCGCTCGGCTGTCTGGGTGGCCTCGATGACGCGGGCCATTTCCTTGGCCCTAGAGGTCAGCTCGATGACGTCGTTGTCCTTCACCAGGTACGAAGCGATGTTGACCCGGCGGCCGTTCACTTTGACGTGACCGTGGCTGACGAGCTGGCGGCTGGCGAACACGGTGATGGCGAACTTCATGCGGTAGATGACGGCGTCCAGCCGGCGCTCCAGCAGCTCGACCAGGTTCTCGCCGGTGTCGCCCTTGCGGCGCACGGCCTCGAGATAGTAACGGCGGAGCTGACGCTCCGAGACCGAGCCGTAGTAGCCCTTGAGGCGCTGCTTCGCCATGAGCTGCAGGCGGTAATCCGTCGGCTTGGTGCGGCCCTGGCCGTGCTGGCCGGGACCGTATTCACGCTTGTTGAGCGGGCTCTTGGGACGGCCCCACAGGTTGACCCTGAGGCGGCGGTCGATCTTGTACTTCGAATTCTCGCGCTTGCTCACGCAGCACTCCGTCGGTCTTGCGCCCCGCTTTGCGGTGACGCTCTGTTGTCCGGATAGGCCCTGGTCCGAGCGGTGCTCGGGGCGGGATGAGAAGCCGAATGGCCCTCAACCACGTTCTCCGGAAGAAGCGCGGAACATACTGGCGAACGCGGGCCAGTCAAGCACGCGTTCGGCAAGTGAAATCAATGACTTAGACCTCGACCAGCACCACCTCGTGGGTGACGTTGGCCGACTTCTTCACCATGGCGGTGGCCGAGCAGTACTTCTCGTCGGACAGGCTGACCGCCCGCTCGACCAGCGCCTTGTTCAACTTCCGGCCCCGTACCGTGTAGACGAGCTTCACCGAGGTGAAGACCTTGGGATGGTCTTCGGCTCGTTCGGCGACCAGCGAAACCTCGACTCCCTCGATGTCCTGGCGCTGCTTCTTCAGCATCGAGACCACGTCGATGGCGGTACAGCCACCCATGCCCATGAGGACCACCTCCATCGGCCGCGAGGCGAGGTTGCGGCCGCCGACGTCGGGCGAGCCGTCCATGGTGAAGGTGTGACCGCTGCCGCCCTCGGCGACGAACAGGGCGCCGTCGACCCAGGAGATCTTGGCCGTCGTGGACATGGCTACTCCTCGTGCTTGCTCTTGGAGAGAAACTTGATGACGCCGTGGAAAGTCCGCACCTCCTGCTCGGTCATCTCCGCGCGCTGCAGCAGCGCCCGGAGATTGAGCACCATGGAGGGCCGCATCTCCTTGTGGCGCAGGAAGCCCGACTGGTCGAGCGCGCGCTCGAGATGGTCGAACAGGTTCTGCAGCTCCTCCTTGGTCGCGGGCTGGCCGGCATGGTCGGCCATGCGCTTGGGCGGCGTCGCGTCCCCCACGGTCGCCCATTCGTAGGACACGAGAAGAACCGCCTGCGCCACGTTCAACGACGAGAACTGCGGATTGAGCGGAATCGACAGCGCGGTGTCGGCATGCACCATGTCGTCGTTCTCGAGCCCGGTGCGCTCGGGCCCGAAGAGGATGCCGACCCGCCCGCCCGCCCCAATCCAGCCGCGCATCTCGGCGGCGGCGTGGCGGGCGGTCAGGATGCGTTGGCTGAGCTCGCGGCTGCGCGCTGTGGTGGCGACGACATGCTCCAAGTCGGCCACGGCATCGGCGACGCTCTCGAAGAGTTCGGCGTTCTCCAGCACGACGTCGGCTCCGGAAGCGGCGCGCTGCGCCTTCTCGTTCGGCCAGCCGTCACGCGGCGCCACGAGGCGCAGGGTCGAGAGACCGCAGTTGAGCATGGCGCGTGCGGCCATGCCGATGTTCTCGCCGAGCTGCGGGCGCACCAGAATGATGGCGGGCGTGCTCGCCGCGACCGCGCGGCCTTTCGAGGGTCGTCCCATGACGGGCGTATATCGCGATCAGCGGGCGACGATAAGGGGCGGCCGGCGCATCAGGAAGAGCATCGGGATCAGGACCAGCGAACAGATCATCATGATGCGGAAATCGTTGAGGTAGCCGATCAGCGCGGCCTGCCGCGTGATCTCACCGTCCCAGACCGCGAGCTGCGCCGGGTCGAGGCCGAGCCCGCCAGGGCCGCGCGGCCAGCCCGGATGGAACGGCGTGAAGCGCTCGACGATGGCGGCGCGGTTCTGCTGGGTGTTGCTGGCGAGGAAGGAGACCAGCACGGCGAGGCCGACGCTGGCGCCGAGGTTGCGCAGCAGCGCGTTGATCGCCGCCCCCTCAGTGCGCAGCCGCGGCGGGAGGGTGGCGAAGGTGAGCACGGTGAGCGGCGGGAAGACCAGGCCGAGGCCGAAGCCCAGCAGCACGCCGTTCCACACGATCCGGCTTTCGCTGACATTGAGGTTGAACAGCGTCATGTCCCAGAGCGACAGCGCCGACAGCGCGAAGCCCAGGGCGATCAGCAAACGCGCATCGATATGACCGATCAGGCGCGCCACCAGGAGCATGGAGACCATCATGCCGGCGCCACGCGGCGCCAGCACGATGCCGGTGGTGAACACCGGATAGCCCATGAGCTGCTGCAGGAAGGGGGGCATCAGGGTAGCCGACACGATCAGCAGAAACCCCGCCAGCGCGGTGAAGCAGAGACCGACGCAGAGGTTGCGGTCCGAAAAGAGATCGCGCGACAGGAACGGCTGGCGATCGGTCAGCATGTGAATCAGGAACATCGCGAAGGCGACGCCGGCGACCAGCGTCTCGGCGATGATCTCGGCCGAGTCGAACCAGTCGAGCATATGGCCGCGGTCGAGCATGAGCTGGAACGAGCCGATGGCGACGGCCAGCAGGGTGAACCCCAGCAGATCGAAGCGCCGAGGTCCGGTGTGGGCGCTGTCGCGCACCAGCGCCAGGATACCCAACGTGCAGAGGATGCCGACCGGCAGGTTGACGTAGAACACCCAGCGCCACGAGAACTCGTCGGTCAACCAGCCGCCAAGCGAGGGGCCGGCGATCGGTCCCAGCATGGTGCCGACTCCCCACATGGCCATCGCCTTGCCCTGCTCCTCGCGCGGATAGGTATCCATCATGATGGCCTGCGAGACCGGCACGAGGGCGGCGCCGAAGCCACCCTGCAGGGCGCGGAACAGCACGAGCTGTTCGAGCGACTGGGCGGCGCCGCACAGCATCGAGACGATCGTGAAGCCGATCACGCAGGTCACCAGGGTCTGGCGCAGCCCGAAGCGCATAGCGCAGAAGCCGGCGAGCGGCGTCATGATGGCCGAGGCCACGATGTAGGACGTCACCACCCAGGAAACCTGCTCCTGCGTCGCCGAGAGCGAGCCCTGGATCGACGGCAGCGCCACGTTGGCGATGGTGCCGTCGAGCGCGTGCATGATGGTCGCGGCCATCACGGTGAAGGTGATGAGGCGGCGGCGGCGCAGCACCGACGGATCGACGGCCGGCGCCATCGGACTAAGGTCCGGACGTCGCCGAGGCGCTCGACAGGCCGAGCGACTTCGCGACCGACGCCAGCAGCCCGTCGAACGAGCGCGTGTGGCCGGTGTCGATCTCGACGGTCGTGCTCATGCCGACGCGAAGCGGCGGATCGCCCTCGCGGCAGACGACGGAGACGCGCACGGGAATGCGCTGCACGACCTTGACCCAGTTGCCCGAGGCGTTCTGCGGCGGCAGCACGGCGAACTCCGCGCCGGTCGCCTGCGAGATACTCTGGACCGTGCCGGTGCACTGGGCGTCGGGATAGGTGTCGACATGGATCGCGGCCTTCTGGCCCGGCCGGACGCGCGTGAGCTCGGTTTCCTTGAAGTTGGCCTCGATCCAGAGATCGGTGTCGGCGACGACGACCATGACCGGCGCACCGGCAGTGGCGTAGCTGCCCGGCACCGGGCGCTTGGCGACGATGCCGTCGATCGGCGACTCGATCATGGTGCGGCGGAGTTGCAGCAGCGCCTCCTCGCGCGCCGCCATCATCTGCCTCACACGGGGATGATCGTCGGCGCGAATCTTGGGATCGCCCGCGAGCTGCGCCTCGATGCGCTGCAAGTCCTCCTGCGCCGCCGAGATGCGCTGGCGCGCGAGATCGAGGCCGAGCCGTGCCTCCTCGAGCTTGGCGGTCGAGGCGACCTTCTTCTCGGCAAGCTCGGACTGACGGTCGAACTCGGCCTGCGCGAAGGTCTGTTGGCTGAGCGCAGCCTTGATCTCTTCACGCTTGGTGCGCCACTGCGCGCGCAGTCCGCGGATGTCGGCGCGCGTCGTCTCGATCTCGGCGTCGATGCGCGTGAGCGCGTGGCGGTAGCTCTGGTCATCGAGCTTGAACAGGAGCTGGCCGCGCGACACACGCTGGTTCTCCTGCACCGGCACCTCGACGATGATGCCGCTGAGCTCGGTGGCGATCTGTGCGCGGTCGCCTTTCACATAGGCGTTGTCGGTGGTGACCGTACGGCCGGACGACAGCCAGACGAACAGCGTTACCGCGGCGACCAGCAGCGGCAGCGACCACATGAAGAACCGTGCCAGCACACGGCCGGCCAGCCGCGGCCGTCGCTGGACCGTCGGGATCGCCGGGGTCTTGGTCGTGTCCAGATGCTCGCCGTCGCGCACGGCCTGTATGGTCTGCCCCGACCTCTCCTGGGTCAACGGGGCTCCCGGCATGGCTGCCAAGCTACGCCGGCTGTGCCGGGCGGGCGCCGTCCCTGAACAGCTTGTAGGTGTAGGCGTCGTAGAGCGCGTTGTAGGAGGCGTCGACGATGTTGGGCGAGACGCCGATGGTGCTCCAGCGCCGGCCCTTCGCATCGGCACTTTCGATCATGACGCGCGTCGTGGCGGCCGTACCGCCGGCCGAATCGAGGATGCGCACCTTGAAGTCGACCAGGCGCATGTCCTCGAGTTCGGGATAGACCGGCAGCAGCGCCTTTCGCAGCGCAGCATCGAGGGCGTTCACGGGGCCGTTGCCCTCGCCCACCTCCATCACGCGCCGGCCCGCGACGTCGAGCTTCACGGTGGCCTCGGACATGGTGATGAGCTGGCCGCGCGCGTTGACCCGCCGCTCCGAGAGCACGCGGAAGCTCTGCAGCGTGAAGTAGTCGGGCACGGTGTGCAGCTCGTGTCGTGCCAGCAGCTCGAACGAGGCATCGGCGCCGTCGTAGGCGTATCCCTCGGCCTCGCGCTCCTTCACGATCTCGAGCAGCCGCGCGACACCCGGGTCCCTGGGATCGACGTCGAGCCCGATCTGGCGGAAGCGCGCCATGATGTTGGAGCGGCCGGCCTGGTCGCTGACCACGATGATGCGCTGGTTGCCGACGAGGTCGGGATCGACATGCTCGTAGGTTCTCGGGTCCTTCTCGACCGCCGAGACATGCAGCCCGCCCTTGTGGGCGAAGGCCCTGGTGCCGACATAGGCTGCGCTGCGGTTGGGCACGACATTGAGGCGATCGTCGAGCAGGCGCGAAAGATGCGTCAGGCGCTGCATCGCTCCGTCCTTCAGGCCGGTCTCGTAACCCATCTTGAGCACGAGGTTGGGGATCAGCGCGATCATGTTGGCGTTGCCGCAGCGCTCGCCCAGCCCGTTGATCGTTCCCTGCACCTGGCGCACGCCGGCGCGCACGGCGGCCAGCGTGTTGGCGACGGCGTTCTCGGTGTCGTTGTGCGTGTGGATGCCGAGCCGGTCGCCCGGGATCCTCTTCGTCACCTCGCCGACGATGCGCTCGATCTCGTGCGGCAGCGTGCCCCCGTTCGTGTCGCACAGCACCAGCCAGCGTGCGCCCGCCTTTTCCGCGGCGGCGAGGCAGGCCATCGCATAGTCGGGGTTGGCCTTGTAGCCGTCGAAGAAATGCTCGGCGTCGAACATCACTTCGTCCATGCGACCCTTGGCATAGGCGAGCGAGTCGCTGATCATCTCGAGATACTCGGTGCGGTCGACCTCGAGGGCCACGTCGACATGGAAGTCCCAGGTCTTGCCCACCATGCAGACGTTGCGCGCCTTGGTCTGCAGGATGGCGGCCAGGCCGGGATCGTTGGCGGCGCTGCGCCCGGCACGGCGCGTCATGCCGAACGCCGTGAACTTCGCGTTCCTGAACTCGGGCGGGTCGGCGAAGAAGCGGTCGTCGGTCGGGTTGGCGCCCGGCCAGCCGCCCTCGATATAGTCCATGCCGAGCAGGTCCAGTTCGCGCGCGATCGCGGCCTTGTCGGCCACGGTGAAGTCGACGCCCTGGGTCTGGGCGCCGTCTCGCAAGGTGGTGTCGAAGAGATAGAGGCGGTTGGACTGGCTCATGGCGCCGGGCATCATAGAGGCCGCGATTCATAAAGATAGACCAGGGAAGCGACAGCACGCGTGAACCCGACCGACCGCTACATGAAAGCCTGGCAGGACCGCCGGTCCAGGATCTTCTCGGTGCTGGCGATGATCGTCATCGTGGTCGCAGTCCTGCAGATGTGGCCGAGCGACCTGCTCGTGTACGGCTGCATCGCGGGCGGCCTGCTCGCGGTCTGGCGACTGTACGATTTCCGCTGTCCGCGCTGCGGCGAGCGATTCATGACGGCCGCCGACATCCCGACCTTCTGGTCGCGACGCCATTGCCAGAGCTGCACCCTCGAGAGGGACACCGTCCCCAAGGAGCCCGCGAGATGACGACCGCGACGACGATCACCGAGATGCGCACCACGCTCCTGCAGGTGCCGTGGCGCGGCGCCGCACCGGCCGCCGGCATCCTGAGCGTCAGCAAGCGCGACATCCTGGTGCTCGAGATCGAGACACAGGGCGGGCTGGTCGGCATGAGCTACGTCATGCCGTTGCGCGGCGGCCTCGCCACGCTCGACGCCTGCATGAAGGAGCTGATCGCCCCGCACGTGATCGGCCGAGACGCGACGGAGGTCGAGGGCATCTGGCAGACGCTCTACAAGAGCAACTTCTGGCTGGGCCGCATGGGCGTCACCGTGTTCGCGCAGAGCGCGGTCGACATGGCGCTGTGGGACCTCGTGGGCAAGCGCGCGGGCCTGCCGCTGTTCCGCCTGTGGGGCGCCGCCCGCACCGAGATCCCGGCCTACGGCTCGGGCGTGTTCAGGGGCCTCGGTCGCGACGGCATGATCGGGCGCGCGCAGGAGTTCACCGCGCAGGGCCTCAAGGCGATCAAGATGCAGGTCGCCCACATCAGGCCGTGGCGCGAGGACGTCGAGAACGTGAAGGCGATGCGCGAGGCGATGGGTGGCGGCGTCGAGATCATGATCGACGTCAACATGGGCTGGGACGCCGATACCGCGATCCAGGCCGGCCACCGCATCGACGAGTTCGACCCCTACTGGCTCGAGGAG
>CAYQAY010000024.1:0-64090 GCA_964415585.1 uncultured Reyranella sp.
TGTGCGTCGTCACCGAGGAGCTGTCGCGCGGCTATATCGGCGTCGGCTCGCTCGGGACGCGCTCGGAGATCGCGGCCGAGCTGATCCGCTCCGGCGGCACCGAGGCGCAGAAGAAAAAGTATCTCGGCCGCATCGCCTCGGGCGAGCTGCTGCCGACCGCCGTGTTCACCGAGCCCAACACCGGCTCGGACCTCGCCTCCTTGCGCACCAGGGCGGTGCTCGAGGGCGACACCTACCGGATCAACGGCAACAAGACCTGGATCACCCACGCCGCCCGCGCCGACATCATGACGCTTCTCGCGCGCAGCGATGCGTCCAAGCCCGGCTATCAGGGCCTGTCGATGTTCCTCGCCGAGAAGCCGCGCGGCACCGACGCCGATCCGTTCCCCGCCAAGGGCATGTCGGGCGGCGAGATCAGGGTGCTGGGCTATCGCGGCATGAAGGAATACGAGATCGGCTTCGACGGGTTCGAGGTGCCGGCCGCAAACCTGCTGGGCGAGAAGGAAGGGCAGGGCTTCAAGCAGCTCATGGCGACCTTCGAGAGCGCCCGCATCCAGACCGCGGCGCGCGCCGTCGGTGTGGCGCAGAACGCGCTGGAGCTCGGCCTGCGCTACGCCCGGGAGCGCATCCAGTTCGCCAAGCCGCTCTATGCCTTTCCGCGCGTCGCAGGGAAGGTCGCCTGGATGGCGGTCGAGACGATGATCGCCCGCCAGCTCACCTACTTCGCCGCGCGCGAGAAGGACCAGGACCGCCGCTGCGACATCGAGGCCGGCATGGCGAAGCTCCTGGCCGCGAGGGTGGCGTGGAGCAACGCCGACAACGCGCTGCAGATCCACGGCGGCAACGGCTACGCGATGGAGTATCCGGTGAGCCGGGTGCTGTGCGACGCGCGCATCCTCAACATTTTCGAGGGCGCCGCCGAGATCCAGGCGCAGGTCGTCTGCCGCGGACTCATCGAGGGCCGCAACTAGCCGGGGCGCGCCTTCGCGACCGTGCCGATGGTGTCGACGGCGCTCTCGGCGATCGCCAGAAGCCTTTCTCTCGGTGTCCCGGCGCGCGCGCGAATGGCCAGGGCGAACATGGTGGCACTCAAGACGCCGGCCGCCGACGCGACGGCCCCGGCGGCGAGCTGTCTGCCGAACCGCTTCCGCAGCGTCGCCTCGATCAGGTGGTCGAGTTCCGCGAGGAACGTCGCGACCACCTTCCTGACGGCGGGCGCGGAGCCGGCGGCGGTCGTCGCTGTGGTGGCGATGAGGCACCCGAGATGGTGTCCCCGGACCGGCGCGTAGACGTCGATGGCCCCGAGCAGCACGCCGCGGCACGCGCCCTCCAGGGTGTCGCCGGAGTCGATTGCCGTCTCCACGGCCGCCTTGGCCTGCGCCGCATACGCGGCCAGTACCTTGGCATAGAGCGCGCTCTTGTCGCCGAAGGCGGCGTAGAGGCTGGGCTTGTTGACGCCCATCGCGCCCGTCAGGTCCTCGAGCGTGGCGCCGTCGAAGCCGTGCGTCAGAAAGACCCGTGTCGCTGCGGCGAGCGCGTCGTCGGCATCGAAGGATCGGGGACGTGCCATGCGGGAAACCTCATTCTGTACCAATCAGAATATAATCATTGACGCGGCCTGAACAGTTTTGTACTTATTAGTACATAATTGACCGCAGCATTCCGGAGGCCGTCATGGAACTCTTCTATTCGCCGCTCGCCTGCTCGCTGGCGTCGCACATCGTCTGCCGCGAGGCCGGCATTGCCGTGACGCTGAGGCGTGTCAGTCTCTCCACCAAGGAGATCGAAGGGGGCGGCAGCCTCTTCGACATCAATCCCAAGGGCGCCGTGCCGACGCTGCGCCGCGACGACGGGAGCGTCCTGACCGAGGGGCCGAGCGTCCTGCAGTATCTCGGGGACCTGAAGCCGTCGAGCGGTCTGTGCCCCGCCTTCGGGAGCGACGAGCGCTACCGCGTCGTCGAATGGCTGAACTTCATCAGCACGGAGATGCACAAGCGGGTCTTCTATATGATGTTCACCCCCGAAAGCGACGAGGCGGCCAAGGCCGCGGCGAGGGCCGCAGCGCCCGGCAAGCTGGGCATCGTCGCCAAGGGGCTCGAGGGCCGCGACTACCTGGTGGGGGGCGGCTTCACCGTGGCCGATGCGTATCTTTTCTGGTGGTTGACGCTGGCCTCGCGCGTCGGGATCAATACCTCGACCCACGCCGGGATCGAGGCCTACAAGGCCCGGTGTGCGGCCGTGCCGGGCGTTCGGGCTGCCCTGGACCACGAGGTGGCGCAGTCGGCCCGATGAGTTTGGAGTGAACAGTCGGAGTGACGATGAGGTCATCTGTCGTGATTGCCGCCGTCCTGCTGGCAGCCGGTCCGGCTGCGGGGCAGGGCATGCTGACGAGCGTCTGCCAGCAGAATTTCGTCGTCGAGGGCACGCCGCGCGTGACGGCGGTGAATTTCCGCACCTGGCGCGACTTCCCGAACCTGCCGCAACCCGCGGCGCTGAAGAACCTGCGCGCGGCGATGCTGGCCGAGGGCTTCAGCAACATCGGCCTCGATGCCGAGGCCAGCGCGCTGACGACGGTGCAGGAGACCAGCGGCTCGGGGCGGCCCCAGACGCTGCGGGTCACGGCCCGCAAGGCGGGCAATGGCACCAGGGTCGATGCCGTCTTCATGATCCAGGCGGGACAGGTGGCCGACTCCAACGTGGTCCGCTCGGCCATGTGCCGCGTCGTCGACGCGGCGAACCTCTGACGTGCCTGCACTGCCAGCACCCGCTCCGGAAAACGTGATCGGACGGGACTTGCAGGTTCAGCAGGAATATGCCTATAATTCCTATAGGCTGGCGCCCGGACCGCGCCGGCCTTTTCCATCCCTGGCACGACCCCTCGCGGCACGCCCGCGAGCCAGCGCAAGGCGCGGGGTGCAGCCGCCGCGGCTCCTGAGCCGCGGACAGTCCCACGAACGACCCCCGTCTCGACCGACGCCGAAAAACGACGCCGGATCAGACACTTGACGACGCCTGAGCAACACGGCGCAGCGGGGGCACCAAGCAACGAAGAAGCGAGAGATGCGTAAAAGCCCGTCGTACAAGGCTCATCTCCGATGTGCGGACACCGTTCCGGACAACACGCGTTACATTCAGGTGTCCAGAAATAACGGGCGAAAAGCCCGTCGTTGTTGGCTTTCCGGCGTGCGGGAAGCCGATTTTCCTACCGACGCGATGTACCTCAGCCGTCGCGCTTGTCGCTCACCTTGAGGCCCATGACCTTCTTCGGCGGGTACTTCCTGAAGGTGCCGAGGTGGCCGCGCATGCCGAGCTGGAAGGCTTCGACGTAGGCGAGCTTGCGCGTCAGGTAGTTGTGCTGCTCCTTGGGGTCCAGATAGAGGTTGAAGAGCTTCGGATAGGTGTAGCGCTCCAGCGTGCCGGTGAAGCCGCCGGTGCCGAAGGCGTCGGTCGCGTCGTCGCTGGTGGCGGAGAGCACCATCTTGTACTCGCCGCAGCGCAGGCCCGAGAAGGTCTGCGTCAGCCAGTAGTAGTGGTACTTGCGGTTGGAAAGCCCGTCCGGCGCCAGCAGGAACGAGGTCTGGTCGACGCCGTCGATGTATCGATCCGTGGGCAGCAGGTCCGAGGCGCCCGCGAGTCCCAGCGCCGTCGGCAGGATGTCGTTGAAGTCGAACAGCCCGTCGCTCTGCCGGCCGGCCTCGATGGCGCCCGGCCAGTAGAGCAGGCCGGGCACGCGCACGCCGCCCTCCCAGGTCGAACCCTTGGCGCAGCGGAACGGCGTGAAGGCGGCGTCCGGCCAGGTCTCCATGTGCGGGCCGTTGTCGGACGAGACGAAGATCAGCGTATCCTCGAGCTGGCCCGACTTGCGCAGCGCCTCGACGAGGCGGCCCATGATGGCGTCGAGCTCGAGCAGCGTGTCCTTGTAGGGGTGCTTCGCCGGCGACTTCCCGAGGTACTTCTCGTGCGGGTAGTTGTCGAAGTGCGCGCCCCGGGTGCAGTGGTAGAGCAGCCACGGTCTGTCGCTCTTGGCCTGCCTGGCGATGAAGTCCTCGGAGTACCTGCACCACTTCTCGTCGAGCTCCGAGAGGACGGGGATCGTCACCTCCTCGACGTTGGTCAGTTCCTTGCCCCTGGTCGCGTGCACGAAGCAACGGTTGAAGGGCATGTTCTTGATCCACTCGGTGCGCGCATCCGAATAGACGATCTCGGGGAAGAAATGCGGGTCGCGCCACTCGGTGTACATGTCCGACACCGAGAGGAACCCGTAGAAATCGTCGTAGCCGATATGCTGCGGCTGGCTCTCGACGTTCTCGCCGATGTGCCACTTGCCGACCGCCTGCGTCGTGTAACCAGCTTTAGAGAGCAGCATCGGCAGCGTGACCTCGCCCTGCAGGCCGCCGGGCTCGCCGTACATCGGCGGGCGGTGCAGACCGTGCCGGTTGGGCACGCGGCCGGTATGCAGCGTCGCGCGCGAGGGCGAGCAGGTCGGTTCGGAATAGCACGAGGTGAGCTGCAGGCCGCCGCGCGCGATCTTGTCGAAGACGGGGGTTGGCGCGCCGACCGCGACGCCGCCGCCGTAGCAGCCGAAGTCGCCCCAGCCCACGTCGTCCATCAGGTAGATCAGGATGTTGGGCTTCTTCTTTCGCGCCGCAAGCTTCTTCGCCGCCGCCGCGATGTCTTCCTTGTGCACGAAGCCTGGCTCGAGATGGTCGGCCGTGCGCACGGTCTGCGTGGCGATGGCATCGAATGTCATGATGTTTCCCCCAATTCTCGGGGAGGCACGCTATAATCTGACGCCTCGGGAGGAAAGAGAGCCATGCAAGGATCCCTGCGCGGCAACAACGGACCACGTTACCGGCACACCGCCGACGAGAGCGCGCCCTATGAAACGCTGACCGTCGACAAGCTGACGCCGATCATCGGCGCGGAGATCGCCGGCATCGACCTCAGCAAGCCGCTCAGCAACCGCCAGCAGGACGAGCTGCACCGCGCGCTGGCCGAGAACCTGGTCATCTTTTTCCGCGACCAGCACATCAGCCAGGAACAGCACCTGGCCTTCGGCCGCCTGTTCGGCGATCTGCACGTGCATCCGGCCGCGCCGACCGAGCCGGGCAAGCCCGAGCTGATGATCATCCATGCCGACAAGGACTCGCCGCGCGCCAACGGCGAGGGCTGGCACACCGACGTGAGCTGCGACCTCGAACCGCCGATGGGCAGCATCCTCTACATCAAGAAGTGCCCGCCCAAGGGCGGCGACACGCTGTTCGCCAGCATGTACGCGGCCTACGAGGCGCTGTCGGATCGCATGAAGACCTATCTCGACGGCCTGACCGCGATCCACGACGGCGAGCAGGTCTATCGCGGTCTCTATGCCAACCTCGGCGTCGCCGACAAGCCCCAGTACCCGCGGGCAGAGCATCCGGTCGTGCGCACGCATCCGGTCACCGGCAGGAAGTCGCTCTATGTCAATCGCGGGTTCACCCGGACGCTGGTCGGCGTGCCGCGCGACGAGAGCGACGCCATCCTCAGCTATCTCTACGAGCACATGGAGAATCCGCTCTTCCAGTGCCGCTTCCGCTGGCAGGAGAACTCGATCGCCTTCTGGGACAATCGCTGCACCCAGCATCGCGCGATGTGGGACTACTGGCCGCATACCCGCAGCGGTAATCGCGTCACGGTGGCGGGCGACAAGCCGTACTGATATTCCCTCGCGGGTGCTGGTCATCTTCGATTGCGACGGCGTGCTGGTCGACAGCGAGCCGATCGCCAACACCTGCTTTGCCCGTGCCCTCGCGCGCGAAGGCCTCGACTGGAGCGTCGAGGAGACGATGCGGCGCCTGATGGGGCGCTCGATGAGGTCCTGCGTCGAGATCGTCGAGGGCATGATGGGCCGCGCGTTGCCGCCCGATTTCGTCGATCGCCTGCAGGCCGACACGATGCAGGCCTTCCAGGAGGCGCCGCTGAAGCCGGTGCCGGGCGTCGTGGCCGCCATCGATGCCATCGAGTCGGCGGGTATCGCCACCTGCGTGGCGAGTTCGGGCGGGTTCGACAAGATGCGCGTGACCTTGGGCATCACCGGTCTGTGGCACCGCTTCGAAGGCCGCATCTTCAGCTCCAGCGAGGTGCAGCGCGGCAAGCCGTTCCCCGATCTCTTCCTGCACGCCGCACTGCGCATGGACGAGCAGCCCTTCGACTGCACCGTGGTCGAGGATTCGCAACCGGGCATCCAGGCGGCGCGTGCCGCCGGCATGCGAGCGCTGGCCTATGTCGGCGCACCGCACACTGATCGCGAGGCGCTGCGGGCGATGGGCGGCCAGTCGTTCGAGAGCATGAGCGCGTTGCCGTCGCTGGTGTTCGCATGACCGGCTCCTGGTCGATGGGTGCGGGGGTGCGCGAGCGCGTCGTCGTGGTCGGCGCCGGCATGGCGGGGCTGGTCGCGGCGCGGCTGCTGCACGACTCGGGTTTCAACGTCACCGTGCTCGAGGCACGCACCCGCACCGGCGGCCGGGTCTGGACCGACGACAGGATCGGCGCGCCGGTCGATCTCGGCGGGTCGTGGGTACACGGCGTCGACGGCAATCCGCTGACTTTGTGGGCCGAGAAGCTCGGGATCCCGCTGCTCGAGTCCCAGGGCGATCGCCTGCTGATCGATTCGCGTGCCACCGCACCGACGCGCGAAGGCCAGCGCCGCCGTGCCGTGATGGGCCGGATAGCCTTCAAGGCGGCGATCGAATGGGCGACCTGGAAGAGCAAGGCGATGGCGCGGGTCAACGGTCCGCGCTCGATCTCCGTGCGGCAGGCCGTCGAGCCTTTGCTCCGGGCCGCTTGGCTGCCCGAGATCGACCGCCTGGTCGTGGCGACCTTCGTCGAGATGAGCGAAGGCGTGCAGAGCGCGCCGTGGGACGCTGTGGCGGCAGAAGAGTGGTTCCCGACCGAAGGCCTCGACCGCAACGCGCAGCCGAAGGGCGGCTTCAGGAGGCTGATCGATGATGTGTCGGCGGGTCTCGCCATTCGTCACGGGAGGGCTGTCGAGCGCATCGTATGGCGGGCCGATGGCGTGACGGTGTTTCTCGGCGACGGCGAGACGATCGACGCGGATCGAGTGGTGATCGCCGTGCCGGTCGGCCTGCTGCGCGCCGGCCTGCCGGCGCTCGATCCGCCGCCGCCCGAGGCGCAGCGGATCGCAATCGGGCGACTGGGATACGGCGCAGGTATCCTCGGCAAGATCTACCTGCGTTTTCCCAGACGTTTCTGGCCCGACCGGCCGAAATGGTTCGGTCGTCTGCCCGATGCGCCCGACCGGCGCGGCGGCTTCAACACCTGGGTGAACCATGAAGAGGAGACCGGCCTGCCGGTGATCCTGAGCTTCGCCAACGGCCAAACCGCCATCCATCTCGACCGCGAGGCGAGCGACGAGGAGGTGAAGGCTACCGCCATGAAATCGCTGCGCTCCATGTTCGGCGACGGCATCCCCGAGCCCGTGGCGATGGTCTTTCCGCGGTGGTTGAGCGATCCATGGTCGCGCGGCGGCTACTCCTATCCCGGCGTCGGCAGCGACCCGGAGGACTGCACCGAGCACGCTCGTCCGCTCGGCAACCGCGTCTTCTTTGCGGGCGAGGCGACCGAGCCGGTCGAGTACGGCACGGTGCACGCAGCCCTCTGGTCGGGCGAGCAGACTGCCGAGGCGATCTTCCGTGTCGCTACGGGCGATGCCGCCTCGCGTGCGGCGCGGCCCTGGGCGGCGGCGCGCACTGGCGCGGGCCGGCACAATGCGGGATAAAACCGCATGACCCTCGCCAACGTCCTGTTCGTCCTCGTACTCGTATCGGCCTTCGCCACGTTGGGCACCCTGTTCGCCGGCCTGATCAGCATGAGTCGGAACCCTGACGGCGACACCGAAGGCAGCCGGCGCAGCAATCGGCTGATGTGGTGGCGCGTGCGCCTGCAGCTTCTCACGGTCGTGCTGATCCTGTTGTGGTATCTCGCGAGCCGGGGCTGACGATGGCTGTCAGCCTCACGCGCATCTACACGCGCGGCGGCGATGCCGGGCAGACGTCGCTCGGCCGCGGCGAGCGCGTGCCCAAGCACGACATCCGCGTCGAGGCCTACGGCACCGTCGACGAGACCAACTCCGTCATCGGACTGGTGCGCAACGCGATCCAGCGCGCCGGCAAGCATCCGCGCCTCGTGGAAGCCGACGAAATGCTGGGCCGCATCCAGAACGACCTGTTCGATCTCGGTGCCGATCTCTGTACACCGGAAGGAAGCACCAAGCGCGACGAGCAGGCGCTGCGTGTCGTGTCCTCGCAGGTCGAGCGCCTGGAGCGGGAGATCGACGCCATGAACGGCGAGTTGCAGCCGCTCAAATCGTTCATTCTGCCGGGCGGCAGCGAGCCCGCCTCGTGGCTCCATCTCGCGC
Organism: uncultured Reyranella sp.; assembly: GCA_964415585.1. GTDB lineage: Bacteria > Pseudomonadota > Alphaproteobacteria > Reyranellales > Reyranellaceae > Reyranella. The sequence continues at coordinate 8,417 of CAYQAY010000024.1, forward strand.
GCACGGTCGCGCGCCGGGCCGAGCGCTGCATCACGCTTCTCGCCGCCGGTCAGGCGATCAACCCCGAGGCGATCAAGTACATCAACCGGCTGTCCGACCATCTCTTCGTGCTCGCGCGGCGGCTCAACGACAATGGCGCGGCAGATGTGCTGTGGGTGCCGGGCGGGACGCGTTAGTTAGGCCAACCTGTTGAAAGATTAGGGAAAAATCTTCCACCCTGCGATCTTGTGCAGTGCGCCATAGCCTTGACATGATCGGCTCAACGCCCCTACACGAAATCCCCTTCGCCGGACGGGTCAGTTCGGCCGCAACTCACCGATAGGCGCAACGCGATGAAAGTGCTGGTCGCGGTCAAGCGGGTCATCGACTACAACGTCAAGATCCGCGTCAAGGCCGACAACACGGGTGTCGAGACGGCCAACGTCAAGATGTCCATGAACCCTTTCGATGAAATCGCCGTGGAAGAGGCGATTCGCTTGAAAGAGAAGGGTGCTGCGACCGAGATCATTGCCTTCTCCGCCGGCCCGGCCCAGTGCCAGGAGACCATCCGCACCGCGCTCGCGATGGGAGCCGACCGTGGCGTTCTCGTCCAGACCGACGCCGAGTTGCAGCCGCTGGCCGTGGCCAAGCTGATGAAAGCGGTGGTCGACAAGGAGCAGCCCGGCCTGGTGATCGTCGGCAAGCAGGCGATCGATGACGACTCCAACCAGACCGGCCAGATGCTGGCAGCGCTGCTCGGCTGGTCGCAGGGCACCTTCGCCAACAAGCTGAACGTCGCCGACGGCTCGATCGAGGTGAAGCGCGAGGTCGACGGCGGCCTCGAGAACATCAAGATCAAGATGCCGGCAGTGATCACCACCGACCTGCGCCTCAACGAGCCGCGCTATGCGTCGCTGCCGAACATCATGAAGGCGAAGAAGAAGCCGATCGAGACGCTGGCACCGGACGCGCTGGGCGTCGACATCGCGCCGCGCCTCAAGACGCTCAAGGTCGAGGAACCGCCCAAGCGCAAGGCCGGCATCAAGGTGAAGACCGTCGCCGAACTGGTCGAAAAGCTGAAGAACGAAGCGGGAGTGATCTGACCATGGCCATTCTCGTTGTCGCCGCACACGACGGCAAGACGGTCCGCGCCAACGTCGCCAATGCAGTGACGGCCGCCGGCCAGATGGGTTCCGACGTCACCGTCCTGGTGGCCGGCAGCGGCTGCGACGATGCCGCCAGGTCGGCCGCTGCGATCGCCGGCGTCGCCAAGGTGCTGCAGGCCGACGACGCGGCTTATGCGAACTGGCTGGCCGAGGACATCGCGCCGCTGGTCGTAAAGCTCGCGCCGAACTACAGCCATGTCGTGATGGCCGCCGACTCGGTCGGCAAGAACGTCGCGCCGCGCGTTGCCGCGCTGCTCGACGTCGCGCAGGTCTCCGAGGCGATCCAGGTCGTCTCGCCCGATACGTTCGTGCGCCCGATCTATGCCGGCAACGCCATGGCCACCGTGCAGTCGGCGGACAAGATCAAGGTCGTCACGGTCCGTCCGACCAACTTCAGGGCGGCCGGCGACGGCGGCTCGGCCGCGATCGAGAAGATCGGCGGCGAAGGCGCCAAGGGTCTGTCCTCCTATGTCGGCGCCGAGCTCTCAAAGAGCGAGCGGCCCGAGCTCACCAGTGCCAAGATCGTCGTCAGCGGCGGCCGTGGCCTGGCGAGTGGCGAGAATTTCAAGATGCTCGAGACCCTGGCCGACAAGCTCGGTGCAGGCCTTGGCGCCAGTCGCGCTGCGGTCGACGCGGGCTACGTGCCGAACGACTACCAGGTCGGCCAGACCGGCAAGGTCGTGGCGCCCGACCTCTACATCGCCATCGGCATCTCCGGCGCGATCCAGCATCTCGCCGGCATGAAGGACAGCAAGACGATCGTGGCCATCAACAAGGACGAGGAAGCGCCGATATTCCAGGTAGCCGACTATGGCATCGTGGGCGACCTCTTCCAGATCGTGCCGGAACTGACCGCCGCGGTCGAAAAGAAGTAGCGCGGGCATCGGGAGCATCGCGTCATGATCAAGCGCATCGGCGTCATCGGTGCCGGCCAGATGGGCAGCGGCATAGCCCATGTCTGCGCGCTCAAGGGCTTCGACATCCGTCTCGCGGACGTCGACCAGGCGCACCTCGACAAGGGTCTCGACAATATCGGCCGCAACATGGACCGTCAGATCGGTCGCGGCATGATCCGGCCCGAGGACAAGGACTCGGCTCTGAAGCGCATCACGCCCGTCATCGACTACAAGGCTTTCGCCGATTGCGACCTGATCGTCGAGGCGGCGACCGAGAACGAGGCCGTGAAGCGCGAGATCTTCAAGAAGGTCTGCGAGGGCCTGCCGCCCAACGTACTGCTGGCCACCAACACGTCGTCGATCTCCGTGACGCGTCTCGCATCGGTCACCGATCGGCCCGGCAAGTTCATGGGCATGCACTTCATGAACCCGGTCCCGTTGATGGGCCTGGTCGAGCTGATCCGCGGCATCGCGACCGAGGAGGAGACCTTCCGCACGGTGCGCGAGGTCGTGGTCAAGCTCGACAAGAAGCCGGTAAACGCCGAGGACTTCCCGGCCTTCATCGTGAACCGCATCCTGCTGCCGATGATCAACGAGGCGGTCTATGCGCTCTATGAGGGCGTCGGCAACGTCGAGGCCATCGACACCGGCATGAAGCTAGGCGCCAACCATCCGATGGGCCCGCTCGAGCTCGCCGACTTCATCGGCCTCGACACCTGCCTGTCGGTCATGCAGGTACTGCACGAGGGACTGGCCGATTCCAAGTACCGTCCGTGCCCGCTGCTGGTGAAGTACGTCGAGGCCGGCTGGATCGGCAAGAAGGTCAAGCGCGGCTTCTACGACTATTCGGGCGAGCGCCCGGTCCCGACCCGCTGAGTTCCGTCCGCTGACCGGCGCTCTCTTCCGTCCCTTCGCTTCGCCGAAGCTGTCGCTGGCCAACCGGCTGGTGATGGCGCCGATGACGCGCTCCAAGAGCCCCGAGAGCATCCCCGGCCCCGAGGTCGCCGCCTACTATCGCCGCCGCGCCGAGGGCGGCGTCGGCCTGATCGTCACCGAGGGCACGACCGTCGACCGTCCGGCCGCGACCAACGACGTCAACGTTCCCAACTTCCACGCGCCCGCGAGCCTCGCCGGCTGGCGCCGCGTCGTCGAGGAAGTGCACGCCGCCGGCGGCAAGATCGCCCCGCAGCTCTGGCACCAGGGCATGATGCGCAAGCCCGGCACCGGCCCCAACCCCGAGGCGCCGTCCGACGGCCCGTCGGGCCTCGCCGCCTCGGGCAAGCAGGTCGGCCAGCCGATGAGCGATGCGGACGTCGCCGACACGATCGGTGCCTTCGCCAAGGCCGCGGTCGCCGCGAAGCAGATCGGCTTCGACGCGGTCGAGATCCACGGCGCGCACGGCTACCTGATAGACCAGTTCTTCTGGGCCGGTGCCAACAAGCGCGACGACCTGTGGGGCGGCGACTACGTGCAGCGCACGCGCTTCGCCGCCGAAATCGTCAGGGCGATCCGCGCCGGTGTCGGTGCGGGCTATCCGATCATCCTGCGCTTCTCGCAGTGGAAGCAGCAGGACTTCACGGCGCGGCTGGCACAGACGCCGGACGAACTGGCGCGCTTCCTCGAGCCGCTGGCGGCCGCCGGCACGGACATCTTCCACTGCTCGACCCGCCGCTTCTGGGAACCCGAGTTCGAGGGATCGTCCCTCAACCTTGCCGGCTGGACGCGGAAGCTCACGGGCCTGCCGACCATCACGGTGGGATCGGTCGGCCTCAAGGGTGCCGATTTCGTCGAGACCTTCCGCACGCGCGAAAGCTCCGGCGTGGGCGAGCTGGGCGAGCTCGAGGCCCGGCTGGAGCGCGGCGAGTTCGACCTGGTGGCGGTCGGCCGTGCCTTGCTGGCCGACGCCCAGTGGGCGGCCAAGGTGCGCGACGGACGGTTCACCGAGCTTGCACCCTTTTCCGCTTCTTCACTGGCGACGCTTGCGTAGAATGCCCGCCTCCGGGGAGACGGGAGTTCTGACCATGCCGAAGATCTTGAAGCCGCTGATCGCGGCGACCGTACTGGCCGCGATCGCGCTGCCGCTGCTGCCCGCCGCGCCCGCCGAGGCGCAGTGGGTGTTTGTCGCCCGCAAGGCGCTGGGCCGCATCCACCAGATGACCGAGGGCCAGCAGCCGGGCGGCCGCCCGGGTTACGATTTCGCCACCGTGCTGCTCGACGCGCCGGCCGACAAGATCTTCGCCACCGCGCTCGACCTCGCGCGCAAGAACAAGCAGGTGCTCGTGCTGATGCAGGACCCCGCAGCGCGCCGCCTGCAGATCGCCGAAGGCGACCGCACGGCGACATTGAACGTGGTGCCGTTCAACGACGAGGTCTCGCAGCTCATGATCGCAGGCCACGCCGGGCCGGGCGAGGGGCCGACGTCATCGCTGATCGTCCAGGCCGTGCTGCGCGTCTGCAAGGAGATGGGCAAGCACTGCGAGCTGGGAAACTAGAAGACCGATCGCGTCGGCGTGACCACGATGTCGCGCACGCAGATCGTGGCCGGCAACTTCCAACACCAAAGCACGATGTCGGCCAGTTCCTCGGCGGTCATGAAGTCCGGATTGCCGAGGAGGCGGCCGTACTCCTCGAAGCTGACGCCCATGCCGGCGTGGATGTTGGTCTTGACGTATCCCGGCGCCACGTTGACCACGCGCACCCCGTCCATGCCGACGGCCTCGCGCAGCGATTCGCCGACGGCACGGACGGCGTATTTCGACGCCGTGTAACCCACTGCGACCGGGCTGGTCTTGCGGTCGCTGACCGAGCTGATGTTGATGATGGTGCCGCGCCCGGCCGCCTGCATGTCGGCCAGCACCGCCTTGGTGCCGTTCATCACGCCCTTGAGATTGACGTCGATCTCGCGCGCATAGTCCTCGGCCGCGACAGCGGAGAAGGGGCGGGCGTCGGCGAAGCCCGCATTGTTCACCAGGCATCCGGTCTTGCCGAAACGCGCCTCGGCGCCGCGGACCGCCGCCTCCAGCGCCGGGTAGTCGGTCACGTCGGCCTCGGCATAGACGGTCCGTTCCGTCGCCAGTCCGTCGACCGGCTTCATGTGCCGCGCGACCAGCAGCAGCGGATGGCCGTCCCGCGCGAAGGCCTTGGCGACCGCCAGCCCGATGCCGGAGCTCGCCCCGGTGACGACGACCAGCGGTGGGGTCATGACGCGATCGCCGCCTTCATCAGCGCGATAGACTCGGGCATGTCCCAGTCGGCGTCGCCCTCGATGCGGCCGAGCTCGCGGCCGTTGGGATCGACCAGGATCGAAGTCGGCAACAGGGTGACGTCGAGCGCCTGCATGGCCTTGCGACCCTTGTCGAAGTAGATGCCGAGCTGCTTCAGCTTCTGGTCCCTGTAGAAAGGCTCGACCTTGGGTTTGGTCGGCCCGTCGATCGACAACGGCAGCACGAGGAACTTGTCCTTCGGCAGCGCGGCCTGCAGCCGGTCGAGGCTCGGCATCTCCTTGACGCAGGGTGCACACCAGGTCGCCCAGAAGTTCAGCAACAGCGCCCGGCCGCGGAAGCCCGAAAGACGCAGAGGCCGGTCGCTGAAGTCCTGGATCTCGACGTCCGGCAGCGGCTTCGGCTTGCCTGCGAGCTTGAAGCGCTCCATGGCGCCGGTCGCCATGTCCGGTCTGATCCCGGCGTGGGCGGGCATCGCGACGGGAACAGCGAGCGCTGCCGCTGCGCCGCAAAGAATGTAGCGCCGGCCGGGGAGGAAATTGGGGGCAGGATGTGCCATAAGCCGCGTTCCTAAAGCATCACTGGCGTCAATTCATGGCACGGAAGAACACGACTGCGCGAGCGTCCAGGAGGGGCGCCAATCGTCGCTCCAACACGATGTGGGGCGGACGATACAAGCTCGGCCCGGCGGAAATCATGGAGAAGATCAACGCCTCCATCGGTTTCGACCGCCGGCTCTACGCGCAGGACATCGCGGGCTCGATGGCTCACTGCGACATGCTGGTGGCGCAGCGCATCCTGACGCCCGCGGACGGGCGCGCCATCAAGCGTGGCCTCGCCAGGGTGAAGGACGAGATCGAGGCCGGCCGCTTCAAGTTCTCGACCCGGCTCGAGGACATCCACATGAACGTCGAGGCGCGGCTCGCCGACCTGATCGGCCCGGCCGCTGGACGGCTGCACACGGCGCGCTCGCGCAACGACCAGGTGGCGCTCGACGTGCGCCTCTGGGTGCGCGATGCGATCGACCGGCTGGAGCCGATGCTGGCCGACCTGCAGGCCGCGCTGATCGACCGTGCCGAGCAGCATGCCGCGACCATCATGCCGGGCTTCACCCATCTGCAGACGGCGCAGCCCGTCACCTTTGGCCACCATCTGCTGGCCTATGTCGAGATGTTCGGCCGCGACCGCAGCCGGCTGGCCGACTGCCGGGCGCGGCTGAACGAGTCGCCGCTCGGTGCTGCGGCTCTCGCGGGCTCGCCGCATCCGATCGATCCGCGCAAGACGGCGAAGGCACTGGGCTTCGAGCGGCCGATGGCCAACTCGCTCGATGCCGTGTCGGACCGCGACTATGTGGCGGAGTTCATCGCCACGGCCTCGCTCACGGCGGTGCACCTGTCGCGGCTCGCCGAGGAGATCGTGATCTGGTGCTCGGCGCCGTTCAAGTTCATCAGTCTGTCGGATGCCTTCACCACCGGCAGCTCGATCATGCCGCAGAAGCGCAATCCCGACGCCGCCGAGCTGACGCGCGCCAAGACCGGCCGGATCCTCGGATCGTTCGTGGCGATCTGCACCATCCTGAAGGGGCTGCCTCTCACCTATCAGAAGGACATGCAGGAAGATAAGGAGCCGCTGTTCGACGCCGCCGACTCACTCGAGCTCGGTATCGCGGCGATGGCCGGCATGGTTCGCGACCTCAAGGCCAACCCGCAGCGCATGCGTGCCGTGGCCTCGGCCGACTATTCGGTGGCGACCGATCTCGCGGACTGGCTCGTACGAAGGGTCGGCCTGCCGTTCCGCCAGGCCCATCACGTCACCGGTACATTGGTCGGCAAGGCGGCCGACAAGGGCGTGGATCTCGATCAACTCTCGCTGACGGAGATGCAGTCGGTCGAGCCGCGCATCGACCGCAGCGTCTTCAAGGTCCTGACGGTCGAGGCATCGGTCAACGCGCGCAAGAGCCTGGGCGGCACGGCGCCCGCCAACGTCGTGCGCGCCGCCGAGGAAGCACGCCGGCGTTTCGGCGCGAGCCGGAAGGGGCGCGGCCGATGAGCTTCTTCGCCTACAGGAACGGCGAGATGCACGCCGAAGGCGTGACGCTCGCCTCGATCGCGACCCAGGTCGGCACGCCCTTCTATTGCTATTCGGCGGGTGCGCTGCGCGCGGGGTGGCAGGAGTTCGCCGACGGCATCAAGGGCATGAACGCTTCTGTCTGCTACGCCATGAAGGCCAACAGCAACCTGGCGGTCATCCGGTTGCTGGGCGAACTTGGGGCCGGCGCCGACATCGTCTCGGTGGGCGAGATGAAGCGGGCGCTGGCCGCCGGCATTGCGCCGGAGCGCATCATCTATTCAGGCGTCGGCAAGAAGCCGTCGGAGCTGATGGCGGCCCTGCAGGCGGGCGTCGGCCAGATCAACGTGGAGAGTTCGGCGGAACTCGAGACCCTGAATGCCGTCGCGGGCCAGCTCGGCGTGAAGGCCGCGATCGCCATCCGCGTGAATCCCGACGTCGATGCAAGGACGCATGCCAAGATCACGACGGGGCGCAAAGAGAACAAGTTCGGCATCGACATCGACCTGGCACGCGATGCCTTCGCGCTGGCCGGTCGGCTGCCGAACCTCGACGTGGTCGGCGTGGCCATGCACATCGGCTCTCAGCTCACCTCGGTCGACCCCTACCGCGATGCCATCGTGCGGGTGCGCGAGCTGGTCGGGCAGCTTCGGCAGGACGGGCACAGCATCGAGCGCTTCGACATCGGCGGCGGCCTGGGGATCGTTTACGCCGACGAGAAGCCGCCCTCTATCGCCGAATTCATGGCCATGGTGAAGCGCGAGACCGAGGGGCTGGGTTGCGAGCTTACCTTCGAGCCCGGCCGCCGGCTGGTCGGCGAGGCGGGCGTGCTGGTGAGCGAGGTGATCCTCGTGAAGCCCGGCGTTTCCAAGACTTTCGTCATCGTCGATGCGGCGATGAACGACCTGATCAGGCCAACCCTCTACGAGGCTTGGCATGACATCGTGCCGCTGCGCCAGCCACGCCCCGATGCCGCCACGATCCGTTGCGACATTGTCGGTCCTGTCTGTGAATCAGGGGATTTTCTCGCACAAAACCGTGACTTGGCCCCGCTTTCTGTCGGCGACCTCATCATGGTACGCTCAGCGGGCGCCTACGGGGCGGTCATGGCGTCGAGCTACAACAGCCGCCCCCTGGCACCGGAAGTGATGGTCGATGGCACGCGGTTTGCGGTGACCCGGCCGAGGCCGACCGTCGAGGAAATGATCTCCACCGAGCGGTTCCCGCCCTGGATGGAGCCGACAAGGGCTTAACGCGTAAAGGGAAGGCGATGGACGCCAGCCAGACCACCCCGACTTTCGAAGCCCCCGGATTGGGGCGCAAAATCGGCGTGGCGCGGGCGGCCCTGGCCTGGGAAAGCCTGTGGCCCCGCCTGGTACCGTTGCTCTCCTTCGTGGCGCTGTTCATCGCGGCCGCCCATCTCGACCTGTTCGCCGGCCTCGACCCCTGGGTCCATACCGGCATCCTGGCCGCCGTGGCGATCGGCTTCGCCGCGCTCGCCTGGTGGTCGTTGCGTGATTTTGCCTGGCCAGCGCGCGAAGCCGCGGTCCGCCGGCTGGAGCGCGACAGCGGCGTGCCGCATCGTCCGCTGGTGGCGGTCGAAGACAGGCTGGCCGCCGGCTCGTCCGATCCGATGGCCGCCGCCTTGTGGGAGGCCCATCGGCGCCGCGAGGCCGAGCGCCTGGCTGGTCTCGCCAACAAGCCGGCCCATCCCGGTCTCGCCGTCCTGGATTCCTGGGCGCTCCGTTTCGTGCCCGTGCTTGCGCTCGCGGTGGCGCTCGCCGTGGCCGGCGGTTGGCGCAGCGACCGCATGGCCGCCGCGGTCACTCCCGCCTTCCCGCCGCCGCCGCCCGTCGTCGCCAACCTGTGGATCGCGCCGCCGGCCTACACCGGCAAGGCACCGATCTATCTGGACATGGCGGACAAGGACAAGCTGCTCCGCGTGCCGGTCGGCAGCAAGATCGCGGGCTTCGTCGACGACGTACGCGGGCGCAAGCCGCCGATCCTCACGATCGACGGCAAGGGCAGCGAGTTCTCGACCGTCGGCAAGGGCAAGTACCAGGTCGAGCAGGTCATCACCGAAGGCAAGCAGATCGCCCTGCAGGCGCGCGGCGACGAGCAGGCGCGCTGGAAGCTTCACGTCATTCCCGATCTGGCGCCGACGATCGAGTTCGCCCGCCCGATCGGCGTCGACAAATGGTCGACCAAGATCGAGTACATCGCCGGCGACGATTTCGGCGTGAAGGGCGTGCAACTCCAGATCCGCCTGCACGGCAGCGTGCTGGGCGACGATGCGCTGAGCAGCGACGAGGAGCCCGAGGTGCTGCGCGTCGACCTGCCGGTCGCAGGCAACACCAAGAAGGTCGCCGACACCTTCGTCCGCGATCTCACCAGCCATCCGTGGGCCGGCCTAAAGGTCACGGTCATGCTGTTCGCGACCGACGCGCTCGACCAGAAGGGACGCAGCGCGGTCGAGACCTTCCTCTTGCCGGAACGCGTGTTCAACGACCCGACGGCGCGGGCGCTCGTGGTGCTGCGCAAGGCGCTGACGCGCGATCCGAAGGGCTATCGCCTGGACGTCGCCGACGGCATGCGCATGATCAACCTGCGGCCGTCGAGCTACCGCGATGATCCGGTCGTTCAGCTCGGTCTGCGCATCGGTGCGGCGCGCCTCGCCCAGAACGGCGACAAGCCGACGATCGTCGACACCCAGAAGCTGCTGTGGGACCTCGCCATGCGCCTGGAGAGCGGCGCCACCTCGGACGCCGAGCGCGCCGTCGAGCAGGCCCGCCAGGAGCTGCGCGACGCCGTGCAGCGCCAGGCGGGCGACGAGGAGATCGAGCGCCTGATCCAGCAGCTCTACGACGCCATGGCACGCTGGCAGCGCGAGCTCGCCGAGAGGATGCAGGATCCCGAGGAACGACGCCGCATGCAGGAGCAGGCGGAGAAGATGGATCCCAACAACACCATCACTGGCGACGATCTGCAGAAGATGCTCGACAGGATTCGCGAGATGGCCAAGAACGGCCAGCGCGAGGAAGCCAAGCGCCTGCTCGAAGAGCTGCGCAAGATGATGGAGAACGCCACCCCGATGATGGCCCAGCCGGGCCAGCGCGGGCAGCAGCGGCAGCAGGGCCAGCAGGGGCAGGGCAGCCAGCAGGGCCGCGAGATGATGAACCAGCTCGACCGGTTGTCGCGGCGGCAGAACCAGCTCCTGGGCGAGTCCGAGCGCGAGGGACGCCAGCAGCAGGGCCGCCAGGGCCAGCGCGGCCAGCAGGGACAGCAAGGTCAGCAGGGGCAACAGGGTCAGCGCGGCCAGCAGGGGCAGCAGGGCCAGGGCAACCAGCCTGGCGGCGATCAATGGGGCGAGGGCCAGCGCGGCCAGCAGGAAGGCCTGCGTCGGCAGCTCGGCGACTTCATGAACAGGCTCGACGAGAACGGCATGCAGATGCCGGAATCGCTGGGCCGCGCCGAGCGCTCGATGCGCGAGGCCGAGGATGCGCTGCGCCGCGGCGACCCGCGCGAGGCCTCGCGCGCCCAGCGCCGTGCCCTCGACAACCTTCAGCAGGGCATGGGCGACATGGCCGAGCAGATGCGCCAGCAGCGCGGCCCGGGCAACAACCAGGACATCGCCGAGATCGAGGAGCGCGAGCGCCGCAGCGAGGATCGCGATCCGCTCGGCCGCTCCGACGGCAACTACGGCGACGCGGTCGATACCGGCACGGAGAAGGTGCCGCTCGAGCTCGAGCGGCAGCGCAGCCGCGAGATCCTCGACGAGTTGCGTCGCCGCGCCGGCGAGCAGCAGCGGCCCAAGGACGAGCTCGACTACATCGACCGCCTGCTACGCACGTACTGAGGACCCATCGCTTTCCTCCCCTGTCATCAGGGGAGGTGTCGGCCTCTTAGGCCGAGGGAGGGGGCATGACCCCATCGCCCTCGTAAGACGAGGGCACTTCCCCTTCGCGGACTCCACGAAGGGGAAGGGAAGATTCTAGGCCGTCTTCTCCACCACGCCGATATAGGGCAGGCCGCGGAAGCGGTGCGCCCAGTCGAGGCCGTAGCCCACCAGAAACTCGTCGCCGGCCTGGAAGCCCACGAAGTCGGCCTGCAGCGCGGCACGCCGCTTCCCGGGCTTGTCGAGCAGGGTACAGATCGACACGCGCTTGGCACCGCGCTCCTCCAGGAGCTTCTTGGCGAAGCTGAGCGTGAAGCCCGACTCCAGGATGTCGTCGACCAGCAGCACGTCGCGACCGCGCACGTCGTCCACGATGTCGCGCACGACCTTCACGTGCCCGGTCGTCTCGGTGCCGCTGCCGTAGCTCGACAGGGTCAGGAAATCCATCGACCAGTCCGCCCCGGCACGGCTGAGCGCCCGGATCAGATCGGCTGCGAACACGAAGCTGCCTTTCAACACCGAGACGACCAGCGTATCGGGCGCCAGCTTGCTTGCGAGGTCGGTTGCCATCTCGTCGACGCGAGTGGCGATCTCGGCGGCGGAGAAGCGGATGGAGACGGTCGGACGGTCGGGCATCGTCGAAGGCCTTGTCAGTCGATGGTCGGTACGATGTTGGTCGTGCCGGGCGGGGGCTCGTCAAGCGCCACGACGAAGCCTGCCCGCGCGCCCGGTGCGAGCGGGCCTTCGACCAGAGGCAGGATCCGTTCGCCGAGGACCTCCTCCCCGGCGCGGAACACGAGCCGCAGCGACCGCGTGGAGCCGGGCGCGTTGCCGCTGTTCACGATCTCCCCGTGCACGACGTAGCGGTCGTCCGCGAACTCGATGCGGCTCGCGCCGATGTCGAGGCCGAGACGCGGGCCCTCCGCCGGTCCGGTGCGGGCGGCCTTGGCCGAGGTCGAGAACATCCCGCGCAGCGCATCGAGGTTCAGGAGGGTGCGCCACTCCGCCGGGAGTCGCGCCTTGATCTCCCCGCGATAGGCGTAGCCCGCCAGGCCGAACAGCAGGACGAGGCCGACCACGACGGAGAGCCAGGTTCCCCAGCTCCTCTGGCGCGGCGGCCGCGTCAGCGCGGGCAGGCCGGCGCCCGGCGCCGGCGGGCGGATGACGAAATCGGGGGCGGGCGGCGGTGCGCTGACGCGCGGCGCCGCCAGCGGCTCGGCCGGGGAAGCCGTCTCGATCTTCTGGAACCAGCGGTGACTGCAGCGCGCGCACTGCACCGTCCGGCCTGCCGGGCCGATGGCCGTCGCGTCGACGGCGTATCGCGCGCCGCAGTTGGAACAGGTAACGTGCATGATGAGCGGGGAATGCCCCACTAGATGTGCTTGCGGGCGGACATTAGGCCACTACAACTTGGCTTACAAGCAAACACCTCGCCGGCAGCCGCCTTGTCGATGATCAGCCTCGCAGTCCGTTCCTTTTTCTTCAATGTCGGCTGGTATGTCGGCACCGTCATCATCGCCGTCGTCGGCGCGCCGATTCTGCTGCTGCCACGCCGCTCCGTCGTCGCCTGGTCGCTGTTCTGGATCGACTTCTGCCTGTGGTGGCTGCGTGTCACCTGCCGCCTGTCGCATCGCGTGCGTGGGCACGAGAACATGACGGCCGGGCCGGTCATCCTCGCCTGCAAGCACCAATCCTCGTGGGAGACCTTGGCCTTCTCGCGGCTCTTCCCGCGAAGCGCTACCGTGCTGAAGCGCGAGCTCATCCTGATCCCGATCGTCGGCTGGGCGATGGCGCGGGTGGGCAACATCGCGGTCGAGCGCGGCGACGGCGCCAGGGCGTTGCGCGGGCTGGTCAAGCAGGCCAAGGCCGCTCTCGCCGACGGCCGCAACATCCTGATCTTCCCCGAGGGCACGCGCGTCGCCGTGGGCGCGGAGAAGCCCTACCAGGTCGGTACGGCGGCGCTCTACCGCCAGCTCGGCGTGCCGGTCGTGCCGGTCGCTCTCAACTCCGGGGTCTTCTGGGGGCGCCGCAAATTCATCAAGCGGCCGGGGGTCATCGACGTCGAGATCCTGCCCGCAATCCCGCCAGGTCTCGACCGCGAGACCTTCATGGCGACCCTGCGCGAGCGCATTGAAAGCGCTACCGGGCGGTTGGTCGATCAGGCAAATACAACTTTAGATAGGTAGAACCGCAGGAGTATTCGTATAGGTTGCATCTTCGAATTTGAGGTGCCCCATGTCGATGAACTTGCACGCCTGCTGGAAAGGCCCACTGGCCATCTCGCGGGACCATCTCAAGGCTGCTTTGGCGGAGCTCGGGTTTTCGTCCACGATCCTGCATGACCTGGACGGCGCCGAAGGGTATTGGCCGGTCGACATAGACGGCTGCAAAACCGGCGTCGAAGTCTACTTCGACGACAATCTGGAAGAGCTGACCGGACACTACCCGGTCCTGGCGGCCGCTTTGGCCGGCCGGGACCGCGCAGTGACGTTCATCTGGGGAGGGGACTTCGCCGAAGGTGGCGCGGCTATTGCCCTGGCGGCCGTCATCGCAAAGCTCCGCGACGGGATCGTTTACGATCCCCAGGATGCGGAGCACCTGACGCTGCAAGCCGCGGTGTCGGCGGCCAAGGAGATGTTCGAATACGCCCGGAAGGAAGGGTATCGGGAACGAGAAGACGAATAGGAACATACAAAGAACATTGATATCCGGCCGCCCGAGGCTTACCTTCGGCCGATGGAATGGGCTCCGGTCTCCCAACGCATCTGGGACATGAAGTATCGCTTCCAGGGCACTGGCGGGCCGTCGGATGCCGATCTCGACGCGACCTGGTGGCGCGTGGCGCGGGCATTGGCGGCGCCGGAGCGTGACCCGGAGCTGTGGGCCGGCCGCTTCCACGAGGCCCTGCAGGGCTTCAAGTTCTTGCCGGCGGGGCGCGTGATCGCAGGCGCCGGCACCGGCCGCTCGGTGACCCTCTTCAATTGCTTCGTGATGGGCACGATCGGCGACGACATGTCGTCGATCTTCGAGAATTTGCGCGAAGCGGCCCTCACCATGCAACAGGGCGGCGGCATCGGGCACGATTTCTCGACGCTGCGGCCGCAGGGTGCGCCGGTGAAGGGCGTCGGCGCCGACGCCTCGGGGCCGCTCTCCTTCATGGATGTGTGGGACGCGATGTGCCGCACCATCATGAGCGCGGGCTCGCGCCGCGGCGCCATGATGGCGACCTTGCGCTGCGACCATCCCGACATCGAGGCCTTCGTCGACGCCAAGCGCGATCCCGCGCGGCTGCGCATGTTCAACGTCTCGGTGCTGGTCACCGATGCCTTCATGCAGGCGGTGAAGGACGATGCCGACTGGCCGCTGGTGTTCGGCGGCAAGACCTTCAGGACGGTGAAGGCCGCGGCGCTGTGGGAGCGCATCATGCGCGCGACCTACGAGGTCGCCGAGCCGGGCGTGATCTTCATCGACCGCGTCAACCGCCGGAACAACCTGCACTACTGCGAGACCATCCAGGCGACCAACCCGTGCGTGACGGCGGAGACCTGGATTCACACGGCAATGGGACCGCAGCAGGTTGCGGACCTGGTCGGCCGCCCATTCACCGCGTTGGTCGACGGCAAGCCGCACACGAGCACCAATGCGGGGTTCTTCGCGACCGGAACGAAGCCGGTCGTGCGCCTGCGCACGACGGCCGGGCAGAGCGTCCGCCTCACCGCCGATCATCGCGTATTGAAGGTCGAGCGTCTGACGCGTTGGTCGCGCGATACGAGCTGGGTTGCCGCCGGCGATCTCCGACCGGGCGACCAGATCGTGCTGCATGATCATCGCGCGGCGCCCTCTTGGGTAGGCCGTCACACCGAGGCCGAAGGCTACCTGCTGGGCCTGCTGGTCGGCGACGGCACGCTGAAGGAGGACAAGGCCGTCCTCAGCGTGTGGAAGCCGGCTCAGGCCGCCAATGGCGCCACGGATGCTACCGGCGTCGAGGGCGTGATGGCAGCCGCTCTGGCTGCTGCGCGCACGCTACCGCATCGCGCCGACTTCGCCGGCTGGATGGAAGTGAAGGGTCGTCACGAATGGCGTATGTCGCTCGGTGCCGTGAAGACGCTGGCTGGCGTCTTCGGGCTCGCGCCGGGCCGCAAGACGGTCACGCCGGCCATGGAAAAGACCTCGTCGGAATTCCATCGTGGCCTGCTACGGGGCCTGTTCGATTCGGATGGATCGGTCCAAGGCACGCAAGCCAAGGGCATCAGCGTCCGGCTGAGTCAGAGCGATCCGGTTCTGTTGGAGGCCGTTCAGCGCATGCTGCTGCGTTTCGGCATCGCCTCGACGATCTACTGCGACCGCCGGCTGGCCGGGCAGCGTCCCCTGCCCGACGGGAAGGGCGGAGCGCGCCTCTACGAGACTGCAGCTCAGCACGAGTTGGTGATCGCCGGCGACAATGTCGGCCTGTTTGCCGAGCGGATCGGTTTCGCCGACCGCGACAAGGCGCTGCGGTTGCGTTGCCTGCTGACGAGCTATCGCCGCGAGCCCAATCGCGAGCGGTTCGTGGCCGACGTCGGAAGCATCGAAGCGGACGGTGTGGAGACTGTCTACGACACGCAGATTCCAGGCATCAATGCCTTCGATGCCAACGGGCTATATGTCCACAATTGCGGCGAGCAGCCGCTGCCGCCTCACGGCGCCTGCCTGTTGGGCTCGGTCAACCTCGCCGCTCTCGTGAAGGATCCGTTCACGCCACGGGCGACACTCGACATGGATGAACTTGAGCGCGTCGTGCCGGTCGCCGTCCGCATGCTCGACAACGTGATCGACGTCTCGCGCTTCCCTCTCGAGAGCCAGGAGAAGGAGGCCAAGGCCAAGCGCCGCATCGGGCTCGGCGTCACCGGCCTGGCCGATGCGCTGATCTTCTGCGGCGTGCGCTACGGCTCGCCCGAGGCGGTGCGGCTCACGCGCGAATGGCTGGGCGCGGTGCAGCGGCTGTCGTATCTCGCCTCGTCCGACATCGCGGCGGAGAAGGGGAGCTTCCCGCTCTACCAGCAGGGCCGATATCTCGCCGGCGAGACCATCAGGGCGCTGCCCGACGAGGTGCGCACGGCGATCGGCCGCTATGGGATTCGCAACGCGTTGCTGAACTCGATCGCGCCCACCGGCACCATATCGCTGCTGGCCGACAACGTGTCCTCGGGCATCGAGCCGGTCTTCGCCTTCAGCTATGTGCGCCATGTGCTGCAGCCCGACGGCTCCAGGCGGGAGGAGAGCGTGGAGGACCACGCCTTCCGCCTGTGGCGCGAGCTGCGCGGCAACGAGGCGCCGCCATCCGATGTGTTCGTCGACGCCCAGACCCTTTCGCCCGCCGATCATCTGGCGATGCAGGCGGCCGCACAGGACCATGTCGACAGCTCGATCTCCAAGACCATCAACCTGCCGCGCGACATCTCGTTCGAGGATTTCAAGGGCGTCTACGAGCAGGCCTATGCATTGGGCTGCAAGGGCTGCACGACCTACCGCCCGAACGATGTGACCGGCGCGGTGCTCGAGGTGAGGCCTGCCGAGCTGCGGACGGCCAGCCCTCCGAGGGTCCCGCAGGGGGCGAAGGAGGGCGGTGTGGTCTACATCGCCCAGCCGCTCGACCGGCCGGAGGACCTGCCCGGCCGGACCTACAAGATCAAGTGGCCGGGCAGCGACCACGCGATCTACATCACCATCAACGACGTGATGCAGGACGGGCGCCGCCGGCCGTTCGAGATCTTCATCAACTCCAAGAACATGGAGCACTACGCCTGGACCGTGGCGCTGACCCGCATGATCTCGGCGGTGTTCCGCAGGGGCGGCGACGTCTCGTTCGTGGTCGAGGAGCTGAAGGCGGTGTTCGACCCGCGCGGCGGGCAGTGGATGGAGGGCCGCTACGTGCCCTCGCTGCTGGCGGCGATCGGCGGCGTGATCGAGCGACACCTGGTCGAGATCGGCTTCCTGGCGCCGTCCGAGCAACCCCGGATCGTCGACGCCACCGAGGAGCGCGTGCGGTTGGCGGCCGGCGCCCGCGAGCCGTCGGCAGGCGGCGGCGGTTCGCCGAAGTCGATGGGTCAGTGCCCCAATTGCGGCGCAGCGTCGCTCACGCATCAGGAAGGCTGCGACGTCTGCCTCAATTGCGGGTATTCGCGCTGCGGGTGACGGCGGCCAAAGCGGGTTTCAACGAACGTCGGAGGCAGTCTTGCCATGCAGTCGTCCATCATGATTCCGACCTATGTCGCCCATTGCGAATGCGTTCAGGGCGGCAATGAGAAGTTCATGGAGATGGTCCCGATTCGGGCGGCCTCGGTGGCGGAGGCTGTCCGGCACGTAAAGCTCGATGAACGACGCATTAAAGTGAAGGCAATCGAGAAGCTTGGGGCGCCGTTTACGGTCACGCCCATCGCGTAGAGCGAGTCCAAATTTGAACGCTACCCACCATCGGCTGCATTTGCAGGTTCAGCAGGTTTGTGCTAAGAAAAAGCCTATAGTGGGGAAACGCAACCCCGCCCCTGACGCCCGCCGGTTTGCGCCCGCGGGCGTTTTTCTTTGCCCGAAAGGAAGACCGAAATGACGACGTTCCAGCGGGTGACCCTGCTGCAGGCACTGCATGCATTCGCGCGGAGACCTGGATTGCCGGGCGTACACTGATCGGAGGAAGTGAAGGCCCCTCGCGGCACAGCGGATCGCGGGGCGATCCGCCTGTCGATTCAACGGTTTGACGCCGTTCCGTGGCACAGGCAGCCGAACAGCGGATGGCACAAAGAGTGTGCCGGATTCCGGTGCCGATCAGCCCAGTTCGAGCTGGATGCCGGCCGACTTGCTGACGCCCGCCCACAGGGTCGAGAAGTCGCCGATGAAGGCCGTATATTCGGCCGGCGTCATCGGCTTGTCGCCGGGCAGCAGGACCACGTCCTTGAAGCGCTCCACCACCTCGGGCGCCTTGTATGCTTTCTGCAGCTCCTCGTAGAGCTTGGCCACGACCTCGGGCGCCATGCCCTTGGG
This sequence comes from uncultured Reyranella sp., assembly GCA_964415585.1. GTDB lineage: Bacteria > Pseudomonadota > Alphaproteobacteria > Reyranellales > Reyranellaceae > Reyranella. The sequence goes on from CAYQAY010000024.1 coordinate 26,658, forward strand.
CCCCGAGACGCCGACCCAGGTCGAGGTCGTGAGCTTGGGGAAGCCCTGCTCGGCGAAGGTCGGCGCGTTGGGATACATGTCGATGCGCTTCTCCGAACTCACCGCCAGCAGGCGGACCTTGCCCGAGTTGATGTGCGGCACGTTGGTCGTGATCGGGTCGAACATCGAGGGGATGGCGCCGGCCAGCATGTCCTGCAGCGAGGGTGCCGAGCCGCGATAGGGCACGTGCTTCAGCTTGATGCCGGCCAGGCTCGACAGCAGCTCGCCCATCAGGTGGGTGTTGGAGCCGATGCCGGAGCTGCCGAAGGCGATCTCGTCGGGCTTGGCTTTGGCGGCGGCGATGTAGTCGGCCAGCGTCTTGTAGGGCGAGTCGGCCGGCACGATCAGCACGTTCGGCGTGTGGCCGATCAGCGTGACGTGGGAGAAATCGGTGATCACGTTGTAGGGCAGCTTCGGGTAGATCCCGGGCGCGATGCCCAGCGGCGAGGCATGCGAGATCACGAGCGTATAGCCGTCCGGAGCGGCCTTGGCGGCGAGGTCCGAGCCGATCGTGCCGCCGGCGCCGGGCCTGTTCTCGACCAGGACCTGCTGGCCGAGGCCGGCCGTGAGCTTGGGCGCCAGGATGCGCGAGATCGTGTCGGCGGTACCGCCCGGCGGGAAGGTCGCGATCAGCTTGATCGGCTGCTTGGTCGGCCAGCCCGGACTCGCCATCACGGCAGGGGCAGCCAGCGAGGCGCCGGCGGTGGCGGCGGACGCGAACAGGACGTTACGGCGGGTGATTTTCATGAAGCGCTCCAGTTTCCCCTTCGCGCCGATCAGCGGCGCATGGACGGCGCCCTGCAATCGATGTGCCAGCCTGTATGAAACGGCCCTTGATTTGCCATCGGACAGGACGCAAATCCGGTCCGTACAGTCGGAAGGGTCAAGTGATGCGGCGTGCAATCCTGGTGGCAGTTCTCGCAGGCGCCGGCGCGGCCATGGCGCTGCCGCCGGTCGCCGGGGCGCAGGGGCTGCCCAGTTCGCGGACCGAGCTGGCCTATTCCTACGCCCCCCTGGTCAAGCGGGTGTCGCCTGCCGTCGTGAACATCTACACCACGACGACGGCGCGGGTGCCGCGGCGCCTGCCGTTCCCCTTCCCCGGGATGCCGCTGCCGCCGCAGGCCGGCGAGCGAGTGCAGAACTCGCTGGGCTCGGGCGTGCTGGTGAAGGCCGACGGGCTGATCGTGACCAACGCCCATGTCGTCCGGGGCGCCGACGAGATCCGCGTGGTGCTGGCCGATCGTCGCGAGTTCGAGGCGAAGCTCGTGACGCACGACGAGCGTTACGACCTCGCCCTGCTGCGCATCGAGTCGTCCGACGAGAAGTTTCCCTTTCTCGAGATGCGCGACTCCGACTCGGTCGAGGTCGGCGACGTCGTGCTGGCGATCGGCAATCCGTTCGGCCTCAACCAGACCGTGACCAGCGGCATCGTGTCCGCCGTGGCCCGCAGCGCCGGCGGCATCAACGATTCGAACTTCTTCCTGCAGACCGACGCCGCGATCAATCCCGGCAACTCGGGCGGCGCGCTGGTCAGCCTCGACGGCCGCCTGATCGGCATCAACACCGCGATCTACTCGCAGACCGGCGGCTCGGTCGGGATCGGCTTCGCCACGCCCTCGAACATCGTCGACCGCATGGTCTCCACCGGCACGCAGGGCGGCCGCATCGTGCGCCCGTGGCTCGGCGTCAGCATGCAGCGGGTGACGCCCGACCTGGCGGCAGGCTTCGGCCTCGCCCGCCCCGCGGGCCTCGTGGTGAAGGATGTCTTCCCCGACGGTCCCGGCGTGGCGGCGGGCCTGAAGCGCAACGACGTGATCGTGGCGCTCCGGGACCAGCCGATCGACGACGAGGCGGCACTGCGCTTCCGTCTTTCGACGCTGAATGTCGGCGCCGTCGTGCCCGTGAAGGTGATCCGCGCCGGCAAGGAGTTGGTGGTGCAGATAAAGCTCGCCGCGCCGCCGGAGATTCCGCCGCGCGACAAGTCGCTGCTCGAGGGCCGGCAGCCGCTGTCCGGCGCGGTCGTCGTCAACATGTCGCCGGCCGTTGCCGAGGAGATGGGTCTTGCCGAGTGGCGGCCGGGCGTCGCCGTGGTCGAGGTGAAGCCCGGCGCCTATGCCAGCCGCTTCGTCCGTCCCGGCGACATGATCCTGTCGGTCAACGGCCAGGAGGTGAAGAGCGTCGCCGACCTGCGGAAGCGCGTCGCCGGCGCCGTCAACAGCATCAACGTCGGCCGCGACGGCGCGATCATCCCGCTGCAGTTCCGCTGACCGTGACAGGGACGCGGCGTGCCGGCTGAACTCTTCGCCTCGCTCGCCCCGACGCCGCTCGCCGAACGCCTGCGACCGAAATCGCTGGGCGAGATTCTGGGGCAGGACCACCTGCTGGGTCCCGAAGGTCCGCTCGGTCGCATGCTGGCGGCGCGCAAGCTCGGGTCGCTCATCCTGTGGGGGCCGCCGGGCTGCGGCAAGACGACGATCGCCCGCCTGCTTGCAGAGTCGGTGGACCTGCACTTCGAGCCCTTGTCGGCGGTGTTCTCCGGTGTCGCCGATTTGCGCCGCGTGTTCGAGGCGGCCCGCCAGCGCCGCAAGGACGGCAAGGGCACGTTGCTGTTTGTCGACGAGATCCATCGCTTCAACCGCGCCCAGCAGGACGGTTTCCTGCCCTATGTCGAGGACGGCACCGTCACCCTGATCGGCGCGACCACGGAGAATCCCTCGTTCGAGCTCAACGCCGCGCTGCTCTCGCGTTGCCAGGTGCTGGTGCTGCGACGGCTCGACGACGTGGCGCTTTCCCGGCTCCTGGCGCGCGTCGAGGAGGCGCTGGGCCGTCCGTTGCCGGTCGACCAGGGCGGCCGCGACGCGCTGTTCGCCATGGCCGACGGCGACGGGCGCTACCTGATCGGGCTGGCCGAACAGCTGGCGCAGCTCGAGGAGAAGGGGCCGCTGCCACCGGCCCGGCTCGCGACGCTGCTGCAGAAGCGTGCGCCGCTCTACGACAAGGCGCAGGAGGCGCACTACAACCTGATCAGCGCGCTGCACAAGTCGCTGCGCGGTTCCGACGTCGATGCCGCGCTCTACTGGTTCGCGCGCATGCTCGACGGCGGCGAGGACCCGAAATACATCGCCCGCCGCCTGGTGCGTTTCGCCGTCGAGGATGTCGGCATGGCCGACCCGCAGGCGCTGACCCAGACGCTCGCGGCGTGGGAGACCTATGACCGGCTGGGCTCGCCCGAAGGCGAGCTCGCGATCGCCCAGGCTGTGATCTATCTCGGCACTGCGCCGAAATCGAATGCGGGCTACACCGCCTTCGGGGCGGCCAAGCGCGCCGCCAAGACACACGGCTCGCTGACGCCGCCGATGCACATCCTGAATGCGCCGACCAGGCTCATGAAGGAGATCGGCTACGGCAAGGGCTACGAGTACGACCACAACGCCGCCGACGGCTTCTCTGGCCAGAACTACTTTCCCGATGGCATGGCGCGCGAGGAGTTCTACCAGCCGGTCGAGCGCGGGTTCGAGCGCGAGATCCTCAAACGGCTGGACTACTGGAAGAAGCTTCGCGAAAAGAAGCGCTGACGGCCGGCGGCTAAGGCTTCGCCATCATGCGCACGACCTTGCGGTCGCGGCCGTAGACGTCGTCGCGGAAGGTCGACTTGCCGTCGGCGCTGGCCGTAACGGTGCGATAAGTCACGTAGAGCGTGATCGGCTCGGGGAAGGTGTAGTGCGCCTGCTGGCCCGAGGCGATGACCTGCTGCACGCGATCCTTGCTGAAGCCGTTCTTGCCGTTGAATACCACGTCGACGAAGTTGAGCGGGTTCTGCAGGCGGATGCAGCCATGGCTGAAGTTGCGGCTGCCCTCGGTGAACAGCCAGCGGCTCGCCGTGTCGTGCATGTAGATCCCGTACTTGTTGGGGAACGGGAAGAAGATGTAGCCCAGCGCGTTCGAGGCGCCCGAGTCCTGGCGGATGCGGTAGGGAAACGCCTTGGGATGGATCGAGCTCCAGTCGATCGTGTTGGGATCGATCTCCTCGTCGGTGCTCCAGTTGGCGAAGATCTTGAAGCCACTGCCCGTCAGCGCGTTGGGGTCGCGACGCAGGATTGGAAGGTATTCCTCGCCGGCGATCGACTGCGGCACCGTCCAGTAGGGGTTGGTCTGGAAGCCGCGCATTACCGATTGGATCTCCGGCGTCGGATCCTTCGGCGTTCCGACGATGACCTGGCTGTGGAACGCGGGCCTGCCCTCGTTCACGAACACCATCGAGTAGTCGCCAGTGTTCACGAAGACGTAGCGGCTGCCGAGATCCTCGACCAGCCAGCGGCGGCGTTCGAGGTTGGCGACGATCTGCTCGATGCGCTCGTCGATCGTGGTGTTGAGCGAGCGCACCGTCTTGGCGCCGATCACGCCGTCGACCGTGAGGCCCTTCATCTCCTGGTAGGCCTTCACGACGGCCACCAGGGGCTCGTCGTACTGGTCAACGACGGTTCCGGCCGGCGGCACCGTGAAGTCGAGCTCGGCCAGGCGCTTGCGCAGCAGCGGCACGCGCGCGTCGATCATGTTGGGCTTAAGCGCCGCGCCGTCGGGCAACGGCGTGTAGGCGACCTTGCCGCGCTTCTCGCGCCATATGGCCAGCGCCCTCTGGAGCGCCGGATAGTCGCCTTTGGGCGGCAGCGCGGCGAGCCAGGCGGCAAAATCAGGCGCATCGGCTGCGGCCTTCAGCAGGTCCGACTTCTCGACCTTGCGCTGCTGGATGTCGATTTCCTTGTCGACCCTGTTGGCGCGCACCCGTCCTGTGGAGACGTCGCTGGCATAGCTCACGAAGGCGGCGGTGAGCAGCGCTTCGGCGGCCGATGCGTCGGCGCCTGGCGCCAGTGCTTTCTCGATGTCGCCGATGCTGTACCAGGCGGGCTCGAGCCCGTGGTCGCCGGCACTGCGAAGCGTCTTCAGCAGGGTCTCGGCCCGCGCCGTTCCGGCTGCCGATCCGGTCCACAAGGCGCCCGATGCGTAGGTGGAAGAAGCTCCCGAAACCGAGAGTGCGAAAGCCAGGGAACCGGCGAAAAAGGCTGAGCGAAGCACGGCGAAGTTATAACCGGAAACGTCCGATTCGTCCATCAGTCGACGAAGCGGAAACTTCGCAAATAGTCGATGAGATCGGCACTCGCGCGTTCTTTCAGCGCCGCCGTTCCGCCGCCGGCACGGGCACCCCGCGTCACGCAGTTCTGCCGTGCCCATGCTTGGAACTCGGGCTCGGTCATCGCCCGGCCGACGCAGGGCACGAAATGTCGTCCGTCATTTTCGATGAAGTTTCGACAGGTCGACCAGTTCTCGGCGTCCTTTATATCGAACACCGGGCCCAGCGACTCCCAGCCGTGATGCGCGCTGCCGTAGATCTTCACCTTGATGCGGTCGTTGCCGGCGGCGCGCATGCGCTCGGCATACTCGATCGCAAGATGCGCCGGCGTATAGTCGTCCTTGGCGGCCAACATCAGGTACATCGGCCGGCCGTGTGTGGTCGGATCGCGATGCTGCGCGGTCGCTCCGGGACATATGGCGACGTGCAGGTCGAACAGGTGCGGGAAGCCGTCGCGCCAGCGCTGGCGGACGGCGATGGCGGTGTTGAGGGTCGCGACGCCGCCCTTGGATACGCCCATGATGCCGATGCGCGCCGGATCGATGCGCGGGTGGGCGCGCAGCAGCGTGAGGGCCGCGAAAGCGTCGCCTTCCATCTGCGCCGCTGAGACCAGCGTCTGGTCGGCGACGGTGCGGCGCACGCCGCGGCCGGTGAAGCTGTCGACGACCAGCGCCGCCACCCCGACGCGGTTCAGCAGATCGGCATAGTAGTGCTCGCGATGACGCTGCACGCCGGCGCTGCTGGTCAGGATCACCATGCAGGGGGAGGGTACGGGGCGGTCCTTCGGCAGATGCAGGGTTGCCGTGACGCGCGCCGGCTTGCGCGCCGCCGGATGGTCGAAAGTGAGCGTGTCGAACGACACCGATTCCATGGACCCTGTTTAGCTTGTCCCTTAGGTTGCGCGCCATGAGCGACAGCCCCGCAACCGGCGGCGCCTCGAAGGTCGAGCTCCGCGCCGTCTGTGACGACGAGGCGGGCCTGCGTCTGGATCGCTGGTTCCAGCGGCACTTTCCCGACCTCAGCCACGGTGCCCTGCAGAAGCTGCTGCGTACGGGCCAGGTGCGGATCGACGGCAAGCGCGCCGAGGGCAAGGACCGGGTCGAACCGGGTCAGTTGATCCGCCTGCCGCCGGGCGTGTCGGCATCGCCGCCGCCCAAGCCGCGCGCCGCGGTGGCGCCTGCCGTGTCGGACCGCGACGCCGACGAGATCCAGCGCATGGTTATCCACCGGGACGACCAGGTCATCGTGCTCAACAAGCCCCCTGGTCTGGCCGTCCAGGGGGGTAGCGGCACGGAAAAGCACGTCGACGGCATGCTGGACGCCCTGCGCTTCGGTTACGAGGACCGGCCACGCCTCGTCCACCGACTCGACAAGGACACCAGCGGCCTGCTGCTGATCGCGCGCACCGGACAGGCGGCCAGACGGCTGGCCGAGTCCTTCCGCGACCGGGAGACCGAGAAGCTCTACTGGGCCGTCGTGGTCGGCGTGCCGCCGCGCAAGGAGGGGACGATCGACTTGCCGCTCGCCAAGCGCCCGGGCGCCCGTGATCGGGAGCTGATGCAGGTCGATCACGAGGAGGGCCAGAAGGCGCTGACCCACTTCAGGGAAATCGACCGGATCGGCAAGCGCGCCGCCTTCCTCGCTCTGTGGCCCCGCACCGGCCGCACCCATCAGCTCCGCGTGCACTGCGCGGAGATCGGGTGCCCGATCCTCGGCGACCGCAAGTACGGCGGGGAGGAGGCGCTACTTTCGACGCTCACCGAGGCGCGCCGCCTGCATCTCCATGCCCGTCGACTCGCTCTGCCGCACCCGTCGGGGCGGGGAGAGCTGAAGGTCGAAGCGGAGCCGCCACCTCACTTCCGCCGCACGATCGAGGCATTGGGCTTCTCGACGGACGGTGTTTGAGCGAGAATCGGGCGGCATGCGGATTCCCTGGAGGCGGCTCGCCTGGATTGCGGCAGCGGCGATCCCGATCGCCGCGATCGGCGTCGTCGTCTGGGCCGCCACGCGTGATCTCTCGCGCTATCAGGCGCGGCTGACCGAGCAGGTCCGCAAGGTCACCGGCCGCGAGCTGGCCGCTCGTGTCCCTCTTACGGTCAAACTCGGCACCCAGCCGGCCATGGTCGCCGAGGGTGTAACCTTGACCAACGCGACCTGGGGGTCGCGCCCGGACCTCGCGCGCGTACGGCGCATGACGCTCTACCTCGATCCGGTCTCCTTGTTCCTCGGCGAGGTGAAGATCGGAAAGATCGTGCTGGAGGGCGCCGACATCCTTGTCGAGCGCAACGATGTTGGCGATGCCAACCTCGAGATGCTGCCGCCGCCCGATGGCTCTGGCCCGCATCCCGGTGAAAGCCGCTCGCTGCGGCTCCGCACCACGGCCGCCTTTCCCTGGATCAATATCGTTGAGGTCAAGGACTCGGTTCTTACGATCATCGAAGGGGCGGGGCGCCCGCCCGTGGTGATCGAGGTGCCGGACGCGAGCTTCAAGGCCTCCGCGCCCAACCAGACGCTGCAGGTCGAGGGACGGTTCGGCATGCCGCAGGCCGTGCCGCTCGATCTCAAGGGCACGGCGGGATCGTTCGACGGATGGATACGCGGCCTTCCCGGAAACATCGACCTGCAGGGCGGCTTCGGCGGCGGCAGGATCTCGATCAAGGGCGGCGTCGGCGTCAAAGGCACAACGCTGCAGATCACCGGCGAAGGGCCGGACGTTTCGGCTTTCGGCCCCTACATACGCCTGCCCGTGCCGGTCGGCGGCCCCTACTCGTTGAGCGCCAAGGCGTCCACCCAGCGCAACGGCTTCAAGGTCGAGGTCACGACGCTCAAGGTCGGCTCCAGCGAGATGGTGGGTGAAGCATTGTTCCGCGTCGACCGCAAGGGCACGCCGACCATCGTCGTGAACGCCGACGTGAACAAGCTGGACGTATCGGAGCTTCGCGCGCCGCCATCGTCCGCCGCGCCGTCCCCGTCCAACTCGCCAGCGCAACAGCGGCTCGTGCCGACGATGCCGTTTGTCGTCAACTGGCTCGGCCGCTCCACCCTGTCGGTTACGGTGCGGCTGGGCGAGGTCGCGGGTCTCGGCGCCAAGATGCAGAACGCTTCTGTGACACTCGCCTCTGGCGAGACGCGCTTCACCTTCCGCGCCGCCGGGACGGTGGGCGGCGGTTCGGCCGGCGTCGACCTCGTCTACGATCCGGCCGGCCGCATCGGCCAGACGACGCTCACCGCATCGGCCAACCGCGTCTCGCTCGGCGAGCTGTCGACGCTCCTGGGACTCGAGCTCGGCCTGCGCGATGCCGTGGCCGACATCGACCTGCGCCTCCGTGGCGGCGGCCGTACGACGCGCGATGCGCTGAACTCCGCGAGCGGTACCATCGACGTCGCGATCGCCAAAGGGGCGTGGCCGCGCGACCAGCTCGCGAACTGGCCGGCCGAGACGCAGCGGCTGCTGGGCGGCGGCGACCAGGGCGTGCCCTTCAACTGCATCGCCGGCCGCTTCGAGGTGAGCGGCGGCGTGGCGAACCTGCGCCGCCTCGTGATCGACACCCCGCGCGCCGTGATGGTGGGCGGCGGTTACGTCCAGCTTCGCACGGAAGGCTGGGAGTTCGTCGTGGTGCCCGAGGCGCGCGATCCGCAGAACGCGGCCCTCGCGTCGCCGTTGCGCATCAAAGGCGGCGGCGGCCGGCCGACCGCGAGCGCCCTGGAGCCCAACATGACGCGCCTGCTCGTCGGTGCCGGCGTCGTGCCGAGCCTGGTCGCACAGGTCGCGCAGGCGGCGCGCCAGACCGGCGCCAATGCCTGTTCGGCGATAGCGCCTCGCGTCGAGGCCCTGCGGCCTGGCTTGCGTGCCCAGCTACCGGTGCCGTCGGCCGATACGCGTCAGCGTGGCGGCCGGCCCGCCATCCAGACGCCCGGCCCGCAGCGCAGCCAGAACCGTTGATCTTGCTCTTGTCGCCCGCCCCTGGCGGCGTGTAAGCCCGACGCCGCATGAAGCGCTTCTACACGGAGACGACGGTCGAGGAGGGCGAGAGTGGCGGGTTTCGCGTGCTGCTCGACGGCCGGCCGATGCGGACGCCGGCCAAAACGGTGCTGGTCGTACCGACGCGCGGGCTCGCCGAGGCGGTCGCGGCGGAGTGGAGGGCTGTGCCGGAGAAGGCCGAGATCAGGGTCAGCCACCTCGCGCTGACGCGGCTGGCCACGACCGGGCTCGATCGCGTGCCGGGCCAGCGCGAGAAGGTGATCGACGATACCGCCAAGTATGCGGGCTCCGACCTGCTCTGCTATCGCGCCGGCGATCCCGAGAGCCTGGTGCAGCGTCAACGCACGACGTGGCAGCCGCTGCTGGACTGGGCGGCCGCGCGCTACGGCGCGCGGCTCTTGGTGGCCGAGGGCCTGTCGTTCGTCGCCCAGCCGGACGAGGCGGTCGCGAAGCTGCGCGCGGCGGTGGCCGAGCACGGCGACTTCGCGCTGTCGGCGCTCTACAATCTGACGCACATCGCTGGCTCGTTGGTCGTGGCGCTCGCGGTCGCCGAAGGCCGGCTGACGGCGGAGCAGGCGTTCGCGGCGGCCCAGCTCGACGAGCTCTATCAGGTCGAGCGCTGGGGCGACGATCCTATCGCGCTGGAGCGGCGCATCGGTGTCAGGAACGACATCGAGGCCGGCACGCGCTTTCTCGCTCTGCTGGAAGGCAAGAGACTGCGGGATGGGGGAACGGCATGAGCGCGGGCACGAAGATGCGCGAGATACTCGCGAAGAAGGGCCTCGTCGAGGCGATGGCGGCACACAGTCCCCTGTCGGCCATGCTGGCGGCCGAGGCGGGGTTCGATGCGATCTGGGCCTCGGGCTTCGAGCTCTCCGCGATGTACGGCTTACCCGACGTCAGCGTCGTCTCGATGACGCAGCACCTCGACATGACACGCGCCATGGCCGACCGCTCGGGCCTGCCGGTCGTCGCCGACATCGACACGGGCTTCGGCAACGCGATCAACGTGCTCTATGCCGTCGAGCAGTACGAACGCGCCGGCGTGGCGGCGATCGTCATGGAAGACAAGAGCTTCCCCAAGGTCACCAGCCTGATCGCCGGCGGTCGCCAGGACATGGTCCGCATCGAGGAGTTCCAGGGAAAGATCGAAGCGGCGCGCGCGGCGCGGAGCGATCCAGACTTCGTCGTCGTGGCGCGCACCGAGGCGCTGATCGCGGGCCTCGGCCAGGAAGAGGCGCTCAGGCGCGCTCGGGCCTACGAGGCTGCCGGTGCCGACCTCATCCTCGTTCATTCCAAGCAGAAGACGCCCGACGAGATCGAGGCCTTCATCAAGGCGTGGGACGGCAAGACCCCGATCGCCCTGGTGCCGACGGCGTATCCGCAGATGACGGTGGCGCGGGTCCGCGAGCTTGAGAAGGTCGGCCTGCTGATCTGGGGCAACCATGCGATCCGCGCCTCGGTCGGTGCCATGCGTGCGACCTTCGCGAAAATCCGCAAAGACGGCGGCATCCACGGCATCGAGGAGAGCATCGCCACCGTCGACGAGGTGTTCGATTTGCAGGGCATGGGCACGGTGAAGGATAACGAGAAGCGATTCCTCCGCTAGACGCGACCCCCTGAATGGCCGAAAACTGACCCTCAAGGGCCGGAGATACACACGAATGCAGAAGATGCTGGAAGAACTGGAGCGCAGGCGGGCGGCCGCGCGGCTGGGCGGCGGCGAGCGCCGTATCGAGGCGCAGCACGCCAAGGGCAAGCTGACGGCTCGCGAGCGTATCGACGTGCTGCTCGATCCCGGCTCGTTCGAGGAGTTCGACATGTTCGTCGAGCACCGCTCGATCGACTTCGGCATGGAGAACCAGAAGATCCCGGGCGACGGCGTCGTGACGGGCCACGGCACGATCAACGGCCGGCTGGTCTACGTCTTCAGCCAGGACTTCACCGTGTTCGGCGGTGCGCTGTCGGGCATGCACGCAGCCAAGATCTGCAAGGTCATGGACATCGCCATGAAGGTCGGCGCGCCGCTGCTCGGCCTGAACGACTCGGGTGGCGCGCGCATCCAGGAGGGCGTCGATTCTCTCGCAGGCTATGCCGATGTCTTCCAGAGGAACGTGCTGGCGTCGGGCGTGATCCCGCAAATCTCGATGGTTATGGGCCCCTGTGCCGGCGGCGCGGTGTATTCGCCGGCCATGACCGACTTCATCTTCATGGTGAAGGACAGTTCTTACATGTTCGTCACCGGTCCCGACGTGGTGAAGACCGTGACGCACGAGACGGTTACCCAGGAAGAGCTGGGTGGTGCGCTCACTCACACCCAGAAGTCGGGCGTCTCGGATCTCGCCTTCGAGAACGACGTCGAGGCGCTGCTTCAGCTCCGCCGCTTCATCGATTTCCTGCCGTCGAACAACCGTGAGAAGGCGCCAGCGCGCGTCACCCACGATCCCGTCGACCGGGACGACATGTCGCTCGACACGCTGGTGCCGGACAATCCCAACAAGCCTTACGACATCAAGGAGCTGATCCTGAAAGTCGTGGACGAGGGTGACTTCTTCGAGCTCTCGCCCGAGTGGGCCGGCAATATCGTGGTGGGTTTCGGCCGCATGGCCGGCAAGACGGTCGGCTTCGTCGCCAACCAGCCGATGGTGCTGGCGGGCTGCCTCGACATCGACTCGAGCCGCAAGGCCGCACGCTTCGTGCGCTTCTGCGACGCTTTCAACATCCCTATCGTCACCTTCGTCGACGTGCCGGGATTTCTCCCAGGCACGACGCAGGAGTTCGGCGGCATCATCAAGCACGGCGCCAAGCTTCTCTACGCCTATGCCGAGGCGACCGTGCCGAAGGTCACGGTGATCACCCGCAAAGCCTATGGCGGCGCCTATGACGTCATGGCATCCAAGCATCTGCGCGGCGACGTGAACTACGCTTGGCCGGGCGCGGAGATCGCGGTGATGGGCGCCAAGGGCGCGGTCGAGATCATCTTCCGTTCCGATATCGGCGATGCCAAGAAGATCGCAGCCCGCACCGAGGAGTATCGCGAGAAATTCGCCAACCCGTTCGTCGCCGCCAACCGCGGATTCATCGACGACGTGATCATGCCGCACGGCACGCGCCGTCGGATCTGCAAGGCGCTGGCCACGCTCGAGACCAAGAAGCTCGAGAACCCGTGGCGCAAGCACGGCAACGTGCCGCTCTGAGGGGTGCCGTGAGCCTGTCGCCGGAGGAGCGGGTGAGGAGGGGCCAGATCGTGCGCAGGCACGTCATCGTGGGCCTGCTGACCCTGCTCGTCCTGATCGCGGTCAACGCCCTGTTCAGCAGCCACTACCCGTGGTGGCTGTGGGTGCTCATCGCCTGGATGCCCCTGGTCGCCGCGCACACGGCGTGGGCGATGGGCATGTTCGAACGCAAGAAAGAAGGATCCTGAGCATGGCCGCCAAGAAGAAGGCCGCAGCGAAGAAGTCGGCGCCGAAGAAAGCACCGGCGCAGAAGGTCGCCACCGGTCCCAAGCCGCTGTTCGACAAGATCCTGATTGCCAACCGTGGTGAGATCGCCTGCCGCGTCATCCGCTCCTGCAAGCGACTCGGCATCAAGACCGTGGCTGTATACTCCGAGGCCGACGCCGATGCGCTGCATGTGCGCGAAGCCGACGAGGCCGTGCTGATCGGGCCGCCGCCCTCGGCGCAGTCCTACCTGCTGATCGACAAGATCGTGGACGCTTGCGAGAGGACCGGTGCCCAGGCGGTCCATCCGGGCTACGGCTTTCTCTCCGAAAAGGAGGCGTTCCAGAAGGCTCTGGCCAAGGCCGGCATCAAGTTCATCGGACCCGATGCGCACGCGATCTACGCCATGGGCGACAAGATCGAGTCCAAAAAGCTCGCGCAGAAGGCCGGCGTCAGCACGGTGCCGGGCCATCTCGCGGCGATCCCCAATGCCGACGCGGCGGTGAAGATCGCGCAGAAGATCGGCTACCCGGTGATGATCAAGGCCTCGGCCGGCGGCGGCGGCAAGGGCATGCGTATCTCCTACAACGATGCCGAGACCAGGGAAGGCTTCGTGTCGGCGACCAACGAGGCCAAGGCCTCGTTCGCCGACGATCGCGTGTTCATCGAGAAGTACATCGAGGAGCCGCGCCACATCGAGATCCAGCTCATCGCCGATGGCCACGGCAATTGCTGCTACCTCTGGGAGCGCGAGTGCTCGATCCAGCGCCGCCATCAGAAGGTGATCGAGGAGGCGCCGAGCCCGTTCCTCGACGCCAAGACGCGCAAGGCGATGGGCGAGCAGGCCGTCGCATTGGCCAAGGCCGTCAAGTACAAGAGCGCCGGCACCGTCGAGTTCATCGTCGACAAGAACCGCAAGTTCTACTTCCTCGAAATGAACACCCGCCTGCAGGTCGAGCATCCGGTGACCGAGCTGATCACCGGCCTCGACCTCGTCGAGCTGATGATCCGCGTCGCTGCCGGCGAGAAGCTGCCGTTCCAGCAGAAGGACGTGAAGCTGGACGGTTGGGCGGTCGAAGCGCGCCTCTACGCCGAGGATCCGTTCCGCAACTTCCTGCCCTCGACTGGGCGCCTCGTGAAGTACCGCGAGCCCAAGGCCGGCCCCGACGTGCGAGTCGACACCGGCGTCTACGAGGGCGGCGAGATCTCGATGTTCTACGATCCGATGATCGCCAAGCTCTGCTCGTACGGAAAGACGCGCAACGCCGCGATCGGCCGGATGCGCCGCGCGCTCGACGAGTTCTACGTCCGCGGCGTCTCGCACAACGTGCCCTTCCTCGCGGCGCTGATGGCCCATCCGCGCTTCGTCGCGGGCAAGCTCACGACCAACTTCATCGCCGAGGAATTCAAGGGCGGCTTCACGGCGGCGCACCTTCCGCCGCGCGACCCGGCGATGCTGGCGGCTGTCGCTGCCGTCGTCGACCGGATCAACGGCCACCGTGTCGGCGCTATGCAGGACGTCCGCGTCGTCATGCTGAACCGCAAGCCGATGACCGTGACGGTGACGAGCTCGGAGTCGTCCTACACGGTCGACACGGACGGCCGTCGCATCGCGATCGAGACCGGCTGGACGCCCGGCGAGCCGCTGCTGCATGCTGACGTCGATGGCGCGCATGTCGTGGTCCAGGTCGATGCAGTGGGCTCGGGCTGGCGGCTGGTCAACGAGGGCGGCCAGGCCGACGTGCTGGTGCTGACGCCACGCCAGGCCGAGCTCTATGCCATGATGCCGGTCAAGGCCGCGCCCGACACCTCGAAATTCCTGCTCTCGCCGATGCCGGGCCTGCTCGCCTCGGTCGCCGTGAGCGAGGGTCAGGAGGTGAAGGCGGGCGAAGCGCTGGCCGTCGTCGAAGCCATGAAGATGGAGAACGTGCTGCGCGCGGTACGTGACGGCACGGTGAAGATGCTGCACGCCAAGGCGGGCGACAGCCTGCGCGTCGACCAGAAGATCATCGAGTTCGCCTGAGTCGATGACGCTGCAGGCCCGCCTCGCCATTACGGGCCGGGTGCAGGGCGTGGGCTATCGCGACTGGGCGCTTGCGACCGGCCGGCGGCTCGGTGTCGCGGGCTGGGTGCGCAACCGTAGTGACGGCTCGGTGGAGGCGCTGGTCGTCGGCGAAGAGGCCACGGTCGGCGCGATGATCGAGGCCTGCCGGCAGGGACCTTCGCTCGCGCGGGTCGACGCCATCGATGTCGAGCCGGTCGATCTCGATGTCCTGCCCGAGGGTTTTACGCGGCTGCCGACGCTTTAGCGTCGCCGAACACTTCCTCGAACGTCTCCGCCAGCGCGGTGTCGAGATCGCTCATGGTGACGGGTAGGCCCAGGTCGACCAGCGAGGTCACGCCGTGCTCTGCTATGCCGCAGGGGACGATTCCAGAATAGTGGGACAGGTCGGGCTCGAGGTTGATCGAGATACCGTGGAAGGAGACCCAGTGGCGGATGCGCACGCCGATCGCCGCGATCTTGTCCTCGCGCGGGCTGCCGTCGGGCGGGCGCGGCTTGTCCGGCCGCACGACCCAGACGCCGACGCGGCCCGGCCGGCGCTCGCCCCGCACGTTGAACCGGGCGAGGGTGCGGATGGTCCATTCCTCGAGATCGCCGACGTAGCGCCGCACGTCCTGCCGTCGCGCCCGCAGGTCGAGCATGGCGTAAGCCACGCGCTGGCCGGGCCCGTGATAGGTGTACTGTCCGCCGCGGCCGGCGACGTGGACGGGCAGGCGCGCTGGCTGCAGCAGGTCCTGTGGCCGGGCGCTGGTTCCGGCGGTGTAGAGCGGCGGATGCTCCAGCAGCCAGATGAGTTCGCCAGCGCGGCCGGATCTGATGTCGGCGACACGGGCCTCCATCGTGGCGAGCGCCTCGTCGTAAGGTACGGCGCTGTCGGAAATGCGCCATTCGGGCCGTGTCATTGTGGCAAAATCGGCACTTCCGGCGCGCCGCGCAAGGCCGCCTTGCCACTAGGGGGTCGATTTGGTATCCCCGCGCCCATCGAACCGGCGCGGCCATGGCGGAATTGGTAGACGCGCTAGCTTGAGGTGCTAGTGCCGCGAGGCGTGGAAGTTCGAGTCTTCTTGGCCGCACCAAACTTGCCGGTTCGATCGAAAAGGTAATGACATGCCGCCCCGTTGAGGGGCGGCCCTTTTTGTTGGGGATCGGGAGGCGAGCTTGGCGGACGAACTCACCGACGGCGCGCTCCGTTATCATCGCATTCCCCGGCCGGGAAAGATCGAGGTCGTCCCGACCAAGCCGCTGGCGACCCAGCGCGATCTCTCGCTCGCCTATTCGCCCGGCGTCGCCGCGGCCTGCAATGAGATCGTCCGCGATCCCGGCACCGCGGCCGAGCTGACCTCGCGCGCCAACCTGGTCGCCGTCGTCACGAACGGTACCGCCGTTCTGGGCCTCGGCGCCATCGGTCCGCTGGCCTCCAAGCCGGTGATGGAGGGCAAGGGCGTCCTCTTCAAGAAGTTCGCCGGCATCGACGTGTTCGATCTCGAGATCGCCGAGCTCGACCAGGAGAAGCTGGTCGACATCGTGGCGGCGCTCGAGCCGACCTTCGGCGGCATCAACCTCGAGGACATCAAGGCGCCGGAGTGCTTCTACGTCGAGCAGAAGCTCCGCGAGCGCATGGCGATCCCTGTCTTCCACGACGACCAGCACGGCACCGCCATAATCGTCGGGGCGGCGCTTCTGAACGCGCTTTCTCTGGTCGGCAAGGACATCGCCGAGGTGAAGCTCGTCGTCTCCGGGGCAGGGGCGGCGGCGCTGTCCTGCCTGGGCGTTCTCGAGAAGCTCGGCCTGCCGCGCGAGAACATGTGGGTCACCGACATCGCGGGCGTGGTCTGGAAGGGCCGCAACGAGTTGATGGATCCGTGGAAGGAGCGCTATGCGCGCGACACGCCGGCACGCACCCTCGACGAAGTGATCGGCGGCGCCGACGTGTTCCTCGGCCTTTCGGCGGCCGGCGTGCTGAAGCAGTCGATGGTTAAGAAGATGGCGGCCAAGCCGCTGATCTTCGCGCTCGCCAATCCCAACCCGGAGATTACGCCGGAAGACGTGGCTGCGGTCCGCTCAGACGCCATCATGGCGACGGGTCGCAGCGACTATCCCAACCAGGTCAACAACGTCCTTTGCTTCCCCTACATTTTCCGCGGCGCGCTCGATGTCGGTGCGACGACCGTCAACGACGAGATGAAGATTGCCTGCGTGCGCGCTCTCGCGGCGCTGGCACGCAAGGAGCCGTCCGAGGTCGTGGCGCGCGCCTTCGGCGAGCAGGCCGGCGGCTTCGGACCCGATCAGATCATCCCCAAGCCGTTCGATCCGCGCCTCATCGTCGAATTGGCGCCGGCGGTGGCGAAGGCGGCGATGGACAGCGGCGTAGCCACGCGCCCGATCGCCGACTTCGACGCCTATCGCGGCCAGCTCAGCCAGTTCGTGTTCAAGTCGGGCCTCGTCATGCGTCCGGTCTTCGAGCAGGCGCGCGGCGGGCCCAAGCGCGTGATCTTCAGTGCCGGCGAGGACGATCGCGTGCTGCGCGCCGTCCAGATCGTGCTCGACGAGGGCATTGCGCGGCCGATCCTGATCGGCCGCCCGGACGTCGTCCGCCGCCGCGCAGAGCGGCTCGGCCTGCGCTTCCGGCCCGGCACCGACGTCGAGCTCGTCGATCCCTCGGATGACCCGCGCTATGACAAGTACTGGGGCGCCTATCACGCGCTGATGGAGCGGCGCGGCGTCACCGAGCCGACCGCCCGAAACCTGGTACGCACCAGCCCTACCCTGATCGCGGCGCTGGCGGTGAAGCTGGGGGACGCCGACGCCATGATCGCCGGTGCCTACGGCCGCTTCCGTACCCACTTCAATCACGTGCGCGATGTGATCGGGCTGAGAGAGGGCGTGAAGAACATGGCGGCTCTCAGCCTGCTCGTCATGCCGACGCGGTCGCTGTTCATCGCCGACACCTATGTGAACTACGATCCCGATCCCGAGACGCTGGCCGAGATCACGCTGCTGGCGGCCGACGAGGTGCTGCGCTTCGGCATCCAGCCCAAGGTCGCGCTGATCTCCCACTCCAGCTTCGGCAGCTCCGAACATCCTACCGCGCGCAAGATGGCCGCCGCCGTGAAGCTCCTGCACGAGCGTGCGCCGGCGCTGCAGGTCGACGGCGAGATGCACGGCGATGCGGCGCTCGACGTGGACATTCGCGCCAACGTCTTCCCGCGTTCACGCCTCACGGAACCCGCCAATCTCGTGGTCTGCCCCTCGCTCGACTCAGCCAACATCGCCTTCAATCTCCTGAAGAGCGGCGCCGACGGCCTGCACATTGGCCCCATGCTGCTGGGCACCGACCTGCCGGCGCACGTGCTGACGCCATCGGTGACGGCGCGCGGCATCCTCAACATGACGGCGCTCGCCGTCGTCGAAGCCCAGCGCCTCGCCGAGGCGCGGGGATGAGCGGCGACGCGGAGCTCCTCGACGAGGTCACACCAGAGCTGGTCCGGCGCGTCGAGGCCGCTCTTGCCGAGGACCCCCCCGATGCCGTCCGGGCACTGCTCGCCAACCTCAGCGCCACCGGTCAGGCCTCGATCCTCGAGCAGATCGGCGAGGCGGAACGCGACAGGCTCGTCGGTGTCCTCAAGAGCGATCTCGACCCCGAGGCCCTGACCGAGCTCGACGAGGAGGTCCTTGAGGACGTCCTGGAGCAGCTCGACAGCAAGGAGATCGCGGCCGCAGCCCGCGAGCTCGAGGCCGACGATGCCGCGACCATTCTGGAGGAGCTCCCCGAGGACGAGCGCCGCGAGGTGCTGGCCGCGCTGCCGGCCGAGGAGCGCGCCGAGATCGAGAGCGCGCTCGCCTACCCCGAGGACACTGCCGGCCGCATGATGCAGCGGTCGCTGGTCAAGGTGCCGGACCGCTGGACCGTGGGCGAGGTAATCGACCACTGCCGCGAGGCGACCGACCTGCCGGACGACGTCTACGACATCTTCGTGGTCGACCAGGCCGGCATGCTGCGCGGCTCGGTTCCGCTCGGCCGCATGCTGCGCAGCAAGCGGCCGGTACCGATCGTCGACATCGTCGACCCCGACATACCTTCGCTCCCCGCCACCGCCGACCAGGCCGAGGTCGCCCATGTCTTTCGCGACCAGAACCTCGTTTCCTGCCCCGTCGTGGATGGCGAGAACCGCCTGCTGGGCGTGATCATGGTCGACGACGTCGTCGACGTGATCGACGAGGAGGCCGAGGAGGACATGCTCAAGATGGGTGGCGTAGGCGCCGACGACATGCATGCACCGCCCGTGCGAACGGTATGGCAGCGCGCGCCGTGGTTGCTGGTGAATGTCGCCACGGCGCTGGTGGCGGCCCTCGTGATCGCCCAGTTCGAGAACGCGATCGAAAAGATCGTCGTGCTTGCCGTGCTGATGCCGATCGTCGCCTCGATGGGTGGCAACGCAGGCATCCAGACGGTGACCGTCACGGTGCGTGCGCTGGCGATGGGCGAGCTCACCGCAGCCAACGCCCTCCGCTTCATCGCCAAGGAAGCTCTCGTCGGCAGCCTGAATGGGCTGGTGTTTGCCGCATTGCTCGCGATCGGCGTGATTTTGGTGTTCGGCGACTGGCGGCTGGGTGCGGTCATTGCTGCCGCCATGGTCTGCAACCTGATGGCCGCTGCGCTGGCGGGTTCGCTGATCCCGCTCGGCTTGCAGAAGTTCGGTGTCGACCCGGCCGTGTCCTCGACGGTGTTCCTGACGATGGTCACCGACGTGATCGGCTTTCTGACCTTCCTCGGCCTGGCGACGATCTTCCTGCTCTAGCGAAGGTCGGTGCAGCCGCGCTATCGTCCGGCATGACTTTCCGAATCCTGAGTGTTTTTGCTGCTCTGCTGCTCGCGGCTTCGGTGGGGCAGGCACAGAACAAGGTGCCGTCCGATCGCGTGCTCGAGGCTCTGGTCAAGACCTCGCTGCTGACCTTCAACGACGCCAACGTGACGGGCAACTACACGGTCCTCCATGCCAAGCTGTCCAAGCCGTTTCGCGAGCAGTTTCCGCCCGAGCGCCTCAAGGAGGTCTTCAGGGACTTCAATGAGAAGAACATCGACTTCGACATCATTGCGGCCATGACGCCGACCTATGATCCCAGGCCATTGGTCGACGGCGACGGCAAGCTGATCGTCAAGGGGACGTTTCCAACCGAGCCGTCGCGGCTCGCCTTCGAGCTTGATTTCATTCCCTCCGACGCCGAGTGGAAGCTGATCCGCATCAACGTGAAGCTGGGCAGCTCGCCCTGACCGTTCCATCTTCGAAAGGCAAGCAGAAGCAATGATCCCGAATACAATGCCGCCGTTCGACTTCGGCCTCGGCGAGACCGCTGACGCGCTGCGCGACCAGGTGCAGCGCTTCGCGGCCGCCGAAGTGGCACCGATCGCTGCCGAGCTCGACAAGACCGACCGATTCCCGCGCGAGCTGTGGCCCAAGATGGGCGAGCTCGGCCTGCACGGAATCACCGTGGAGGAGGAATATGGCGGTTCGGGGCTCGGCTATCTCGAACATGTCGTGGCGGTCGAGGAGCTCAGTCGCGCCTCGGCGGCGGTGGGGCTCAGCTACGGCGCCCACTCCAATCTTTGCATC
Organism: uncultured Reyranella sp.; assembly: GCA_964415585.1. GTDB lineage: Bacteria > Pseudomonadota > Alphaproteobacteria > Reyranellales > Reyranellaceae > Reyranella. Next base: position 46,921 of record CAYQAY010000024.1, read on the forward strand.
AACCAGATTCGTCGTACTGGCACCGACGCGCAGAAGCGCCGCTTCCTGCCGAAGCTGATCTCGGGCGAGCATGTCGGCAGTCTCGCCATGAGCGAGACGGGTGCGGGCTCCGACGTCGTCTCCATGAAGCTGCGCGCCGACAAGAAGGGCGACCGCTACGTGCTGAACGGCACCAAGATGTGGATCACCAACAGTCCCGACGCGCAGGTGATCGTGGTTTACGCCAAGACCGATCCGTCCGCTGGCCCGCGCGGCATCACCACCTTTATCGTCCCGACCGACGCCAAGGGCTTCAAGGTCGCGCAGAAGCTCGACAAGATGGGCATGCGCGGCTCCTCGACCGGGGAACTGGTGTTCGAAGATTGCGAGATTCCCGAAGAGAACGTGCTGGGCGCCGTGGGCAAGGGCGTCAACGTGCTTATGAGCGGCCTCGACTACGAACGCTCGGTGCTGGCGGCCGGGCCGCTCGGCATCATGCAGGCGGCGATGGACGTCGTCGTGCCCTACGTCCACGAGCGGCAGCAGTTCGGCCAGCCGATCGGCACCTTCCAGCTCGTGCAGGGCAAGCTTGCAGACATGTACACGACCATGAACGCCTGCAAGGCCTATGTGTATTCGGTCGCCAAGGCCTGCGACCGGGGGCAGACCACGCGCAAGGACGCCGCCGGCGCCATCCTCTACGCCGCGGAGAAGGCGACGCTTGTGGCGCTCGACGCCATTCAGCTCCTCGGCGGCAATGGCTACATCAACGACTATCCGACAGGTCGCCTGCTGCGCGATGCCAAGCTCTATGAGATCGGCGCCGGCACCAGCGAGATCCGCCGCATGCTGATCGGCCGCGAGCTGTTCGCAGAGACCGCCTGACGAACGCGGGGATTTGACGGCGTGGCGTCTTTTCCGTACACGGCGTGTATGGAAAGCGTCCCGTGCCTCGCTATCTGACCGAACAAGACATCGCCGACTTCCGCGCCGAGCTGTGCCGAGTCGCGACCGAACGCTTCGCGCGTTTCGGTTACGAGGGGGTCACCATGCGCCAGCTAGCGGAGGCTTTGGGCTGCAGCCCCAAGACGCCCTACCGCTATTTCAGGGACAAGGCCGACATTCTGGCGACTGTGCGCGCCGAGGCTTTCGCGCGATTTGCCGACGCGCTCGAGGCGGCGTCGAAAAAAGGTGTCGATCCGCTCGACCGGGCGCGTCTTGTCGGGGGCGCTTACCTGGATTTCGCCGGCAGGCATCCGCACGCCTACCGGATCATGTTCGAGATCGATCAGCCGATCGACGACAGCCATCCCGACCTGCTGCGCGAGGCCGGGCGGGCGCGCGGATTCATCACGCGCCAAGCCGAGGATATGGCCAAGGCTGGCATCCTCGGCGTCGATCCGCTGATGTTCGGCTGGGCGATGTGGGCCGCGGCGCACGGCGTCGTCATGCTACAGCAGGCCGGCATGCTCGGTCACGGACCTGAGCACCGGACACTGGCGAGCTTCGTCGGCATGCTCATGTTCAAGGGGGCAGCTGCGTCAAAGCTCGAGCCAAAGGGGAAGAAGAAATGAAACGTCGGAGCTTCATGACCCTCGCGGCTGCCGCAGCAGCTTCGCCCGCTCATGCCCAGAAGAAGTACGATCCCGGCAGTTCCGACACCGAGATCAGGCTCGGCCAGACGCTGCCCTACAGCGGTCCTGCATCGGTGCTTTCGGGCATCGGCAAAGGGCAGGTGGCGTACTTCAGGTATCTCAACGAGACCCAAGGTGGCATCAACGGCCGCAAGGTAACGCTGCTGTCGCTCGACGACGGCTACAGTCCGCCAAAGACGATCGAGCTGACCCGGCAGCTCGTCGAGCGCGACAATGTCCTGGCGATCGTCAATACGATCGGTACGGCGACGAATCGCACCATTCACCGCTACCTAAACCAGAAGAAGGTGCCGCAGCTCCTGATCCTGTCGGGCGCTGCACAGTGGAACGATCCCAAGAACTACCCTTGGACCATGATGGGCATGATTGCCTACCAGACCGAAGGGGCGGCCTACGCACGAAACATCCTGACGACGACGCCCAACGCCAGGATCGCCCTGCTTCGGCAAAACGATGACTTCGGCAAAGACTACGTCGAGGGCTTCAAGCACGCCCTGGGCGACAAAGCCTCGATGGTCGTGGCCGAAGTTTCCTACGAGACGACCGACCCGACGGTCGACGCCCAGATCATCCAGCTCAGGGCATGCAACGCAGACGCGCTTTTCATCGTGGCCACCGGAAAGCATGCCACGCAGGCCATGCGCAAGGCGCATGAACTCGGCTGGAAACCGCAGATCTATCTGCCCGTCGGATCGGCATCCGTGCCCGGCGTCCTGAAGCCCGCCGGAACCGATGCGGCAACCGGCGTGATCACCGCTGCGACCGCCAAGAGCGCGGGCGACCCGGCATGGGACGACGATCCGGGCATGAAGCAGTATCTCGAGTGGGCGAAAAAATGGGCACCGGAGCTCAACCCTCTCGATTCCTTCGTGTCGGGCGGCTATTCGAACGCCATTATCGTGGCCGATCTTCTGCGGCGCTGCGGTGACCTGTTGACGCGTGAGAACTTCATGCGCCAGGCAACCAGCCTGCAAGGTTACACGACGCCGCTCACCCTGCCCGGCGTCAGCCTCGACACCTCGCCGACCGACTACCTGCCTTACCAGACCTTGCGGCTGCAGCGTTTCGACGGCACGAGCTTCAAGCTGATCGGCGACGTCATCCGGGAGTAGGCGATGAGTGCAGGCATTACGGCAGGCGAGCGCTACCGGAGCTGGGCTGACATCCAGACCAACGCCGCGCGCGCCGCCGGCGGCTTCGCGGAGCTCGGCATCCGCGAGGACGACAGCATCGGCCTGATGCTGCGCAACGATTTCCCGACCTTCGAGGTCAACCAGGCAGCGAGCCAGCTCGGGGCCTATGCCGTGCCGATCAACTGGCATTTCACGCCGGACGAGGCGGGCTACATCCTTAAGGATTGCGATGCCAAGGTGCTGGTTGCGCACACCGACCTGCTGGCGCAGATCGCAGGCGGCGTGCCCGAAGGCGTGAAGGTTTTCGCCGTACCTACGCCCGACGAGGTCGCCGCCGCCTACAACGTGCCGGCCGAGAAGCGCGTGGTGCCTGCGGGCGTCGAGCCTTGGGAGTCCTTCGTCTCGGCATCGGCGCCGAGAACGGCGCCGCCTGCGGCTGCCCGCGGCAGCATGATCTACACGTCCGGCACGACGGGGCGGCCGAAGGGTGTCCGCCGTCGGCCCGCCACGCCGGAGCAGATGATTGCGGCCGCTCAGGAAGCCGCCACCTTCTGGGGCCTCAAGCCCGACCCCTCGATCGTCGTGCTGATGAACGGGCCGATGTATCACTCCGCGCCCTCGGCCTACGGCAATGCGAGCGGCCGCCTCCAGCTTCACATGGTCCTGCAGCCGCGCTTCGAGGCGGAGGACATGTTGCGGCTCATCGAACGACACAAGGTCAGCCACATGCACATCGTACCCACGATGTTCGTGCGCCTCCTGCGCCTGCCGCAGGAGGTCAGGGACCGCTATGACGTCTCCTCGCTGCGCTTCGTCAGCCACGGCGCCGCGCCTTGCGCACCGGCTGTGAAGCGCCAGATGATCGAATGGTGGGGGCCGGTCATCAACGAATACTATGGCGCGACCGAGACCGGCGTCGTGGTGTGGCACGGCTCGGAGGAGGCGATCGCCAAGCCCGGCACGGTAGGTCGCGTCGTGCCCGGCGGCATCCTGCGCATCGTCGACGAGCAGGGAAACGACGTGAAGCAAGGCGAAGTCGGCGAGATCTACGTGCGGGGGCCGCACCTCTCTGAGTTCACCTACAACAACGACGAGGCCAAACGCCGCGAGGTGGCGTTGGGCGACCTCGTGACCGTAGGCGACATCGGCTACATGGACGCCGACGGCTTCCTGTTCCTGTGCGACCGCAAGCGCGACATGATCATCTCGGGCGGTGTGAACATCTATCCTGCCGAGATCGAGAGTGCGCTGATCCAGATGCCGGGCGTGCGCGACTGCGCGGTCTTCGGCATTCCCGACGAGGAGTTCGGCGAGCAGATCTGCGCCTATGTCGAACCGCTGCCTGGCGCGGCTATCGATGCGATAGCCGTCAGGGCCTTTCTGGGCGGGCAACTCGCGCGCTACAAGGTGCCGAAGGTCGTCGAGTTTGCTGTTGCGCTGCCGCGCGAAGACTCGGGCAAGATCTTCAAGCGCAAGCTCCGCTCCCCATATTGGGAGAAGGCAGGCCGGAGCATCTGAGGGAAGTCAATGGCCGAGGACGACGTCACCCTGTTCGGCAAGCTGAAGAGCAAGCTGATCGACAGTAAGCAGAAGTGGGCCGAAGACGGCCGCCTGCTGACGGGTAAGCCCGCAGTCCATTCCCAGCGCATGCCGCCTGGCCAGCGCAGGGTCGACAACTGGCCCGTGCTCGACCTCGGCATCCAGCCCGAGATCCCGACTCACGCGTGGCGCCTTTTCGTCGACGGTGAGGTCGAGGTACCGACGAACTGGAAATGGGGCGAGTTCACCGACCTTCCGAAGACCGCGCTCACCACCGACATCCACTGCGTCACCGCCTGGTCGCGCTACGACAACAAATGGGAGGGCGTCAGCGCTCGTGACCTCTTGGCGTTGGTGAAGCCGAAGGCCACGGCACGGCACGTCATCTTCCATTCCTACGACACCTATACGACCAACGTGCCGCTCGCCGATTTTGCGGCCGACGACGTGATGCTGGCGTGGAGCTGGAACGGCGAGCCGATCAGCCGCGAGCATGGCGGGCCGTTGCGCGTCGTCATCCCCAAGCTCTATTTCTGGAAGAGCGCCAAGTGGATCAAGCGCATCGCATTCTCCGAGCTCGACAAACCGGGCTTCTGGGAGGTGCGTGGCTACCACAATTATGGCGACCCGTGGCTCGAGCAGCGCTACGACGAGGAGACCTGACATGTCCGCCCACGACTTCACCTTCACCATGATCGACGGCAAGGCGCTCGACCTGAAGAGCCTCGCCGGCAAGCCGGTGCTGGTCGTGAACGTCGCCTCGTACTGCGGGTTCACGCCGCAATACACCGACCTGCAGAAGCTGCACGACACCTACGGCCCGCGCGGCCTCGTCGTGCTGGGCGTACCGTCGAACGATTTCGGCGCGCAGGAGCCCAGGACCGAGCCCGAGATCGCCAAGTTCTGCGAGTCGATGTACGGCGTCTCGTTCCCGCTCACCGCCAAGCAGAAGGTGATCGGCACCGACGCGCACGCGCTCTACCAGTGGATTGCGGCGGAAGCGGGCGAGGGCGCGGCGCCCAAGTGGAACTTTCACAAATACCTGGTCGGTAAAGACGGGGCCCTTCTCGGTGCCTGGCCGAGCCGGGTGCGGCCGGGCTCCAGTGAGATCACCGGGGCGATCGAAGCCGCGCTCTAGGCTTCAAGCGCCTTCGTCACGCCCTCAAATACGTCGTGGAACATCTCGGTCGTGAGCCGGCCGGTGTTCGTATTGTAGCGCGAGCAGTGATAGCTGTCGGCAAGCGTGAGCCCGGCCGGCAGCGCATGCTGACGCCCGTGGACGAACGGATAGGCGCTGGCGGGCTTCACGGTGAGCGCGCGCAGGATCTGGTCGTGGGCTCCCTTGCCGAGCGCTACCAGCACGCGGAGCCTTGGCATCATGGCGATCTCGGCTTGGATGAACGGCCGGCAGGCGGCGAACTCGGCCGGCAACGGCTTGTTCTCCGGCGGTAGGCAGCGCACGGCATTGGCGATGCGCGCATCGACCAGCCGCAGCCCGTCATTGGGGTCGGCGCGATAGGTGCCTTGGGCGAAGCCGAACTTGAGCAGCGTGGCGTAGAGGAGGTCGCCCGCATAGTCGCCGGTGAACGGCCGGCCGGTGCGGTTGGCGCCCTTCATGCCAGGCGCCAGGCCGACAATCAGCAGGCGCGCGTCGGGCGCGCCGAACGAGCGGACCGGAGCGTTGTTCCAGTCGGGATGCTTGCCTTGAAGCTCGTGCCGGAGGGCGGCGAGCCTCGGGCAGCGCGGGCAGTCGAGCGGCGGCTCTTCGAATGCGGGCGCTGGCACTGACGCGCTGGGCCTAGGCCGAGCGCATCAGCGATTCGGCCGGGGCGTCTTCGTACTCGGCATCGCCCTCGCGATGGCCGTTGGCAGCCGCGGCGAGTGGTGGCCGGGCGCTGCGCTCCGACGGGTTGCGAGCGATCAGCGGCGCGAGTTCCGACAGCTCGATGAAGTCGTCGGCCTGACGGCGCAGCTCGTCGGCCACCATCGGGGGCGCCGACTTGATCGTGCTGACGACCGAAACACGAAGTCCACGGCGCTGGACGGCCTCGACCAGGCGCCTGAAGTCGCCGTCGCCGGAGAACAGGATCACATGGTCGAGATGCTCGGCCATCTCCAGCACGTCGATGGCCAGCTCGATGTCCATGTTGCCCTTGATCTTGCGGCGCCCCATGGCATCGGTGAATTCCTTGGTCGGCTTGGTGACCATGGTGTAGCCGTTGTAGTCGAGCCAATCGATCAGGGGCCGGATCGGCGAATACTCCTGATCCTCGACCAAAGCGGTGTAGTAGTAGGCGCGGACGAGGCGGCCCTTCTCGCGAAACACCTTCAGGAGGCGGCGATAGTCGATGTCGAAGCCGAGCGCACGGGCGGCAGAGTAGAGGTTGGCGCCGTCGATGAAGAGCGCGACGCGCTCGTTCTCGTAGAAATTGCCTTTCATGGCCGTAATCCCTTTAGAAGAATATGCGCAGAGGGAGCGAAAAAATTATGTAGCTGTTGGAGCTTTGTATCCCACACCCCTCCGACAGTGCGTTAAGTCTAGGCCATTATCCCATAGTTCACAAGGGGTTGGAGGTGCTTGCTGGTGGACAACACTGGCCGACGATCAATTTTCATAGGCGCCGGGGCAAATATGCCCCACCCGAACTATGCTTCGCCCCGCGAAACCCTGGAGGCTGCCCTCCTGGAACTCGGGCGACGGCGCGTGGATCTGCTGCGGGTGTCTCCTTGGTACCGCACTGCACCCGTCCCCGAGGCCGATCAACCCTGGTATTTCAATGTGGTTGCCGAGATCGCTACCGACCGGACGGCCGACGAGGTCCTGCAGGCCCTTCACGCCATCGAAGACCTGTTTGGGCGAGTCCGGACGGTGCGCAATGCTCCGCGGCTGATCGATCTGGATTTACTGGATTTTCGTGGGGAAATAGCCTTGCCGCGGCCAGGGAAAGCGACCCTGCCGCATCCCCGCTTGGCCGAGCGGGCGTTTGTCCTGCGGCCCCTGGCCGATCTGGCCCCGGATTGGTACCACCCGGTCACCGGGACCTCAATCCGGGAGCTGCTGGCGGCGCTGCCCCCGGACCAGCTCGTCCACCCCGCCTAGCTTGTCTTTTGGCCGGGGAGGGGTATAACCCGCGGCTCCCGCGAATTCAGAGGTCCCGCCCATGGCGCGCGTCACCGTCGAAGACTGCATCGTGCAGGTCCCCAACCGCTTCGAGCTCGTCATGTTTGCCGCGCAGCGCGCCCGCGACATCTCGGCCGGAGCGCAGATCACGCTCGACCGCGATCGCGACAAGAACCCGGTGGTCGCACTGCGCGAAATCGCCGAGGTCAAGCTCGACCATGGCCAGCTCAAGGACTCGCTGATCCAGGGCATGCAGAAGCACGCCGACATCGACAAGCCCGAGGAGGTCAACGAGATGGCCGAGCTCGAGCAGGAGCTCGCGGCGGCGCTGGCGCAGGGGGGCGCCGAGGCGGCTCAGCCCAAGGCGCTGCCGATGGCAGAGGAAGACGACGTCACCGAGTGAGCCTTGGCAGGGCTCAGCCCTGCTATTCGTGCAAAGGTCGTGGAGCGAACGCAATCGTCCCCGTATAATGGGCGATTGTCATGATTCGCCAGTTTGAACTCGTGGAGCGCGTGCAGGCCTACGATCCGGATGCGGACGAGGACGTGCTGAACCGCGCCTACGTCTATGGCCTTAAGAAGCACGGCACCCAGCTCAGGGCCTCGGGCGACCCCTATTTTTCGCACCCCGTCGAGGTCGCGGGCATCCTTGCGGAGATGCGGCTCGACACAGCCTCGATCGTCACCGGGCTGCTGCACGACACGCTCGAGGATACCGACGCCACGCGCGACGAGATCGCGAGCCTGTTCGGCGAGAACGTCGCCCGGCTGGTCGACGGCGTGACCAAGCTCAGCCGGCTGGAGGTCCAGTCGGAGAGCACCAAGGAGGCCGAGAACCTGCGCAAGCTGGTGCTCGCCATGTCGTCGGACATCCGCGTGCTGCTGGTGAAGCTCGCCGACCGCCTGCACAACATGCGGACCTTGCAGCACATCAAGGATCCTGCGCGGCGCAAGCGCATCGCACGGGAGACCATGGACCTCTACGCCCCGCTGGCGTCGCGCATCGGTATGGAGAAGGTCAAGCGCGAGCTCGAGGAGCTGGCGTTCGCCGAGCTCAATCCCGATGGCCGCGCGTCGGTGCTGGCGCGCCAGGGCTACCTGCGCGAACGCGGCGACAAGCTCGTCCCGCAGATCGAGGCCGAGCTGGTGAGGACACTGAAGGAGGGAGGCCTGACGGCCCAGGTATCGGGGCGCGAGAAGGCGCCCTATTCGATCTGGCGCAAGATGCAGAAGAAGAACGTCTCGTTCGAGCAGCTCGCCGACATCATGGCGTTCCGCATCATCGTCGCCGACGTCGCGCAATGCTATCAGGCGCTCGGCCTGCTGCACGGGCGCTACCAGGTGCTGCCGCAGCGCTTCAAGGACTATATCTCCGTTCCCAAGCCCAACGGCTATCGATCGTTGCACACGGGCGTCATCGGCCCGCTCGGTCAGCGTATCGAGATCCAGATCCGGACCGAGGAGATGCAGGATCAGGCCGAGCGCGGCGTCGCGGCGCACTGGATCTACAAGGAGGGCGGTCCGTCGACCGACGCGCCGCAATACGCCTGGCTGCGCAGCCTCATCGACATTCTCGACAAGGCGCCGAATGCCGAGGAATTCCTGGAGCACACCAAGCTCGAGATGTTCCAGGACCAAGTGTTTTGCTTCACGCCCAAGGGCAAGCTGATTGCCCTGCCGCGCGGCGCAACGCCCATCGATTTCGCCTATGCCGTGCACAGCCAGGTCGGCGACACCTGCGTCGGCGCCAAAATCAACGGCCGCATGCTGCCGCTCCGCACGCAGCTTTCCAACGGCGACCAGGTCGAGATCGTCGTCTCCAAGGCGCAGACGCCGTCGCCGACCTGGGAGCGCTTCGTCGTCACCGGCAAGGCCAAGGCCGCGATCCGACGCTTCATCCGCGTACGCCAGCGCGAGCAGTACATCCAGCTCGGCCGTTCGCTGCTCGACAAGGCCTTCCATGAGGAAGGCTACGAGGTCACCGACAAGGGCCTCGATGGCGTGAAGACCAACTTCAAGCAGGCGAGCGTCGACGACCTTGTCGCGGCGGTGGGCGCCGGTTTGGTCGGTGCGCGCGAGGTGCTGACGGCCGTCTATCCGGGACTCAAGCAGCCGCGCAAGCCGGGTGGCGCCGACGTGGTGCCGATCTCTCGCGCGCGCGCCAAGGCGGGCGCCAAGACCGGCAAGCCGGCCGAAGGCGGCCGTGGCAGAGGCGCGGCGGGCCAGATCGCCATCCGCGGCCTGATCCCCGGCATGGCTGTGCACTTCGCGCGCTGCTGCCATCCGCTGCCGGGCGACCGCATCGTCGGCATCATCACCACGGGCAAGGGCGTGACGATCCACACGATCGATTGCGCGACGCTCGAGAGCTTCTCTGAGGCGCCTGAACGCTGGATCGACGTCGGCTGGGATTCGGTCACCGAGGGCGAGGGCGGCGTCTATACCGGCCGCCTCAAGATCACCGTCGCCAACCAGCCGGGCAGCTTGTCGAGCCTGTCGACCGTGATCGCGCGTCACGAGGGCAACATCTCGAACCTGAGGATCGTCAACCGGTCGATGGACTTCTTCGACATGGTGATCGACGTCGAGGTCTCGGACGTGAAGCACCTCGCCGACATCACGGCGGCGCTACGCGCCACGCCTGCCATCAATGCGGTCGAGCGCGCCCGCAACTGATCATCCAGGCCATCCAGGAAAGCATTGCGTATGTCTGCTGAGTCGAAGCTGCGTCTGGGCGTAAACGTCGATCATGTCGCCACCGTCCGGAATGCGCGGGGCACGCCCACGCCCGATCCCGTGCGTGCAGCCCAGCTCGCCGTCAAGGCCGGGGCCGACGGCATCACCGCACATCTGCGCGAGGATCGCCGCCATATCATCGACGACGACATCAAGCGTTTGATGGACGGCATCGACGTCCCGCTCAACTTCGAGATGGCGGCGACCGACGAGATGCTGGCGATCGCGCTCAAGCACCGGCCGCATGCCGCTTGCATCGTGCCGGAGAAGCGCGAGGAGCGGACGACCGAGGGTGGCCTCGACGCGGTCGGCCAGCACAACCACCTGAAGCCGATGGTGGCGCGGCTCGTCGAGGCCGGTATCCGCGTTTCACTCTTCATCGAGGCCGACTCGCGGCAACTCGAGGCGGCGGTGGCGCTGGGTGCACCGGTCGTAGAGCTGCACACCGGGCGCTACTGCGAGATCGAGGGTGCCGAGCGCCAGGCCGAGCTGGTGCGCCTCCAGAAAGCCGCTGCACACTGCGCCAGGCTCGGCCTCGAATGTCATGCCGGCCATGGGCTCAACTACGAGACGGTCGGGCCGATCGCCGCCATCCCCAATGTCCGCGAGCTCAACATCGGACACTTCCTGATCGGCGAGTCGATCTTCGTCGGTCTGGAAGTGGCGATCCGCGAGATGCGGCGTCTCATGGATGCGGCACGGGGAGCGACCGCATGATCCTCGGGATCGGCAACGATCTCTGCGACATCAGGAGGATCGAGAAGTCACTCGAGCGCTTCGGCGAGCGCTTCGTCAGCCGCGTCTTCACCGAGATCGAGCGCCGGCGATCGGAAGGGCGGGCCACGCGAGCCGGGAGCTATGCCAAGCGATTCGCCGCCAAGGAGGCCTGCTCCAAGGCTTTGGGGACCGGCTTCCGACGAGGCGTCTTCATGCGCGACATGGGCGTCACCAATCTGCGCACCGGCAAGCCCACCATGATCCTGACCGGGGGCGCGTTGGCCCGGCTGGAGGAAATCACGCCACAGGGCATGGCGGCGCAGATCGACATCACCCTGACGGACGAATATCCGATGGCCCAGGCAATCGTGATAATTTCTGCAGTTCCGAAGACATGATACCGGCCCGCATGATGGACTCCTTGCAGATTTCCAATGCCCTGACCGGAGCGGGAGACAGGGACTGCTGGCCCTGCTATAGCCGCGGCTCGTTGAAACGGTACGGCGATGACGGACGTGGCTGAACGTCGCAAACGGGGACAGGAGAAAACCGGCGGATGGGGCGAAACCATCCGGACGGTGGTCTATGCCGTGCTGATTGCATTGGTCGTGCGGACCTTCGCGATCGAGCCGTTCAATATTCCGTCGGGTTCGATGATTCCGACCCTCCTGGTCGGCGACTATCTCTTCGTTTCGAAATACTCCTACGGGTACAGCAAGCATTCCTTCCCTTTTTCGTTGGGTGTCTTTTCGGGCCGGATCTTCGGAGCCCCTCCCGAGCGTGGTGACGTGGCCGTGTTCAAGTATCCCGGCGACCAGGGCCAGGGCGTCAACCGTACGGACTACATCAAGCGCATCGTCGGTATGCCGGGGGATCGCATCCAGATCACCAACGGCCTGCTGCACATCAACGGCAAGCCGGTCGACCGCCTGCGCATCGGCGACTACGTCAAGGGCAACAACGGCCACTACCAGAAGGGTACGTTGTACAGTGAAACCCTGCCCAATGGACGCCGCTACACCGTGCTCGAATACCGGGACGACGGCATGGCGGACAACACGCCGGAGTTCCTGGTGCCGGCCGGCGCCTACTTCGTCATGGGCGACAATCGCGACGATTCGCTCGACAGTCGAACACGGCTGATGCTGCGCGACTTTTCCGGATCGACGCGAGATCGCGACCAGCTCGGCTGGTATGTGCCCTCGGAGAATCTCGTCGGCCGCGCTGAGTTCATCTTCTTCTCGCACGACCCCTCGGCCGCCGGCTGGCTGGAGCCGTGGAAATGGCCGCAGGCGATCCGCTGGAACCGCTTCTTCATGGCAATCAACTGAGTTCGACCGACGTCGACCCGGCGGCGCTGTCTAAGGGGCTCGGTCATGCGTTCGTGCGATCGGAACTCGTGGCCGAGGCGCTCACGCATCGCAGTGCCCTGGACCGGCGGCCCGAGCTGAAGGCTGCCTTTCCGCACGGCAACGAACGGCTGGAGTTCCTGGGCGACCGCGTGTTGTCGCTTGCCATGGCCGAGCTGCTGCTTAAGCGCTTTCCGGGCGAACGCGAAGGCGAGCTGGCGCGCCGTCACGCTTCCCTGGTTCGCGCCGAGACCCTGGTCGAGATCGCCACGGCGATCGGCCTCGGCAGCCACCTCCGTCTGGGCGACTCCGAGCTGGCACAGGGCGACAAGGTGAAGCCCAACATTCTGGCCGATGCGCTCGAGGCATTGCTGGGCGCGGTGCTGCTCGATGCCGGGTTCGCGGCAGCCGCTACGTGCGTACAACGTCTATGGGGCGAGCGCGTGAGCGAGCAGGTCGTCGCCCCCCGCGACCCGAAGACGGCGCTACAGGAATGGGCGCAGGCCCGGCGCCTTCCGTTACCGGCCTACCGCGAGGTCGAACGCGAGGGGCCGCCGCATGCGCCGGTTTTCGTGGTCGACGTGGCGCTGAAGGGCCACGATCCGGCACGCGGTCGTGGCGGCAGTAAGCGCGAGGCCGAGCGGCGGGCAGCGATCACGATGCTGGAACGTCTGGAGCGCACATGACGACCGAGAACACACGCGCCGGCTTCGTTGCCGTGGTCGGCGCCCCCAATGCCGGCAAGTCGACGCTGGTGAACGGACTCGTCGGCTCCAAGGTGAGCATCGTCTCGCCCAAGGTGCAGACCACGCGCATGCGCGTGATCGGCATCGCCATGGCGGACCTGGCCGACGGCGCGCGCGCCCAGGTTGTGCTGGTCGACACGCCGGGTATCTTTCGCGTGGCCAAGCGTCGCCTGGAGCGCGCCATGGTCGCAGCGGCATGGCAGGGCGCCGACGACGCCGACATGGTGGCGCTCGTCGTTGATGCCGAACGCGGCGTCGGTCCGGAGACGCAGGCGATCGCCGAGCGGCTGAAGGATACGAAGGCGCCGCGCTTCCTTGTGCTGAACAAGATCGACCTGGTGGCGCGCGAGAAGCTGCTGGCGCTGACCGCCGAGCTGAACGCCATCGTACCGTTCGATCGTACCTTCATGGTGAGCGCACTCAAGGCCGACGGAATCGCCGACCTGCTAAAGGCCTTCGCCGAGACCGTGCCGACGGGCCCGTTCCTCTACCCCGAGGACCAGGCGGCCGACCTGCCGTTGCGCCTGCTGGCGGCCGAGGTGACGCGTGAGCAGGTCTTCCTGCAGCTCCACCAGGAGCTGCCCTACGAGGCCGCTGTCGAGACCGACAAGTGGGAGGACCGCCCGGACGGCAGCGTGCGCGTGGAGCAGACGATCCACGTGCAGCGCGAAGGACAGCGCGCGATCTTCCTCGGCAAGGGCGGGGCGCGCATCAAGCAGATCGGCGCGCGCGCCCGCCACGAGCTCGGCCAGATGCTGGAACGCCCGGTTCATCTCTTTCTGCACGTGAAGGTGAGCGAGCGCTGGGCCGACGACCCCTCGCACTACCGGTCGATAGGCCTCGACTACGACCCTAAGTCGCGTTGAGTTGGAGCGCGTGAATGACGGCGCCCGCTGCGTCGCGGTGGGTGACGGTCATAGCGCCGTTGCGCCCGTCGATCCGGACATGGCCGAAATGGCACGAATTCTCGAGCGGCGAGAGGTCGAAGCGGCCGGCGGGCGGCGGTTTCTGGAACACGACCTCCGGTCCGAAGGTGCGATCGAGCGAGCTCGGCCCGAAGCCGCCGGCGCAGAGCGGGCCGGAAACGAATTCATAGAACGGCGTGAAGTCGGAGAAGGCGGCGCGTGCAGGATCGTAGCGATGCGTCGCGGGATAGTGCACGTCGGCGGTGATCCAGTGCACATTGCGGATGCGCTCCTGCTTGATGAACGAGAGCAGGCCGGCGATCTCGAGCTCACGCCCGAGCGGCGGTCCGTCCTCGGCATTGGCGATGGCCTCAAAGCCAGATTTGGCGCGCCAGTCGTCGTAGACTACGAGGCCGATCGGCATGTCGGAGGCGACGATCTTCCAGATCGCACGTGACGAATGTAGCGCCTGCTTCAGCCAGTCCACCTGCTCGGCGCCGAGGAAGGCGGTCACGGCGCTTTCACGGTTTCCGCCGTTGGGCGTACGATAGCTCCGCATGTCGAGTCGGAAGACATCGAGCAGGGGGCCGAACGAGAATTTGCGGAAGAGACGAAACCGCCCCTCGGGCTCTTCCGCGAACGGCATGTATTCGCGGAACGCCCGTTGGGCACGCCCTGCCAGCACTCTGACGTCCTTCTCCTGGTAGCGCGGATCGGCGTCGAGACGCTTCTCCCAGTACCAGTTGTCGACTACCTCGTGATCGTCCCACAGGGCGATCATCGGCACCTCGGCGTTGAAGCGTCTGAGGTTGGCATCGAGGAAGTTGTAGAGATAGTTGCCGCGGAACTCCGCGAGCGTTTCGGCAACCTTGGCCTTGGCGTCGGTAACCAGGTTCTTCCAGATGCGCCCGTCCGGCAGTTTCTTCTCGGGGCGCAGCGGATTGTCGGCGTAGATCGTGTCGCCACAATGGACGAAGAAATCCGGCGCCAGCCGGCGCATGGACTCGTAGATCGTCATGCCGCCGATGTCGGGATTGATACCCCACCCTTGACCGACCGTGTCGGCCGACCAGACGAAGCTCACGTCGGCGTTGGATGTCGGCGGCGTGCGGAAGCGACCCGCAACCGGCTCGCTCGCGACGGCCTCGTCGGCGAGATCGGCGTAGGACACGCGATAGAAGACGTTGCGGCCGGACGGCAGGCCGGTGAGACGCAGGCGCGACGTGAAATCGTTGGCCGCGGTCGCGGTCGGACCCGTCATGCGAGTAGGATCGGCGAAGCGCTCGTTCGTCGAATAGTCGACGATCATCCTCGCGGGTCGATCGGCCCTGCTCCAGATCGTGATGCCGTCGCTGCCGACATCTCCCGCTTGCACGCCTTGCTGGAGGTGCGGGCGCTGGGCGGCGGGCTGAGCGAAGAGACGCGAGGGCAGGGCGGCGGCAGGTGCTGCCCCAAGCAGCGAGCGCCGGCTCAGTCTGTTCATGGCGCCAACCTAGCGCGATTTGGCCAAACGCGGCATACACGCGCCATGGATTGGAACGACCAGGCCATCGTACTGTCGGCGCGTCCGCATGGGGAGAGCGGCCTCGTCGTTTCGCTGCTGACGCGCGACCACGGCCGACACGCGGGCTTCGTGCCCGGCGGCATCTCGCGCCGGGCGCGGCCGGTCTGGCAGGCGGGCAATCTCGTCGACGTGAGCTGGCGTGCGCGCCTCTCCGAGCAGCTTGGCAATTACTCGGGCGAGCTGCGCGAAGCTCATGCCGCCCGCGCGCTCGACGATGCAGTGCAACTGTCGGGACTGGCGGCCGCCTGCGCGATCGTCGATGCCGCGCTGCCCGATCGTGAGCCGCACCTGGCGATGTTCGACGGCTTCGCCGCCTTCCTGGGCGCGATCGGCCATCCCGGCTGGCCTGCGATCTACGTGCGGCTGGAACTCGGGCTCCTGCAGGAGCTGGGCTTCGGGCTCGATCTCGAGAAGTGTGCGGCGACGGGAGCGACCGACGACCTGGCTTATGTCTCGCCCAAGACCGGAAGAGCCGTGTCTCGGGCTGCCGCCGGTCCCTACAAGGAGAAGCTCTTGCCGCTGCCGGACTTTCTATCCACCGGCGGGTTGCCGGTAGATGACGGCGAACTGCTCCGGGGGCTCGACCTGACGGGCTTTTTCCTCGAACGACATGTCTTTTGGCCACACAACAAGCCCTTGCCTCCTGCGCGGGCGAGATTTATGGAGTCGCTCCAACGCTAGAACAATCCGAGGCCACGGCCAAGAATCGTGGCTGTCCCCCTCTCGTCCGAGTTCATGGCCAAACGAAGCAACGTCGTCCCGCTCGCGGCGGTCAAGCCGGTGCAATTCGGCCAGGCGCTCCAGGAGCGCTATCTGTCGTATGCGCTCTCGACGATCATGGCCCGCTCGCTGCCGGATGTGCGCGACGGCCTGAAGCCGGTCCATCGCCGTCTGCTCTATGCGATGCGCCAGCTCCGGCTCGACCCCAACAGCGCTTTCAAGAAGAGCGCGCGCGTGGTCGGCGACGTGATTGGCCAGTATCATCCCCATGGCGACCAGTCGATCTACGATGCGCTGGTGCGCCTGGCGCAGGAATTCGCGGCGCGCTACCCGCTGATCGAGGGCCAGGGAAACTTCGGTAATATCGACGGCGATAATCCCGCAGCCATGCGTTACACCGAGGCGCGCCTCACCGAGGTCTCCGAGGCGCTGCTGACGGGCATCGACGAGAACGCCGTCGACTTCCGCCCCAATTACGACGGCTCGACCGAGGAGCCGGTCGTGCTGCCGGGCGGCTTCCCGAACCTCTTGGCCAACGGTGCAGCCGGCATTGCGGTCGGCATGGCCACGTCGATCCCGCCGCACAATGCGGGTGAGCTCTGCGACGCGCTGCTGCACCTGATCAAGACGCCGAACTCGCGCATCGAGACGCTGGTCGACCTGGTCAGGGGGCCGGACTTCCCGACCGGCGGCATCCTGGTCGAGCCGCGCGAGTCGATCGTGGAGGCCTACAAGACCGGTCGCGGTGCTTTCCGCCTGCGCGCCAAGTGGGAGAAGGAGGAACTGCCACGCGGGCAGTACCGGATCGTCGTCACCGAAATCCCGTACCAGGTGCAGAAGGGCAAGCTGATCGAGCACATCGCCGAGATCATCAATGCCAAGAAGCTGCCGATCCTGGAGGACGTGCGCGACGAGTCGGCCGACGACGTGCGCATCGTTCTGGAGCCGCGCACCGGCAACGTGCCAGCCGAGCTGCTGATGGAGCAGCTTTTCAAGCTCAGCGATC